>JABSOS010000004.1 GCA_013216135.1 Candidatus Caenarcanales bacterium
ACTGCAACACCAAATATTTACTAAATGCAAGGCTGACTTTTTTGAGCTATCCCTATATGAAGATCTTAATATTTTACCATCAATAGCTACAATTGCCCCGTCTGTAATTTTTGCCAGGGCTTGAGACCAAGCTGTGAAACAGTTAGCAAATTCTTTTGGATTTATTTCTGCAAAAACTCTTTCAAAAGTATCATGAGATGGAATTCCATGCTTTAAATCTAAAAAAGTCCTTAACCAGTTTTCCTTTGACTCACATATCGCAACTATTTCCTCCCAATCATCAGTTTTACAAATGCTTCCAATAATTGCTAAGAGAATTATCTCCAGCAAATCATGTCGCTTTCCACGAGAATCACGAGGATCTTCCAATTCATTAAAGTATTCTTCTACTAAACTTTTACTTATTTTCACAACTCTATTAAGTCATGAATACTCGCTATTGGCCAGGCTTACACATGTATTAGCCCACTTTGCGGTTGCCCTGGGGCTGAATATCAGCTATGAAGGTAAGGAAAGATTATATAATTCAATGAAAAAAAAGTCCTATTCTAATTCTTCACGCTTTGAATCTCAAACAGGCGGGACTTGGAAATTTGAGAATGAGGATAAAATATACTCTGAAGAAAAAATCAAATTCTCAGAAAGTGAATCTGGATCTATACTTATCCCTAATGCATTTCAAAATAATGTGGTGTATATGGATACAACAGATGGTACAAAACTTGAAGAACTATATCCTTGGCTTGCGCCTCATGCTCAAAAATATAATTTGGATGTAATCCATGTTCATGACGATATAAACAAGCATCAAATATTTTTAATAAACAAAAAGAACAAGACTACACAAGAGACACTAAAAAATACAAAGGTTAAGAAAAATTATACTGAAGTATATCAATCCAAAGCCTATAAAAGTATTGATGAATTGAAAGATGATGTCGAAAAAAATGGTTTACCAAAAATGCAAATTAAATATAGAGATTTGGAGAATGTAGAGATAGTTGAAGAAAATATAAAGTTGGCTCACGATAAGATTACTACAAGTGACTCTAAAAAAGTCATCGGTATAGAAATGAATCCAAAAACAAAAAAACTAGAAGAAGAGTTCCTTAATAAACCAATCGATACACCGAAATATAAGCACATAACAGATAAACTAGATAAAAATAAAACTTATATAATTTCATATGTATTAGAAAAAAGCTTATTGAATGATCCTGATATTGGACCCTTGCTCCAAGTTCAAAAAGGAGTAATGCGAGCAAATAAAAATTCAAAGGTTTCTTTCACAGAGAAGCCTTACCATACTGCTGCACTATATTTTGATCCAAATAGAAATAATTGGTTAGTAATTCAGTCCGCAGTTGATATGTTCTCTGCAAATAGTTTATCCAATGCTAGGAGCCTTGGGGAAGAATTAGATCAAAATGATTCAACTAATTTAGTTCTCACAGAAGCCAATTTGGATCCTCAAAAACTTGAAAAATCAATTGGTAAACAATATGGCACTTTAGACTTTATTAAAGTTGGTTTTAAGCCTGAAGTACGTTTGAATGACGGTCTTGTTAAAGAAGAGTGGGAATTTTTAGAAAATGAAACTGGGAAAAAATTAGGCTTTTTGAGCTTTCTTAGCAAACCTATTTATGGGTTATTTGTTAAGCCTGCTATGTTCCTAGTTAGAAATATTCACAAAGGATATCACAAGCTTGGTGGTAAGAATTTAAATGTAAACTTCCCAGGGCAATATTGTACAGAATTAGTTTTAAGTACAGAAAAAGATAAACAAATAACTACGCATATTAAACGTCCAGCTCATAGAAGTATGCCGAATGACATTATCGTAGAAGCGATAGATAACAACAAGGCAATCATTCAGATTTCTGGAGATAATAAACTTAGTTATATAACTAAAGATTTTCGTAAAGAGTAAGAGTGTGCTTTAATTATGAAAAAACTAAATCCTAGAAATCAGCGCCACAGCACTAGCTGCAATTCCTTCTTCTCTTCCTACGAAACCTAATTTTTCAGTAGTTGTAGCTTTAATATTAACTTGATCAATCTCAATACCTAATGTCTCAGCAAGCTTAGCTTTCATAGACTCTATGTGAGGAGCAAGCTTAGGCTTTTCAGCCATAACGACAGAGTCAATATTTTCAACTTTCCATTTCTTTGAAATTAAATCTAAAACTCTTTTTAAAAGTATTTGGCTCTCGATTCCTTTAAATTCTGGATCATTATCTGGAAACTGGTTCCCGATGTCTTTAAATCCAGCTGCTCCTAGTAAAGCGTCGCAGATGGCATGGGTTAATACATCTGCATCTGAGTGACCAACTAAAACTTTTTCAGAGGGAATTTCAACTCCAGCGAGTATAAATTTATGGCCTGATCTATCTGGATATTTTTCATCAAATTCAACTTTTGTCATCAGGCGATGAACGTCGTAACCTTGTCCTATTCTTAGCAATTTATAACTCCTTTGCTAATTATATTCTAAGTTTCTGAAAAAATTGTTTCTTAATACTACTTTTAGACTTGCGGATATTATAAACTAATAGCTATGAGGTTAAATTTCTCTGCCCTAGTTTTGGCGTTAATATTTTTTTCGATATCTCATATGAACTCAGCGAAAGCCTTTAAGGATGTGCCGAAAGGACACTGGGCTGAGCCAGCAGTGAAGAAAATTACTAATGATTATAAGATCATGAGTGGTTACCCGAATAATACTTTTGTCGGCTCTAACACTGTTAATCGTTATGAAATGGCAGTAATGCTCTCTAAATTATTAGATTCATTTGAAAAGGAATTAGATAAGGATAGAGAGGATCTAGCTAGTTTGCTTGAAGTTATGGAACTTTTTCAGAGTGAAGTAAAAGTTTTAAAAGATGAGATTAAAAAACGTGATCTTAAAATTGATGAATTAAATCGATACCTTGATGGCTTTAGTGGTGAAAATGAAAGATTGAGAAAGGATATAATGCTCTTGAAACAAGATTATGATGTCCGAATGGCAAAGAAAGTGGAAGCTGCTAAACCTCAGCCTAAGAAAAAGAAGAAAAAAGGTTTTTGGATATTTGGCCGTGGGAAAGATAAGCAAGAAGTAAAAGAATCTTACCCTCAAGCCCAGCAACCGAGTACAATGAATAAAGAGATTATGCAGCCTCCGGCTCCACCTCAATACGAGTATTAATTTTATATGACTGAATTTATTTCAAGAAAAGAAATTTGTGGTGAACTCGGGATAGACGAGTCTACTTTAATTCACTATGAAGACTTTTTAGGGTTACAAATACCTGTCGACGGAACTTACCAAAAAAATATCGTTAGGTTAATCGTTAAAGTTCATGAACTAGTGTCTAGTGGCTTAAGTTTTGATGATATTCATCATATCAGTTCTTTTGCTGAGCAGTTTGCAGAGCATATTCCGAGTCTTTCTCCATTTAAAGAGTTATCCCCTAGGGAACAATTAAAAAGTTTAACTAGAGATTATTTGCAGTTGCTTAATGAATACAATGATAGAGATAAAGCTGCTCGAGACAGGGTTCAGTCACTAGAAGCAGAGCTTCGGGAACAAAAATCAGAGTCATCTAGTATTTCTTTACTGCACGAAAGAATTAAAACTTTAGAGAAGCAGGTTGAAAAGTATGAAACTCAGCTTCAGGAAAAGAATTCAGTTATTGATCAGGCTTATGTCGAGTTTGAGGCCTTACAAAAAACTATCGAAGAATTAGAGTATAAAAATGCTGAGCAGGATAACTATGTAACCGAGCTTAAGTTACAGCTAGAGAATCAGGCGGTTGAAAACATTGCGAGTGCTCCAGTTGATATAGATTTCTTACTTAAAAAACAAGAAAGAGACATCACCATGCGTTATCAGAAACAGATCTACGATTTAAAGAAACAAGTAGAACAATTGGTTGAAGATAAAGAGAAAAAGTGGCGACAAGGTTAAACTTTTAAAATTTGTGGAACAAAATTAGGGCTTATTGCGTCCACTTAGATATGAAGTGCCCTTTTTGCAATTCAGATAATACAAGGGTGCTCGAGAGTCGAGCTATAGATGAAGGCGCGTCTATTCGTAGAAGAAGAGAGTGTGCAGATTGCACTAAGCGCTTTACCACCTACGAAAGAATCGAACAAAGCCCGATCATCGTGATCAAAGCTAATGGTGACAAAGAAGTTTTTGCAAGAGATAAATTATTAAAAAGTATAGTTAGAGCTTGCAGCAAAACTCAATTAAGCACTCTTGTCATAGATGGGATTGTTGATGATGTTGAGTCTGAAATTTATAAAGTTTACCACCGTGAAATAAGCTCAAATGAGCTTGGGGAAGTGGTTATGAGAAGGCTTAAAGCAGCTGACGCTTTAGCGTATATCCGCTATGCTTCTATATTTAAAAACTTTACTTCTCTTGTTGAGTTTATTGATGAGATTAAAGAGCTTGAAGATTCACTTTTAGGGTTAAACTATTCTCCGAATTTAAAAGAGGAATTAATTGATGAGTTTATTCCTCCGAAGAAAATTAAGAAGAAAAAGTAATTTCTTTTAATTAGTTTTTGAATCCGTGTTTTGAAACATAGTGAATAGCTTCATCTGAGGAATTGAAGATTTCTTTTACTTTTAATTGAGCCACTACATTGTGGATGATTTTTATAGCTTGAGGTAGAATCGCTAAACGGTAGTCAACAAAGAGTTTTTGGATTTCTGGGTTCTCAACTAATTCTTCTAAGAAAATTTTTCTTTCGGCTATGCCGATGCTATCTAGCTTAGTGAGTAGTTTATATAAGTCTTCTGCTAGGTTTGAACTAGTTTTAATTAGAGGTGCGTGATTTAGAATTTGCCCTGTAGTTCCTAGTATGACTAGGTTCTTTTGACTTATATAATTATGCTTGGTGAAATTTGGCAGAGGACTTTTTGTTAAATCTGTGTGGGAACCGATTTTGAAGGAATTAAATAATTGTAATTTTGAATTTTGAATTTCCATAAGTTGGTGGCTAGCACCACCTGAGTCTAATATAGAATAGTCTTTCAACTTGTCTAAAGATGCCATTACTGCATAGGCAGCGTATTTGCATTCGTCTTCTTCACTGAAAACTTTTACTTCTTTGATGCCACGAGACTTTAGTTCATTGATGAAATTTTCTCCAGATTTATCTGGGTCTTGCATAGAGACACGCACTGCTGCTGTAGCAAAACAGAGTAGGCTTGAGATTTCAATATTATGTTCTTTTAAAAATGGTGAAATTTGCTCATCAAAAGAACTTAAAGCTATGCTTACGGAATCTGGTGATAAGGCATTGTTCATAAGACCTTTACCTAAGCTACTTTGAAACTTTTTGTTGAATTTATCTTTGAGGTGGAGCTTATAGCTGCCGCTACCGATTTCGAGTACTGGGTGCATAATTAATCCATCATAGCCAAAAACTTAGCAGTATATGTATCTTTCCTTGAAATAAATTCAGCAGGACTTCCTTCGGCAACTATGTTGCCACCTCTCTCACCACCATCTGGACCTAAGTCGATAATGTGATCACACTGCCTGATGACATCTAAGTTGTGTTCAATTACTAGAACTGTATTCCCTTTATCTACTAAACGATTTAATACTAAAAGTAACATTTGAATATCATGCCAGTGTAGTCCTGTAGTAGGTTCATCTAGTAAGTATAACGTCTTACCTGTTGAGCGCTTAGAAAGTTCATTTGCAAGTTTAACTCTCTGTGCTTCACCACCAGACAGAGTTGTTGCAGCTTGCCCTAATTTTATGTAGTTTAAACCGACATCAGAAAGGGTTTGGAGTTTGTTTTTGATTTTAGGTATCGCTTCGAAGAATTCTAAAGCATCCTCTACAGTCATTTCTAAGACGTCGTAGATATTTTTACCTTTGTAACGAACTTCTAAAGTTTCTTTATTGTATCTTTTACCTTTACAGACATCACAGTTAATGAATACAGAAGGTAAGAAGTTCATTTCAATCTCTACTAATCCAGCTCCTGAGCATGCTTCACAGCGTCCACCTTTGACATTGAAGCTGAAGCGTCCTTGGGAGTAACCTCTAGCTTTAGCTTCTACAGTTTGACTGAATAATTCACGGATAGGATCGAAGGCTCCAGTGTAAGTTGCAGGGTTTGATCTAGGTGTTCTTCCTATAGGGCTTTGGTCAATTACTATAACTTTGTCGATGTTCTCAACTCCGCTTATAGAGTCAATCTCAGAAGGGAACATGGTTTTATGCCCCAGCTTATTTTTTAGAGCACTTAGTAGTAAGTCATTTACTAGGGTGCTTTTTCCTGAACCTGAAACTCCAGTTACTGCAATGAATTTGCCTAAATCTAAGTTCAGATTCACGTTCTTTAAGTTGTTAGCGTGAGCACTAGTAAGATTAATGCTTAAGCCATTACCTTCACGTGGTTTATTGCCATGTGGGATTACTTTTCGCTTTGATAGGTAATCAGCAGTAAGTGAACCTTTGTTGATGAAATCATCAAATACTCCTGAGGCGATTAAATCACCACCATGTACTCCTGCTCCTGGACCAATATCGATAATCCAGTCTGCAGCTTTCATGGTATCTTCATCATGCTCTACTACTAAAACCGTATTTCCTAAGTCTCTTAGGTTCTTTAAAGTCTGAAGCAAACGTGAATTGTCACGCTGGTGAAGACCAATAGAAGGTTCATCTAAAACATAAAGTACCCCTGATAAGCCGGAGCCGATTTGAGAAGCAAGTCTTATTCTTTGAGCTTCTCCACCTGAAAGGGTTTTAGCCGTTCTAGATAGGTTTAAGTATTCTAAGCCAACATCTAGCAAGAACCTTAGTCTCGCTTCAATCTCGATTAATAATTTATCAGCAATGGTGAATTCAGTGTCTGAAAGCTTTCCTCGTATTTCTTTGAAGAAGCCAAAAAGCTTTTCTATTGAAAGATCGCAAAGGTCTTTAATATTTTTGCCTTTAACTTTTACAGCTCTAGCTTCAGCTCTGAGTCTAGAACCACCACAGTCAGGACAGGGTCTTTCTATCATGAAATTCTCTGTGTCTGATTTCCAAGACTCTGAATTACTATCCCTGTAACGTCTTTCTAACTGAGGAATTACACCTTCATAGTATGTTTGGTAGTCGGCGTAGCCTAAACTCGGATACTTACTAGTGTCTATAGTTACGTATTCATCATCTAAGCCATAAAGAATAATTTCTTGAACCTTTTCAGGTAACTCTGAGAATGGCTTAGTCATTGAAAAGTTTAAAAGCTTTGAAAGGGCTTCTAGTAAAGCTGTATAGTAGACGTTATTAGTTTTAGCCCATGGAGCTATAGCTCCTTTCTTTAAACTAAGATCAGGGTTGGGAACTATAAGTTCTGGTGCAAAGCTTCTCTCTACACCTATTCCTGAACAGGTAGGGCAAGCCCCTAGTGGAGTGTTGAAACTAAATAGTTTAGGATCTAGTTCAGGCATAGAGCCGTGTCCATTAGGACACGAGTAAAGCTCAGAGAAATGGTGGTCTTTAGTATTTTCTTTATCTATAATCTCTTGGATAATAACCCTACCTTCACCTTTATTTAAAGCAAGGCTAGTACTGTCTGCTATTCTGCTTCGAGCATTTTCTTTTACCACTACTCTATCTAAAACCAGATCAATAGTGTGTTTCTTGGTTTTAGCAAGCTTAATCGGCTCATCTAGAGTATAAAGTGTGCCGTCGACACGAACTCTCATAAATCCATCTGACTTTAAGCTTGAGAATGTGTTTTGGTGCTCCCCTTTTTTATCCTGAACTACTGGTGCAAGTATAATTAATTTGGTTCCTTCAGGAAAAGCCATGATTTTATCTACGATCTGATCTATAGTCTGTGCTTCGATTTTAGTTCCACAAACATAGCAGAAAGGTTCACCAATCCGAGCAAATAATAATCTGAAGTAATCATAGATTTCAGTAACTGTGCCTACCGTTGACCTCGGGTTGTGTGAGGTTGATTTTTGGTCAATAGCTATAGCAGGACTCAAACCCTTAATTTCTTCGACGTCAGGCTTGTCTAACTGCCCTAAAAACTGTCTAGCATAGCTAGAAAGACTTTCAATATACCTTCTCTGTCCTTCGGCGAATACAGTATCGAAAGCAAGGCTACTTTTCCCAGAACCACTGACACCTGTAATAACAACTAATTTATTTTTAGGTATAGTCACATTAATATTCTTTAGGTTATGTTGTCTAGCACCGATAACCTCGATATTTTCTGTTTTTAGCTCGTTTTTTTGCGTTAAAATCGCCATATTTTCCTTATTTTCGGTTAAGAAACCCTTATGAAACTATGATTTCATAGACTCCTTAAACTTATCCAAAAATCATAGCAGTCTTTGCTTTTTCTAGTCCATTCAAGTTATAAATTCCAGAAATCTGGGAATTATATTATTAGATAGATTAAGTGAGGGATCAAAGATGACTCTAAGACAAAGTTTAAAAACTCAAAAGCTACTTTTAAAAGCATTTGAGAAAGCTGCAAAAGCTAGAAAAGCAAAATCTAAAAAGTAAAGACTAAACTTACATGACTAGTCTTTAAACGAAGTCACTAGTATCAAATTCTGGTGTTTCTTCAGGCAAAGTGTTACTACCTATACCCATCATATCCATATTCGAAGATCCAGCTGGAACTATAGGCCATACGTTCATATCGTAAGCCATAGGACAGTCGATAACTGTCGTTTCTGGATCAGCTAAGGCTTCATTCATGCAGTCTTGAAGTTCTTCACGGGTTTCCGGGATATAACCTTTCAGACCATAGGCTTCAGCTACTTTCGAGAAATTAGGGCTGCCATGCTTTAAATCTACGTGAGAGTAATTAGCATCGTAGAAAAGCTCTTGCCATTGTCTAACCATACCTAAATTATTATTATTAAAGATACAGTTCACGACTTTTAAGTTATAAGCTTTAGTCGTTCCTAATTCCTGGATATTCATCTGGAAACTACCATCCCCTGTGATGTTAACTACTGTTTTATCAGATCTATCGTCTTCAGTGCCTCTAGAATCTTCTAAAGCAGCAGATGCGCCGATAGCAGCAGGAAGACCGAAGCCCATAGTACCTGCACCACCACTAGTTAACCATTGACGTGGATGATCAATGTGAGAGTGCTGTGCTGCCCACATTTGGTGTTGACCTACATCTGTGGAGTAGATAGCTTTATCTTTTAATTTCTCCGCGAATTGTTTAAATACATACTGTGGACTGATGTATTTAGTCGAAATAGGGTCGTGATCTAGAGGATACTGTGATTTCCACTCATCAATTTTCTTTAACCACTCTTCACTATTTACCTTACGATTGTTAATTTCCTCAATAAGATCTCTAGTAACGTTATAAGCATCACCTACTATAGGAACATCTGTGTCAGGATTTATTTCTCTGTTTTTACCAATTTCAGCTGGATCAATGTCCGCGTGAATAATGTCAGCATCTGGAGCAAATTGTTCAATCTTTCCAGTAACTCTATCATCGAATCTAACACCGATAGATATTAAAAGGTCGCAGTTATAAACTGCATAGTTAGCGTAAGCTGTACCGTGCATACCAAGCATACCCATAAATAATGGATGCTCATGAGGAATAATTCCTTTACCCATTAAAGTAGAAGTAACTGGGATCATACAAGTCTCTGCAAGCTCCTGGATAAGTTTAGATGCGCCTGCTTTAATAACTCCGCCACCTACATATAAAACTGGGCGTCTAGCTTGGAGGATTTTCTTTGCAGCGAGTGAAATCTGCTTAGGGTTGCCCTTGGTTTTGGGTTTGTAACCCTTTATTTCTGGACGGAAGTTCTCTGTAGAATTCTCTTCAGTAACTTCATAAGAACCATTTAAAACATCTTTAGGCATGTCTACTAGAGTAGGACCAGGTCTACCAGATGTCGAAATATGAAAAGCATTAGCAACTGATTTTGCTAAATGTTCAGGTTTTTTAACTAAATAACTGTGTTTAACTATAGGGTAAGTGATTCCTGAAATATCTGCTTCTTGGAAAAAATCACTTCCGATTCCAGCAGTAGGAACTTGACCTGTTAGGCATACTATAGGAGTCGAATCCATATAAGCGTTAGCTATACCAGATACTAAATTAGTACTCCCTGGTCCACTTGTCGCTAAAACAACTCCAGCTTTACCACTAGTCCAAGCATAGCCTTCAGCTGCATGACAGCCTCCTTGCTCGTGACGAACAAGAATATGCATTAATTCATCTTCACTATAAAGTTCGTTATAAAGACCTAAAAGAACCCCACCTGGGTAACCAAAGAATCTTTTAACTCCCTGTCTTTTAAGTTCTTGTAAAAGAGCCTTAGCTCCTGTAGTAATTTCGTTTTGATCGTTCATAATATGCGCACAAGCTTTACTTATCTTTCTATGGTTAAGGTTTGATAAATAGAAAGCTTGATAGTTCAATATTTTAACGTGAACATCAGTTTAACGTCATATTTTTCAGTATTTACGCACGTATTGATGTCTCTTTTAACAAATCTTTAACTTTTCTATCAAAAAAATATCAAGCTAATCTTTGTATTGTCGTAAAGGAATATAATCCTTTATTTCTTAGGAATATCATGGCAAATACCACAGTCACTACTGCAAATACGCCAGGTACAGCTGTTAAACAGGATGTTAATGCAGCAAATAAGGTCGTAGGTTTTAAAAGAGTAACTCCCGTTAATTCAGAGGAGCAAGCTAAGGTTGCTTCTGCAGAAGAAGCTAGGAAGACAGGGCAAGATTTAGCATCTTCACCAGACTCATTAAATGAAAAATTAGAAAGTGGTGAGTGGAAAGTTGTAGATGGTCTTGAAGAATTAGAAGAGCTTGAGAAAGATGGGGTTCTAGATTCTATAGAAGCCGCTGAAGAAGAATTAATGACTCCTGATGATGGTAATGTTAAATTAGATAAAGACGCCACTGGATTTTGGGGAAATTCAGTTAAAAACATAAGTGGTGCTTTTACAGGTTTGGTATCAACTATTACAGGTATTTTTGGTGATGTTGTTCCTGCTGCTAAGCAGTTAGTCGAAAAAACACCTACTAAGAAAGGTAATAAACTTGCTACTCATCTTGGTTTAGCTGGAGCAGGGTTAGTAGGTTTATCATCTTTAGATCATCTTGTTAAAGCTATTATATCTTTTGCTGGTAGGAAAGATAGTCAAGTACCAGGGTTATATTATTTGGTAGAGTCTTTGGCTCAAGGTGGGTTTTCAGCTAGTATCTTCAAAGAAGCTTTTGCTGAAGGTCAACTGAATATCAAGCAAAATGCATATAAAGCTGCAGGTTTGTTGGGACTTAAGGTTGGTGAAAATATTATAGACGGAACAGCTCCTCAAATTTTAGATCCAATTGGAGGAAACATAGTTAAAGAATTTGCAGAAGGTGTTAAGTGGGCTGGTAGTTCAGGACAAGGAGGTGGAGAAGCTCAAGCAGCTCCAGTTTCATAAGACGCTTAAAATATCATGATCATTTAAGAAGCTTTGAAATACTTTCATTAATAAGTTGAGGTGAAGCCTTACCAGCTGTAGCTTTCATTACTTGCCCTACAAAGAACCCTTTGATTTTCTGGTTTCCAGAGCGGAATTGCTCGACTTGTTTCTGATTAGCGTCGATAACTTCCTGAACAATAGCTTCGATTTGAGCTGGATCTGTGATTTGTGCTAAGTCATCTCTTTCTACGATAGCTTTAGCTGAGCCACCTTTTTCAAGAAGCTCCTCTATAATAGAGTTCTTAGCGATGTTGTCAGAGATAGTACCCTCTTCGATAAGTTTAACCATTTCAGCAAAGCTATCAGCACTTAATTTAGTTTCTTTAATACTAATTTCTTTAGTATTTAAGTATGCTGAAATAGACCCTGTTATCCAATTTGCAAGTTTGGTAGAGCTTACACCTTCTGCTACTGCTTTCTCAAAGATTTCTGCTAAGCCTTCATCGTCAGCAATGATTCCAGCTGCTTCCTCTGGAATAACAAATTCAGAAACATAACGGTTTCTTTTCTGACTAGGTAATTCTGGTTGATTCTCTCTTAGTTCATTGATTAAAGACTCTTCAATCGCCAAAGGAACTAAGTCTGGTTCTGGAAAATATCTGTAATCGTGAGAGTCTTCTTTACTCCTCATAGAGAATGTTTTACCTGAGTTTTCTTCAAAAAGTCTAGTTTCTTGAACTACTTTTTCACCAGCATCTAGAAGCTTAGACTGACGCTTATATTCATATTCAATAGCTCTTGCAATAGATCTGAAACTGTTTACGTTTTTAATTTCAGCTCTAGTCCCTAAAGGCTCGCCCTCTAAGTTTAAGCTGATATTAATATCACACCTTAAAGAACCTTCTTGCATGTTTCCATCACAAACACCAATAGCCATAAGGATTTTACGTAATTCTTTTACATAAGCTACTGCTTCTTCAGCAGAACTCATATCTGGCTTAGAAACGATTTCTATAAGTGGTGTTCCTGCTCTGTTTAAGTCAACTAAACTGTAATCAGAACCATGAAGTCTATCCGCTGCATCTTCAGATGCGTGAACTAACTTACCTGCATCTTCTTCCATATGGATTCTTTCTAGGTTTACAACCTTGTCATTAAAGATAGTGAGCTTACCACCAGTACAAATAGGCTTATCAAACTGGCTGATTTGGTAACCTTTAGGAAGGTCTGGGTAAAAATACTGCTTACGGTCAAATTTACAGTTAGGATCTATTTCACAATCAAGTGCTAAGCCAGCTTTAATCGCAAATTCTACAGCTTGTTCATTAAGTACAGGAAGTACGCCTGGGTATCCCATGCAAACTGGGCAAGTATTTTCATTAGGTTTTGCACCAAATTTAGTAGAACATTTACAGAACAACTTAGTTGCTGTTTTTAGTTGAGCGTGAACTTCAAGTCCGATAACTGTTTTATATTTAGTTTTAGTAGCCATAGTCTATTTAGGATTTTAACATTAATAGGGCTTGAGCACTTACCCAATTTCTGCGTTTTATTCGTCTTCAAAATGCTCATGTAATTCCATTACACTGCGCTTTCTCATCCTCACAAGCCTTGAACTTGTGCAAGTGATCAAGCCCTATTTTCCATTAGGGTTTAGATATTTTTGCGGAAATTACTTTAGTGTGATTAGACTATGGAATTAGAATACTCCAACTTGGTTAAGATAATTGTGTTTTTAGTGAAAACCGTGTAAGATAATACTTCCCATGACTAATTTTGATAAAATACCTGATAAATTCAATTTCAATGATTTTTTGAAGACAAGAATAAGCAGTAATAGCCAGCCTATTAAAGTTCCAGTTGTATCTCCTGATGAGTTACCTGATTTTGTTTTAAAGGAAACTCATGACCCTAAGCAGAATATTTTGCTGCAACCTGTTGGTGAGGTTTTGAAATCTTATATTAAATCACAAACTCCAGAAAACAATGATTCATCTATGGTCGATTTATTAAGTACTGAGGAAATAGTCGAATTATATCCTGGTTTGAGAAATAAGATTCTAGATATGGTGGGTGAGGACAAAATTAATATTGTGAATGAACTCTCGGGTGATAACCAGCAAGTAGAAGCAAAAAAACTTCGAAATAATGAGAGAAAACAAGACCCTATAAATATCAGATTAAATGGAAAATCGATGATTATTCCTAGTTATAGTTATTCTCAAGCTCATAAGGAAGAGCAGAATAAAATTAGACTTAGTAATTCCTTAGCTGTACCTGTTCAACAAAATATAACTAACGAGGAGTTAACAGGAGCTATTTATGAGTTGTTAGTTAGGAATGATAGTGAAAATAAATTATTTATAACTAACCCTTTAGAAGAAGATATTGAGTTTTTAGAGAAGTCAATTTCATTCAATGATGTATTAGAGACTGTCAGTAAAAATTTTTTAAATAGTTCAAGTCCTGAAAATAGAACTAGGGTAGGTGAGATTGTTGGTGTGATGGAAGATCAGGGGTTAATTAGGATCATAGATGATGTTAGCTATCAGCCATCTGTTCTTTTAAATACAGAAAATCCAAACTTAGCTGAGGATATTGAGAATTTGTTGAAGCCAACTGTTTATAAAGCTAAGACAGCTACTCTTGAAGATACTCTAGATGGTCGTGAGTTTGAGGTCGATGTTATTTCAATGACTTACGAAGACATTCGCTTGGATTTGAGTGATAAATATAAAGAAGAAGATATTGTTTTTGCTTTAAATAAGCTTGCTAAAAATGGAAGAATATACCGTAATATGGATCAAGATCTTTTATGGATAGCTCCAGAAAGAGATGCTAAATTAGAACAAAAGATCTTAAATGAATTCAAATCTAAAAACGAGCTTGGTTTTAATGAATTTAAAAGTAATTTTATAAGAACTAATGAAGAGTTCAAAGACCAAGACACTGAGAATAGATATCGTTTGAATATAAGTCTAAATCAACTAGAGAATGCAAAGCAAATTAAAATTGATTACACCCAAGGAACTCTAAAGAAAGTTAATGTAGAAGAGTCTTAAGCATTCCTCAAGAATATCTCTTTAGCAATAATCAATCTCTGAATCTGTGAAGTACCTTCATAGATCTGATAAATCTTAGCGTCACGCATTAGCTTCTCTACTGGGTATTCCTTCGAGTAACCGTAGCCGCCGTATACTTGAACTGCATTAGTAGCAGCTTTCATCGCAGCGTCAGCGGCAAAGCCTTTCGCAAAAGAAGCATACTTCGTATTTCTCTCACCTTTATCGATCATCCATGCTGATTTCCAAGTAAGTAACTGTGCAGCTTCATGGTCAATAGACATCTCTGCAATCATGAAACTTACAGCCTCGTGCATAGCGATAGGCATACCGAAAGCTGTTCTTTCAGTAGCATATTTCATTGCATAGTCTCTAGCGGCTTTAATGATTCCTACAGCTCCAGCTGCAACTCCAGGACGAGTTCTATCAAAGGCTTTCATTGAAATTTTGAAACCTTCACCTTCTGCTCCTAGAAGATAGTTCGCTGGAATTTTAACATCTTTAAAGGTGACAGCGTGAGTAGAGCTTGCTCTCTGACCCATCATGTCTTCTTTTTTATTTACAGTAACACCTTCAAGGTCAGCAGGAACAATAAATGCAGAAAGACCTTTAGTGCCTTGACTTGCATCCGTTACAGCAAGAACGAAGAACCATTTAGCGAATTTAGCACCTGTGATCCATTGTTTATTACCGTTAATGATATATTCATCTCCGACCTTCTTTGCTGTGGTCTGAATTCCAGCTACGTCAGATCCAGCGGCTGGCTCCGTTACACAGTATGAAGCGAACTGAAGTTCTTCCATCATCGGTGCCATGAATTTTTTATTAATTTCTTTATCATCGACAACGATAAGTGGTGCTGTTGCTAGCATATTTGCTCCAAGAGCCGTTGCGATACCAGTACAGGCTGCGCCTAATTCTTCAGCTATGATACATTCCTCTAAAATCCCAAGGTCGATCCCACCTACATATTCAGGGAAGCCAGGGTTCATTAATCCTACTTCTAAAGCTTTTTGCGCGATCTCAAGTGGGAATTTGGACTCTCTGTCGTGTTCCTCTGCTGCGGGGAGAATTTCCTTCTTCGCAAAGTCTCTTGAGAGTTTTTGCAGTTCTTTTTGGTCGCTATTTAATTCGAAATCTACTACCATACACTAAGTTTATTCCACGGATTAAGATTTGTTAATAATTAAGTTTTTCCAAGGGCTAGATTTCTGTTTTCAAGAGTGGATTTTGCTTTTTACTTTACACACAAAAGAAGTTTTAGAGGGGTATAAATTCTTGTACTAAAATGTATCACTGGTTGGTTTTGTAAGGTGTCAAGTGTAAATAAATTAAATTACCTTAGTTTATCTGGTGAAGTTAAAAGAAAGTCTAAAAGTCTTTCCATGTCTTACAATGATCTGAAAAATTATCAAGATCGTTTTAAGGGCGTCGGAAACAAATTTAGTGAAGAAGATACGCTGTTAGACATAGGTATAGTTCGTATTGGTGTGGATATTGAGACTAAGGAATACTCTTATTTCGAAATCTATGAGGTTCTTTCTTTTTTTATGGATAAATTAATTAAATCTATCGATGAAAGTGAAATAAAAGAATCAGATAAAGGGAAATCTCTAAGTGAACTCGATGTTCAAAACCTTAATGATGATGTCAAAGCCAACTACAATAAAATGATTTCTTCAGTTTATTTTGCTAAAAAGCATTTAGGATACCATAGCTTTAAAGGATATGAAAAGGGAAATGAAAGTTGCAAGGGTGAGCTTTTACAATTATTGGATGAATTATATTTTAAGCTTGGTAATCAAGTGCAAATAGATAATAATCAGTATGAAGCTGACAGTAATGAACCTGGTGAATACAGTGATGCTAATACACTAGAAATGATAAATAATGATGATCGTATCTATCCATATATAACTCAATTATTAGCTGGTAAGATTCATGAGGAAAATTCTTCTGACAGCAAGGCTAAGTTCTTTGCTTGGAACGGCGTGGGTAAAATTAAAAGCTTAGTTACTAACTTTACTCAGCACATACCAACTATTCATAAAACTGATTCTGATTTGGGACCAGCTTTTTTTGACTTACTTCCTTTGCTTGATTTTCCCAATTCTGAGATCCTTCAGAATAGTTTGAAATTGATATTTGAAAAATTGTCGACAGACTCATTCCCAGCCTATAATGGTAGTGCAAATACATGGTTGAAACAGGGGAATATTTTAGGGTTTCTGTTCCTAGCTGACAAGATTCTTTCTAATTTTCTTTTTAAAGACGACTATGAGAAAATACATGAAAGTTTGGGTGAGATAAAAGATGGTGTATTAATTGACTCTAAGCTTAATACCAAAAGAACTATTCCTAGTACATTAGAGCAGGTTGGTAACTATATTAGACAACATGATTCTTTAGCATCAGATTTGACTTTGGGTAATTATTGTTATGAGCACTTATCCCAGATTCGAGACTGGACAGCTAATGTTCACGATAAATTGACTGAGGAAGATAAGAGTAACTTGGATAAAGAATTTAAACAATGGTTGGGATCTTCTGCAAAACAGTAGGGAATTTTGAAGTCTAAATTAAAATACCCTTTATTTAGTTAGCATCTTTTCGATTATGGGCTAGAATATATAGTGTTTGCACGGAAAAGGTGTAATTAAATAAAAGGATATTGCTGTGAGACAATTTGAATACGAAGCGAAAGCATTGTTTAGAAAAGAAGGAATCCCTACTCCTCAAGGATTCGTAATTAGTTGTGCAGAAGAGGTTTTCTCTATACCTGCTAAAACTTTCCCTAAAACTTTAAAGACTCAGGTTCTTTCTGGTGGTCGTGGTAAAGCTGGTGGAATCCAGTTCGCAAATGATCAGGAAGATGCTTACCAAAAAGCACAAGACATTTTCAAGTTACCTATTAAAGGTGAACTTCCTACTAAGATTCTGGTAGAGCCGAAAGTAACTATTAAAAAAGAACTTTATGTTTCTATTCTTATTGACAGAGCCTATAGAGGTCCTATCCTAATGGGTTCTGCTGAAGGTGGAGTTGAGATTGAAGAATCTGGAAGTATCGAAATCGTTCCTGTTCCTGGCGCTAGATACTCTAGTTTCCACGCAAGAGAGCTTGGAGCTAAAATGGGTCTTCAAGGAAAAGAACTTATCAAGTTTGCTGGTTTAGTAGATAAGTTATGGACAGTATGGACTAAGAATGACTGTGACCTAGCTGAAATTAACCCACTTATCATTGATGGTGATGATAACTTCATCGCGCTTGACGGTAAAGTAACTATTAATGAAGATGCTGTTGGTCGTCAACCACAGTTTGCTGGTCAGTTAGCTGCACACCTTTCTGATTTAGGTGAAAGAGAATTTAAAGGAAAAATGTGTGGACTTAACATAGTTGAATTAGAAGGAAACATCGGTATCCTATGTAATGGTGCTGGACTTACTATGGCGACTATGGATTTAGTTCTTCACAAAGGTGGAAAGCCTTCTAACTTCCTAGATGTAGGTGGTGGAGCGAATAAAGATCACGTTAAGCGTGCACTAGATTTAGTTTCATCTAGTTCTGATGTTAAAGTTCTTTTAGTTAACATCTTAGGTGGAATCACTGCTTGTGACGAGGTTGCAGCTGCTCTTGCTTACTATAAAGAGATCAGACCTGAAGCGAAGATGGTTGTTAGACTTGTCGGTAACAACGAAGAAAAAGCTAAAGAGATTATGGATAAAGCAGGAATCCCTATGACTAACATCTTAGAAACTGCTGTTGAAGAGGCTGTTAGCTTAGCGAAGTAGGTTTAGAAAAGCGGAGCGCTATTGCGCTAAAGCTTAAAATTATAGGAGTAAAAAATGTCAGTATTAATTAACAAAGACACAAAAGTAATAGTTCAAGGTATCACTGGTGGTATGGGTTCTACTCACGCTCGTTTAATGAGAGAGTATGGTACTAATATCGTAGCTGGTGTTACTCCAGGTAAAGGTGGACAGGATTTCGATGGAATCCCTGTTTATGATTCAGTTTATGAAGCATGTGCTAAGCATGAAGTTAACTGTTCAGTTATTTTCGTTCCACCTTACTTTGCATTAGATGCAGCTTTAGAAGCGATCAATGCTGGAATCCCACTAATCTCAGTTATCACTGAAGGACTTCCACCACAGGATGCTGTTAAATTACACGCAGCTGCTGCTGAGAAAGGGACTTTAGTAAATGGTCCTAACTGTCCCGGTATCATCACTCCAGGTGAATGTTTAATCGGTATTCACCCAGGATCAATCTACAAGCCAGGAAGAGTAGGTTTGATTTCTAGATCAGGAACTTTAACTTACGAAATCGGTTTAGGTCTTAAGCAAGCTGATATCGGTATCTCTACTGCACTTGGAATTGGTGGTGACCCGATTATCGGTATCGACCAGATCAAATCATTAGAGCTTTTAGAAGCTGACCCTGACACAGATTTAATTATCTTAGTCGGTGAGATCGGTGGTACTGCTGAAGAAGAAGCTGCTGAATACATTAAAACTAATGTTAAGAAGCCTGTTATTGGTTATATCGCTGGTGTTACTGCGCCTCCAGGAAAACGTATGGGACACGCTGGTGCGATTATCTCTGGTAACAAAGGTACTGCCCAATCTAAGCGTGAAGCATTTGAGGCTGCTGGTGTGAAAGTTGCTGATACACCGTATCAGATCATTGATCTTGTTAAAGATCAGATGGCTGTTAAGGCTTAGTGTCTTTAATAAGTGAAGCTTTTGCTTTGAGAATATAGTAAAAATCCCCCTTGTTAATTTAATGAGGGGGATTTTTTATACCCCTACGGGTATACCTTGTGCGATTCTGTTGGTTTTTATCCCCGATGGGGTATAGTTTTATTAAATCTTATGGATTTATACCCGAACGGGAATAAACTAAATGAATCAAAATTTAGCTAACTATATAAAATCTAAACGTAAAGCTTTCTCTTTAAATCAAAAAGATTTAGCAGAGAAAGCAGGAGTGGGATTGCGCTTTATTCGTGATTTGGAGCAAGGTAAAAAGACTCTGAGGATGGATAAAGTAAATCAAGTCTTGAGTCTTTTCGGGGCAGAGTTAGGGGTAGTGGATAGATGAGGCAAGTACAAGTGTTTATGTATGATTCTTTAGCAGGAGTTTTAACTCAAGATGATACTGGTTATCATTTTCAATATACAGAGGAATATTTAAAGAAAGATTCTGCAAAACCTATCAGTAAAACCTTACCTGTTACAGAACAGAAATATAGTAGCTTCAGCTTGTTTCCATTCTTTGATGGCTTAATTCCTGAGGGGTGGCTTTTAGATATCGCTGAAAAAAACTGGAAACTTAACCCTAGAGATAGAATGGGTTTGCTTCTGAAACTTTGTACTGATTGTATTGGTGCCGTTAGTATTAAGGAATTTAATGAAGAATGAAGAGAAGATGCTTGTATTGTTATCAGGAACTAGGTTCAGAAGATACTGATTTTCATCCTGCTTGCGCTAAAAAAATATTTAATCAAAGTGAAGCACCTGAAATTCCTTATAGTGAGAGTGATTTTGAAAAGCTTGCTTTTGAAAACTTGACTAGTAAAGTAACTTTACCTGGAGTGCAGGCTAAGCTATCTTTAGACTTGAAAAAAGATTTCTCTGGAGCAAAGTCTAGTAAACGTTTTACTGTAGTGAACTTGGTTGGGAACTATATCCTTAAACCAGCTACTGAGCTTTACCCAGAATTGCCTGAGATGGAAGATCTAACTATGCATTTAGCTCAGTTGGCTAAGATCAAAGTGGTTCCTCATAGTTTAATTCGTCTTAAATCTGGCAAGCTTGCATATATAACTAAGCGAATAGATAGAGTGAAAAATGGAAAATTACATATGGAAGATATGTGTCAATTGACTGAGAGGTTAACTGAGGATAAATATCATGGTTCTTATGAGCAAGTCGCCCAAGCAATTAAAAATTATTCAGCTAACCCTATTCTTGATTTGGTCAACTATACAGAGCTGCTACTTTTTTCTTTCATAACTGGTAACGCTGATATGCACCTGAAAAACTTTTCTTTAATAGATTTGCCTGGTATCGGTTATAGTCTGAGCCCAGCTTATGATCTACTTTCAACTAAAATTATTAACCCTGAAGAAGATGAAGATTTGGCTTTAAGTTTAATGGGGAAAAAGAAAAAAATTAAGGCTGAGCATTTTCAGGCTGCATTTGAAAGCTTTGGTTTAGTAGATAAGCAAATATCTAATATCTATAAGAAGATGGTTTCTTCTTTAGGCATATGGTTAGAGATGATTGATATCAGTTTTTTAAGTGAAGATTTTAAGCAGCAATATAAAGAATTAATTCAAAAAAGAGTAAAATTATTTACATGAAAGCTAAATGCTTAGCTCTTTTCATTTTGATTTTTCTTTCTGCATGCACAAGTTTAAATGGGCATAAGACTTGTCTGGATAAGTATAGAGGAAGCTGGGACTACAGTACCGACCATGGACCAGGTAAGTGGGCGGATTTAGATCCGCAGTATAAACTGTGTGAAGATGGAAAGCAGCAGTCACCTATAAATATTGACCCACATAATGGTTTAACCATAGAAAATGAACACTACAGCTTAAATTATGAGTGCTCTGACTTGCACATAGTTAATAATGGTCATTTTATAGAAGTTGAATATCAAGATGGCAGTTATATAAACTTTGAGTCGGATGATTATCATCTCGTTCAATTTCATTTTCATGCACCGAGTGAACATAGTATTGAAGGTAAACATTACCCTATGGAAATGCATTTAGTGCATAAAAATAAAGAAGGTAAGATTTTAGTATTAGCTGCTTTCGTAGAGAATGGTGACTATAATCGCTTTTTCGGTAGAATTTTGAAAAATGCTCCTGTTAAAAAAGGTAAACAGATGCTGTCGCATCATAAGCATATAAATCTAGCTAAGGTTTTTGAATCTACAGGGCATGCTTATTACTATAAAGGCTCTTTAACTACCCCTCCATGCAGTGAAGAAGTTCAATGGATTATATTAAAAGATCCGATTAGTTTTTCAAATAAACAAATTGCGCAATTCACTAGTTTTTACGACCATAACTCTCGTAAAGTACAGAGAGGATAAAGACTTTCAAAACTTAGCTTTTTCTTATCACATACTGACGCCCGAGTATGTTAGGCTACACTATATATAGTATGGACTTGTCTGTAATTACATATTCGGTTTTTATACCATTATTAAATGAACTGCATGGTTTACTAAAGTCAGTTGGCTTGGCTAGTTTTGGCTGGTCAATAGTCTTTTTAACTGCGATAGTTAAATTAATTCTTACGCCGCTTACTTTTAAGCAGATTAAGAGTACGAAAGCGATGCAGGTTATGCAACCTAAGCTTAAGAAGCTTCAAGACGATTTTAAAAAGAAAGAAGAAAAATATAAGGATAATCCAGCTAAGCTGCAAGACCTAAGAATGGGCTTCCAGCAAGAAATGATGGGTTTCTATAAAGAGAATAATGTTAACCCTCTTGGTGGTTGTTTACCACTTATCGTGCAGATGCCGATTTTAATCGGTTTATTCTGGACCTTCTCTGGAACTCCATTTAAAGACAAAGCTATTTTTTCTGATATTAAAGTAGTAACAGCAGCTGAAGCTCATAAAAAACAAATCAAACCAGCTAGTAAAGCTGAGATCTTCGTAGATGCTGAAGGAAATAGGGCGAGAATCGCTTTAAATACTAAAGGTGTAACTTTAATCGAAGGTGAAGAATTTGTTATTGAAACGAAGAAGTTAATGGGAGAAGCAGAATTTATCCCTACTGAGATTAAATGGGATTTCTTCGGTGATAAAGAACTTAATGAATACGTTGATATCGAAGTTCTTCCTAATGGTACAGCTAAAGTAATAGCAAAGAAAGCAGGCGGCTCAGCTAAAGTTCAAGCTCACTTACCAGCTAAGCTAGAAGGTGATTCATTCTTATTTATTAAAGACTTTGGTGTTACTGGTGCTTATAACTCTAAAACAGGAACTATTAACTATGAGATCCTTATTCTAGTAGCTTTATTCGGTCTTAGTATCTGGATGTCTTCTAGATTAAACGCTCCTAAATTACCAGATGACCCTAAACAAATTGAAGCTGACCCTCAGCTTATGATGCAAAAATCTATGTCGACTATGATGCCAGTGATGATGACAGGAATGATGCTATTTATTCCGCTTCCAGCTGGAGCGTTAATTTATATGATAGTAAGTGGTTTTATTCAAAGCGGACAGACTTACTTTGCTATGCAAAGATATAGTAAGAAATTTGCTTAAGATCTGGTCTTCTAGACGGCTCTCATATCCATGGTTTCGACATCCATTTTGAAGTTTTGATTTTGAAGTTCAAACTCAATAAAATCTTGCCCTTGATTTAAAGCGATTTCACGTAGCTTCATTACCATGTTAAGTTCTTCTGGGCTTAAATCAATGTCAGCTAAGTTGATCTCTTGACTAGCTCTAGTGGAGCGACCAGAGCGATTTAAAACATTAGAAAAACCATCTAAGGCTTTTGATTCGCTTGTTAAACCTTCAAGTGACTTTCTTACCTGGTTAAATACAGCCTTCCCAACTCTTGTTGCGGCTGTCCCTACAAGTGTATTCATGAATTGCATTAGCTTGCACCCCCATCTTCTTCAGGGTTACTAATGATAAAATCACGAATTTCAGTAATACTTTGGTTGATACTTGCAAGCTCAGAGCCGATGCTGTCAGAAAGAGCGTTTAATGTTTCAGTTTGCTCTTCTATTGTTGCAACCTGCTTTGCAGACTGCTCAACTTGAGCGATAATAGCTTGTTGTTGAACGATTTGTTCTGTTTCAACGGTATCAAAAGGGTTTTGGTTTTGAAGCTGCGCTGATAAGAGTTTAATAAACATATCAGGGTCAAACTCACTTTCTGCAGTACCATTAATTCTAGTCTGCTCAACTGCCTGTTCTACTAATGCTTGATCTATGATTCCACCGATTTCTGATGCCATTTACTGTCCTTTTATTTTCCTTGATTATTTCTTTAAAATTCCGAGAAGCTCATTCTGGAAGCTTCTTTGATCTTTACTTGCTTCTGTAGTGTTTTGGCGAGCTGAACTGTTTTGTTGTTTTCTTTGTTCCTCGCTAGCTTCATTGAAAGAGTTTTGATTGTTAGGGTTTTGCCCCTGTGCATTTGCACCACCACTCTCTGACTTGCTTACATTAATATCTTCAATCGAAACACCTTTTTCAGCTAAGCTTGCTGTTAACTCTAAGATTTTTTGACGTAGTACTTTGTCAGCAGTGTCATTATTGACTGTGAGCTGAATTGAGAGTTGTTGGTTTGCATTTTTTGTGATGCTGACATCTACTGTACCTAAAGATTCTGGGTTAAGTCTGATTTTTAATTCTTTAGTAGAATTTGCTGGAGTTTCTTTAACCATCTCTGGTATATTCTTTACGAACTCTGTAGCTTTCATCCTCGTGTTAATCTTAGTAGCTTTTGTCCCTTTCATAACCATCTTGATGTCTTTTGATAAGAGGTTTACAGGGTTATTACTGTTTTGATCTTTAGAAGAAGAATCTTTGCTGAAATCTTCTAAGTCAAAGGATTCTAAGCCTAAGCCAAATTGAGACTCAGGCTCAGCGTTAAGAGAAGGATCTTCAATGATTTCTGCATTAAACTTTTCTAGAAGCTTGTCGAGTTTAGGTTCTAAAATGTTTATTACCTTTTCTCTGATATGATCTGGTAAACGGTTTTGGACTTGATTTAGTTTCTCTAATCCTTTTTCTAAAGTATCTAAAGCTTTTGCAAGCTTATCTGACATTTTCCTAAGAGCGTCTAAAGTTTCACTTTTTTCTCCGAGCTGAATGATTGACTCTAACTTGCTTTGAATATTGTCATCAAGTTTGACGTCATGATCATCATCTAGATCTATATCCTTTAATGAAAGGTTCTCTAAATCTACATTACGAATTAAATCTCCGATTTTTTCTTTTAGTGCATCAATCTTCTCACTAAGTAAACTATTGAGTTCCTGCGCTAAATCAATTTTTTCAGATGGTTTTAAGTCTGCAAAAGATTCAGAGTTAAGGAGTTGGTTTACTATTTCTAAAAGTTTTTCAGGTTCAGCACTTTCACCTTCTAATTTCATAGTGTCGGCGAATTGTTGAAGTAGGTCACTAATAGCTGAACTTGAAATATCTTTATTTCCTTCAGCTGCCATTTTCGTTAAAAGGTTAGGATCTAAATTAGCTGCTTCTTCTAAGTCAACATCAATATCAATAGTTTTATCAATATTAATATCAACATTAATATCAATCTCTACTTTGTTTTGAGTGTCATCACTTAACTCTTGGACCATGCTGATTATTGCTTGGATTAGATCTTGAACTCCTTCTTCTAAATCTTTCTCATCGATTTTTTCAAGGAATGGTTTGTCATCTGAGCTTGAATCACTTTTCTCAGTCAAGGTTTTTTTGAAATCTTTTTCTGTTTCTGAATTGGTTTCTGAAGTTTCTTTCTTTAAGACTCTGTCTTTGACTTCTTTTACTTCAGTATCTTTTTGAGCTTTTTCTTCTTTACGTTCAGCTTTTCTTTCATTAACAGAATCACTTCTTAAAGTTGAATCTTGTTTTTCTTTATTTGATTCTGACTTGCTCTCTGTACGTTCTTTTGTGTTTTGGGTTTGAGCTTTAAGATTATTATCACGTGGCTTCTCTTGCATTGAAGACCTTGTGTTTACATTTTCAGTGTTCTTCGTTTTAATCACGGACTGTCTTTTTTGAACGCCTAAGTTTGAGCTTCTTAGTGAAAATTCAACAGGATTTAAGTTATTTACTGTATTTAGAAAGTTCGGCATAACTAATTATCATTAACCCTGAAGCGCGTTGAAACTATATCGTCTATTTCCTTTATTTCCTCAGCTAAAAGTTCTTGTTTGTACTCTTCAAGCGCATTTTCTTTTAAAATTTCAATCCCTTTCTCGTCTTTTGCGTAGCCAACTAATTTTTTTTGCTCTACCTGAACTAGTTTCTTACGTTTAGCGAGCCTTACTTTCTCTACATTCATTTCATGATGAAGCTTCTGGTTAACGATCTCTTTACCTTGGTGTTGAATTAAACTGAATCCATCCTGCGCATTCTGGACCATAGAGCTATAAACATTTTCCTGTTGTTGCTCTAGGTCATTAATTTTATTTTCTACGTCCTTATATGCACCTAACGCTTTGTTGTATTGCGCAAGTTGCTTATCTTTAAGGATCTTCTTGTATTTCAATACGGCATCAAGCCGAAATTTGAACTTCTTCACGTAGATTTTATTGACCGAAATATATAAAAATGAACTAGGTTAAATGTTTGAGAATTTAGATAGAATGAACTTAGATGACCATTGTGTAAAGCTTGGTTATAGATTGCTTGGCTTAGCCTATATTTACTCCATAAAAGGAAAAACGAAAAGCCTTTGACTTTTCGTTTAATGTACAAATCTGTAATTTTGCTATGAATATTATATACCCATAATTTTGGAGTATTAAACGTGTTTTTTGAATTTTTTTGCTTTTTGAGGAAGTTTTTACAAGTTGATTTGTATTAACTGAAGATATTGGGTGTCTTGACTATCAATGGCACCATCTCTATTTAAATCCCATGTTTGGAATTTACTAGGTATACGACCACTTCTCGTGTATCGTCTTTCTAGTCTTCTATATCTTTTTCTTGCTCTTTTAAATTCACGCTGGCTAATACTTAGATTTACATTTTTATCTATAAGGTTCAGTAATTTTGTGAAATTAATATAGCTAGGATTGTTAATGCTAAGGTGATTCCTAAATAAATTATAGTCAACAAAATTCACTATTTGATCATTATTAAAGTCAAATCTGAAATCTTGATTACTTAGACCTCGTCTTCTAATATCAAAAAGGTTTTTTCTAATTTCAAGTTCAATATTTATGATTTCATTTATTTGAAGTGTTCCATTTTGATTCTCATCAACAATCTCTTCTATTTCCTTTTCTGCCTGTTCCTGAATTATTTCTTCTGGAGTTTTAGGTGGTGGTGGAGCTGGAACGGTGACGAGAAAGTTTGGTGAGGGGATCGACATATTTTCTGCTTCATCGATGGCGATAATTGAATATAAATACGAACTACCTTTACTTGTTGTTGAGTCTATGTAGAAGGTTTGATTCACAATGGTCGTGATATCTGCTCCATCTCTTAAAACTATGTAGCGAATATTTGTAGGCTGGCTTTCGTTGTCAGATGAAGGGTTCCAGCTTATGCGAACACCATTATTAAATATTTCAGAGCTTGTGATTATGGTTGCACGAGGTGCTTCTGTGTCTGGTTCTGGTTGAGGGTTGCTAGGAGGCGGGCTCGGAGGAGCTGGTGGTGGACTTGGTGGCGTTGGAGGTGGGCTTGGAGGAGTTGGTGGTGGACTCGGTGTTGTTGGAGGTGGATTTGGAGCTGAAGGTGGAGCTGGGCGAGTAGTTATTGTGAAAGTATTAGATAGTTGTGATTCGTTTCCCACTTTATCAATAGTAGAAATATTATATGTGTAGGTTGTTGATGGAGTTACGTTACTGTCTTGGTAGCTCAAGATTCCATTATCTACAGTGGCTATTTCATTTGAGTCACGATAAACTCTATAACTTAGTTTATTAGGCTCTGTTGCATTATCAGAGCCAGCACTCCAGTATACTGTTACTTGTGAATGACTGTAACCGATACTCGTAATTTTGGGACTAGATGGAATTACTCTATCTAAATCTCCAGGTTCAGGTGCTAGTGTATCATTTTCAATTTTTAAGCGACCAGACCTAGCACTGTCATAACGATAATCATGCCAGTTATATTTACTTGAATCTTTATCTATCTCTAGATCCCAGGCATAAATTGCAGACCATGGTTTAATATTTGCAATTGATGATGCATTGTCAACCTCGTGGGGGCTTGCAATGAGATCTCTGTAGGTGAATAATTCTAATTTAGAGTCATTGTCAATGTCTTTAATAATAGGGTAGCTAGCGCTTGAGGCTAAGAAAGTATTACTTGAAAATCTAAGTGGAAATTTAGGAGGTAAAAATATTTGTGTTGAATCTTGCCTTGGATTCATATCTATAGGAGCTCCTGTCTGTATGTCATAGAAATAGATTCCACCACTTTCAGAATAATCAAAGTTAGTAAAGGCAGGTCCATCTAGGTAGCCATAAACATAGGCAATGTCCTGTTTCTGATCATTATTAAAATCATTTGATATCGCAGTGTCACTATTCCAAACCCAGAAAATTTCTTTAGCAGAAGTTTTGGGTGAAGGTTTTTGAAGAGTTTCACCAGAGGAATTAAACACTGTAAATTGGTCATGTTTTAGACTTACTGATTCAAGATTTGCATATTCATCGAAGTTTGTAGCTATAACACTATTTTTACCACCTTCTTCAAGTTTTTTAATAGATGCATCACTGGTTTTAATGATGAAGTTACTTACTCTGCCTCTACTGCATTCTGAAGCTTTATCAAATGGAGGAATACACTCAATACCGTCAACTAAAATTTCGTCTATGCCATCCCTATCTAAGTCAGCCACAGAGAAGTGAGCGTTACGAAAGAAATTATATAAGTTTGATTCAAATGGCATATTCTCTATAGAGTTACCAGTATCAATATCAACAGCATTTATAAATTTATCTGAGTCTAAATAAAGTAATTCAATATCATCATCGCTATCAAAGTTACCAAAAGCAAGTGGGCGAACAGCTGCTAAAGATTTATTTAATTGGACCTCTTTAATTATTTCTCCTGTTTCTAAATTATATTGATGTATGACTCCTCCTCCTGAAAAGTCTAGGGAAAATAATTCTTTTTTACCATCTTTATCAGTGTCTAAGAGTCTAAAAGCAAATGGACCTAGATATCTACTTGTGCTTAAGCTCTCATTTTTAAGTGCAATTGGTGAAGATAAGATGTCTTCGCCTGCTGAATTGAAAATTCTAAACTCAGGTTTAAAAGGTTCTCCTATTTCGTTTTCTGGGAGAACAAAAGCATATATTTCTTTAGTTGAGTCAAAGTCATAGTCATCAGCAAAAGCTTTTAATTGTTCCACATAAAAATTTTTCTTCCATAGCTCATTACTATTACCATCAAAAAATAGTAATTCGTGTCTTAATTCTTCATCTAAGTTATAGCCTACAAAGTGAACAAGTTCTTCAAGCTCAGCATCTTCATCAAAGTTTTCAATAATTAAGGCATCAATTGTTGACTGCCTTAGAGGGATAAGGTTACTATTTTCTCTTTTAATAAGTTTTGGATAGCCTGCTTTTAACTTAGAGTCTACATAAAATGTAATAGGCTCACCTATCGTTTCATTTCCAGAGAAGTTAAGCCTTATTCTAACTATATTCATTGCATCTGCTTCTAGGTCTTCAGCGGGTATTGTTGCAACGAGATTGTCTGTAACTGTTTCTGGAATTATTATCCCTTCACTTGTCCAAGCACCACTCATAGATTCTGATGATCTTTCAATTGTATAAGAGTCAGCGCTTGGAGGGATAGTCATTTTCACTTCAATGTCAGCTTTATTTCCAAGAAAATCTCCTGGGGAAGGAAATATTGCAAATGAGTTTTTATAGTTAGAAGAAAATACTTTACTTGAGCTTTGCTCTTCATCATCAATAACAGTAACTCTGAAATATATTTTTCCTTCAGGGAAAGGGAATAAATCAATTTCAGAACTAAATCTGTCACTATCTTTTGTTAGTGGAATAGGGGAAGACCAAGTTTGTGAGTCGGAAGATAGTTCCACTGTAGCTGAGCTAGCAGCTGCACCGTTTGTTGTCGCTGTGATCTTAGCTGTGAAAGTGAAGACAGCCCCTTCTATAGTGTCTTCTAAATTTAAAGCTTCTATATTAGGAGGAGCTTTATCTATTAAAATTGCTTGAGAAATATCAATAATACCTTTAGGGTATGCAGCTGAAGGGTTCTCTGAAAGAGGGGTAACAAAATTAGCTAGTATATTTTTCAAATCATCTTTAGCTAAATTAGGGTTCTTGCTGAGTAATAAAACTCCTGCTGCAAGGGCGTGAGGACAAGCCATCGAAGTTCCAGCGATCCTTTTATACACATAAGGATCATCTCCAAATGGATCCATCCTACTTCCTGGTCTTTGATCTAAAATAAATGAAACTTTGCTTGCAGTAGAAACAATATTACCTTCTCTACCATTGTTAGCATCACCTCCACCGGGGGCGCTAAGGTCTACACTTGCACCGTAGTTAGAAAATGAAGATATCTTTTTATCATAAGTGTTAGAACCAACGGTAATGACTGAATCAAAATTTGCAGGGCTATAGTTCGCTGCATCATCAGAGCTGTTTCCAGCGGCTACAAAGTTTATGATACCTGCATCATTTGCATAATTAAACGCGTCTTTGAGAAGGTTGCTTGCTCTACCACCGTATGAATGGTTTATTACGAGAGTGTTTATCTCAGCACTGTTTAAAAATTTATCTGTTATATCAATAATTGCATTTGCAATATCTGTAAAAGATCCACCAAAGTTTGTAAAAGTCTTTATTGGAATAATTTTTGCATCTGGAGAGATACCTATTAAACCTAAGTTGTTATTTGCGACTGCTGCAATTGTTCCTGCTATATGAGTTCCGTGACCATGAGTGTCAATTGGATTATGGCTTTCTGAAATGTAGTTATAACCGGTCATTCCAGGAATGATTTCATCTTCTTCTATGAACTTATTACCGTTTAAATCAACATCATCTAAGTTAACTTTAAGGTCTTCATTCCTGTCATTGACTACACCCGGGTCAATCCAAATATTATCCCAAAGATCAGGGTGATTGTAATCTACACCAGTATCAATAATTGCTACGTGAATTCCTTCTCCCTTGTAACCTAAATCCCATGCCGCTTCTGGGTTTATCTGTTTAGCTGCCCACATTTCAGGGTAACTAAATGCCCAGTTCTCACTGTTTGAATTCCAGAAAGGATCATTTGGATTAGAATATAATTGAACCTTTGCATTTGGCTCAATGTAATCAATTGCTGGATTGTTTTCTAGGTCTTTAATTATTTCGTTAATAGAAATGCAATCGAGGTCAGAGAAATTAAGGGTGAAAACCCTATCAATTCCATACCTGTTAATCTGTGAATTTGAAAATACTGTATTGAATTTAAGTTTGTTCTTTAATTTCTTTTTTTTCTTTTTTGATAATTTTGTGAACTTCTGTTTATTAAAGACTTTTTTAGTTTTAATTCTTTTGTGCGACTTATATTTCTTTAGCATCCTCTTTAACGACTTTTCGTTTTGAGTAGATGCTGTGCCAGATGAGGAAAGAGATAAAAACTGTAAACGCTTATTCTCTTTGAGTTTAACGATGTACTCTTTAGTGTCACCGGTGCATAAGCTCAAAGCATCAAAAGATTTCGTTGCAGTGTTATATATAGCCGTTTCTTTTGAGTGGATGACGCTTAAGTCTGATTCAGCAGAATACTTCTCCTCCCAAGCTTTATAGCCGTTAAAATCAATTAATTCGACATTATTTGAAGCAAAGGCATTAAGGACAAAGGTCCAGATACTAAGAATTAATAAGAGCTTTTTCATTATGAAGTATAAAAAAGTAATACTACTTAATGTATATTATATTACCTGGAGTGGGTTTCTAGCTTGAAAATGAGGGAAATTTAAAGTTTTTTGGAATTTATTGAATATTAATATTGATAAATGGGGAAAGCGTGGTATTATATTTTAGCGTTGATCCCAAGTAGCTCAGCGGTAGAGCTATCGGCTGTTAACCGATCGGTCACTGGTTCGAATCCAGTCTTGGGAGCCATTAAAAATGAAGCGGCTTCTTTGAAAAAAGAGGCCGCTTTTTTGTTGCCTAAAAACGAAAAGTTAATAGATTATTATTTTGAAAGAAAACATAAAAAAAGCGATTGTGACTTGATCGACCCAGATCTTATCTTGCATAATGATTACCGGAAGCTTATGGAAGTATATTATTGGATGGAAGAATGGCTCGCATGGGGGCGTGCTGGTTCTTTAACTGGAAAACCCTACTCTGATCGAACAATCGAGTTATACAAGTACTATTTTGGACTCTATGTTGAAACACTGGATCAAGATAATCCAAGTATTTCACTTGAGAATTTCAGGAAGGTGCTTCAGATAATACACCCAAGGAAGTATAGTACTAGGAAAAATATATATGATGCAATTATGAGTGCTGCTAAGTACTTGGTTGAAAAAGGTTTGATGGATAATGAAGAGCGAGAAAGTATTAAAAAGCTTGCACCTAAACGCTTATTTCCCGCTAAGAGACCGCATATCAATGAAAAGCAAGTTGCTGAAGTTTTTGAAACTATTGATGGGCTCGCTGTTGATAAATACTCGAAGATTTTGAGTAAGACGATAACGGTATTGATACTTAATACTGGACTAAGGTTGCAGGAAATTGTTGATCTTAAAATCTCACATGTTGACCTTGAGAATTCTTGCCTCTCTGTTTACTTGGGTAAGGGGAATAAGAATCGCAGAGTGGGTTTGAATAAAGAAACTAAATCTCAATTGGTTAAATATTTACATCAAAGACCATACAGTGAAAGTGATAATTTCTTTGTAAATAAAGATGGTGAACCAGTTACAAGGAATTTGATTTCTAAAAAATATAGATGGCTTTCTAAGAAACTTGGTTACACGGTTTCTCCTCATGCGTTACGTAGAGCGTTTGTTACACTAAATGCTAATGAAGGTAAGCCAATGGTACATTTGCAGATTGCCTGTGGTCATGCGGATTTGAAGACAACTCGATCTTATTGTAGAACCTCTGAAGATGAAGTGGTTGAGGCTATGCAAGACTGGTAGCTTTAAGGTAAATTCTGGCAAAACAGCCGAAGTTGGCATTAAGATAACTTCAAAAAACTTCTTCTCTGAGGGCTATAAATAAAAAAATCATGGTACATTTGAAATGTAAGAATTTTTTGAAACACGGCACGTTGAGAAAAATTTTTAAAGCTGAATAAAGAAAAGGGTCAGGTACACGGCACGTGAAACCCAACCCTTAAAATTTGAGCAATGGGTGCATTCGAACAAAAACCCAGGCTCTTAAAATTTACTCTATCACTATACCACAATCGTGGCTAGTAGGTTGCGTGGATATCTTTATTTGGTAATTAGTAAGCAAAAAGAAAGCAAGAGGGCTCGGAAGTTTTTGGAAGCTTGAACCCATCTTGCACTTAAATCAACCTTGGATTGGTTAATACAAGTTATCTTAGCAAAGATTAGCTTTGTATTTCAAGAGGGGGATCTTTTTGCCAAAAATGAGCAAAGGAGTAATTGATGTCGTTGATAAACAAATTCTTGGAGAAGTACAAGAATGAATTTCCACTAGTGCTATTTGCATTAATTGGATTCCCATTAGTTTTTGTTTTGACTATTTAAAAAGTACACGAGAAAGGATTGGTAAATGCTTACTGGTTCTGTTGATTAGATTAAAGAATAAATATAAAGGATGATCATGAACGAGATTATGCATGAGCAGGCTATGGCTATGCTTGAAAACAATATAAAGATAGAAGAGTTGACTATGGAAATCAAGTCAAAGATTAAAGGTTTGGTAGAAACAGGGGTAATAAAAAGAGATTATGGAAGTGAGTTATTTTCAGAAATTAAAGAACTTACTCGAAGATCTTATATCGCTGCTGAAGATGCACCAATTTTTGCAAGTGAACTGGAGCATATAACAGGAAGCTTTATCCCAGTTATTGATAATGAGAGGTTATTCTCGGAGGAAAGACTATGTATTTGAAAACTACTGAAGAGATTGTTAAACATATAGATGAGAGTGATTTAGTAAACATGCACAATGAATTTGATGACTTATTAGACAAAACAGAGCAGAAATTGCACAGCTTAAATGAGTACTTGAATAAAGTAGAAAACCAAGAAATGGAGCCAATTCAATATTACACAAAGGTAAGTGAGGGATTGGAAACCATATGTCAATTAATTACCTTATATGGAGATTTAGGGTTAGAATCTTGTAAAACCTCTTTGAGTCTTGAAGAATCTAAGATGTATAATCAGTCAGCTTGTCCTGATAACTATGATCTTATTGATGAGTGCAAAGACAATAATCAAGCACTTGTAGAACAGCACAGTTGCAGAGCTGGTGAATTATCAGAATTACTTAAAAATTGCTGTGAATTATTAGAGAGACATTAACCCACATAGTGTGGTCAACCACATAGAGGCGCATTACCCTTGGTTAGCAACCTTGCTAGGCGGCTTCGGTCGCCTATATTTTCTATGCTTGAATATATTTTTTTAGCTGAGTTGGCGGATGCTTACCCAAATAAATTAACCTCTCTTCAGTTATATGAAGCAATATATGGACAATGTTTCCATTTAGATGATTGTCATAAAAGAAAGCAGATTAGGAATTTGAAAAAGAGGGCTAGGAAAAGACTCTTAGAAAACTTTGAAGATTTTAAAGTTGATATTGAAGACTTTAAAAGTGATGGTGGGGGCTATAAGATTAAGCTTCTTAGTTAGCTAATTTTCTATTACTATTCAGGTGAATATTGTTTGAACTTCTTTGCTCAATAATTTTAACCTGTTTTTTTCTATCTACTTTTTCAATACGATCACACTCTACAAAGAAGAAGATGGTTGCCGTTATAAAAGTACTATACGCTATGCAATCTAGAATCCACATTATTTCACCCTATCCTTTCTATCCATTAAGATGTTTAGCTTAGATTCACATGAGCTTAATTTCTTTTCTATTGAACTGAAAATTTGTGAAACCTTATGTAGTAACAAAGCAGCTATTATCATTCCACTACTGCCCCCAATACCATCGGTAAGCATTATTAACTCTGCTATAGATTTAACCAGCTCGGTTTTAGTAGCAGTTTCCATATCCTTATTGTAAGCACTACTTAATTAATCTTTACATTTAAAATCTACTGGTCAAGAACTGTTGTAACAATAATGGTGATAAGTATTGGTGCATGAGTAGTTATATCCCCTCCTCCTTTGATAGCTGCTTGTGCACCTACATTTAAGATGACAAAGATTTTTATACCAGGGAATGTCCCATCATCAAAAAATTCTAAACAGTGGACTGGTAAGTTCCTAGTCCACTCTAAAACAACTCAAGCTTATGTTAAAAAAACTAAGAGACATTATAAGGAAAAGAAAGCTGATTTTTACAAACTTATCGAAGGTAAGTTACCACCTTATACAATATCTTTTAAGTTTGTTAGAGGTACTAAGCATAGGTTTGATTATCATAATGCTATTCAAATTGTTGCTGACTTAATGCAAGAATGTGAGTGGCTAGAAGACGATAATGCAGATTATTTAAAGCCTTGTTTTGAAGACTATGAATACGACAAAGAAAACCCTGGAGTCTTTATAGAAGTTCTCTAAGCCTTTCCTTCTGTGACTCTTAGATCTCCATTTGAGGAAACTCTTAGGGCTGAGATGTACCTGTTGTTTGAATCTATTCCATAGCGTCTTGTATCGTTTGCTGCAAGGTAAGTATCAGCATTAGTTGCAACAACATCAGAATCACCAACTTTTATATAACAGGCTTGAGTTGCTCTTACTTCGATAGCTCTAACCTCTTTTTCAAAAGCCTCTGCATTTTTCTTAGCTGTTCCATTGAATTGGATAAGATGATTTTTACCACCAAGAGTGATATATGGAAGACCAAAGTTTTTTGTAGAGTCAGTCTGTATCTTGCTCATAATCAAATCATAGCCATAGATTAACGGTCTTGAATTTTTAGACTGGCTTTAATAGATTTCCAAATCTTTCTAAGATGAGTCTGTATAAATCCTTCTCAATTTTGCCATTCCTGTAATCAAGACCAAGTTGAGCTTTTAATGCTTCAAATTCTCGTTCATTTAAAACTCCATCAGCAAGAAATACAGAAAGCATAGGATCTTGTTTTACGTAGTCTCTTAGTGGTTGATAAAAAGGTGTTCCCATCATGTCTGTGAAGAAATCTTTTAAGTTTATTTCAATCTTCATTGGTGGATTGTAGTATGGATCTTTCATTCTTAAGTCTCCTTGGCATTATTTGAGTTAATAATTAAGTTATCATCAAAAGGGCTATAACCAATGTATTCATCGTTAAATGATGTATCCGAATTACTGGATGCGTACCACTTTAATGATTCTCCATTCAAGTAATAGCTTGATGGTGGTCTTAATCCTGATGCAATAAAATTCTGTGCTTTTATACCTTGCTTGTTTAGCTTCACTAAATCCTTACTAGTATTACCACTAGATACATTTTCTTTAATTGTCCCTAATGGAATGATTGGCATAGATTTACCTTCATCGGTGATTAATACAGGAGTATAACTACTTGTATCCATTAAGATAGCTACACCATTAGATGACTTAATCCAATCTTTTTGACCATTTCTTCCAGTGTAGCCTCTTATATAGGGGAGAGAAACCCCCATTGGTTCTAAATCATAATAACCTTGTATTTCATCATTGATCGAGAAATCAAAGACCTGAGCTGTATTCAATGTTTCAGATTCCCTTTTTGTATTATGTAAAACTATCTGGTCAATAGTGTTAATTAAATTATGCTGTATAGTGTTTGAGTTTCCATTCGTTATTAATTTATCTATGCTCAATGTTGTTCCATTAAATGTAAGCTTATATAAATAATCTGTTGAACTATTACTTGGTTTTCCACCTACTATAAATTCTCCATTATTTCCAACTGCAATCAGAGGTGTAGCATCTGAGTATGAAATGTTACTTCCTCCATCCCTAAGTTCAACAGTGGTGCTTAGAATGTTTGCCCCTCCGCTTTGAACTCTTAATACTGATGCATACCATTTCCCAAGTGAATAGTTGAAATAACTACAAGCTAAATAATTACCATTGCCTAATTTTGCAAATTCTGTTCCATTTGCACTATCTAAAAAATCTGTATTTGCTGCTGATCCATCACTTGTTAAGGTTAATACTGATCCTACAGAAATTGAACCTCCAGATATATCAATTGAACATGTTTTAATTTGAGCATTATTTGAGTTTCTAGATTTATAAACTAGTATAAATTTCCCCTCTACATTATCAAAAAATAATCTCCCAACAGTAGGATTGCTTGTATAGCCTACAAAGTCAACAATTTCAACAGATCCCCAGCTGATATTATTTCCTGATATTGTAGCTGTTATCGCTCTTATTGAAAAGAAATTTGAGTTTTCACCAAATGTAAAAATGATCTTATTATTTATAGGGTCATATCCAAGATCGTAAATAGTTGCTGTAAGACTTCCACTTAAGTTTGTTGTATTTACTGTAGCTTTACTTCCAAAAATTGGTATTGAACCACTGTAATCAATAATTATTCCTTCAAGTGAAGTACCTGACTTACTTAGTACTAAAACCTTATTTGATGATAGTTTGTGAAAATATAAGCTGCTACTATTTAAGGTATTTCCACTGTCCGTGAATGCATTAACTGTAATTTGACCAGTTGATGAATCAACAGTGGATATTCCAGCCCCAAAAGAGGCATCAAGTGTAGATCTTCCAATCCAAAGAATTTTGTTTACATCTTTATCCATAAATGCCACTACACCTAAAGTTCCAGGTAGGTATAAGTCATTAACTGTTGAGGCTCCTGGATAAAAACTATTGATATTTTGAGTGCCATTAAATTCATTCCTAAATTTATATTTTTTGCCGTCGGCGCCTATAAACCAATTGTCGTTAACAATCAGATCTTCACCAGCTTCTAGTTCAATTTCTGCTTCTAAGCCTCCACCTGCACCTGCTGCTAATCCTTCAGTTGTACTCATGTCAAATTCCTTTTAAAACTCTGTTTGTTGAACCTGGGTAAATCATGAATGATTTATCTACTACTACTGAAACTGTTGCAGATGGATCAAGTTTTGTAAGATCACTATTCTGTACAACAATATCTGTTCCATTTCCATTAATTGTGAAATTGTTATCAGCCCAGCTAGAACCGTCTTCTACTAAAAATGCTATTGGTTTTGTAAACGAAGTTGGTAAGTGAAGTGTAATAGAACCTCCACTCGTATTAACTCTATAGATTCTTCCCTCTTCTAATGGGATATCAGTTGTTGTACTGGTGGAAATTGGTGTCACTGGTATTGCAGGTAAAGCCCAGGCTGCATCTCCTCTGAAGAATTCATCATTCGCTCCACCTGAAGGGATGTTACCAGCATTTAATGTTACATAACTATGAGTTGCAATTTCTGTATCAGCTGAGTTACCGTCATCATATCTTACTTTCCCTGAACCATCAGTTGAGAGTAAGATGTCTGCACCTGTTGTTGATTCTTTTATACTATCTGCTTTTATCCCAGCCTGAAATTCTTGAAGAGCTGTATAGATTGATTCAACTTTTAGCTCAGGCATTTGCTCTTTTATAACCCCAGCTATAGTTATAATATTTGCTAGCAATGATGAAAAGTTAGGGTTTAATAGATTGGCATCAATGGTATTACCTTTACCATTAGTAAATTTATTTAACGCTGATGTTGATGGAATAGAAACGCTTGATTTATCAACCATACTTATCTCCTACTTCAAAAATATCAACGTTTTCTTCTCTTCTTCCTTTCAGCTCTTGCCTTATCTCTTCTCTTTTTTTTGAGCCATTTAGATCTTTTTCTTTGGAGTCTTTTTGCCTCTTTTCTTTCTTTTGAAGTAAGTGACCGTGGGTCACCTTTCAATCTCTTCCTAAGCTCTTTATCTCTTCCCCCACCAACTTTCCAGTAAATCACTTTTCCAACAGCTGGTACATTCTTCACAGACCTTGCTTTAAGTGGGTTGGTTAATTCACCTGTATACATTCCTGTTAAGTCTGCTACAGGATCGTCTAACAGCATTTGGAATGGTGGTATGAAGAAATCTAAGATTGCTTTTGAAGGATCAGTTGTTCTAAATCTATAAATATTGTATTTGCTCATTCCAAGGGTTTGAAGAGCTGAGTCCATCATTGCATCAGGTAATTTTGTTTCTCTTCCAAGAATCCAATCTTTTGCTTCATTAACTCCAAGTGTTGCTCCACCAAAAAGTGTTACGAATTTAGCATAGTCTGCAACTCCACTTGCTGCTTCCTTAGCTATTTTAGCCCTAGTTATTCTGTTTATGAATCTTTGTCTTTGCATGTCAAGTTGTTTAAGAGTAAAAGACTTTAATGCATAAATGATTCTTCCATTAGGATTTTCAATGTAAGCTTGAGGCATTTCAGATAGACTAATAGGTTGTGTCTCTGAAAGTCTATTGAATACAGCTAATCTAACATTTTCATTTAATGGATCATCATTCCTAAGAGCCGATACTAAGTCCTGGAGTTGTTCTTTCTGTCCAAAAACACTAACTTGTTCTTCGATCAATTCTTGGAATTGTTTTGAATCAGGGGCTGCTTTTGCTGCTTTTCTTAGTTGCTTATAAGCTGCATTAATATTTGTCTCTTTACCAAGTTTATCTATTGCTTTAAACCCAGTGACATCAAAGAGTTTATTCAAGAATTTACTTGCATTATCTGGATCACCAAGTTCTGCAGCAATGTCATCAACACCGATATCTTCAATTTTTATCTTCTTTGGAGTGACCATTGCACCTATGGTTTCAAATAATCCATTTCTGTAAGCAGAGAGAGCGAGGTCACTAAACTGAGTAATAGTTGAAATTGGGTTCCCAATTGTTGAAGCGTAAACAACATTTCTAAGTTTATTGAAGATTGGCATCGCTGACTTCTTATTGTTCAAGAATCTAGCTTGTAAAAGTTCAATAAGCCTTTGCTCATCTTCAGCTTTGATCAGACCTTCATCTGATAGTTGACTAACTTTATGTCCAATGGAAGTATTAAGATCATTCCCTTTACCTAAAAAGTTTCTAGCCTCAATCTCTTGAGACATACCATTTATATATCTTAATAAAGCTTCTTCTGGTTCTTGATAGAAATCTTCAAGACCGTCTAGTGTATCAATCTTTCTTGCCTTTGTGAATCCAAGTTTAGAAGATTGTCTTCTTTGCATTAAAAATTTATTTGTGATTTCAGATTTTTCATTTGGGGATAAATCTCGCTTTAGTTCTAAGGCTTTTTCAGAGAATAATGTTTGAAGATCTTTTTTAGTATTAAAGTCTAAATGTTCTGCTAGTTTGTCGTAATCCTTTACCTGCCTAGGGAAATAGTTCTGCATATGACCTACGTCCATTCCTGCATCATTGGCTTTTGTATATATGTCACCTAGAACATTACCAACATGTTCAAAGTCTTCTGATATCCCTTGTGTTTTGCCAGCTTCATATTTGGATAAGAGTCTTTTTACATTATTGTTATCACCATTTCCCAAGTATCTCTTTAATAGCTTTTTGTCCTCAGGTCGAATAAGCTTTAGTTTTCTTAAGAAAGGTTCTGTTTGCTTTATATACTCTCTTGGTTTTAACAAGCTGTTAAATTCAAATTCTCTTAAAGCTCCTCTTAATACTGGGGAAATTTTAGAGATTCTACTACTTAATGGTTGAAGAATTGTATCTAATATAGGGGTGTCTTTTTCTACACCTCTTGCTGCATATCCTTCCCTGACTTTTTGGAAGATTTTATTTGTCGAGTCTTCAACTTTGTCTTCTATGAAGTCTCCAGTTTTGAGTATTTTATTAGCATCAGTACTTATACTTTCATTAGAATTTGCTAGGTTATCAGCAACTTTAATTTTGTCAGCTTCAAGTTCTTGAGGTTTGGTTATTGTTCGAAACTCAGCTTCCTCTTTCTTTACAAAGTCTCTTGCTTGTCTTTGTTTCACCAATGCGTCCTGAGCAATCGAAGTCCTCTTAGAAAGGTTCCTGGTCAGCTTAGAAACAGTTTTTAGCGCATCTCTTGCACCTTTTTTAGTACTAATGCTTGCACCAGCAAAAATAGATCCAGCGATACCATCTATTAGTAAACCTGTCGCTAAATCTTCAGGGTTTATATTACCCTCTTCATCTTGAGCTGCTGCTACAGTAAGAGGAGCACCAGCAATAGTATTTGCAGCACCTCTTGAGACTAATGTTGAAGTAAGGGCTGATTTTGCATTTTTAGTTAAACCAAGTTTACTAAGCCCTTTTAGGATATTGTTAGAAATGCTGGTTTCACTACTTGCTCCAACACCAGGCATCATTGTTATAGCTGCACCACCTGCTAGACCACCAGTTAAAGAACCAGCGGACGCTGCTATATTAACTCCATCTTCATCAATAAAATCATCTAATCCATCTATAGTCGTTGTTTCATTAATATAATCTTGTGCTTGTTTTTTAAGATCAAGAAGGTTTTCTCTAATACCTAAGCTGGTTTCTTTCCTTGCTTCTCTTAATTCTTCAACAGCTTCTTCTCCAGCAAAAGTTTCTACTGCTTTATCTGATATGAACTCCCCTGCATCTTCAATTAAATCTTTAACTGCAAATGGAGCATCCAGTGCTAAGGTTCCTAAGTGTCCAAGAGCATAAGCACTTCCTTCTCGAAATCCTGGTTTATCTTCTTTTGATTCAAATGGTATAGGTTCTAGATGTTGTTTGGCTACAACTGGAAGAGCAGCTGAAAGTAACTCATTAAACTTTAATTTTCTTTCCTGTCTGTCCATTAGTACTGTTCATCTATAATTTCAATCTCATGTTTCTCTGGTAAAAATGGGATATTAAACATTCCAAAATTATTAACCTTTTTCTTCATCATTTGAGGAAGAGCTTTGTCGTCAGCAATTCGTTTTAATAGATCAATCTTTGAATACCCAGCATCTTCAAAATCTTCAATATTGTCATAGATCCCATATGTATCAAAAACATCATCTGAATTTTGTAAAAGCTTATCGAACCTGTTTCTTCTAGCTTTTTTTTCTTGTGCTTCTTTATCTAAAAGCTTTCTTTGATTGAGATTCTTTTGTCTTAATCCTTCAAGCTCTAATGATTTTTGATGTTTGTTTTCTAAAAGATCTAAATCCCTTTTGTACATATTGTTAGCTCTTCTGTTTGAGAGTTCATTGTTCATTAGTGTAGAGCCGAGTTCTGACATCTCTCCAGAATATGGATCAATGTAATCTGCATAGTCCCCCATATCATTCTCTGATAAAGCATCTTGAAGCCTCTGTGCTTTATTTTGACCAGCTTTCATTTGAGAATAGGAACCTAAGCCATCTCCAATTGAATTGAAAATTGATCCCCAAACTCTATAATTTCTTCTATTCTTTAAGTTGCTCATAATTAAACGCCTCCTAATCTTGGTTTCGTTGCAATCGTGGCGCTATCTCTCCCTGAATTATATTGAATGTTAGAGCTAAACTCTTTTCCTCTTTGGATTAAGTTTGCAGATTCTGCATCAGTCATAGCACCTGTTGAACCAGGGTTGATGAGAGTAGCATTCAATGGAGATAAATTAGTTGCACCTAATGTATTAGAAGAATTAAGAATATTGTTGTAATGTTGAGCTCTATTGGCATTTCTTGCATTGATTAGAGATTGTCTATTTCTAGCCTTAGAACTTGCAGCATCTGTTGTGTTTCTTGAATATGCATCAATTGCCCCATTTTGAAGCGCATGTCTTGTAAGTGAACTGCTTGAAAATCCTCTTTTGCTTAGGTCACCCATTACATTTCTTACATCATTTCTAAATGTTTCCCTTGAATCTCTTAGGTCTTTATCGTATATAGCATCTACTTGTGCTTCGTCTTGAGCAGATAGTGTGTTGTAATCTCCACCATTGAATATTTCATTTTGTATAAAGTCTCTTAGACCTTTTCTGAAGTCAATTCCTTCACCGAGATCTTCACCTAAGTCATCGGTTAAGTTTGTGATTTGTTCAATTGTTTTTTCATTAGCATCACTTATATTATCTTTTAATTCGTCATTCTCTGAAACAACGTTGAACTCAGGATCTTTAACCTTAACTCTACCTCTTGAATCTAGATAAATGTTTCCAAATCTTCCACTTTCAATAGCATCAGTGAAAATATCATTTTTACGATACTTACCTCTTTGGTTTCTTACTTTCCTTCTTATTTGTTTATCTGTAAATTGTCCAGATTCTTCTAATGCAGTTTTAAATGCTTGTCTTCTTTCTTCTTTTATTTGTCTTTTACTCAGTGGTGCACCACCAGAATAATTTACACCACCAGCTGATGCAGGATTATTGATAACATCATTAGCAGCCTTAGTTCCATCATTAATGAAGTCAATTCCTCTATCAATGTCTTGTTCTTGAATTCCATTAATAATTTCTGGTTGAGCAGCGTCTATAGCTCCGCCAACACCTTTGGCTACTGTTCCAGCAATAGCTGACGCTGTAACTGGATCAATGGCATTCTTTCTTGGAGCATCAATCTGTTTAATTTTTGATTTAGCTTTTCGTTTTTTCTTTGCCATACTTTAAATGTATCAATCCTTACCCATGAGAGTGAAATCTATCAATATTGCATTTATAGTGAGGTCTTCATCATCACTATTGTGAATTATCCTAATCTTTAATTGTTTCCCCATAGGATTCTTTATAGGAAAGCTCTTTTGCTGAAAAGGTAACCCTGCTGAAGAATAGAAGTCGTTTATACCAAAATCTGCACTGCCCCAAAAAGAATCTGGGTTAGCTGGAATTTCCACTTCTTCGCTTCCAGAGTCACTTGATTCCCATGTGTGTAAAAAGCTAAATTTTGTTCCTGTTACGCTTCTTGCATAAATTGTTATATTGTTTATTTCCTTATTGTTATTAGGATGTCCAAAGTCAAGTGTGTAGGTTTGATAGATTGTCTCAATTGGAGCACCATTGTAGTTAAGACCTTTATTTGTTTCTAGGAATTCCCTAGGAGTTACTAGGATCATCTTATTGGACTCACTGTCAATTAGAGTACTTCTTATTAGTGTTGTTTCAACATAGCCTGTATCTAAACTCCATACGTCAGAATGGTTTCTATCACCATAATTTAGTATCAGGTCTTGATCTGGATATCGCCTTTGGTTTGTACTAGGTAGAAAAAAGTGTAACTCTCCTCTTAATTGATAATTGATTAATTGCCCTCTTTTGAAAGTGGCATTATTATACTGAGCTAATAGTGGAAATATCTTTTCTGTTAAACCTAATGGTTTTACCTCTTGGAAATTTTGAGTTAAAGTTAGTTGAAAGATTCTTCCTCTATTACTTACAAAGAAGTGATCATTATCACCTTTAGGAGCAACTAGTCTTTTACCCAAGCATCCAATAGAGGTATTAAGTGTATTAAAAGCAAAGTGTGGTTGAGGGTAATTAAGTCCAGGTGGAAACTCACCTGTCATTAATATAATTTCAGTGTCGCAATAAATAACTAAGTATTCATTAGAAACAACTTTCATTGCTGTAATTGGTCTTTGTGAAGGTACATCTACAAAGAATGCTATATCAAATTCATTAGGATCATTATCAGAAAAGTTTGTTATATCTCCAATCTTACTTGCGTATATTCTTCTAGGGTTCTTTTTATCACCTGCTAAGAAAATACGATTTGCATGGAAAACTACAATCCCTGGTTTACCAATTGATGATTCAGAAGGATTGTCAGATACTGCTGCATTTGATTGGTCTAAGTTTCCTGCTTCATTATTCTTAAATGTATATGAAGGAGGCCAGTTAATCTTGGTAACAGTTTGTTTAGTTATTATTACTGGGTCATTAACCTCATCAGCTAATATATAGCTTCCATTAACTTCAGTTCCTTCTGGATCTCCAGTGAAGGTTAAGCCACTATATATTCTATTTTTAGCTCCAGTAATTGGGTCGATTAAATTAATGTCTGGGTAAGAGACATTAACGTAGTGATGGTTCCCGTCATCATCAACATAGTTATCTGCAAATGCTGAGTTAACATTACTTGGAAGTTTATTAAAGATTGGTGCATATCCTGCTTTTTTTTGAAGTCCTGTTTTTCTAACGATTTCTATGTTTTGTGCTTTAGGAGTCTCACCTATCTCTAGGTTGAGTTCATCATCCCTAAAGTTAAGCCCACCCCCAAAGTTATTAATTTTGATTGTGTCTGTTGTTGCAACCATTACAAGCCCCTATCCCGATTACCTCTCATCCTGAATAAGCGCTTCCCCTGTTGCTTTAAGCCAAATTGATTTCTGATAATTGCTTTATCTAATGCCTCTGTATAGTCTCCATCTAAAATTGCTTGCCACTCTGGATCACCTATAGCTTTTCTAAGGTAAGCGTGTGTCCCAAAAACGATTGCATCATGAAAGTCTGCTGGGAATATAACTTCATCAGTTATATTTGAACCGGTAATCCTAAGAAGATCAATTTGGTAAAAAACATCTAGGTTATAGTTTTGGTCAGGTGTCGGGATTACCTTTACTTCACCTTTATGAACATAAAAATATATTGGCTTACCTTGAGTAGTTAATGCAAACTCTAACTCTTTTGCTCTTTGTGTACCTACTTGTTTGAGATTTGTATACTCTGAACTTGTTCTCAACTTAATTGCACTTATAATCTGTGGGTTCCACAGATTAGGTGAGGAAGGGGAACTTAAAACATTGTTCCCCCCTAATGTCGTGACAGTCTCAATCCTAGATGAAAAATCAAAATTGACTGAAGATTTAAGAATTTTACGTACTGTTAAGTTTATTGCTTGAATACCTCTGATAGCATCAGAACTATCCCCTGCTGCACCAATTGCAGTTAAAGGGGAAGAACTTTGCAAACCTCTGGCTTCATTCAATAAATCAAGATACGTTACCACTTAATTCTTTTTTGTCCTTTTTCTTGTTTGAAACTTTTGCTTTACTCTTCTCTTGAAGCTGCTTAATCTCTTCATCTAGTGCTTCATTATTTTTTTCTTCTAAATGCTTAGTACGTCCATCTGCTCTAGCTGCATTTCCCTTAGTTTCAATAAAGTTTTGTCTAGCAACCTTTGCATCAATGGTCATTTCCTTATCTGCTTCAAACTCTTCTCTCTCCTTGATTGCGATCATCATTGCTTCATACATGTCTTTATCAAGCATCTTCTGTCCAGAGTTCTCTATTTGTGTTCTTTTTAAAGCTTCCTCAAAGACACCCATGTCAACCAACGCGTGCAATACCCATAGAGGGAAATGGAAACCTTTAGTTGCTCCATATCTCTTGATTTCTATATCTTCAAAATCAGGCTCATAGTGGATAACTTTTGAAAAATCTTTTTCTTTGTTATGTTTGTAGAAACTTAATAATCTGCCCCATGTTCTCTGCTTCTCTTGCTCTGATAGATCATTCCATCTATTTGTAGGAATTCTAAAAACTGGTGTATCGTACCAATTTCTTTGTTTTAAATTTGGGGTTCCTCTTCTTACAATTTCTTTGAAGAGGTGGCTATTAATATTGAAGTCACAAAATGCTCCAAAACCAAGTCTTAATGGTTTAAGACCATTGCCTGGTACAACTTTTACGACATCACCTTTATCATTTCTTATTTTCTCTTCTGGAACTACTCCATAGTCTGAAGTAAGTCCACCTTGTTTTGTTACAAATGGCATTTCAATTCATCTCCTTTCATTTCAATAAAAATATGGGGCGACTAGCGCCCCTTGCCTATTAGACTCTAATTAAGTTGGTTCTGTATCCAAGTGTCCATGGTGCTTTGATGCTGGTTGTTACAGTTGTTACATATTTTCTAACTGTAGAATCACCATCAACCCATTCAGACTCTTGCTCAAATAAACGGAGTACGTCTACTTTGATTTTCTGCTTATCAGTGATATAAAGAACTTCGTTATCTTCCATACCGTCAGATACTTTGAAGTTAACTTTTACACCATTTACTTTTGCAAATGGAGCTAAATCACTACCTAAACCACCATCAGCTCCTTGTGCATTTTCTCTTTGAAGTCTGATTTGGCTTTGGATATCAGATAAAGTAGTTTCACTGATGATCGCATCACAGTTTGAGTAAGCATAACTTCTGTCATAGCTTGACATGTTGGTGAATGCACCACGTTTTCTAAGTGCAATCATGTCTTGCTCTAAAGTACCTTCGGTTAAAGCACTTGTTCCAGAAGTCATTGTGTATCCACCACCTGCATTGATGTAGTGATAAATACCACCAGCCTGAGCACCGTTGCCAGAAGTTCTAGTCATTCCAGCACCAGTAATAGGATTGCTGCCTTCAATTCTTGAATCTTTGATTACTCTTTGTTCAAGCTGTCTGATTACCGTTGGTAACAGATTTTCTTCTTGGTTAGCAAAGTCAAGTTCGTTTGCACCAAAGTGCTCAAACCTTCCATCCTTGATTGGATTTGCAATTCTGATATCGTGGTCAAAGTTTGTGAAGAAGTTGAAATCAGTTTTTGATACTGATGTATCATTGTTTGAACCGAACCCACTACCTACTTCAGCATCTCTTTGGATATACAGTTTTGTTCCAGCTGGAAGATCTGCTGGTGTTCCATTCTTGTTACTTACATCAAATGAAGTGAATGTACCATTGTGATCAGTGATGCTCATCTTGTATGAACCATCAGTTGTTGATAACACTGATACACCATCTTTAATCTCTGTATCAAATGGATTATAGTTTGATGGCGCGTCAACACTTACTGTTGAATCACCAATTGTATACGGTGCACTCAAAGTTACAAAACCTTGAGAAATTGCTTGTTGGAACCACTGGGATTTAGAACCAATTTTTGATACTGATCCCATATGATCCATTAGGACTGGAGCCCATACCCTTGAGGTTTTTACAATCTCAGGGTAGACTAGCTCCTTTTGGGTTACCGCATCATTAATACTTAACGCACCATTAACGGAATTTGGCATATGAAGTCTCCTTTCATCTACCTCCTCCTTTACTACTGTCTACATTTGAAATATAACAATGCGTTTAAGTGGTCAGATTTTGGATTATCTTCCTTGCATTCTTCGTCTAGCAGCTAAAACTTGCCCTAAACTATGACCACCTGATTTGGTCATGTCTTTGAAGTCCTGAATGGCTTTTTGGTTATCTGGAGCTTTTTTAGTTGTTTGGGTGATTGATCCACGATGTCCACCTAGATCTTCTGAATTGCTAGTTGCTTTAGTTTCTTCTTTTGGAAGGTATTGTTTAAACTCTTTCCAGTGCTTGCTTTGTAGTTTTTTTGCTTGGTTTACAGTGAGTCTTTTCCCTTCTAGCCTTGCTTGTCTAGCTTCTTCTGCCATCATGTCTCTAAGCATGTAATCAGCTTGGCTGATGAGTAATTTGCCTTGACTGGAGTCAGTTGTAATTCCTTTTTTCTCAAGAGCTACTTCTACTCTATCTAGGTAATTCATTGCCTCATTAGTTACTCTTTGATTATTTGCAATTTCATTTTGTTTAATTATTTGTCTATGTTCAATTTGTTCTAGCTTTTTATTGAACTGCTCTTCAGTTAAATACTTAGTCTCTTCTTTTTTGTTATCTTCTGGTTGAGACTTTTCTCTTTGAGACTTTAATTCTTCTACTAGGTTTCTATTCTCATTTACAAGTTGATTAACTAGATTGTCTGAATCATCAAGTTCTTCATCTTCCTCTTCAAAGTCTGCTGCTGGATTATCTTCTTCTGTAGAAATTTCATTATCTACTAATTTTTCTTCTTGATTATCGCTATCTAATATTTCGTCTGGCATGGTGTCTCCTTTCATCTCATATCAAGTCATACTCTTCTGCTTTGCTAGATACTCTAGCTAAACGGAAGAAGATTTCAGCTTTACCTTTTCGTTTATGTGCTTCTTTAGCTAAAGCTTCAGAGCTTATACTGGTGCTGAAAAATCTTGCGGGGATTGTTGCTTCACTATCAATGTAACTAAGTACAAAAGCCCAATCTGTAGGTAAGGCATTCTCAATTTTTTCTATTGCCTCATTTAAACTCTTATCAAAGTTACTTTCAGGCTTATCTTTGCCTCTTTCTTTATTGCTAAATGATGTTCCTAAATGTCCTTTGGTTTTCATGTATACTCCTATATTGATACTGCTCTTGCTTGTCCTGCATTAGCTGCCTGTTGAGCGAATTGCTCATTTAGTTGAGCTTTTCTTGCTAGCTCTTCTTCCTCTCTTCTTTTTTCTGCTTCGTCTTTTTTGATGAAGGTGATATTTAACCCTAAATCTCTTGCATATTGTTTTGTCATGTCAGCCATGTCATAATCAGACATTGCTCCAGGTACAGCTTCTAAATATGCAGTAAATTCTTTCATGTTCTGTCTAGCAAAGTCTTTTGCCATTGATGTTTTTGAACCTGTTACTTGAACATCTGAATCTCTTATTGGATGAGAAAGTATCTCATAGTAGATCTTGTAAGAAGGTTCTGGAATTTCCTTGATATCTTTAATTTTTAATTTGGCTGACTCAATTTGATCTTGTAAAGCTTGAATTTGATTAATAGCTTCTTGTCTTCTAGCTTCTTCTTGTTGATAATAAGCTTCTTCAGCCTGATCTTGCTCTAGTTGAGTCGGTGTCTCTATACCAGTTTGTGGATCAATAGTGACAGGGCTAGCCACAGGTGGAGGTATTTCAGATTGAGCTAATTCTTGTAAGCTTGTAATTTGTTTAACTAACTGCTCTATTTGGTTAATGATGTCATCATTATCCATGAGTTCTTTTGTTCTTTTTTGATAGAACTCTTCGTATAAATCTTCAATTCCTGAAAATTCAAGTAGTCTGAGAAATAACTCATTGTCTTCTAATGCCTCTTCATATAGATAGTCATTATCTTCATCTGGAGAGCTTTGTGCTTCTACTTCTGACTCTATTTGATCTCTTAGAATCTTTTGAGTGAGTCCAATCCTATTAATTAAACTTTGTTGGAGTATTTCACTATCATATTGATCTGTTGCATCAAATACGTTTAATTGCCCACTCGAAATAGCTTCTCTAACTTCTGAAGCTGAACGTCTTCCAGATTCGGTGCCAGCAAGTTGCTGCTTTGACATACCAGAACCTGTTTCCACTTTGTCACCAACTAATCCTTGTAAAGCCGAGTATTGATTTAATACCTGGAAATATTCTGGAGGAATAATAGCTTTTACATCCCAACCTTCATACTCTGCTCCTGGTATTAATTCTTGTGGTCTATCTACTTCATCAAAGTCATATCCATCTTGTCTTAGTAAACTTAAAGCAGGATCTGCTAGTAAAGCTACAACTCTTGATACTGATGATATGAGTTGATTTAAAAGCATTTGGTGGGATAAAAAAGGAGCAATGAAACCTTGGTGATAAAACACTCCAGGCATTGTTGTCCCTGCTGCTGCTAGTAAGATTCCATGTTCTAATCTAGAAACGTTTTTGCTAGCTTTAAGTATTAGAGTATTTCTTGAGTATCCAAATTCTTGAGCACTTCTACCATTTTTAAACTGTGGATTATGAAGTACTGTAAGATATAGCCCTTCACCTATAATTGGATCTGATTCATCTTCTAAATCTTCTAGATATAAACTTGGTACAAATATGTCATAGAGTCGAACTTTACCGTATGGGGGTGTTCTTTGTTCTACTTCTTTTTGCCTGGTCGAACCTCTCTGATCATCCCTGTTAGATAAGTCTATAAGGCTTGTTTGAGGTTTAATGGCTCTTATGATGTCTTGGTTTAAATCAGTCCTACCAGTAAGCTCTGAGTAGTTTCTATCGTACTCATATACTAAGTTGGCTTCTCTCCATCTATCAGTAATTGGATAAACCGATAATCGGCTCAGCCCTGGTGTCGCTATATTTACATAATGTTCATCTGGGTCATAGTAATGTACAACTCCAGTGTTACCGTAATTTACTAACTCTGAAATTGAAGCTGAGTATTTCTTCTTAAATAAAAATTTCTCATTTTCTGTCTTGATAATATTTACCCATGCTTGATTAGCATCTGGAATAAACTCTTTTAAACCTAAGTCTTTTAAAAATTTACAGTGTTTTCTTTTAATGTCTGTCCATTCACCATTAATAGGGAAACAAGCATTTTTTATATTATTAACCCAACTTCTTGAAAGCCTGTATAGTATTGGGTCATGTAATGATGAAAACTCATCTGCTTCCTCTTCACTACTTTCTGCTAGTCTTTCGTTATTAACAGAGTGATTTGTAGATGTAGCAGGAAGATTGTAATAATCATGATATGTATCCTGTAGTATTACTCTATCTACAGCTTCTCTTTTTAAGTCAAATTCATCATTGTCTTGAACATTTTTGATTAGTACCTCTAAGTGCTCTACAAGTAAGTCTTTGTGAGCATCTGAGATATCTTCAATTTTGAATTTGTCTGCCATTATATTTTTAGATTTGCTGCAAGACTTAATCTCACATTTGTAAAACTTGTTGCATTGTTGTTAATCTCGTATCTTGCTCTAATCCAAGTGTTTAAGTTCTTGTCGTTAATGTTAAATTTCTGTTGGAGTAAAGGGTTTGGTGAAGTAAGATTTCCTGTAACCCTTGTCAATTGACCTACGTTTGCTGAACCGTCAACTGGGTATAACCTTACATCTCTAATACGATGAACACTATTGAAATTTGATTCTTCTGATTCTTCAATAAATATGTCTAAAGTATCAGCAACAGTACCTGTCGTCGTTGGCATTGATAGGATAATTGCAAAGTCTCTTAGATCTTGTGTAGATACTGGATCTCCGTAATGTGTCCCTGGATTTGCTGGGTTTATATCATTTAAAAGAGGGGTTATACTATCTGCCATAATTTACTCCAAAGTAAAAATAGAGGGGTGGAAGAGATCACCCCTCATAACCGTTATTTAGATGTGTCTATTTTTAAGACATCATATTCAAGAACTAAAATTCCAGCACCAGCAGTTAGATTGCCACCAGTGATATCTAGTGTTGGAATCCTTTTTCCTGTTGTGATATTTGATACATTGCCACCATTACCATCTTGAATAATGTTGTGACCACCTGCTGAACCATTAGTTGCTACAGCTTGTGAGGCTAGAATCCCTAAAACATCATCTACAGGAATAGAAATCCCAATTGATGATCCAGCTCCAATAAATGGAGTTGTTACATACCAGTAACCTCCGGTCACCACTGCATCACCAGGTAGTTCTCCACCTCTGAATTGTTTATTTCCTATTGTGCCTGTATCTGTTGCAACATCATAGTAAAGCTTTAATTTTTTGGATAAAGTAGCAGCTTCACCTTTATAACCAATACCAAAATCACCATTTGCATTGTTTAAAAAAGGGAATGCTAGGTTTGTGATTCCACTTGAACTTTGAGCAACGGTTTTTGTATTAGCACTTGATTTGTCAAATATATCTGTTGCATTAGCAACTCGATTAAATTGATTATTTAAATTTGTTTTTGCCATGAATAATCTCCTTGAGGACTCAAGATCTATCTACGCTTTTAGTCTAACTACAGCCTCGGGCGTACAGATTTTCGTTTACTCTTTACTTTTCTGGGCTTACCAGAACGGAATTCAACTGCTTTTTCATAGAGCATTGGAAATACATTTATGAACCCATAGCCAAGTGCATCCATTAAGTGATCGTAGTAACCATCTTTTTCAGGATCATCGTCTTTATATTCTTCACCTGGCTTAGGCATTTTGTAAGTCCAACCTGTTTCAAATGCTGTGACCATAATTCCATGAAGGATTTCTCCATTGGTACGAATATGCATACCAGCTGATGGATTTACAATCACGCCCATTGCATCACCAACTCTTCGCGTGAACTTACTTCTAATAGCCCTTGCTCTATCAATTGGTCTTGATTTTCTTGTGTTTACTCGTTTCTTAAAGAATCTTTCTAGCAACTTAACTGCTGGTGCAGCTGTTCCTTGAGAGTTACCATAAGCTCCTGCTGGATCTGCATGAAGATGAATATCAGCATTTGGAAATTCTCTTTCAATATAATCTCGAACATATGCCATGAAGTTCTCTAACTCCATGTCTTCTCCCATGATTCCACCGTGAATTACACAGCGATTTAATGAATCTGCTTGAAAGAACCCGACTGCTGGATAATGGGTACCAAAGTCAAAACTTGCATGTAATGGTCTGCTACTGTCATATTGCCCAGCTGAAGCGTAAGGTTCACAATGTAAGATTTTACTAAATTCAGGTACTACAGGTTTACCCAGAGGTACAGTAAACTTAAGTTCATACTCTTGATCCCAAGTGTAGGTATCTACACCTGATGCACCTGGGATTGCTTCACCATCTGGCGTGGTACCATATCGTTCACTAAAGTACCATTCCTTGGTTCGTTTCCTTGGATCAGCTGTGTAATGTAACCCAAGCACCGTCATATTCAATTCATTTCGAGACTTGGTTAATCCAGGCATGATCTCTTTGAATTCAGAGTCCTTATGAATTTTAGTAACCAGATCTTGGAATTTAGTGTTGAACCTAGGGGTTGATACTAAGATTGCTCTACAGTTTTGTCCCTCTATTGCTGGTTTTAAAGCTTTTAAATTCTCTTCAACATTATGTTGGAAAGCAAGCTCGTCATACATTGCATTCGTGACAGTTAAACCACGACACTTATCTGAACCACTTGGTAAGCCTGTTATTCGACTATGTATAACTGGATTAATCATCCCGTTAACACGGATATCTTTTCCTTCTTTTAGTTCTGGGTAAGGGAATCTTTTATCTAAATGTCTATATAGAGCTACACATCTTGCCCCGATAACTTTCTTTGCACTTTCTTCATTGATAGAGACAATGATGTTTTCAGAAAATGGAACAAACAAAAATTGATGCAACATTATTGCACTTCCTAAGTGCGTTGCCATCATTCTTCTTGACTTATTTAATACAAGAGTCTTTGATCTAAAGTACTCTGTAACTATTTCTTTTAAATATCTAAAAGCTGGAAAACGTTTAACTGGACTTTCTGGATCAGACTCATCAACGGTATAACATTGTTCGGTCATCCAGAGAAATGGATCTTTTCTCCATTGATTCCACTTGTAACGAATAAACTCAGGACTTAAGTCTTCGTCTTTATATAAATAATCAATCTGTGCCAGGTATCACTCTTCCAGTCCTCCTTTGTCATGATAAGTATTACTCTATTAGCTTTGGTGCTTCTATAAGCTCGGCTTTGAATCCCTCTTCAGATACTGGTCTAGTATCATTGATAAGAGCTTCATAAACATTGTTCATTGTTAAACCTACGTCAACAACATCCTTAAATTCTCCAGTAGCTTTTCCATACATTTTTAACCATTCAGGGATCTGTTTAAATACAGCAGTATGCTCAATCTCATATTTATCTGGATTCTCCATGTACTCCTTGCCTCGTTCAAGCATCTTATTTACAATTGGAGTCATTGCAGGGATAAGTTTAGTTGTCTTTTTGACATCTTCTTTTTCGATTTCTTTCTCAGCCTTGTCTAATACTCTTTCTGTGTACTTTTCTTTTCTTTCATCAAATTTATAGGTGTTAGCTATATTGGTTATCGTGCTGGGATTAACTTCTAATAGAGTGGCAATACCTTTCTTTGTATAACCACCTATATAAAGTTTGTATGCATCACTGACGATTGAGGTATCTTCAGTTCCAACTGGATCAGGTAATTTACTTAAATCAAAATCAGGTAAAGGAACTTTAAGCTTCTTGTTTATTTCTCGAAGTTCTTTGTCCAATACAACTTTGCGATATCTTTCTTGAAAACCTTGATCCTGCTTTTGCTTCTCTGCTCTTGCAATTATCTTCTCTTCTGCTGTCCGAGCATCTACTAAAACAGGTTTTTCCTTCACTAAATCATCAGCAACTTCTAATGCACCATCTAGTGCACTGTCTAAAAAATTCTCTGGTGACTTATCTGAAGCCATGCTTTTATTATCAATGCTAAAATTGAATTACAAATTTTGGATGGAGGCTTACATATGAGATTTTTATTTACTTTAATTCTACTTTTTTCAACATTTAATGTAGCTAGTGCATTAAATAAAAGACAGGCTAAAAATATAATAGGTACTTGGAATATTCCAACTACTGAAGTTCAACCAACTCAGTTGCAAATAACATCCGTAAATAAGTTTTTTGTTACCCTGAATGCTTCTTCACTTGCTGATCCTGACAATATTGTCCCTGTAACGAATGGTATTGTAGGTTATGTATCTGGTTCAAAGATATACTTCAATGTTCCTTTCCTAGATGGTTCACAAATGATAGAGATGTGGTTTAACAAAAGAGGTACTGCTGCAACAGTATCATCAATTGCTAGTCTTAATTCAACTTGTTCTGATACCTCAACTGAAGGTCTATTTGAATGTCAATTCCCAGTAGATCCAATCGCAGAGCCTGTTTTTGATAATGTTGATGTCAAGAAGCTTTAATATGTAAATGGTGGGTGTGGTAGGACTCGAACCTACAATGCGATAAAGCGGATGATTTACAGTCACCTGAGCATCCATTTGCTCAACACACCCATGGAGACGATGATGAGAGTCGAACTCATTTAGATCTGGGTTGCAATCAGATTAGCTTCCACTTGCTTACATCGTCTTATGGTCGGAACTCAGGGAGTCGAACCCTAACCCCCAGTGCTTCAAACTAGTGTGCTTACCAAATTACACTAAGTTCCGATGGCGGATACTGTAGGATTCGAACCCACGAGGCTGTTACACCCTTTCGTTTTCAAAACGAACGCATTTGACCGCTCTGCCAAGTATCCATGAATTTCAGTTTGTTTATGGCGCATGGAGATTGACTTGCACAATCATCTTAAGTTTTGGAGACCCACGTTTTTCTAATTAAACTATCCATGCAAAAAAGGTCTTGGATTAACTCCAATGACACGACCAAAATGAAAATGAATAGTTCTTCAACATACTTTTAATGTAACATCTGACTTATAGAGTCTAGATTTTAAAATACCCTCTAGGAGCTAGGGTTAATAACCACACGGATCGGTACCCGACACTCACTCCTGGAGGATATAAAGCAAAACCCAAAGGGTACAAGCCTATGATATCAAACTGTTCTGATTTTTAAATCTGATCAATTCTCTTTTACGAGCATAATCTCTTGCTTTTCTACTTCTTGTTTTTTTTGTGATTCTCATAAATCTATTAAGTATTGAATGTCGCCTCTAATGTTGCAGTAGTCTATGTCTGCGATGCATGATAGTGGGAGTGTTGTGGCAAATGGACTGTGTCTATTTCCTAAAATAAATTGAGCTTGGGCAATTTCAACAGATATGTCGTTAATATCTGTTGGTTCTCTTCTACTCTTTTTGTTGGCTATCATTAAGGCTGTAACTGGGTTTCTTCTTGTTATTAACTCACTATAAAATTGATGTTTTTTTGCAATTGCATCTACTACTTCTGCTTCTAAAAGATGGCTTCTAAGGTTATGTTCATAGCTTTCGTAAATTCCATCAAATTCTGTTGAGAACCTTCTAGGACTATACATATCAGAATACATATGAAACCAATTGGGTCTTAATGAGCTATAGCAGTTATATTCTCTTCTTTCTCTAGCTTCTTCTGCTTCAAGTCTCATCCTTTGGTAATCATTCTCTATCCCCCTATAACGATTACCTCTATGGTAAGGCACTGTACAGTTGAAATTAACTGTAACTGAACATTGACCTAGTTTGCCAAATCCAACACTAATCTCTTTAGAGAAACGATATAAGAGCCTTTCTTGGTCTCCACCACTATCCTTAAACCAGCTATATCTACCATCATAGATAGTCACTGATGACTTTTTGGCAAGCTTGAAAAGCATTGAGTCATTTTCAGACTTTGAAAATATATTAAAATTTATTATGCCTAAAGGCTTTGGAATCTCTTTCTTTAGAGACTCCAAATTCTTTAAACCATCTTTTAGTAAGCGTTTTATCACTTTTTAACCCTAGTCTTAGGCTTTGTCTCAACTTGGCTCATCACAGCTTTATTATTGTCTGTTAACAACTCAAGTAGTTTAGTTCTATCTACATTTGACTCATTAAGCTGTTCTTCAAGTCTTTTGATAGTAAGCTCTGTTGTGCTTCTTGTATCTCTCTGAAGCTTTTTAGCATTTTCTAATTCAACATTTAAGCTATTGATCATTTGCTCTTTTTCTTTTAGATTATGCTTGTATTGAAGTTCCAGCTTGTCATAGTCTGTTGACATTTGTTGTAACTTTTCACTAGCTTCTTTAAGTGTCTTAGACTCAATGCTTGCAATCTTATTGTTAAGTTTAATGATCTGTGAGTTAGCGTTATTAACCTCATTTTGAGCAGTTGTCATTTTCTCAGCATACTCTAGCTCAACTTCCTTTTTCACTCTTTCTAGTCTTCCTTCAAGCTCTTTGACTTTATATTCATTCTCTCTTTCTAGATCCTTTAATGCTGTTGCTTTATCAGCATCACTGCTAGCAACAGTTCTCTCTAATTCAGCTATCTTATCTTTTAACTTTTGATTCTCAGAGGCTTTCCCACTGATTGTATCTTTTAATGATTTGATTTCTTCTATTACATCTTGATTATTCCAGAACATTATTCTTTCTCCTTTTTCTTGTTCTTCTCGTCTATTAAACTTCTTATGTAACTAGATACAGATCTGTCTACAGCTTTAGCAAGCTCTTTAACCTGCTTTATATGCTCTTTAGTTAAACAAACCGTGAATCTAATTTTTTTCATCTAATCTATCTTCTACTGCTTCAATACGTTTAAGTAATGCTGCACAGGTTTCTGCAATGCTAGAAACGTTTGAGTCCTTAATAAAACAATCGCAGCTTCGGTTTATAGGGGTGGAGTGACTGCATTCCATATCATTGGAGAATACATTGGGGCTCCACATTTACTGCAATTGCCTACCTGGACGTAGCTCAAGCTGATACCTCTTCGTATGTCTTCTCAAAGATATCTGGTTTGCATGGATAAAACTCATCTTGAATTCCTTTGATGATGTAGTCTCCATCTTTTGCCCAATGTTCACCCTCTAGCGTAGGGATAATCAACCATGGCACTGTAGTATTTAGCTGCATTTGAGAATTTGGACCAGCCATGTCAGCAAATTCAATCCTTGATCCAGGTACAAGTTTTTGATATTTCTCCATTGACTTTTTACTTGAATCAACTTCAATCTGTATCGCTTCTATGACCACTGGTTTTTTTCTATATTTTTTCATCACTCCTCCGATTACATAACTATTATGTATTGGGTATGGAGTGGTTTAGATTTTGGAAGGACTATTGTATAGAAGTCAATCTATGACTGTTTTTTACTTTTTGAAAAATTTGCACTTCTATCTGTTGCAATTTTATATTCTAAGACGGCAGTGCCATTAGGTGGATCAATAGCTTTTAGTTTTATTGCTAAATAGTATCCTTTGTCATTTAACACGAGACATACACGCTTCTTTGTTAATTCTGTCATTCGGTTATCATCATGAATATTAAAGTCGTTTTTTACTTGATCAATATCTTCAACCCCTTCTGGAAGTAGATTAATACTGATTATATTTTTGGGACGATCATAAAGGCGAAGAAATTCTTGATTATTAAAACCTTCCCATTCTAGTTCAAAGTGCCATGGGTCTTCACCAATAAAGCACTTACCATCTTTTTTCAGGTAATGAAAATTTAGAGTTTCTGATACATAATGACTTTTGGGTATATTCATAAACCTTGCTTTCTTTGTGAATATTATAGCTGTCGGTGAATTTGTTTTTCGGAGTACGTAAGATTCAAATTTCCTGTAAATAAGGATAAGTTTATTGGAGATTGAGAATGAACTTTCCAGTAGTAGTAATAGGCATGTGATAAATAAAAAAATATTCACAATAATATATACACTGCTTTTTAACTCAATATCAATGTCATATTTTTCTAATATGGTTGAAATGGTATTTAAGACAGATATGACTAGCTTTGTATTTTTGCATATTTCATATGAAAGAGTTAAAAATGATATTAATGCTCCAATGAATAGATAAATTTTTACTACGAAGCTTTTTAAAAGATTACCCATATATATATTTTACTTTTTTAATATTTTATTTTGCTATTCAAAATCAGTTCTAAAAGTAGAATTTATGGCACATACCCAAAATCGAAAAATTTGTTATATGTCGCGAGAGCGTTGCATTAATAAAAAATAGAGGGGGTGCCTGGGCAAAGTAACTTTACTGGGTAGGATTTGTTTAAAATAACATAACATTATCTTGAATGGAAAGCCTATTGTAGAGCTATTCTTCTTGAATTGATAGATTTTTAGTTGATTATCTTTAATGGTTCTGCAGATTTGTGGGGTGAGAATCCATTTTTGAGGGGCGGGGCTCTTGCGTTAATGCACTAACCTCAAGCGAATATTTCCCTCTAAGATTAGTAGATTGTTGAAGAGTACATGTTGGATTAATTGTTATTTAAATGGTATTAATGCAATTGCTAATATCGAGTCAGGGCAACCACTCTATAGAGTTGAGCGGTTTTGCCTGTCTTTGAGTAGGAGGATTTGATGTATTACTGGCAGCGTGTCAGACAAACTCAGCGATTAAGTCCACTTGAGAAGAGAATCTTGTCTTTTTTCCTTGAGCATGAAAACACTTCCAATGATGGAATATTCATTGGAGTTTTAAAAAGAATTGCAAATAAGCTTGAACTAGATGCAAGTGTGTTTAATAACTATTTAGGATCTTTGCAGTTTAATGGTCTTCTTAAAGTAACTGATGAAGAGTTTTACAGACAAATAACTATCAACCCAAAGGTATTTGCAAAGTATAAAGAAATACGAGCTAAAGAGTTTAAAAAGATAAATTTATGGTTTAATAATTTAACTAGATTATAGAGATCGCTCCAGGCTTGCGTATGTGGTGGCTGTGTGGTTTACCTCACACAAGTTCTCAAATTTGAGCCCGAACCATATATAACAATATATTTATCTATATGATCATAATTAATAGCTTAAATATAGATATTTATATTAATAACTTATAGAGAGTATATATAACTATTAGCTATATTCTATTAAGATAATTTATTTATATACACTTATAAATAAGTATAAAATATCCCCTTCCCTTCTCAGGGAACTTCTTAGCTTACAATTTAAAGGCTTATAAACCTAAATAACACTAATTTTTAATTTTGTCGATAAAAAACTTTCTCTACTTTAGTGGAATCCCTTTATTAATAGGGTAATTCAAATTCTTAAGATTTTAAATATACTCTAAATCATAGGTTCATCGAAAATCTGAGGTTACCTCTGGTCACTCTATATTTTAACTATCGACAGAGGAGGAGTGATGACAATTAAGAGAGGAATTTTAAAAGATGCACCAAAAATTAAAAGATATCAAGGTGCCCCATTTTATAAATGTACCCTTGAAGAAAACTTTAGAGACCAGGGTGTTAATAAAAAAGCCAAGTATGTTTTAAACATTCATCAAGGTTTGATTGATTTCTTTAAGAGCAATTTTAAAGTCGGTGATCAATTGGTTGTTAGAGGAAGTATCTATGCAATGTCTGATATTGATCCTAGGACTAAAAAGCCTTATAACTTCACAGTTATTAAAGCTAATCGTTTTTTCACGATGGATGACTACATCTACAAGAACCAGAACAACATTTGTCTTTATTGTGATCAAGAAATTAAAAATGAGGCTACTCGATGAGAAATACAACGATTAGAATTCCTGTAGAAACTAAGGTGCAACTAATTGAGCTTACAAAGCAATCTTTAAGATCATTCAATAATGAAGCTGCTTACTGGATTAATAAAGGTTATGAGCAAAGCTTAAAGAAGAAAAAGCAAAGTAAGCCTAAAGCTAAACATGATCAACCAACCTACAAGGAATTAGTAAAAGAAGTATATGAATTTTATTTAACCAACTTTTCTAGTCTTCCAGGCTTTGTAAAGAAATTAAATTACATAACTAAGCAACAGAAGGTTCATCTCGTCAATAGATATGATGAGCTTAAAGTTAATTTTAGTCATGAAGAATCCGTTCAAAAACTAAAGGATGCAATTTCAGGTTGGTTAAAGAATGATTACCGTAAATCCCAAAATCGTCATGATTTATCAGGTTGTATTGTAACTGCTGAAGCACTTAAGAGCAATCTAAAAGTTATGTATAAAACTGAAAGAGGAGATGCCCCAGTATGGTAGGTAGAGAGAGTGTTGAAGACACTGAAGTTGCTTTATTGTCTTGTATCTTTAATGACCCTAATAAGCTATTAACTGAGTTAAGTCAGTTTATCCCAACCTCTGAGTACTTTACTACTCCATCAGCTAGAAGGATATATGAGACTTTAATTGAGCTTGATAAAAGTGATGTTAAGCCTAGTAAGTTTCAAGTAAAGAAGATTTTAAGAGAGGATGCTGAGCCTACTATCTCAATGCTTGAAAGCTCAGTTGGTATTGAAGCTAATTTAAAGTACTACGCAAGAGAGTTAAGAAAGTTCTACCAGGTAAGAATGTTAAGTGAGATTGGGCAGAGCTTAGTAAAAATTTCACCCAATGATTTAAACAATGCTTTAAAGCTATCTGGTTCTATTGAGTCTGTTTTTGCAGAAGGAAGCCATGATCTGATGTCAATTCAGGATGTCCTTGCAGATACATGGGAATTGTTTTTAACAAGTGAGTATTCTAAAGAGTTTTTATTTAAGACGGGCTTTAAGTATATTGATTCTATTCTTCAAGGTGTTCCTAAAGGTGCATTGATTATCCTTGCTGCTCGTCCAGGTGTTGGTAAGACAGCATTTGCACTTGAATTACTTGAAAGATTCTCGAAGCAGACTTCTGTGGCTTTCTTCTCTTTGGAGATGACAAGAGAGGAGCTGGGACTAAGAATGTTCTCGGCAGCGACAAAGATTCCACAAGCGAAAATAAAGTTTGGAAAGTTAACTGAGGCAGAGCAAGCAAAGATAGCTGATTACATTAGTGCTAAAGACTCTAACAAGGTTTACATAAATGATCAGAGTGACATGATTCTATCAATCTTTGAGAATCAGATTAAGACACTTAAAGTTAAAGATCCTAACCTGGGGATTGTGATTCTAGATTACCTTCAGTTACTAGCTACTGGTAGTAAGAGTAGATATGAAGAAATTTCTGATATCTCAAGAGAGATGAAGAAGATTGCTGGCAAGTATGATGTCGCTCTAATAGCTTTAGCTCAGTTATCAAGAGCTTCTGAACAACGAGCGAATAAAATGCCAATGCTTTCAGATTTAAGAGACTCTGGGGCTATAGAACAAGATGCTAATCAAGTTTGGTTGCTTCATCGTGATCAATATGAAGGTGAGTTACCAGATGTTCTAGATATGAAGTTCATCATTGCAAAGAATCGTTCTGGTGGAGTTGGAATAGCTGATCTTGTCTTTACTAGGTCACAGACTAGATTTTGGGAGCCACAGAGAGCGTGAGTGATATTGAGATGAAGAAGAGAATAGTCAAGTATAAGCGAGTAATGAAAAGCTTAGCTCTTGAAGAAAAGGTTCTAGCAATTTTAGTCAATCGAATAAAAGTGAATGGTGGCTACACAGATGCTGATATAGATTTGCTTTTGAATGATCCAGTTCAAGATGAAGAAGATATTGAGCCAGAGGCAGTTACCAAGCTTAGAGAGATTTATAAGGCTAAGGCGAGGTTTTAAAGAAAAGGAGAAATGATGAGTAATACATTTAAATACGTTAAATACGATGAGCTAAGAGCAAGTAAGCAAGAGGCTTTTAAGGAAAAGTTTGAAGAGCTTGAAGCTATGGCAAATACACTGCTAGTACCAAGTCGTTACACAAGTTTGTTTAAAACAGGATTGGAAGAAACTTATATGTGGTGTGGCAAAGCAATACGTGATGAACAGATGGAAGCAACAGGTGCAGACCATGAGCCACATAGGACAAATAGTCCTGAATAAAGACGTTGCCTGAAAGATGAGCCCATCCCACTTTGAAGTCTCATTTAAGGTAAATCAAGTGGGCGTACTGACTCTTAGCCAGATAGTCAGCGAGAGACAAAAACAATTAAGGCGAAACCTAAGTAAGTTTTAAAACTGCACTCACACACGTAGGGAGTCACTAATTAATACCATTGAGCTTTCCATTTTCATCATGTGGCTCCCTTAAATTTTTTAACCATTTAACAAAAGGAGGATTTAGAAATTATGATTAATTGGTTTAAATCAAAGAAAGATAAAGAGATTGAGAGATTAACTGCTCTTCTAATTGGAGAAGGTGCACTTCAGGAGCAGATTGATGAGCTAGTAAATGAAAAGGCACAACTGGAAGAAGATAACTGTCAATTGAATAAAGCTCTTGAAACAATTAGAGAAGCAAATGAGAAATTGACTAAGAGACTTGGAAGAGTTGGAGCTACTCGCAAGTCAGTTAAAAGAGGGAAGAGGGTTAACAGAAAAGTTACGGTGATGAATAAGGATAATCTTCAAAAGCTTGCTTCTGGAACGATTGTGAGCTATATCTCCAAGAAAATATTCCCACAGAGAGGAGCTGGCTATTTATCACAAAAGATTTATAGCCATGAAGAAACTTCAGGTAAGCCAGATGTTGAGTTTCAATGTGAGAACTTAATTGTCTCAAGTATGCGTATCTAATGGGTGATAGATGGCTAAAGGTTGAGAGAAAGAATGAGCAGCTCATGGAGAAGCAACGAAAGATATTAAGTAAGTTGATGCCATTGCTGGTAGAAGAAAGTGGAGCTTTAATGCAAGTCCATGAGTTAGTTCAGATTAATACAAAGATTGTTGAAAACGTTTATAGATTAGTTGATTTAAAGGAGAATGATGTTAAATAAATCAATAAAAGTAGCAGTAGAAACAAAAGAGCTAATTGATGAGCTGTCTAAGGCTGAGAAGAGAACGATTAAGGGCTTTGTGGATAGGCTTGTTTATAAAGAGTATTTAAGAGTGCAAGAGGAGCAGAAGATTAATGAAGCAGTTGAAAGAGAAGCTAGAGAGTATATCATTCAAGGTCAAGAAGATTGAAGATTTTTACAAATCTCTAACCTCAATAGATAGAGAGCTTTTTGATGTTGTCGAAAATCAAATTATTGATATTCACAAAAGGTTAGAAAAGAAGTTAGAGCAAGAGAAGCAGATAGAGGAATTGTTTAATGGTAGTAAATGAGACAGATAGAAATAGACCTGATCACTATAATACTCAAGCTTACCCAACTGTTCCAGTGCAATTAGATCCAGGGTTTAGAGTCTTTAAAGCACTTGTCGCTAAAGGTGTTGATGAAAGAGAAGCATGGGAGTCTAGTGTTTGGGTCAGTTATTCAATGAAGCATTTAATTAGATGTGGTTTGAAAGATGATGTTGAGATTGAGCTTAAGAAAGCTAGAAACTATCTTAATAGAGCAATAGAAGGGGAGTGGATGAAAGATGATTGAATTAAAGAAAAAATTAAAGAGAAGAAAGTGGAAACCATTTTATTTTAGTGATGCTAAAAAGATTTTTAGTGGTTATTGTGGCTCTGGCTTTGCGATAGAGGTTGATGAACCTCATGAAGTCCATAGCTTAGTATTACGTCCAAGTGGTTGGTCTAGAGGTGTTTCCAGTGTTTCTCAATGCTTTGTTGATAAAGATGGATATGGATATTCAATGGCTGCAAAGGTAACAAGTAAGTTTTTAACTTTAATTGCAAGTGGAGACGTTCAGTTAATTGATGGCTGGTTTCATATGAAAGCAATACAGGTAAAACAAGGTGATGAGTTGTCTATTGAGGCTCTATCTAATGAGGAGGTGAAAGATGATTAGAGGTTTGAAAAATTTAGGTATATTTTTGCTGGCAATTATAGTGATGATTGTTTGTGGTTTTATTATTTCGTTAGGGATGATGTTTACTTCTTGGGCTTTGGTTAACCTTGGTTGGAATATTGATTTAGAGTATTTAGAGAAAGCAACCGAAGGTACTTACATGCTGGGTATATTAGCTTTTATTATTTTCATGGCTGGAGTAATGATTGGGGGGGCTAGTAGTGATTGATCGTATCAACGCTTGGTTAAATACTTATATCTTTAAACCTCTCGGGATTGTTGTCATGAGGAAAATGAATCATCAGTATTTAACCAAGCTGAATTTGGTTTTGGTAATAGGCTTCGAGGTTTAGTGATGAATGGCTTCAAAAAGGATGAAAGCTTCATTGAGAAAGTTAACCGAGGAGAGGAGCTTTCTTTTATTGTTGCTGATTCTTGCTATTCAATTGAATGTAAGGTTCAAAAGAATAAACTAAGAGGCTTGAATCCTAATGAGATAGTGGAGGATGAGACGGCTTTTGGAGGTGAACAATGCCAGTGATTGAAGGTTATAAATACCCTTTTTTTTATTTTTTTGATGAATGTATAGAAAAGTACACAAAGGGCAAAGACTTTAGAGATAGCTTTTTGTTTGAAGAAAGATCAAAACTTTGTGATGAAATATTAGATTGGGTTGCAGAAGTTAAGAATGAGAAGAATGTGTTAAGAGCAGCGTCTCAAATGCCGTATGAAGAAGTTCATATTTATAGAGATAAAAAGAAGAATAGGTTTTCTTATTCTACTGTCACTCATGGTGACTATGTTGTTTTTAAAGATGATGAATTTTATGTTTTTAAGCCATCATTTTTTGAAGAGATTAAAGATAGTTTGAAGGAGGTGATAAATGATAAAAAATGAAGAAACGAGGGTCTATGGATCAAGTGACGATATCGTCTATTGCGAAGGTGGTGTTTATGGTCAAGTGGATTGTTATTCTCGTGATGATAGCTCTGGTCATAATGCTGTTCTTGTATTTTCAGACGGAACTATTGCTGGCTTTTCTTACGCTCCAGAGTCTTCCCCTGGAGCCATATGGAAGGCAACAATTTATAGTCAAGGGTCTTTATTTAAAGAGTTAATAATTTGTACTAGTGAAGATGAAAATCCACATTCTGATCAATTGATTTTTCAATCTGGTCTTGAGTGGGCTTACTCTTGTGATAACTGGAGGAAAGTCTCTTGAAGAACGATAAAGGGAAATTAGAGATTTCAAAGTGGCTTCAAGAAAAAGGGTTGAGGTCTAAGATATATGCAAAGTGGGAATATTCCTGCCGAGATCATGATTACTATTCGTATCATGAGGTTGGCTATGAACTTGATGATGATGAATTTGGAGAGACTGGTAGATTACCTTGGTTTAACTTAGATAAAGTGCAAGAATTGCTACCAAAAAGACTTGGTGATCATTGGTTCTTAAGGTCAGCTCCAGGTATGGCTATTTTCTATAAAGATTATTCAACTTACCTAAATGTACCTGAGCTTCATCAGATGAGCTATGAGATAGGTGATCATCTAGCAGCGCTAAAGCTCTTAAAGAAAGTAATAGAAACACATGGAATTGAGGTGATTAATGTTTGATGATGAAACTTATTCATCTGAAGGGGTGAAGTGCCCTCACTGTGGTTTCTTGCATAAAGCTTGTGAGGATGACAACTGGGAATGGCTTTATCCAAAAAGAGAAGAGCCACAAAGAACTAAGTGCGAATCTTGTAATAGAGAAATTGAATGGGAGTGTATTGTTTCCCATGAATGGAGTGCAACTGTATATGAAAATTAAACACGAAACAACACTAGAAGAAGCAAAGAAAATAAAAGAATTGGGGTTTGATTTTAGCCCTGCTTGTGAGAAGTTTTATTTACCTGAAAATAATATACCTATATATGGAGTTGATGGTAAGCCTTTTTATGAAGGATTTTACTATAAACATAAAGACAAGTATGGAGAAATTAGGCAAGACTGTGTAACTCAACTATATTCAAATGGAGCTTATATAGATTTGAAGATTTATGAAAAAGACTTAAATGACGATTTTAGATTATCCCATATACAAGCTAAGAAATTATTGATTCCAATAACCCCATATCCAATTTTAGAAGCGTGTTTAATTAAAAACACTGAACAATGGGACAGATTGATTAAAAATCCAAGGACAGGAAAACTTTACGCAAAAAATCAAGGTGAACTTGGTTGCTATAAACCTAATGAAGACTACGATATGTTTGATGATTGCTTTAAAGCTTTTATCTGGTGTGCGAAGAGTTATCCTGATGAAACTAAAGAGCAATTTAATACAGTAATGGAGATGTATAAATGAATAATAAGATTTTGAAGATTATTTTAGCAGTGTTGTTAACACTTATAGATAGGACTTTCCGTATACCTTTCTGTATATTTATTTACATTCCATTTTTTACTATTTATCTTTTTATTAAATTGATTCAACATCACTGGTATGAAATATTGGAGTTTTTTAAAGATTTGTCCCTTTGCCCTTTTGAATTGCTTTTAGAGTCTCTATACTACATTATTGATTGGCAAGGTGATAAATGTATCTCCTATCAGCTTCCTAAAAAAGTATGTGAAAAACTACCTAAGTATCTTGAAAATATAATCACTTGGTATCACCGATTCTTTCACGTTAAGTTTGATTTATTGTTCAGTTCTGGTGAAGGTCTTTATAAAAGTAAAATAGATGAACTCCTTAAAAAATGTGAGCAGGAGCCAGAAGATAAAGAACTTAGTTGGTTCATATGGTTCTACAGTATGAAAGACCTTAGAGAAAGAATGGAGAAACATGATCCCAAGAAAAAAAGCAGCAAGGACTAAAAGAAGAGCTGTTGATAAAAGAAAGTATGCTCACCAGAAATGGCTAAGTAGACTGAAACCTTCACGTTTTGAAATGTGGATGGATAATTTAAAAGTTTTGTGGGAGAACTTCCTACTGAAACTTAAATGAAAAGTCAAGGCATCAAAATTGATCCTTTCATAAATTTCTTCAAATTAATACTATTAAATCATACGCAAAAACGAGAGGCAGTCTAGGACTTGTTTTCGTTCCTGAATTAATATACCTTACGATAACCTTGACATCCTATTTGGTTTTAGGTTGCCTCTTTGCGTATTCATTTAGATGGTTTCGACTAGAGGACGACTTTATAAATTTATGGGAAATCTTGCTCTAGTCAAGCACAATGGAATCACAGCTAGTTTTATTGATTGTCAAACAGCTTTTTTAATTCAACAAGGTAAATCTGATGAAGATATAGCAAACACTCTTTTCCTTTCAAAGAGAGGGGTGGAGAGAAGAGTTATAGCCCTTGGTAAGAAGTATAAGTTTAAAAAGGGGACAAGTCTCACTCGTTCTCTTGCAGTAGCTTCATTCAAGCTTACACAGCACTTCATTAAAAGTTTACTTGCTTTTATGGGTGATGATAAGGAATGGATTGTTGAGGAGCTTCTAACTGAACCAATCCGTTTTTCTTGGGGCAAAATCCCAATCCCTGAAAAGCTTAATGATCGGATTTTTGGCTTTGCCTCTGTTGAACCAACTACTAATGATTTAAAGGTTATCTCTGAGAAGACTAATTTGAGTATGGATACCATTCGCAGGAATCGATACTTTTTGATCACCCAGCTTAAAAGAATGGGAGTTGATATAAATTCAGACAATTTTATGGAAGTTTGTAGAACTATTGCTGACACGTATTTAGAACAATACAAAATTCCAGATGAAGAACCAAGATAAGGAGAAAATATGAAAAAAATAGAAGAAAATATAAAACCAGAAACCCTAAGGTACTTTCAGCATAAGGATATTGTATCTCTATTGAAAAGCTTGAAGAAAACAACTAATGAATTAGTTGATGTGGTTGAAAAGCTTCAAGCTAAGAATGAAAGAAGAGATAAAAAGAAAGAAGCTAAAGAAGTGAAAGTCACTACTGAAGTTCAAGAGCCAGCTGAAGTAAAAGAAACGACTGAAAGTGGAACCGCAAACGAGTGAAGACACTGGTTGGATTCCTGATCCTAGAGGTCATGATCTTCCAAAGCATTGGGCTTTAGATATTAAAAAGAAGGGTCGTGGTCAAACATTTGATGTCCACGATCCTCAGTATATATTACAGAAAGAGCATGAAGCTTTTATAAAAATACAGAATGAAGAAAGGAATGTAAATCGATGAAAACATCAGAACAGTTAAATGAGTTAGCAGATGCTCTTTCACAGGCTCAAGGTGAGTTTCCAGAAATAGTAAATAATCAAGTTGTTGATTTTAAAACAAAGAAGGGTGATTCTATTAATTATTCGTATGCTGAAATGTCATACATTGTCGAGCTGGTACGCCCTATTCTTTCTAAAAATGGTTTGTCCGTGATTCAACCACTGGGGACTATGGGAGATGATTCAGATTGCTTAAGAACAAGACTTTTGCATAAGTCAGGTCAATATATTGAAGATGAGATTAACCTAAAAATCCCAAGAGATAAAACGATTCAAGATCAAGGGAAAATTATTAGCTTTATGAAAAGGCAAGCTTATATTGCAATGCTTGGGGTAACAACAAAAGATCCAGCTGAAGGGGTTAAGCCTAAAAAGCCAGTCCAAAAGCTTAATAAGCAAGGTAGTGTGGTTAACCACACACGCAAAGAAGAGACTATAGATTCTTTAATATCTGAATTGAGAAAAGTAGATGGTGCAGAAGCAAAAGAAATCTTAGAGAAGTTAAGAAAGATGGATACCAAAACTCCCCTCACTGAAAAGCAAGTTGCAGATATTAAAAAGATTCAAGAAGATAAAGGATTAAATCAATGAACGTAAATATTCAGAATAAAGTACAAATCACATTAAAACTAGAAAAAGAACCAGATGTTCACTACTTTCAAAGTGGAGGCTCGGTGGTGACATGTACCTGTAGGCATCCATTTATTAATAATGAAGGTGAAGAAAAGACAGCTTTCTTTATTGAAGCGAAGTTTTGGTTTAGAGAGAATGAAGACCCTGATATCTCTGATAAGCTTGCCGTTGGTGAAGTCTTTGAAGTTGTAGGTGAGTTAAGAAGAGAATCTTGGAAAGACAAGAATACAGATGCCTGGAAAGAGAAATGGGTTATTAACAACTGTGAACTTTTAGTCTCTGATAGGGAGCCTGCATTTTGAGCACTGGGGAATCCCAAGCTAAACCAAGAATGGGGCATGACTATAATGTTATGCTCCTTGAAGAAGCCGTTGCAGAATTAGAGAAAAGAGGGTATAAAGTTGATGAGGATGTAATTAACCTTATTGTTAAGATCGCATTCGACACAGACCCTGAAAAGGAAGAGTACAAAAATGAAGACTAAGTTTGTTTTATTGGTTCTACTTTTATCTACTTTTAATTTAGCTAAAGCTGATTTGAATACTTATGATCTTTATGCAAATGATGGAACTTACCTTGGTAATACGTCTAATAATCAATATGACCCTAATTCTATAAATAATCCATATGGGAAATATGGTTCAAGTTATTCAATGAACTCGATTAGAAATCAATATGGACAGTATGGCTCTAGATATTCATCTACTAGCCCTAACAATCAATTCTCTACACCAGGAAGAGCAATCCCTGCTAATGGTGGCTTTAGCCAACCATGGGGTGGTAATTCAAGGTTTTAATAGACAATCCATTCTTCATCACGCCCAAAGTCAGCTTCGTGAACAAAGCCAAATCTCTTGTGTTGATAGGTTTCGCCTTTTGTAAATGCAGCGACATCTTCCATTAGCTGATCCAAATTAAGATCAGGTGAAGAAATATCGCTAGCGGTTATTAAAAGCCCTTTCTCTGTGATTCTCCAGATGTGATAACTTTCATCTGAAGCTCCAGGTAGACTACTATTATACCATTCTGATCTCCAGCCAGAATGGACTTTGAGCCTGATATCTCTATCATGCTTTAAGCAAAGGTAGTCTCTAATAGCCTGAAGTCTACCCATTCTGTACATTCCATAAAGAAGCACTTCCTGAGTAATCTCACCTTGATAGTGAATTACTTCATCCAAAGAGAAATTGCGGGATCTAATGTTAGGTATCTTCATACCCTCAATTATTCTTCATAACTGAAGGTATGTAGATTTTTAACTTACCTAACCTAAGATCTTAATCAATTTCACTAACCAATAAGCTAATTGCATTAAATGCACGATTGTGTCCCATGACATAATCTCACCCCCTTGACTATCTCCGTAGATTTTGCCATAATTAAAATTAAGCTATCAATTTCAATTACTTTTTTACTATTTAAACTTATTTTTAGTTTAACCATACTATAATTATATCCTAGTCTCAAACGGTTTTATCTAATTGCGTGATACTGATTCCATCTGTTTAAAGTGTACCTTATTAATCTATTTCCTTATCCATATATAATAGATTTTTTTTCAAAAAAGGGACAAAATATTCCTCTATATATTAAATAATAGTGTTTTGTTATGAATGTTACTTTTGTGGTAAAATGCACTTGCAAGAGTAAGGGTCGCCATGATACTAACCAAGCTCGAAAGAGATGAATTTCTTCAACTTCCTGTTTCACTTAAAACAAGTACTGGAAGAACTTACTTTAAACATGTTGAGCTTGATCATATTGATGGTGATAAAGACCGTTTATGTCTAGGTTATTATCCACTTAAAGATAGAGCATCTAGTGCTAATCCATTAATTTATATAGAAGATCATAGGTCTAGGATTTTTAAAAGGGTTAAGGGAAAGGTTGATGAGCTTATTAGAATGGAAGTTATAATTTAGTACTAATGGCATTAGACACAGATTGGAACCATATTATAACTTGGATGATAGCAGGTGCTTCAACTATCATTTCGCTAGGTTCACTATCTATATTAATTTATGTCAATTTCTTTAAAAAGCCTAAGATTGAATTCAGGCTAGGTATACAGTTTATTGAAGATTCTATACCTTACAACATTCATATTGGTTATCAATCTGACTCAACTATTGGAAGAGATTTTTTTGATCCTTTTATTACTGTTGGTGATAGAAAATTCTATTCTGCTTTTGGAGAAAGGGCTCATCTTTCAGCTAAAATAGGTTTTTCTGGTATCAGTTTTAATGAGCTAAGACCAAATTCACCTATTGAAAATAAGATGCTTATAATTGAAAATCTTGATAAGGCTAAGTTTTTTTACACTGATGATAAAGGAGCTAAGAGGTCAACCATGATCAAAAACATATTAGATCATTATGCAAGATTTAAATTAAAAGACTTAGGTTACTTGAAGTGACCCCAATTTAAGTCCTAGCCCTAACCCCACCTCTATAAGGTCTAAAAATATTACCCACTACATTTAGAATATGCTTCATTTCTTGAACGTTGGTTTCTTCTTTCTTGCTCTTTATAAGACCTTTTGAGTATAGTTTTTTATTAACAGGCTCTACTAATTTAGAAAGCGTTAATGGGAACTCAATAGTTTTATTCTCGTGATCAAGTTTAAATGGTTCTATCTCGTCAATGATTTTAAGTATTGTTTTTATTCTTGGTGAAGCAACATCCAGAAGGGCATCATGAAGTCTCACACCTTCATCTTTATAAGTTGGCTTTACTGGGATTTGTGCATGAGTTTCATATGGGATTGGCTTTCCTGTGTACCTTTCAACTTCCCAGAAACCACTTTTTTGAGCGTCTCTTATTACATTTTTGAAATGATTATTAGAGTCTGAGATATAAGCAAACCCTAGATTGTCTTCAGGATTCTCTAAGTGAGGTATAATGCCATTTTCAAAGGAATCAATATTTATATATGCAGATAGTTGAGTTGCATCAATCCACATTGCAGCCATGCTTGGAGGTTTTATGACATCATCTGCAATATGAGGAATAAGCTCTTTGACTAGCTCTTTTCCACCGCCAATATAAGGTACTCTAGTTTTTACATTTTTAGACTGATCAATTTTCTCATGCCCCCAAAAATAAGCATGTTCTAGATTATGGTTAATAATTTCAGGGTCTATTACCTTTTCCTGTTTAAGATCATGGAGGGTAGTATTCACGTAGTCTAGGTAAACTAAAATGTCATGTTTTCCAAAGGTCTCTACGATATTTTGATCAATATTAATTTCTTTACCCAAAGAAGCTACTAGTCCAGTTGCTTTAACAAAGTCCTGAATTACAGGGTCAGCTTTTTCAAATGTTTTATCAGTAACTGGATAATATGTGATGGCTTGATCCCTCATTCTTTGCCTTCTTATCTCAGTGGCATTTTCAAGGGTTAATCCTTTATTTCCCTCTTGATTAGTTTGTTCTTTTTCTAATCTCTTTTGAGTAAACGAAGTTATCTTAGAAGGATCGTTAGTTATATCTCCAGGCATATCATACTTAAAGTATACACACGATATTTTGGCACAAAATAATGTTATCTTAAATAACTTTATTTTCTTTTTATTTCTTAAGATGCTTCTTCTAGTGGATCTTCTTTGTGATCATCATCTGTATCATATGATTCGTAGGAAATTATCTGATCATCTTCTGCTGCTTCATACGAACTTATTTCTTCAATAGGATTATTCTCTTCTTCTGGACTATAAGAAGATGCCTCTTCAATACTCTCTACTGGTTGATATGAATCAATTTCAGTGATCTCACTCTCTTGAGGTTCTGGTTTATAGGTTTCAATTTCTGGAATCTCTTCCTTCACTTCAATTGGTTTACGTTCTTCTATTGGCTCTGGTTCTGAAACTGGAACAGCTAAGTTTGGTTCAGCTTTTGGTTCACTACTATAGCTTGGTTCATAGTAGTCATAATCATAATAATCAGTTGCTCTATATTCTTTAGCTTTTTTAACTTCAGGTTTCTTGACCTCTTCTTCTGCTAGTTCTTTAACAAGTGTTTCAATATCAATAGAAGACTCTTCTATGGCTTCTGGCTTAGCTCCAAAGGTTTCTTTTAAACCATCTCCAATAGCTGAGATGAAAGCTACTGGTTGCTTAATAGGATTTGGTACAGGGGCTCTATCTTTGTCCAGTTCGCCTCTAGCTGTTGCTATCGTTGTAGAAACTTGAGCCGCTGAGTCTGAAAGAATCTGAGCTGGAGTGTATTTGTTCATATCAAAGATACTTCCAGCTCCAAATAGACCACCTGCAAGCCCTGTAAACAAACGACCTTTAGCAAAATTCTTAGGCAGTAACCTATCTATATCTACCCCAAGAGCACCTATAATATCTCTAAATATTTTTCCAGCAAGCTCTTGACCAGAGGCATATAAACCAGCTCCAAGAATAGAAGAGAGTCCACCAAATATTCCTAAGAATCCGGTTTCTTCATTTAGTACAACTTCATTTAAAAATGCAAGATGCTTTTTGTGAACAGGTTTATCCTGAGAATAGATTCTATGATGATCTTCAGCAGTCTCTTTGAAAAATTCTAAAAAGCGCTTAGAGGCTATCTTTGAAGTACTTATTAAATCTGGATAACCTTCTGGATGTTTCTCTTTTGCTGATTTCAAAAGGGAGTTTATAAGATTTCTAATACCAACAGGAATGCCTCTAAATTTATAAAGCTTATCAAGAGGAATAGGAGATAAAGCAAAAGCAATTTCCATTCCATTAGCTCCAGCAAAAATAGGTTTGTTAGCTTTTAATCCAGATAGTCCATTTAAAAGTCCATTTTGTGCAAGAAAACCTCTGTAAAATAATCCCCCAACTTTAGTTGCCCAGTTTTGTCCTTTTAGTAAAGTCTCTGCTATTAAGTTAACTCCAATGCTAATAAAGTTTGCATAAGTAGTTAGAAAGCGTCTTTGAGGGTGGTCAGGCTCAGCCAAATGTTCAGTGAAGTCTGCACTCTTAGAGATCAGCTTCCCAATACCTCTAATCCCATTTGCCAGTTTCCTAACACCATTTTGGCTGAGCTCTTGAACATTATTACTCCCCTCTTCCTCTGATAGCTGAAGGAGAGTTTTCTGCATATTATCAAAATTATTAGGTTGTAATAATACCACCAGGTTCAAGCTTCCAGATATGTATTGTATAAATACTTAGTATTTACATGCACGAGTATTTGGCAATATCTGAAACATGTGTATCTTATTTGGATATGTCGATTGTGTTGAGCTTAAAGGTTAAGAAATTTAGATAGTTGTTCTTTGTGGTTTGTATGGCACCATTTAAAAGCATCAAAGGCATTCTCGAACTCGAGAACCTCATAGCCACCACGTTCCGACTCTTGAGTTGCAAGAGTTAGCTCTCCAGTATTAGGATCTAGGATGAAGTAACATTCACTATCAATTACTTCACCATCTTCATTTTTTACATTTGTTAAAACAGGTGGAAGGTCTTCTGCAATCATTGGATAAATTACTACTTGGACTCCTTCTTCAAATTTGTGACTGAAGTCATATCCATTTTCTTTTAACCAGTTTTCTTCTTCATTAGTTATTCTGAGCATGACCACTCCATTGTAAGTGACAAATGCTCTTTTTGCATCTACCTGAAGGTTTGTTTTATTTTATTCGAAATAGCGAAGGGTGAAATTGGTAAACTTTTTCTTATGAATAAGAAGCTTAGTGACAGTAAAAATTTTAATATCTTTGCTGTTCTTAAGAACCGTGAACAAGAAATAATGATTTTTATTGCAATCGGTACTTTTATTGCATTGGGTTTTGAACTTGTTATGTTATGTCAGCAGAAAATTCAAATTGATCTTCAAAATCAACAGATTATTAGCCAAAATAAACTAGAACATTTCAAACGTAAAACAGAATTAATTCAATTTTTATTTGATACTAAATCTACAGACGAATGTGGGGATAGAAAAGACTGCTTAAAATTACCTAAATATAACTCTAAAATAAGAAGTAAGGCATTTGTAGAATATGTGGAAAATTACTCCTTGGAAGATAATGATTTATCTGGTGCTTTACTTTCGGATATAAAAATTAATCACTTAAAATGGTCAAGAGACTTTGAAGTTAATCTTGCTGGAGCTGATTTAAGTGAAGCAGATTTACAATTCCTTTTTTTACCAGGTGCTAATTTTACGAATGCAAATTTAACTGGTGCTGATTTAAACTCCTCCCTACTTGAAGATGGTAATTTTGAGGGGGCTAATTTAAGCGGAGTTAATTTAGCATTGGCATTTTTGGGTAACACGAATTTTAAGAGGGCCAATCTAAGCGAAGCTAATTTGGTGGGGGCGCGTTTAATAGATGTTAATTTTTTCGGTGCTAATTTGAGCAAGGCTCACTTTGCTGAAAGTGAGTTGGAGAATTCTAGTTTTTTTGGTGCTAATTTAACTGGAGTAGATTTGCAGCGTCTTGGGTTTGATAATATTGATTTTAGGAAAGCTGATTTAACTGAAGCTTCTCTATACCGTTCAGATATGAGCAACGCTAATTTTACTGGTGCTACTTTTCATAGAACCAAGTACTCTCCTTCTTCACATATTGAGAGTGTATTTGATCCATCTGAAATTTTAAGGATGAGAAAAGCTTCAGAGTTGATTTGTATAATGTGTGAAAATGAATTAAATAAATTTGAAAAGAAAATTGAATTTCCATCAATCCCTGGGCTATAGGGTTATTTTATTTATTGAAAATATTTGGGTAACCGTTTAGCCACTGATAGAGATTGGCTTTGAATAATTAAAAAGATCTCGATAAAATTTCGAAATACCTGTTAGAATATTCAACCCAAAATACAGGTTTGTGTTTTGGGGCAAGGAATGAAGATAATAAAAATAGGAGCAAAAATAGGATGATTAAGATAAAAAACAAAAAGGAACTCAATTCTCACTCAACAGCTGTTAACCGATCGGTCACTGGTTCGAATCCAGTCTTGGGAGCCATTAAAAGAAAGCCCTGATCGATTGATTGGGGCTTTTTTGTTTTTAAGGCTTTTAGTCATTTTCAAAATATACCGTTAATACTATTAACACTAACTTTCAAATATATATTAACTGATATTTAGGTTTTGGAGGTGAATTATTATCCTGCGGGATAATAATTAAGAGCTATGAGACTTTTTTTAAGTTATAGCCATAAGCAATCTAAATAATTACTTCTATATTGGAGCAGAACCAGTCTACTTAGCCTCTATTAGAGCTATCATTTAATAAGAGCAAATATAATGGGCTTAAGTAAACTATTCCAAAAACATAAAGCGAAAATTGATTCTGTACCTGGTTTAATATTGGAAAATACCGAGGATTCTGATAAAACTAGGAATTATTTAGAAAATTACGATATTGAGTCAATTACTTTCAATAAATCTTTCTATTCAAAAGATAATCTGAAATCGGAGCAAGACCTAAATAAAGTACTAGAAGCATGCTCTGATGATAAAGTGACTTGGATTAATATTAATTCAAATTCCCCTGACATAGTTAAGTATCTGGGAGATAAACTAGGTATTCATTCTTTAGTTCAAGAAGATATTAATAAAACATTCCAAAGACCAAAAGCTCAGGATTGGGATGAATATATTTTTGTTGTTTTAAAGATGCTTCGTTTTGATGAAGAAACAAAACTAGTAATTAATGAACAAATCAGTTTTATTTTAGGCTCTAATTATTTAGTTAGTTTTCAGGAGAAAAAAGGTGATGTCTTTGATCAAGTTCGTAATCGAATAATAAATTCAAGAGGAAGAATACGCTCGATGCCTGTGAGTTATTTACTCTACTCTCTTTTAGATACTATTGTTGATAATTATTACCTAGTATTGGATTCTCTTAATAAAGTTGTTGAAGCCTATGAGCTGCAATTAGAGACAGATCTTGATACTAAGGTATTACGCGAAACTCAAAAATTGAAATCTGAAATTACATATCTAAGGCGTTTTATTTTTCCTGTTAAGGAACTCTCTTTGAGTTTGAAAAAACTCGAATCTGATTTGATCGGTGAGTCTGTGCGTCCTTTTATTTTAGATCTAGAAGATAATGCCTTCCAGGCAGCAGAAGCTATAGAACTTCTAAGAGAATATGTTTTGAATATTTTAGATTCAGTTAATACTGTGATGAACAATAAGATGAATGAGATTATGAAATTACTTACTATGGTTTCATCTGTGTTTATTCCTGTAACTTTCATTGCTGGTGTTTATGGGATGAACTTTGAGTTTATGCCTGAACTTAAAATTGCTCAAGCTTACCCAATGGTTTTAATTACGATGTCTCTTGTTGCACTTGCAATGATTATTTACTTTAAAATAAAGAAGTGGTGGTAGTTTAGATAATGTTTTTAGATCAGTTTTCATCAGTTGTAAATGAACAGTTAGGTTTTGATCTTAATGTGCAGGTCAAAGTCTTGAAAACATTTGCTTTTCTCTTAATTCTTTGGTTCGCTAATGCTTGTCTAATAAAACTAGCTTTGATTAAGGTAACTGACCCTAAGTCTAGGTATAAGGCTAGAAAGGTTTTTGGTTATATCAGTTCTGTAGTTGGTGTGATAATTATTGGGCGCATTTGGTTTGAAGGTTTCTCCTCTATTGCTACTTACTTAGGTTTAGTTTCAGCTGGACTCACGATTGCTCTTAAAGATTTGATCAATGATCTTGCTGCATGGCTCTTTATTATTGGTAAGCAGCCATTTAAATTAGGTGACAGAATTGAAATTGGTGAAAACAAGGGAGATGTAATTGACATCGACTCTTTACAGTTCACTTTGATGGAAATTGGAGCAGGTAGAATTGATGCTGAGCAGAGTACCGGTAGGATGGTTCATATACCTAATGCACAGATTTTCACAGCACCACTTGCTAACTTTACTAAAGGTTTTGAGTATATTTGGAATGAGATCCCTATTCTTGTAACCTTTGAGAGTAATAGATCTAAGGTGAAGAGTATTCTCAATGAAGTGTTGGATAAACATGTAAAAGATGTGGTTTCAAGAGCGAAAAGGAAAATAGATCAGGCTTCACAGAGATTTTTGATTAATACTTCTAAGCTTAACCCTAGAGTTTATACAGATATGAGAGATAGTGGGGTTCTTTATACTCTTAGGTATTTATGTCACCCACAGCAAAAAAGAGATACAGTTGAGAAAATTATTGAAGATATTTTAGAAGAGTTCGATAAGCATAATGATATTGATTTTGCTTACAACACTACTAGAGTATTTCGTAATAATGAAGAAGGTAAGCACCTAGATTAGTTTTGTTTTTTAATATTGATAAATTCTGGTGAAAGAATTTCAATACTGTTTTCATTAAACTTCCTAAGTATATTTTTATGAATATCTGATTTTATTCTAGGCAGTATGTGAGCGTCGGTGACATAAACATTTAGCTCGTAATTGATGAATGATTGTTCGAAGCTTGTTATATTCACAAAGGGACTTGGGTCGTTTAAAGTAAACTGATAGTCTTTGCATGATTCGATTAAAAGATTCTCTACTAATTCTGATGGCGCATCATAACCTAATCCTACATTGATGTGTAAAATTAATTTTTCTTCTGAATCTACTGAAGCGCTGTAGTTGATGATATCTTTTGAGAGAATATTTGAATTAGTAATTGTGATTTGCTCATTTTTTATAGTTTTGATCCTCGTTACTAAGAGCCCCATCTCTATAATTTTTCCAGATATGTCTGCTACTTTTACATAGTCCCCAACTTTAAATGGGCTCATGTAGATCATTACAATGCCAGCAAATATATTTGCAATCGCAGAGCCAGCTCCCATGGTTATTAAAAGACCAATGAAGACCGATACTCCTTTAAAAGCAGGAGAGTTGGAGCCTGGCAAATATGGGAAGATCATTATGATTGCAAAAATGATAATGAAAAATTTTGCTATATCAAAAGTTGGGAAAATCCATTCTCGTTTAAATCCAGGGAAAATTAATTTCTCAAGGAAAAGAGCTTTCATTATGAATTTTGTTAGCTTTAAGACATAGTAAGTGAAAAGAACTATGAATGATATGGTGAGTAGATTTGGAATAAAGCCAATAGTGGTTTTGTAGATAAACTGAGCTAATTTAGCCATATAATTAATCAAAAGTAGAGCTAAGCCCTGTGTGGTAGGGAAAATATTGAAGACATAAGTGAGGTAAAAGTATAGAAGTCCAATGAAAATTAGTAGTTTTAAAACTTTTTTGAGTATCTTAAGTGAACTTATAAATTGACTAGCTTCTATTAAAACTAAATCTTTAAAACTTAAATCACTGATTGAATCAGTATTTAGATCAATATATTGTTCAACTTTCTGAAATACTTTTTTTAAAACAAATAAACTAAGACTGAAAATACTTGTTGCCAGGGCAAAGTTTATCAAGTTATTAAGCCCTAAGTTTTGACTTAGATCCTGTAATTCGTTGTTGATTCCAGTACTAAGATTTTGGTTGTAATTTTCTAGTTTATTAGTATCCATTTAATTTTGAGAATTTCTATTATTCCTACATCTATTAGAACAATATTTAACTTCATCCCAGCAAGCTTTCCATTTTTTACGCCACTCAAAGGGGCGCTTACACACAACACAAATCTTTTTAGGTAATTGTCCTTTCTTCATAAGTAATCTGCTAATAATCCTAGCACTAGCTTTTCCATGAACAAATTTCGATAATCGAAATGAATTAGTTGATTAACAAAAATTTAAACTTTTAATCTAGAAAAATATTTTTGTTTTGGGTATATTAATAATATAGGAAAAACAAGTGGTCAGAAATGGTAAGAAAAGCTAAACAAGCTGAAAATTCTGAATCTGTAGAAGATTTCGATGAGTTCTTTATTCATCCTGACGAGCCTGTTTTTACTACTGGTGTTGTTTGCAGATTACTTACGATACCGATATGGGTGCTAAAGCAGTTAGATAGTGCTGGGATAGTGTCTCCAGATAGAATTAATACTGGTCAATCCCGCCTATACTCTAAAAGAGAGCTCGCTAAGCTTAGTAAAATCTGGTATCTGATGAATCAGCGTAAGGTAAAAGTAGACGGCATCAAGGTCATATTGGAGATGGAAACAATAGGCTACATAGAATACAGGTAGTCTGTGTAATTAGTAAGAAAAGGAGGTTGATGATGATTGCATTAGTTTCCAAATTTATTAAAAAACCAAAAAAACTATTGAGTAAGCCACCTCCTTTGAGGTGAGCTTTATGATCTGCTAAAAGCAGAATATTTAATTATTAACTAGTTTTAACTCTGATATCTATCAAATTTTATTTGATTAGATTTTCAATGCTGTAAAAATTTCATGGAGGATAAAAATGAACTTAATACCATATAGAAAACGTAGAAATATATCTAGCTTAAGTCCTTTGAGCTTGATAGAAGATCTGCAAGCTGATTTGGATAGTTTCTTTGGAAACTCACTAGTCAGTTATTTACCAAGTAATCAAGGAGCTCTTACTAGTAACTGGCTACCTAGTACTGATATTCATGATTTAGGGAATCAGCTTGTCGTGAAGACTGATTTACCAGGGATTGATAAGAAGGACCTTGATGTTTCTGTTGAAGGAAATACTTTATTTATTAGAGGTGAAAAGAAACATGAAGAGGCTACTAAAGATTTTGGTCATATAAGATCTGAACGGTTCTTTGGTAGCTTTGAAAGAGCGCTTCCCCTTACTGAAGATATAGATGCAAGTAAAATTGATGCATCGTATAAAGATGGAGTGCTGACTGTGACTGTTCCTCGTAAAGAAGAAGCTCAACAAAAACAAATCAAAGTTAATATAAAGTAATTTGTAATTAATCGATAGGAGTCTTAGATGAGAAGTAAATTTCTTATATTCATTTTTTCTCTTGCATTCATCTTAAATATACCTACAGGGCTTAAAGCCTATGCTTCAGACTTAATGTTAAATCAGTCTAAGGCTCCTTCAATTAATCATCCTTTTGCAGCTTTTGAGAATTACCGAAATAGAATGCTAGAGATGTTTCAAGATTTTGACTCAGAGTTTAGTGATGATATGGGGTTTAGCTCTTTTAATCCTGATGTAAATATCGAAACAACAGATAGCGAGTATATTGTTACTCTCGGTTTACCTGGCTCAGATGAAGAAAAAATCAATGTTGAACTTAAAAATAATCAATTAAGTATCTCTGGTCAAAGAGAGTTTGTTGAAGAAAATAAAAATAGCAATGGTTTTCATAGCACTAGAAGAAGTTTAGCTTCTTTTCATAAGTCTGTGACACTACCTAATGATGCTAGTGAAGATGACTTGAAGGCTGATTATGAAAATGAAGTTTTGAAAATTACTATTGGAAGACTTGGTGAGAATAGATCTAATAATAATATCAATAAAGAGCAAATCAATAATTATGAGGAGCTTGATGGAGAATGGTTATAATGATGCAAAGTTTATTTTTTGTTAGAAGAGATACTACTAGAAAGCTGTTCCAAAGTATCGTAACTTCACTTTTAGTATTCATTCTATTACTTAGTAGTAGTTCCTGTGCTAAAGCTTCTATTGCTCCAGCATTAATTAATTCGTCTACTCCTAGCCTAGCACCTATCTTAGAGAAGGTTTTACCTGCTGTAGTTAATATATCTACTTCTAAAGTTGTTGGTGTTGAATACGAGGATTTATACTTTGATCCTTTCTGGAGAGGCTTTTATGGAGTTAACCCAAGAGAGAAAAGATCTCAAGGAATAGGTTCTGGGGTAATTATTGATAAAAATAATGGCTACATTTTAACTAATAATCATGTCATAAAAAAAGCTGATGATATTTATGTAACTCTTAAAAGTGGTGAAAAGCTTGAAGCTGAATTAGTTGGAGCTGATGCTAGTACTGATATAGCAGTTTTAAAAATTAATACTGATACACCTCTTACACAGATCCCAGTAGCTGATTCTGATCAGTTGAGAGTTGGTGATTTTGCTGTTTCTATTGGAAATCCTTTTGGTTTAAGTCATTCGGTAAGCTCAGGTATAGTAAGTGCGCTTGGTAGAAAAGGATTAGGCATTGAAGGCTATGAAGACTTTATTCAGACTGATGCCTCTATAAACCCTGGAAGCTCTGGTGGAGCTTTAATTAATCTTAGAGGTGAATTGATTGGAATTAATACAGCTATTCTTTCAAGGTCAGGGGGGAATATTGGTATCGCTTTTGCTATTCCTGTTAATATCGCAGAACAAGTTAAAGACCAGATCTTAAAATATGGTTCAGTTAAGCGCGGTGCCATTGGAATCAAGATTGTAGATCTTAAGAGTGAGATTGCTAAAAAGTTGAACTCTGATCTTAAGCAAGGTGCTCTAGTTGCAAAGATATTAAAGAATGGTCCAGCTTATCAAGCTGGTTTGAGACCAGGAGATATTATTATTGCTATTGATGACAAGAAAGTTACTAATGCTTTAGATCTTAGAAATATTATTGGCTTAAAAGCTGTTGGAGATAAGCTACTAGTAAAGTATTCACGTGATGGCAAGATTAGATCTTGTAATATCGAAGTTAAGTAGAAAAATAGATAAAATCATCTAAATTAGTAAAATTAATGCTTTTTTACAAATAATTAGATCTTAATATAAAAAAGGCATAATATAATTGTACATATAGATGTAAATGCTTTTTACATTCTTGAAACTAAAATGAAAGATCAAGCGCTTAAATCTAATATAAAGAGAGAATCTTTGAGATTTAGAAAGATGGTTGTGAATAATGCCATTGCTCAACAAAGGATAGAAGGTAATAAATCTTCTCCGAGAGATACTTTACGTGATTTGAACTTGATAGCTAAAGGTGAAATGGACACTGAAACAGCTATACGTAATGTGAATAAATTTTATAAACTAAATGTCTAATAGGTATTCTGTTAATGATAAGTATACTTATCAAGATTCTGATGTATTAATTAATAGACTTAATATTAAGGATGCTCAGGCTTTGGAAGAAGCCGAATTTCGCTACTCTACTATTCGATCTGTTGAGCTAACTGAAAAATTTTTAAAGGTTCCATTTAATACTTATATTTTAAAAGATATTCATAAAAAGCTATTTAGTGATGTCTATGATTGGGCAGGTGAATATAGAACTGTTGATATATCCAAAGGTAATTCTCGCTTTTGTAATATGAATTTTATTGAATCTGAATTAGAGAGGGTTTATAAGGAAATAAAAAGTTTAAATTATCTTCAAAATCTAGATCAAAAAGAATTTAGTGAGCAAGTAGCGTATTTTATAGGTGAAATAAATGCTATTCACCCTTTTAGGGAAGGTAATGGAAGGACTCAGCGAGAGTTTATAAATCAGTTAGCTCTTAATTCTAATTATTACGTTAATTGGCATGATTGTTTGGTTGAAGATATACTGGAAGCCACTATCAAGAGCTTTGCTCAAGAATATGGTATGTTAAGTCAGTTGATTTTTGATAACTTAATTTTATTTGATTAGGTTTTTAAAGTTATATATCTAAATGGAACCTGTTAATCGATCGGTCACTGGTTCGAATCCAGTCTTGGGAGCCATTAAAAGAAAGCCCTGGTCGATTGATTGGGGCTTTTTTGTTTTTAAGGCTTTTAGTCATTTTCAAAATATACCGTTAACACTATTAACACTAACTTTCAAAAATATATATTAACTGATATTTGGGTTTTGGAGGTGAATTATTATCCTGCGGGATAATAATTGAAATGTAATTTTATTTTTATTAGAATAAATGACTTACTTCTGGCTCTTCACCATTTAAGGGAAACTTATGTGAAGGTTTCTAATAAATTATCTATGTATAAGCACTATAGGAATAGAAACTCATGGATTTTTTTTAAGCTCTTCCTCATCTGTTTTAAAGTTTCGTAATTGCAACACATTTTCAGCAGCACGGTATCGATTATATAGAGATTCTCTTTATGTTTTTAAGGATATATATCCGTAAATTAAATAATTTTGTTTACCTAGCGTCAATGTGAAAGAGAGCAGTACCTATAATTCCTCTGACTAAAGTAATTAATGCACCCGTTATATTTGAGCCCATTTATTTTTTAATCTCTCCTTCTGTTGGAGACTTTTGATAAGCTCCCTCTTGAGAAGACACTTCTGAATCAGGGTCATTATTCTTATTAATGGTTTCATGAGACGAGGCTGGTTTATTATCTTTGTGAATATATTTGAAACTCTCATTACCTCTTTTTTGTTTCCCAAATAAAAAATGATAAATACCTTTAAAAGCCGAAGTTAAGATACCTTTCTTTTCCTCTTTCTTTTTAGGTAGATTATCTTCTCTTTCTTCACTTAGCTTTTTGTCTTTAAATAACTGGTAGTAACCTGAACTATTACCAAAAATTTGTGATTTTTGTACATAACCATTATTGTCAAACAAAGCGAAACCAGAAATATGCCCACCTAAATACCATTCATTATTTCCTGCTATACGAGAAACCAAATTTTCTTTATGTTTTATTAGACCACCAGCTATAGACTTGTTTATGTATAAAATTTTTACTTTTGAAGCTTTATCATCATCTTTTTTATCAGCTTTATAGACATAAGCTTGTGCTATTTCTAATAATATCTCAGAAAGCTTGGTTTTAACTAAGTCTTTGCTTTCTTGGCTTATATCTTGGCTTTCTGTAACTTTACTATTGATGCTAGACACTAGATCTAAAATACTTGATAATTCTCCCTTTGATAAAAAAATTATATTTTTTTTTGTAGAGTTAAGAACTTTAGCATTTAAATTTGTATTTTTATGTAATTGAGCTGCAACAATATAGGGAAGTAGATCTGCCTTAATATTTATTTCATTTGACTCAACAGTCTCTTTATTTATAACAATATCAAGAAGCTTATCTGATAAATCAATCGCTTTTTCAATCGCACCTAAACTAATAAAGGGTTCATTTATGTGAATTTGATCAAGAAATGGAAAATTTTTGGGTTCAATTTCTTCTACTGACTTTTTGAAAAGTTCTAACTTCTCAATAATAGATTGACCTTCAAATAAAGGCATTGAATTTGTTACTATTAAATCTTTGGTTTCTTTCAAACAATCTTCAAGAGACAAATTGATATCCTGGGCTGTTTTACTTAAACTTTTATAAGCTAACATTTCCTGCATGATATTTTTGACATTAGTTTTTTGGATATTAATCTTTGGAGATTTTTTATTATCAGTAGATGCGTCTTCCTTATCTTTAGCCAAAGCATAAATAGGGGAACAAAAAAAGATTAATGTGAGGATAAATATAAATCTCATTAATATGTATTTTATCTAATAAGCTCTCTAACTTATTTAAATATTGTGCTTATCTGGAGAACAATAGAGAAGTTATAATATCGCTTACGCTTTTATACAAATGTTTAAGTTATGTCTTGTGAGAAATCGTTCAATAATGTAAAATAATTCGATTATGATACCTCTTTGTGAGTACGTCTGTGATACTTGTGGCGAGTTGATTGTTAGTCCTGATGAGGGCTACTTAGAATGGGTTGGTGGCGTAGGAATAAAAGACCATTCTTTTAAAATCATTCACCACAAACATGAATGTCAGAGGAAAGAAAAAGATCTACCTAATGGTTTTATAAAAGATGGAAGTTTGAGTCGCTATCTTGGTGTAGAAAATTTGCAAAACCTTTATACCTTACTCCATCCAGGACCTCTTTATGGTAAGGGAAAGGGGATTCTTGTTGAAGATATCAATGAATATATGGAAATACTCAGAAGGTTGACAATTCCTTACTACGAAGAAGCTCGTATCTATTGGCCATTAGCTGAAGAGGATGGTTTCTTTTGTGATGTAAATGAAGTATATCCATGCTTAGTTAGTACTCTGAAGTTGATAATAGAAAAATATAAATAAAATTGAACCTTAGAAGACTTGGAACTCAATATATCTTCTACCTAAGAGTCAAAAAAATTAAGATTCTTTAGTTCACTATCTTCATCGAAGACATCAAATTTTTTATTAAGATTAAAGTAATTATGAAAGTGTTTGACGAGCTTGGTTTTTACTGGTTTTAACTTATTCTTATATATTTCTGTTGATAAATAAAAGTTTTCAGTATATAAGAAAATTAATTTTGAGATTAGTTCTTTTTGTTGAACTTTATTCATTAATGGAAGTTCTTTTACTAGTAATGTATTAGCAGTCTTGTTGTTTTTTAAAAAAGAAATTGTCACAATCGTATCATTATTAAGTGGTATTAAATTAAGTATTATTGGATCTAAATGTTTAAGGCTACATTTCTCTTGGAGTAAATTAACTGGCTCGTGATTGATATCATTTTCTAAAAAAAAAGCTCCAGAGGCTAAGCAGTGCAAAGAGTCATTAAATATTATTGACACAGAATCTAATACATTATATTTTTTTTGCCATATGCTAGTTAGTAGCAAATTTTTGTAATACTCTAATCTGTAATACGCAAAGCAGCTTCCAACATCAATAAAGCTTGGATTATGATGGGTATCAAATTTTTCAGCCTGTGAGTTTATACAATTCATTTTTAATAAGTATTCTTTAGATAGGGTTCTAAGGGATAATTTCTCAATATGTTCTGGATTTGTAAAATCAAAGTTATGATCTTCAAAGCATTTGAATAATTCTTTGTCGTGATAACCACAAAATCCTCTAAATGTAGATGCTTGCCTTATTCCTATTTCTTCAAAATCACCACTACTCGGGGCTATACTAATAACCCTTCCATTTTTTGCAATTTTTCTCAAAAATTTTTTTGAGATTGAATGAGCCTGGATTATATTATCTTCACAATTTTCTGATTTGGCGACACAAAATTTAATTTCTTGGAGAAATCTCATATAGTAAATTTTAAATCATGAATTTGAGAGAGTTGAATTATTATCCCACTGGATAATAATTTAGTAAGCATTTGTATATTTGTTCATGATAGATTGCCTAGTTTCTTTCTAAAATGATTTGACAGAATTTTCCACTAAGCTTCTTAAGTCTTTAGGACGGGCTGGTTATTATAATAATTAGATAGATATGCGACATTTTTTCTCTGAAGAAGATCTTTTCCAAATACTAACACCTTATGATTGGTTACACAGACCAGATAAAGAATGTACTTATTCTTTTAGTCCTAAACCTGGTGAAGGATTCCAAATCTCAATTAATTATTTAAGAGAGCATAAGTATAAGGACAGAGCAAATAAACTTATAGAAACTTCAAAAAACAATGGATTACCTAAAATTCATAATTTTTATCAATTAGATGATTTTGTCTCTAAAAATGGACTCATTTGTAGAATGTGGGTAAAGAAACAAGCATCTAAATTTATTAAAGTTTCAATAACAGCCATGAATATTGATGAACATTTGGAACAAGTGAATAAATGCTTGGAAAGCTTTAGAATAGTAAAACCAAATAAAGTTGACCACGTTAAAAGATGGTACAAGTTCGGCAAATTCCTAGAAGGAATGGCTGCAATGATGGCTGTTCTTAATAAATCATTGGAAAATAAATGCTATATAGAAAGTGTGTGTGCATATACTAATTTGATAGATGCATATCTCAGATGTGCTCTTATTTTAAAGAATCAAATTAAGAATAGAAATAAAGACCTAGATATTAGATGGATTTATCAAGGTATTGATGATAAGCCAATTTCTGAAAAAATGACTTACAAAGAAGCTTTTGAGGAAGGGATTATTAACGAAAAACAAAAAACAACTTTAGACACATTATATAATGAGAGAAATAGAGTAATTCATAGATTCATTATTTCAGAAATAAGCTATTTTGATATTGAAGATATTTCATGCCAACACAACAAGTTATTTGAAGAGATTTGGCAAATTGTAAAAGATTTAGAAGATGAACAGATTGCTTTAAATGTTGGCATGACTAAACAAGTTGAGACAGATATCAAAGATTTTGATTATCAAATGTTTATAAAAGAGAAATTGGAGTCTTTTACTTTACTAAAGCATTCTTCTAGTAACTATTCTAAAAAGTGAAGCGACTAATACTGTTTTTAATTGAAAGTTATTATAGCTGGCTTTTTAATAATTCTAAGCCTAGCTGTATAATAATTTTGAGTAAGTATAAATATTATGACTGAGAATTCAATAACCATAGATGAGCAAGATATTGAATTATTTAACAGTGTATTTTCTAAGGAAAATTTAGAAAATACTTTTAAAAATAAGAAGAGCATATATTCAAAACAATCATCTGGAATTGATAGAAAAAGCATTGAAAATTTTGAGAAAGAAACAAAAAATATTTTCCCAAAAATTTTAGAGAAAATAAAGGGTTCTGATTATTATTTTTCCCCATATGTAGAAAGTTTATTTTTAAGAGGCCCAGATAAGCAACCACGAAGAATTTCTTTACCTACAATTCGAGATAAATTAACTCTAGACTTGGTTCGGCAATATTTAAATAAAAAGCTTGGTCAATCAGTAAAGAGGACTTTACCAAATATTTATATAAAGGAAATAAAAAAATTCTTTGAAGATAAGGATACGAAATCTCTTAAATATAAAAGAATTGACATTTCAAGTTTTTATAAAAGTATCAATCACATAATTCTTTTGAACTTTCTTAGAAATATTAAAGTTCATGATTCTGTTTATACTTTAATTAGAAGAGCTATAAAAACAAATACTTACAACAAATCAGTTTATTTAAGGAAAGACAAGGAAAATAACAATAAAGGTTTACCAGAGGGACTTTCCATTTCAAATGTATTGGCTGAGTATTATTTACGTGAGATTGGTTTGATACCTATTCCTCAAGGTGTTTTATACCAACGCTACGTGGATGATATTTTGATCTTGTATCAAGACGAACATGCTTTTCAGTCTTTCTATAATAAAATTGAAAGGAAATTCAAGAAACTTGATCTAAATATTTCGAAAGATGAAGATAAGACGGGAGAGGGGAATCTTTCTAGTGATAAGGGCTTCAATTTTCTTGGTTATGATTTTAAAAAAGGTAAAATCTATGCAAAGCGAAGATCACAGGTAAAGCTTATTAATACAATAATTAAATTGTTTACACAGTATAAGTATAGTACACAAAAAAATGAGTTGAAGAACCGAATATTGATAGAAGATGTTAATGAAAAGCTTACTGGCGCTATGTCTGAAAGTATAAAGTATGGTTGGATATTTTTTTTCCGTGAAATAACTGATATTAACTTTTTGTACCAAGTTGATATTCTTGTGGAAAAGCTTCTTGATAGATATAAGCTTAGTGTTTCTAGTGAAGTGAAAAAAATAAAACAAATCTCAAAAGCTTATTATAAATTGAAAAAAAATGACTATAGCTACTGTCATAATTATGATGCATATTCGACATTTTCAGATAAAATAAACTATCTTTCAGGAAGAGTAAAGGAATCTAGAGAAGATTTAAAAACTAAGACATTTGAATATATTGATAGTCTATTTAAAGAGGTACGCAATAGAAATTTGAGTAATTTAGAAAAGGATAATGGGGTAGAATCATACTAGAGTGCCTTCCTGTAAAATGGAACCAGTGTATTTTATTATACAAAGGGATATTGTTATTTTTGTGCTAGACACTACGAACCATATTCTTATCTAAGCAATATGGGAACATCATTAAAAGTGGGCACTCAGATTTATGTTTAAAGCTATAAAGTCGGAAGTAGAGGATTTTCAAAGAAGAGTTAAAATTACACGTGGAGCCAGATATAATGCTTTCAGAAGAAATGAAGCTAAAAGTATTTATTCTTCCTGTACTTTGATATTTTTATCAATATTTATTTTTGCTCTTAATTTACTTCCTTACTATAATTTTTTGAATATTGATTTGTTAAAGGATAAGAACTCAAGTATTCAGTTTTCGGCACTAATACTTTCTGTTTTCTTGTTGGTTTTTTCTCTTCTAGAAGCCAATAATAGTTATAAGTATAATGCAGATAAATTTCATGGTTTTGCTATAGGTCTAGAAAATATTGTAAATGAATTAGATCGATGTTCTTCTGAAAATCAGTTAGAAAGAATAAAAACAGAGTATGTCGACCAGTTGGAAAAATCTTTTTTGAATCATTTAGAAATTGACTATTTGATTTCATCAGCAAGATACTACACACCAAGTAGTGATAGTAAATGTTTAGATAAAGTCCTTTATTGGTTGAAAATCATCATTTATGGTACGCGTAATTTTGTTTTTACTTTATTGCCCTATTTATTACTTATCTCCCTGTCAGTATATTATGTTGCTTACTGTCAACTTAATATCATTAATTAATCCTATTTTGACTTAATTGAAAAAATATACTTCAATATTCGTAATATGCAAAAGTTTATATTAACCTTGTTCATTTTGCTTGCAGGTTTGTCTTCCTCTGCAAATCTAGATTACTATCAGTCAACAGATAATGATAGATCTATTCAACTGCAAGATCAAGTTCAAGAAACTGTTTTTTTCAATACTAAATCTCATAAGTTTCATAAAATGTCTTGTATCTGGGCTAAGAAATGTACTGTTAACTGTGTGATAATGGAAAAAGCTGAAGCAATTTTAAAGGGTGTGCCTTGTAAAGTTTGTGGTGGCTGATTTTTTACGTAGATAACATCAATAATAATTGAAATTTACAATAGCTTAACAGATGAATTTCCTCTGAGGGGATTATTATAATCTGCACCTATACTTAACATCAAACAAAGGTACAGATTCTTTTTTAAGCTTGTTTAGATTCAGTTATGCGATATTTTCTCTAAGTAAATTTACATAATTACAAAACTACAGACTATTTTTAAAACTTCTATATATTTTTTAAGAAAGAGAAGTAATAACTTAATCGTGTGATTATTATTCCTAAGGATAGAAAACCTTTTGTTTAATCAAACTCTTTTCCAGCTACTAGTAAAAATATTGAACAATTTAATTGAAAAATATGGTTCTAAGTATTGTGCTCGAAACCTTTATATTTTATAATCTGCCTATTAAGATCGTGGAACATTGAAAATAACTCCTAATAAATTATATTCAAATTATCTAGTAGTATACTTTGACGTACTAGGTTGGAAAGATTTAACTTTAAATAGCCCGCTTGCCTGCAGTTTTGTGTCTAACCGGATTAATGGTCTTAGATATAAATTAAAATCGAGAAGTATCTTTAGTCGTGAAAAAGTAATATCATTCTTCTTCTCTGATTCCGTAATACTAACCCTTGAGCTTCCAATGGATAATGAAAATAATTTAGAAAAACAAAAAATAATATTTTATCAAATTGCAGAATTGCAGTCAGAATTGTTTGAAAATTGGGGAGTGTTATTAAGAGGATTTATCACTATTGGAGAATGTTTTATAGATCCTTTTGAACATGTTTGTTTTGGACCAGCAATTAATAAATCAGTATTGAAAGAGAAACTTATTTGTTTTCCAAAAATAGTTTTAGATAAGGATCATTTTCCAGATAAGCTGATGGTTAATAATTCTAGGCAAAATTCTGTCCAAATTAATAGAAAAGATTCTTGGTGGAACAAAAAAGCACATAGAGGTGAATGTTATGAAGAATTTAAAGAAATTCAAGAATCTTTCTTCCTTGATTATATTAAGGTTCAAAAAAACTCATTAGATCGTTACGTTGGAGGATTCAATCAAGTCAACAACTTTCGTACATCCTTTAGAAGTAAATTAAATAAACAAATCACAAATGATGTGACAATGCAAAATGAGAAATTAAGCTTGAAATATATCTGGCTCACAAAATATTACGACAAGTGTTTTAGAAAAAATTCTTTTCATTTAGATTATAAAAATTTCACTAAATCCAATTAATGATTTATGTTGAACTTTTAATCAACCGTAAGTAATTACGTCTTGAATTACTTTCTAATGCTATTTTAATATATTAATGTTTAGTGATAGCTATTTTTTAGAATTACAATTTGAAAATAGGGTGTATAGTCTAAACTCTTATGAATTTCAGAAATTTTTTGAAGATATTATGCTAAAAAAATTTCCTGGACATTTTCAAAGAGTTAGACCATATGGAAATAAAGGTGATGGTGGTAATGACGGTTTCATGAAAGAGGATGGGAAGTATTTTCAATCCTACGCACCTTTAAAAGTCAATGAAGACAAAGAAAAAGAAGCTATACAAAAGTTTAGAGATGACTTTCAAAAACTCTTATCAAGTGAATGGGGCAATTTTTCTAAAATTAAAGAATATTACTTTGTTTATAACGATAAATTTTATGGCACTACTATCGAATTTGAGAAAGAACTTCACGTTTACCAAGAGGGTTACCCACAAATAAAATTTTATTTATTAGGAACAGATCAACTTAAATCCATATTCAAAGAATTAAGTGAAGATGATTATAAAAGTCTAAATTTTAATACAGATAAATCAGCTTCTCATCTTATTGTAGAAGCATACCTTAATAATATTGAGAATCAAATAAAATTAAACAATGTTCATATTGCTGAAAATGCACTAGACTTATTAGACCAAATCCTTAATTCTGAGGAATTAAAAAAAAATTCACAATATATTGATCTCTATATTAAGAACTCTGTCATGAAGTATAAGTATTTTTTACTAAAAGAGAGATTTCAAAATGCTATTGACACCTTAGAAAAACTAACTGCAAGATATCCTGAACGTTGTGAACCACTTTTACATCTGGCTGATTATTACTGTAGCCAGGATGAGATAAACTTAGCTTCAAGCTTATATGAAAAAGCAACAACAAAAATAAATTTTGGTGATTATTGGCTTAATAAATATGTTCCAATATATATCAAAATTAAAAGTAATTTGTCCTTTGTTGAAGATGATTTTGTCTTATTGAGAAGCTTGAATGATAATCAAAGAGCATGTTTCTATAGATTATTTTCTATGTATTACTTAAATAAAGATATAGAAAAATCTCTTGAATATATAGATAAAGCTATAGAGTTTGACCCAAAAAATCTCTCTTTTATTCTAACTAAACTCAATATATACAAAGCTCAGTTAGTGAATAACTATTCTGAAAAACTGTATAGGCTTGAATTTGTAGATAATATGGAAAAAGTTATTATCTATATTGATGAATCTTTTTCTTTCATATCCGTTAGAAGTAAATTACTTTTACAGATGAATAAACTCTGTATTCTCTGGTGTCAAGAGAAAATACAAAGCTGTATTCTGTTACTTGAAGGTATTTCAGAGTTACTGGTTGAATGTGATTTTAATAAAGGAATCGATTCTGTAATCTGTGAGCTATTAACTTCAGTTGTAACTCCAGACCTATTTGAAGTTATTCTTGATTATTGCCTAGATAATAAATCCAAACAATTTTCTGATTTATTACTAAAATTAATTTTCAATCATGCGCTAAGGGATCAAAAATTAAAACAACAAGCTCAAGTTTTTTTTGAATCAATTTCAGCCAATCAGGGCTCTAAATATATAAAACTAATGAGCTTTATTAACTCTGGAGATGAAGAAGAATTTATTAAAATTGTTAGTGCTGACACTAATTTTCTTCTAATGCTGGCAGAAACATTAAAGATAAATCCTGAATTTAGGAAAAAAATAATTTTTCATTTGAGAGACTCTAATAATGAATATTCAAATATACTTTATACAATATTTTTATTTGATATTGGTGAAGATAAAGAGGCTTTTGAGTATTTAAAAAAAATTGATTTGAGAAACATAACAGTTCCCCAATATGATCCTTTACTCAGAGTTGCTTTGAAAAATGAAGCTTGGGATTTGGCTGAAATAATAATAGTGCAAATAATTGATAAAGAAGAAAATGATAAATATCGATATTTTTTAAATACACAGTTATTAAACTGCTATGTTCATTTAGGAAAGCACCTTGAAGCAACAAAAGTTGGAAAAGCCTTATTAAAGTCGGAACAATTTAATAGTTCTGATACTGAAAAAATTTTAGAGCTGTTACTATATTCTTACCTCAAACTGAGTCAACATTCTAATAGATATAAAAATGAGGTAAAAGAAATATATTATAGTTATCGTGAATATAATTTTTCTTTGAATTTTCTTTTAAATATTGCTAGTTTTGTTCATGCATATCTTGGTACAGGTGATGACCTTGTAAGTTTAATAGTCAGATCTATATCCAAATTAAATAAAAATCCAAATCCACTGGAGTATGCTCAAATATTTACGGTTCTAACTTTAAAAAACCAAGTCAAAATTGATATTGAGTCTAGTAAGAAAACTGTTACTGAAGATTCATTTGTGAAAATTATAGAAGATGATGACTGGTACTATATTGGTAACGGAAATTGTTTATGTGCTATTCCTCTTCAAGAAACACAAACTAAATACCATCAACTATTCAATGCCTCTTTAGGTGACAAAAATATTGAAAAGATATTTGATTTAAGGCAATTTTTATACTATAAAGCTAGGGAAATATTTAATAAACAAATAGAAAAAGATAATTTGGACAATATGAAGAAATTCAACTTACTGGATTCTTCGGGTAATATTGATATAAATAGATTTAAAGATACAATAGCTGAGTTACAAAACTCTGAATCTACATTTTTTGATAAATATTCTGAAAATACATATCCATTAGCTATGCTTGCTTTATTTGAAGGAGGTTTAATACCTTCAATTGCAAAGATTCAGAGAGAAAATAAAGGCTACATTCACTCAAGTGATGGAAGTATTAATGAAATTGAAAGACAAAGCTCGCTTATTAAAGAGTTGATTAAAGCTAAGTCTGAGCTTTACATTGATACAACATCAATTCTTTTCTTAAGTGAGGTGGGTATTTTTAACCACTTTATTAATTTATTTTCAAAGTACAAAATAGTTCAGTCATCAATTAATTTTTTGTCTGACACTTTAGACACCTATAAATATAGGAAGGGAACATTGGGAACTGCAAGTGTCATAAATAATGAGCTTGTTTACTTACCTTTCAATAAAGCTCGAAAGAAGCAAATTCAAAAATTTGAGAAAAGGTTACTTGAATCAATTAAGTTTCTCAATAAGGATCTCAACAGGATTGATTCATTATCAAAAGCTTCAAAGTCTTCTGTTCCTTCTGAACAGAGAATACCACCAGAACTCTGTGATGGAGCGATTATGGCTAAGAAAAATAAATTGCCAATTATGACAGATGACTATGTTTACCTTCACTGGAACGCTCTTGAGACAAACTTAGAACCACCTCAATATTTTTCATCTATAGCTTTTTTAGAGTATTTGTATGAGCAAAAAATAATAAATTTTGAAGAATACTTGGATTGCTTTTATTATTTCTCTTCATATAGATTTAGGTTTATGAGTATCAATAAACAGATTTTGTATAAAACTATATTTGGTGATGATCTTATAGTGTTGGTTAATCCAGGTAACATAAGGAAACTTAACCTTCATTTGATTTTATCAAGAGACTATGGTGTTTCACTTCAAAATTGTTTTAGATTAATTGGTGAGTTTGTTTATGATTTAGTAAAAAACAAATCAATAATATTTAGTGTACTGAATGATGTTTTAATCAGTTTATTAAATTATCTACCACTTGAATATAAATCCATCTTGTCTTATAAAATGATTGTTGACTATTGTACAAAGAGATACGAAGCTGAAAAAAAAGAAAGAACAATTATTGACTTGAAAAATGACTTTCTAGAGAAGAGGTTAAGTCAATTACAAGATGTGTGTGGTTTAACCACTCTCTTGAAATTTTAGACTTAAACTAGATATGAATAACGTAATTATTATCCCTAAGGATAGAAAAGAAAGTATTTATTTTATGGGCTAAATACCAATTCTAAGATTTAGTCATCGTTTTCAATGAAGATGTATATCTAAATTTTCTTAAGCTTTGCTTTCTAATACACATAAAAATATAATCTATTTATGGTCTATGTAGTAAATTCTCAGTCTGTAGATAAATTAAACTTATAAGTTATGAGATCAGTCTTATTTATAATTCTCACATTATTTGTTTTTGCTGGAGGTTATTATGCTGGTAAAAATTCCAAGAATCTAGAATTTACTGATTCAAAGCCAGAGCTTTTTGTTAAAGCTGAAACAAAGATGGAAAGTTATCAAAACACCTATCTAAAACCTCTAAGGGTAATTGATGGTGACACCATAGAATTTGAAATAGTTAATCTCCCATATCCAGAAATCTCTATTCTAAAGCTTAGAATCTTCGGAGTTGATACTCCTGAAAAGTCATGGCGTACAAAATGTGAACAAGAGAAAAATCTAGCAAACCTAGCTTCATCTTTTACAGAAGACTTATTTAATAAAGCAGATCATAAAGAGATAAAGCTTATGAAGTGGGGTAAATACGGTGGTAGGGTTTTAGGTGATATTTATTTAGATGGTAAATCTTTAAAAGAAGAGCTTTTAAGTAAAGGGTTAGCTAAAGAATACTTTGGTAAGGAAAAGGTATCTTGGTGTGAATAATGAATTTCTATCCCTCGGGATAGAAATTAAGGTGCTATAAAAACCAAAATAAGTTAAAATTTCTTTGGGGTATATAGCACTATACCTCGGGGCTTCAAAACCTCTCAATCAGCAGTCGATAGAGATATACGACTGTTTAAATACGATATCTCCTGGCTAAAAGCTTCCTCTTTAGCCGGGAGACTCTATTATGTCCAAAGCCTTTTGGCTTAAAAATAGAGTGGTCGTCTGATTGCGATTTTTGAACTCCCGGCTATATATTATTTATTTAATACATAGCTAATCTAACAAAAAATAAAGGGAGATTAGTGTGCAAAACTCAGATAAGCAAGAGAATATCTTATATAAACTAGCGAAGCTCGCTTCAGGACCAAATATATTACTAGTATCTAGTGTCTACTACTACATAGCTTTTAAATATTTAAGCTATTTTGAAGAGAGCGATGCTTTTAGAATTCTCACTTGTCTAATTTTAATCAGTATCGCAACCATGATTTATGAGGCAGCGACAAATAAAGATCCTAAAGTTGTCTGTAATAGATTCGCCTGGTCTAATTTAGAAAAAACACTTGCTTATGCATTAATTATCTGGGCTTTGTTTTGGGGATATGGGTTTATAGATAGAGTAATAAATCCAACTGAAAAAATTCCAGTCGAGATTAAAGAAGAAGAGCAAAGTAATGATACTCAGAACTCAGTAAAACAAGAAGAGGATAAAATCGAAGAAAAACAGTGGGACTCTAATGAGCCTGTTAGTTTTGAAAACTTACTTGCAGAAAATACAGAAGAAGGTGTTTTAGTTACCGGGGAAACAAATTTACCTGATGGAGCAATTTTAAGAGTAGGTCTAGAATTAAAATCTAACTGGAAAATTAGTACTCATAATTCTGTAAAAATTGAAGATGGGAAATTTGAGGCTTTGCTTTGTTCATACCAGCCTTGTAGGTCTGGTCTATATATAGTTTCGGTATTACTCCCTATGCAACATGATGCAGAAATCGTTGAGATTCTAGGTAGGCTAAATAAAAAAATTAGGGGAGATTTAGTCAAAGGTAATGATGGTGATCTAAAAACTGCGAAGAAAGAATTTGATTTCCAGCTTAATAACTCAGCAGAGGATACTAAGCTGAAAGCAAAAAGACAGCTTGCAAGTGACTTATTAAATAAATATCAAAACTTATATAATGAATTGATCTCTTTTAAAAATCAACCTAGCTTTCATAGACTTGGCTTTAGTCAAGGTTCTACCTATGCTAGTTGGAAAGCAAGAGTCGGAGAATTAGAACAAGAATTTAGAGATTCTGATATTTTTGTGCCTGGGAAAAAACCTATTATTGTTCAGCCAAGTACCTTAAAGGTTTTAGGTAATTCCTATATGAGAAGTCGGGGGCAAGAAACTTCGAATACTCTTCATAATCGTCACTTGTTTGAAGAACTCTTCGACGATAAGGGGAATATACTAAATCAGTTTTACTAAGATTTTGAAATACTCCGTCAGTTTAGCTATGGAGAAACTCCGTATTTATGATTTTCATTCGCGAGTGAAAGCAGAAAATAGCAAATCTCTATGCCACCTTGTATTAAGTAGTAGTGATTAATTATTATCCTGCGGGATAATAATTAGAAGTAAGGAAGTAAATAAAAAACTAATTATAAAAAGAGCATTTTAGAAGTTTATAAAAGATGTACTAAAGCTTAATACCCTTATAAATACTCAAGTTCTGTGAATAGTCAATTGCTAATTTTGTTTTTAGTAGGTTGCAAAGCTGCTTGCAGAAGGATATTTAAAAATAATGATTACGGTTAGATTAATTTTTTTTAACCTTTCTGCTGGTAAAATTTCTGAAAGTCTTATCAGTTTTGAGATCTGAATGAAGATTACTTTCAGTGAAAATTCACTTATTATTGATTTATTTTTCGTTCTTTTGGATAGTGGCTCTAGGACTTGGATATGAATATTTGCATTTTTTAGATTTTTAAAAATAAATAAATATTCAAATGCTGAATTGGGTTTTACTAACATTTTTTTCTGTCTTATATCGAAGAGATAAATTAATTTTGATTTATTATCCCGCGGGATAATAAATACTCACCCCGAAAATTTTTTAAGAGCTGTCTCAAATTTGAGTTATTATCAAAAACACTCGGATTTGAAGAAATCCAAAGGAGCTGAATATGAGTAAGTACGTGCCTTCCAGAGCAAGGTCTGGATTTAGATCGCCTAGAAATACTATGGTTAAAGACAATCCCTTATTGATGAGGATGTTTAATAAAATTCCTTTAGATCAATCCTACTGGAGATGGCTTGTCTCTGAGTGGATTGACCATTTAGTGAAAGGTACTTACCCATACAGAAAACCACTGAGGTTTAATTCGATTCGAATATACCTTGAATCTGTCACAAATGCACTCTTGAATGAAATATTAGCTCTTGGTGCTCCCTTTACCTCTCTTGAAGAAGGAGAATATTTTAAAGCCATTAAAAATTCGTTAGAGAGTATACCTCCGAGTAGTTACAGTAAGAGAAAAAACGCCTATGATGCTGCAAAATCTTTTGGTAAGTATCTACTGGAAAGAGAAATTATAAATAATATTGATTTAGAATCTCTGTCTAAGCTGTCGCCAATAAGGTCCTCTGAACCTAAAAGACCCTTTGTAACTAAAGAGCAGCACCAGAAGATAATGGCCTATATCTTGAGTAAACCAGGTTTGAAAAATAGATTATTAAAAGCTGTAGTTTTTGAACTGATGTTTACTACATGCCTTAGAGCAAGTGAAGTACGTAATATAAAACTTGCTGACGTTAAATTTGACAATCGGAAAATCTATATCTATAACGCTAAAGGTGGGAAGAATCATGTAGTTGGAATTCAGGATAAACTTGCAAAATATTTAAGGGAGTACATAGCAAAAGAAAGACCTAATGTAGATAAACCAGAACTTCTTTTGTTAAGTTCTGGAAAGAAACTTACTGCTGATAGGTTGCAGAAAATTGTTAAGCATGTGTTAAAGAAGTTTGGGATCGATGGCTGCTGTCATGCTTTTCGAAGAGGTGGTGCTACATATTATTCATCTCAAAATGTTCCACTGGCACATTTAAAGTCTTTATTAAACCATAGTAGTGTAACAACTACTGAAAAGTATATTCGTGTTAATCAGCATGAGATTGCTGAAGAAATGGTTAATTGGTAGTTTTCATTGAATAAATATAGGAGGAAATAAAAATGAAAAAAAGAAACAAAACAGTAACATTAATTTTAGGTAGAGGGTTCTCTGAATCTCTATTTGGTTTACCATCTAACCTAAGACTTTCAAGGGAAATCTTTAAATCCTATGAAAATCTGTGTGAATATCAATATTGGCTAACTGGTATTGGTAGCTTATCAATGTTAGAGGTATCAAATAGACGTAGATTTTTGCAATCTGATTTCTTAACTTGTCAATATGAACCTTATGATTTATTATCACCAATTAATAAGAAAAAATACGAAAAAATGTTCTATAGCAATAGTACATCAGTTGGGACTTTTAACCGTTTTAGAAGTAGTTTGATAGAAACCCTATACTCACAGCTTTCTCTCAAGACTAGAAGGTTTGATTCAAGGAAATGTGATGAATTTATTATGATGCTTGAATCATTTATTGATAAAGGTCATACAGTAAATATATTTGATTTGAATTTAGATTTAGGTGTTGAAACCTTGATTAAAAGTAGTGACTTTAGCTCTAAGTATGAAGATGGATTTGGCGAAGTTTTCGACGATTACACTCCTGGTGTACCACCAGGCTGCAGTAAATTTGAAGGATTTTCTAGTAATAAATTAATCCACCACTATAAACCAAATGGAAGCTTACGCTTTCTTCATGAAGTAGCTGACACTGTATTTAAGTTGACAAATGAAGGTATGGAAAGTGAGTTTTACACTCCTAATACTCTCTCTCGGACTCATAATGCGATATGTCCACCTGTGAATGAACGCTTTCAGTTGTCTGAAAATTATGAATATTATTCATACACTTATAAGAAGCTTCTTGAAAGTATGATTGACCAAAATGATTTAATACTTTTTGATTACAACTTTGGGGACACTTATTTGAATAGCTTGTTGAGTAATTTATATGATATTAAAACTGATGAATATGAAGTTGGTGAGCTAATTGTAAAAACCAAATCTAGATCTGTAAAAAATACTTTAAAATCTCTTCAATTTGATAATCAATCACTGTTGCTTTGTTAAAAGGACTTGAAACACTGTTTAGGAAAGAAGGAGACAATTTGGAGGTGAAACTATGTAAAAAGAATTTAAATATAATGGGTCTAGCTTTAAGGAAAAGTAAAAAGCTTTTTCTTAAATATAAGCAGAGTGAAAATTTACTAAAAAAACTATTCCTCAGATTTCATAAATTTGATCAAGTAAATAATTTTATGCACTTGATTAATACGAATTTACTTAAATCAGTTTTCAAAGACCTAAAATCGACATCTCTGAAAAGAAGGTATAGCAGTAACTTAGATATCAATTTAAATAAACTCCTAATAAAACTTAAAGCAGGGAAATTTAAGTACTCTAAGAAACTAAGGGAGATTAAGGTAATGAAAGCTGATGGCAGTATGAGAATAGTTTATGAGCAAAGTATAGAAGAAAAGATTATTGATAAAACTTTATATGTAATTCTCTCTTTATACTATGAGTCACAGTTTCAAGACTTTTCATTTGCTTATCGTATTGGGAAATCTACAAAACATGCAATCCAGTATTTAATAAGAAAAATCTATATAAATAAACTAAAGTTTCTCTACAAAATAGATATAGAAAAGTTCTTTGATAATATTGATGCGAATTTAGTAAAGAAACTTCTATCAAATAAGTTTAAAGATAGATCTTTCATCAAATTACTTCAAAGTCGTTTCCCTGATAAGTCTAATCAAAAAATACAAGGAACAGTACTTGGTGCTTTAATTAGTAATTTCTTTGCAGATCTTGTAATAGACACATGGTTCTCTGAAGCTATGTGTAATAGAAAAATCATGATAACCAGATACTCAGATGATTTAATTATAGGTTCAAATAATATAGAGGACTTAGAATTATCATTCTCAGTATTGAAAAAGAGACTAAGTAACTTTAAGCTAAATATAAATAGTGACAAAGTTGAGTTTATAGATTTGGAGAAGCCATCATTTGTCTTTCTTGGATACCAAGTATCTAGATACAGAAACAGACTTCAGATTACTACTCCAGTAGAGACTATAGGTAAAGTTATCGATAAATTAAGAGAATTTATGAGTGACGAAAACTTGTCTCATACTGAAAGAATCTATAAAGTAAATAATTTAGTTAGAACTCATATAGATTACTTCTACTTTCAGAATAATTTAGATAACTTGGAATATGTTTTGAGAATCTCTCATTTCATTATTACTAGGTTTATTCTTACTAATAATTATTTACTCTCTCGTTATACTGATTTTTCCCTTTTGCCCGCCATACCTCAACAATGATAACCCTTAAATGTCCGCGATCTAGAGATCCTTATAGATGTAGTTTTTCATAACTCTTAAAACGAATGTGGTTACGGTATTGGCAAAAAATAATACTAAAAAAACAATACTAAAAAATGGAGGAAATAATGACAACAAATAGAATGAGTTTAGATTTAACACCTGGTCCTCATCTACCTTTAAGTTTTACTCAGGATTGGCAGAATGATAGGATAGAGCTTCAAATGTTGATGGTAAGGCAGTATAAATCAAACCAAAGGCGTATAACTTATAAGGAAGAAATTGGTGAATTTAGTGAAGATGTTGCTGGACTTGGTGAAGTAGGAGACTATAGATATGGGTTAAGAGCTTTTGATAACCTAATTTATAGAGAACTTAATGACAAAATATTATATAGGTTTAAAATTGCATATATTGAAAGAGTTATACCCTTGACAAGATATAGTAAGTCTTTAATAAATGCATTAGCATTAGATTTACCTGTATTAGGTCAAGTTCATAAAAAAAAAGTAATTAAATATGTAGGCTTGGTTAATCCAAATTATAGGCAAAAAACTTCACCTAGGCTCAGACATTTAAGATATCTTCTTTATAGATATGTTAAGTTTGTAGCTCCAAGTCCAATTATAGAGAGGTATATAGATTTAGGTAAAGATGAAGTTTCGGCAACTAATATTGCAATGAGAAAGCTTTTAGCTCTTGTTAATGTTTCAGTAAGATGTGGTGATAATTTTGAGCTTGTTACTAATGATCCTGCTGAAGAAGCTGATGCTTAATTCAAATATAGGTATTTAGATTTTTAGATTAGATCTTGATAGAGTGATGATGGAGAATAACTTTAGCTCAATGATGGAAGGTTATCAATGACAGGTGTAACTAAAGATCCTAGTTTAGACAAAGCATCAGCAATATCTCCTGTAGATTTTACAGTATCTTTTATTTTTTCGAATGCTTGCTTTTTCTTTGGATCTTTTTCGTCTTTTATTAGTTTGTCTAAAGTATTTTTAAACTCAATATTTAAATTCTGTTGCTGATTTTGGTGTTGTTGAATAATCATATTTGGAGCTGAGTTACCAAAGGGAGGATTGATTTCTTCAAAGAAATATCGTGAGTATAAATTGCTAATTAATCCAGCTAACTTTGTTCTGTATGTTTGAGCATCAACATTTCTTTGTGCAGTAATCCTGAATCTATCCATTGATTCCTTAAATTCTTGATCTGTATTTAACTTACATAGTTCATCTAGGACTCTGTTTAATTGATGAACTATTTCTAACCCTCTACTTTCAATTAAAAAAACTGGATTACCAGATTCGACAAAATTAGGGGCAACTTCAAGGTAGCTATATAGCTCGTGATAAATATGCCTAATAGATGTCTTAATATCTTCCATTAATGATATATTTTACTATTTCTATAAATAGATAAAAAATACTTGCAATCAGGTTTAAAACTCTTAAATTTTGGGTATAAATACTTTATAACAAAAAATAAGTTATGAATCTGATCCAAGAAATTGGATCTTTTTTGATATAAGTATTGAAAATAAGGCTTAATAAGGGGTATATTATTAATGTAGGTGAACGTCAGCCCCACGCTGGGTGTTCTGAGATTTAATTGCTTGGAACCTAGCCTACAAAATTTTATTTAAGTAAATAGGATTTCCTTTTGTGTAATAGACCCCATAGTCTGCTTTTCTAGTATCGTCCATGTCTTGTATTAGGCTGAACTTATTTCTTACTAACTCAAAAAATTGTTCTTCTTTTCTTTCATACAGTCTTGATAAAGTCCATAAACAATAATCGACAATTTGAAGACCTATGTAATCATCTAATTCACCTTTGGTGATCTGATTCTCACTTTCATTTTTTATCCCATGGCTATTAAAACAATTCCTCATAGCTTTATTTAAAGCAACATCTAGAGAGTCATTTGAAAATGTTTTACCTCTAGCAGCGAATACTATATTGTTTTTTGCATTTTTATGAAGTAACTCTTTAAAGAGTCTGGAGGTCATAGAAGAATAAATCTCTGCTTCTGTTAATTTATTACCAGTGTATTCAAATCTCGCTTTAGATTCATCGATTAACTTAGATTTTCTCCTCACTATAGCAAAAACTTTAAAGTTAATTTTTTGTATAAGTTTAAATACTTCATTTCTTACTACTGGATGATCTTCGTTAGCATGAAATACTTTACTAGTAGATCTTTTGACAGACCTTAAATCTTGGAAAAATGGATTTGATAAAATCTCTTGACGGATTTTGTCAAAATCTTCTCTGTGAGACTCTGGACTTTCTGGAAACCTTGCAGCTCCAAGTATAAAGCTATCACTAACACCATTGGAGCCTAGCATTGATTTACCTCTCTTATTAAAACGAGTTAAATCACCTGTTTCATCTACGAAGAAATGTGCTTCTGGATTTAATTGATTACTTTTGCTCACTAAACTTATACTACCACTCCGCCATTGCCTCTACGACTTCCTCAACTGTAGTCATACAATAACTCTGAGTAGTAGTAATATCTGCATGTCCGCAAGCTATTCTCAAATGATTTAAAGGTTTACCTTTTGCAGAATTAATAGTGACAAATGATCTTCTTAAGCTATGGGGGCTTATATTCTTAAGTCCTGCTCCATCTGTGATTCTTCTAATCTTTCTTCCTAAAGCTACTACTTCAAAAGGCTTTTTAGCATTACTTAGAAAGCAGTTAGAGAAGTTATTATAAAACTCTAATCTAATTTTTAAGTAAGCTGTGAGCTGATTATATAATTCTTCATTTATACCAACTATTCTATTTTTATTACCCTTTCCCAACCACACATAGATTCTTTTTCTATTAAGGTCCACATCTTCAAGTTTAAGATTACATAATTCAGAAGCTCTTAAACCTGTGTTAATAAGAAAGCAGATTAAAGTTTTATTCAGTAGCTTACCATAATCACTATTAAGACTAGTTTCTATATAGCTATAGATTTTTTGAAGCTCTTTTTCTGTGATAGAAGTCTTTTTTGCAGGGATAAAACGTTTTGGTTTTAGTTTCTTCATCTTATCTCTTAAAGATTCATCTTGAAACTCAAGCTCTATAAGATATTTAGAGAAGCTCATGATTGAATCATAGATATTTCTTTTGGTGCTGAATCTTTCAGGAGAAAAAGTACCTAAGACATTTCTTAGATTATTGATAGAAATTATAGGTCTCTCTGGATAATTTGGAAGTGTGTCTAGATAAAGCTTAAAGTAGGTTCTATAAATTTCTACTGTTCTTGGTGATAGTGGTCTCCCTGTGAGTTTACCTGTCTTGCACCAATCTAGCCATTCTAGTGATAGTTCTTTTATTTTCTCTAAACTAGCTTCTCTAAGGTGGCTCTTGAATTTATTAATTTCAGTTACTTTAATACCTTTAAAGTGTTTAGCTTTCCAAGTTTGGTATTTATCTTCTTCTATTACATAGGTTAATTTGTTTTGAGAGTTATAGACTTGTTTACTTGGAAGAAAGCCTTCTCTGAAGTATTTGAGTATAGTATGTTTACCTAGCTTTAAGTCACGTGCAATATCTATTGCTGTCATATAATTCATAACACCATCCTTTTTATTTTTGGTGTTAATGGTATTAATGATATTTTTTGAAGCTAGTTTGCCTATATCAACCTTATACAAGCAAATCTACGACTGGGCTATCGGCTGTTAACCGATCGGTCACTGGTTCAAATCTAGTCTTGGGAGCCATTCAAATTAATTCAGGACTTTCGTCCTGAATTAATTTGAAAAGTGAGATGGGTAGATGCGCCCCCTAAAATTTAAATTCTTTCAGCAAACTTATTCTCTTTGACATCAGACTTGCTTTCATAGGCATCATAAGATCAGCAATCAGTTCTGGAGTAATTTGATACGGCTCCATAGCTACTTTATTGTCTTCCATTTGTTCATGTAGAACTTTTGCTCTTTGGAGTAGATCAGCATCTCTCATATACTTAAGTGTCAAGTACCCATTTTTTGAACAAAGTTACAACCCTGATTCTACTTATAAGTATTAAGTGAACGAAGATTTGATGCTGCTTTGACCATATTTGTTAGTGACAGTTTTACTTCTTTCCATTCTCTGGTTTTAAGACCACAGTCAGGATTCACCCATAGGTTTCCTCTCGGTAATACTTCTTCAGCTTTGTTCATAAGATTAACCATCTCTTCTTCAGGTGGAACTCTTGGAGAATGAATATCATAAACTCCTGGTCCAATCTCATTTGGGTACTTGAATTCCACAAAAGCATTAAGTAATTCCATATTTGAACGGCTTGTTTCGATTGTTATTACATCAGCATCCAGATTAGCTATTGAATTAATTATGTCGTTAAATTCTGAATAACACATGTGGGTGTGAATTTGGGTATCATCTTTTACACTACTTGCACTTAACCTGAAAGCTTTGACTGCCCAGTTTAGATACTCTTCCCACTCACTCTTTTTTAAAGGTAGCCCTTCACGAAAGGCAGGCTCATCTATCTGAATAGCAGCTATGCCCGCAGTTTCAAGGTCAACTACTTCATCACGAATTGCTAAAGCTATCTGCTGTGCTGTAACTGAACGAGGTTGATCATCTCGTACAAAGCTCCACTGTAAAATTGTTACAGGACCGGTAAGCATACCTTTTACAGGACGTTCGGTTAATGATTGTGCGTACTTTGACCAATACACAGTCATTGGTTTAGGACGACTTATATCCCCGAAGATAATCGGAGGTTTGACATAGCGAGTTCCATAGCTTTGTACCCAAGCATTACTTGTAAAAGCAAAGCCTTCTAAGTTTTCTCCAAAATACTCCACCATATCGTTCCGTTCAAACTCCCCATGAACTAGCATGTCGATACCTATCTCATCTTGAAAAGTGACACATTTTTTTGTTTCTTCTTCGAGAAACTGAATATAATCTGCTTCATTCATTGAGCCTTCTTTCCACTGCTTGCGGGCTTTACGCACACCTTTTGTTTGTGGAAAAGAACCTATGGTAGTGGTCGGGAACTCCGGAAGTTGAAGTTTGTCTTGCTGTTTAGCTTGTCTGACAGTAAATTCTGAAGAACGATTGAAATGGCTATCTCCTATTTCTGTTAAACGGTTTTTAACACTCTGATTATGTATACGCTTGCTTTCAGTACGAGCTTGTATAGCTTCACTATTAGCTCTAAGAACTTTTTCATCAGCTGTGCCATCAAGAATTTGACTTAGATCTATAAGCTCTTGAAGCTTCTGGTCAGCAAACGCCATCCAGCTCTTAAGCTCATCATCAATCTTTGGCTCATTTTTAAGTGTGATCGGGCAGTGAAGTAGTGAACAGCTTGGAGCCAGCCAAAGACGGTCAGTACCTACAGCTGTTTTTGCTTTTTGCAACAACTCAAGTGAAAGGTCGTAATTATTTTTCCAAATATTGCGCCCATCAACTACACCGAGTGAAAGTATCTTATCACCAGGAAACTTTGTAAATATAGTCTCAGCATCTTCTGCTCCACGAACAAAATCAAAGTGCAGAGCCTCGACTGGTAAAGAAAAATACGAATCAAGATTTGATCCAATACTAGCAAAGTATGTTGTTACAAGTATTTTTGCTTTTCCCTTTACAGCTTTGAGGCGATCATAACTTTTTTTAAAGGCATCGAGTTGCTTCTGGTTGAGATCTGTAGAAAAGACTGGCTCGTCAAGCTGAACCCACTCAGCTCCAGCAGCAGCAAGTTTTGAAATAATCTCTTCATATACGTCAAGAAGATTATCGAGAAGTGAAAAATGGTCAAAATCAGGATTTTGGGCATCTTGAACTTTTCCTAGACTGAGGTAAGTTACGGGACCAATTAATACTGGCTTTGCATTGATCCCAAGTGCTTTTGCCTCAGCAAACTCTTGAAATATTTTGTCACTACTTAATTTAAAGCTTGTATCAGCTTTAAACTCTGGCACTATGTAGTGGTAATTTGTATCAAACCATTTTGTCATCTCACTTGCAAAGGTAGAGACTTTGCCGGTTTGACAATCTTTTTCATCTTCTAAATCTGAGCTACCACCTTGAGTACCTCGAGCTATAGTGAAAACCGTATTAACATCAGCACTTTCACCTGTCGAATTAAATCGAGGAGGAATATTACCAAGCAAACAGCTCATATCAAGCATCTGATCGTAGAACGAGAAGTCATTGACTGGTATAAGCTCTATTCCGGCAGCCTGCTGCTTTTTCCAATTGGTCTCCCTGATTGTCTTTCCTGTGGCAAGCAATTCTTCTAAAGCGAGATTACCTTTCCAGTAAGCTTCTGTAGCATGTTTTAATTCACGCTTTTCCCCAATTCGAGGGTAACCAAGTATATGTGTTTTAATTGAATTCATCATCTTATCTAATGTGGTTTTACCTTTTATGTGCAAAAGTCTACTAAAGCAAAAGGATGAAGTAAAATGATAAATATTCAGGAATGTATGAAAGAAATTCATAATATCGACACAAGCTCAATTCTAGAACGAATCCACTTTGAGATTATTGTGGCAGTAGAGGAGTTGGGTACAGTAACATCCGCTGCAAAGAAATTACATCTTAGCCAGTCAGCCCTAAGTCACAGTATGCGAAAACTTGAAAAATCACTGGGCTTAGAAATCTGGCAGAGACAGGGTCGTAGACTTGTTCTAACACAGGCAGGAGAATATTTATTAGCAGTTGCTGAGCGCTCCCTCACACAGTTTAATCATGCTGAAGAGCGCCTTCGATTATTTGCCCAAGGGCAGAAGGGGATTCTTAGAGTCGGTATGGAATGTCACCCTTGTTATCAATGGCTATTAAAGGTTGTGGCACCTTATTTAATATCATGGCCTTCTGTAGATATTGATATAAAACAAAAATTTCAATTTGGAGGGATAGGAGCACTGTTCGGTTACGAGATAGATATGCTTGTTACACCAGATCCTCTTTTTAAAAAGAAGTTGCTATTTGAGCCTGTGTTTGATTACGAACAAGTGCTTGTGGTAGGGAAGTCGCATGAACTATATCAAGCAGATTTTATTAATCCAGAGGATTTATCACAAGAAATAGTGATCACTTATCCAGTGTCAATCGATAGATTAGATATATTCTCACAGTTCATGACTCCAGCCGGAATATACCCAAAAGAGCATAAGGTGATTGAAAATACCGATATCATGCTTCAGATGGTTGAGAGTGGAAGAGGCGTGGCTGCTCTACCACGCTGGTTAGTTGAAGAGAGTTCTAAACACTTTCAAGTAGCTCCAGTAGCTCTTGGATCTAAAGGAATTCAAAAACAAATATACCTAGGGATTCGTGAGGATGAAGTTAACATTGATTACATTAGTGCATTTCTTCAACTAGCTCGTGAACAGTGCTATGTTAAATAATGAGGGTGTTTCATGCTTTAGCCTTTAGTTCAATATTTGATAATTTGCAAAAAACTTCATAATGAAAACCAAACCGGAATCAAATTCCACCTCCTTGTTGTGGAACGCGCCCACTAGGGGGAGCCATTAAAAGAAAGCCCTGATCGATTGATTGGGGCTTTTTTGTTTTTAAGGCTTTAAACATTTCAGCAAATATTCCGTAAACATTATAAACATTAGACGACGTGGTTTATAGTACCTTATTTTTTGAGGAAAATGTAATTAGGATATTTTTATCAGAATCCAACTTCGTCAATATTACTATTTGAGTTTTCTATGATTAATTCAACTGGACCCACATTGTCAGATTGTCCATCGTAGAAATCACCTATATAATAGCCGGTGGTTTCAAAATCTTCTAAGTCACTTTGCCTTCTTATTCTAGATACAGACCCAGAAATGTTGGTATTGTAAACTTCAAGTGGAGTAAAAGTATTATTTGTTCTATTTGAAACAAATAAACGCCCAACTATATAGCCAAAAGAACTACTTCCTCTTCCATCATCAAAATTAACTTTAATATTCGCATTATTTACTAGGATTGGATACTCTTTAATTTTATCAATCTCGTCAACAGTAATCGATGCAGTGGAGATGAGTCCTCCAGCCCTTACATCAGCTGAAATAGAACCGAGTTTATGATTAACTTTGAGACTAACATCAATATCAATATTATTAAATTTAAGTCCAGGTGATGCACTATTAGCTATTATAGCAAGGGAATTCCTTGCTATGTTTTGTCTCTCAGATTGATAATTCCAGTCTACTGTTTTTAGGTTTATATTTCCTGTGATTTTAACATTCGTAAAATTGGTTCTCCCTATTTCATTTGCAAATACTGCAACTGAGTTCTCACCTGATATATTAATATTTTCAAGAGTTAAGTTTTTAATTTCTGCTGCTCCTTTTAAACTGCCGATTAGTTCAAATATCGCAGCTTCTGAATTACGGTTCATGTATAATCCTGAAATTTTGTGTCCTCTCCCATCAAAATGAAATAAGCCATGAGTATAAAAAAAACGAATGGGTGGAAACCCTTCTCCATCATGCCAGTTCTTTGTTTCTGAGCAGTCAATATCGTTAAGCAACTCAATATGTAAATTGTCGTGAACTAAATGTGTACTATTGTATGATCTATTTAGTTTTTGAAGATCCACACAATTTTCTATTTTAAAAGGGTTATTAATTGTACCTTTTCCCTTAGGCTTTTCGTTAGCCTCAGTTTTTCTTAGTTCTTCTTGAAAATCAAATTCACTTGCTTTTATAAAAGTCATCTCAAAATTACCTTTCAAATAAGGTCTAGTCCACAAATATATAATTTGTGAATTACTTTTTGGTATTGGTAAACTATCAAAAATATTACCTTTAACTGTTACCAGATTTGGATTCTCTGAAGATTTCTCAATCGTGATTTTACGTAAGTAAGAGCTATACCAAATATAATCTTCATTAAAAGAGCCATCATTAAGCCCTGAATTAAATCCAGAATTACTATTCTCTAATCTTGAGTATAATTCTTTAAAATCTGGTATATATTCATCTGGGATTACTTCACTCGAGAATGAAATGACGAGAGAAGTATCAAATTTGTCTCTTAAGGACTTTCTTTTCTCAAGATTAATAGTCTTTATATAGTCATTTTTAGAAGAAGCAAATGCTTTATCTACTTCATTAATTAAATCAATATTTGATAATGAAAAAAAATATTTTTTATCATTTGTATTATCAATATTCGTTTCTTCAATAGTAAATCCACCTATACCTGAGTTAACCTGACCTAGAAAAACTATTTTTTTTTCTCTTGGTATATTTTCACTATTAGCTTGGAGAAATTTGTTTCTTTTATTAATCAAAGTTCGGTATTTAGCTCCCCTCCTTTTCTGGTTAAATGCTTCTAAGGAAACTTGAGTAATGACTTCATATTTCAGCTCATTTTCAGCATTTGCAGGAACTTGTATAGAAAATATTACTAACAATGCAATATATAGTTTTAATATAATATGCTTGTGTATCATAGTTGTATTGATTCCAAAGTTGAATTAATTGAAGGTTAAAGCAATACCAACTTTGGATAAAAAATAAAAATATTTTCTATAAAAATGTTTAAAACATTTCAAATCTGGGCATAATATATTTATCAAACAAAATATTTGAATTAATTGATCCAAGAAATTGGGTCTTTTTTGTTTATAAGACTAAGTTTTCTTCAGCGTCACATTTATGCCAATAAATATAGAATCCCTTGTTTAAAGCTAACTGATTTAAAATTCTCTTTGAGTTCTACCATTACCTTCTCTGAAAGGGTGTATTGCATTGATTGCACCCATATAGTAAGCAGATCTCATATTGAACTCTTTTTTCTCTAAATTTTGAAGAAAATGCTCTTCATGTAATGTATTTATTATTGACTTAACTTATCATGGTCATAAATCTCTAATTTATTCTTGAAAACATTGTTATTAGAGTATTTTTAGTTATCCTCTGATGAGTACTTATCAGACATTAACTATATCTCTTGGTGATGTTTGATAAAGCTTGAGGAACATCTAGGTTTCCTTTCAAAATCAAACTAAGATCTTTCAGAAATGCTCGTGAAGTTTTTAATCCCTCTAATCGTTGTTGAGCAATAGCTATTTTAGCAGCAATTTTTGAAAATTCAAATTCTTTAGTTTTAAGGTCTTTCAAGTTGATTTCCTTTTTAACTAATTCTAATCATAATATGCCTTGATATTATTAAGGTTTATCTGTCTTCCAGACTTTTTTCTACTATGACTATATTGGCTTACCCTTCTATTGAAAAATTGGAGCAAGGTAATGCTCAAGCAATGTGTCAGAAGCTGAGTTGAAAAACTCTCGGAATTGTCCCAAAAGATTTTTATTCTCTTCATCATCTTCATTATTTTTAAAAAACTCAGTATCAAGATCAAAGAGTTTAGATGCCATATCTAATGAAACCCAGGCTCTATCTTGGGTCTCAACACAAAATAAATCTCTTATTTTATAAAGTTTAAAACCATTATTTTCAAGTAATGGTCCATCTTCTAAAGTTCTCATAAGCTCCATCTTACTTAGACGGTTTTTTTGAAGCTGCTGATGCTCACGCTTATTGATGATAAGTGAAAATTCAGTATCATCAATCAAATGAGTTTCATATGTATAATCCCAAAAGTTTGTGTCAATTGAGTTTAAGTCAAGGATATATGCAAAATCATTTTCATTAGATTTTTTAACTAAGTAAAGATTTTCACTGGGATTGAATGCAATAATATCTACATTGGAGTCATTTTTTAATTGAACTCTTATAGGTTTTTCTATATCATGGAAATGATCAAATGTGTGTGAATCATTCAAATCTACTTTTTGATGTATAAAAGTTTCAATATTAAAAAATCCTTCTTCCATAAACGTATTTAGGCGATTATCATTACTATCCTTTATTTCTAATACTTTATCTTTCATTGCTGTTATTAAAAATGAATTAGTTCCTTCAGCTACAGCTGTTGCTAATGATTCAAACATAAGAGAGTACATGGTAAGACTCGTTGCGGCTAGATAACTTGAAAATTTTTTAAATTTTGATTCAGCTATAGGTGTTATTAGCTCTAGAAGAGGTAGTGCTTGAGAACAATGAAGAAGATACCTGGGACTTCCAGTGGCAAGTGCTATGGGCAAACTTGTAAGTGCAGCAATACCTGAATTTTTATACTTTTTGAGAAATTGCTTTTTCCAGCCAATACTTTCATTCGATAAGTCTTGATCTGTTTTTTCATTATTATTTAAAAAATTATATGAATAGAGATAGGTCAACATTGTAAAAGCTCTATTCTTAGTTGGTGAGATTTCTGGATTCGTTGAATCTAAGGCAAGCTTATTTAAGTCAACATTATTAATCAAGGGGTTAATAATATCTATTAGGTGTTGAACAGTATGTGTTTCATTTAAAGCAATCATTGACATGGTTAGTAGTGAGAGTTGACTTATTTTTTTGAGCATTTGGCGTGATTTGTTGTGTGACTCTTCAATTGCAAGAAAAGCCTCATTTAAACTTATCTTGTAGTCATTCGTTAACTTAGGATTCTCTCTAGTATTGATTATTAGATTTTTAGTTGGGATAAAATTATTGAAATCAGACTTGTTTGTTTCTGCACATGTGTTCCTACACTTAAACTCATTTTCAAAATCTTTATTTAATTGATTGTTTAAACTTCTTAAATGATCAAGTGATAATGATAGTGCTTGGAAACGTTTTACTTTGACACTTCTATTGCTTAAATTAGGTTCAACAGGTTTGCATGAATTGACTTCTTTAAAACATAATTTCAATTTTTTTTGGAATTCTCTAAGTTCAATGTTATTAGTCGTAAATTGTTTTTGTTGTAAATTCTCCCAGTTCATCAATAAATCATCTAATTTTTGACTATGATCTGATTCTGAGATTTTGTGAATATTGGTAACAGTTTCTATAAACTTTGTTACGGTATTTTTCAATTTGAATGTTAAAGCAAAATCTTTTTTGTCAATTTGTTGTTGATTGGCGATCAGAGTTGCAGCTTTATTGTAAATGGGATTAACTTTTATAGAAGCCTCTACTGTATTATCTATGGGATCATTATTGCAAGGTTTTTTCTTTTTATGTTCTGATTTAGATTCACTTACATCAGTTGCAGCATTTATATTATCTCTTCTATCTTTTAACGGATCATTATAAGAACCTCGAAAATTTATCATAGGTATCTAACTTTTATTACAAAGTAGAAAATGGGAATTATTTTACTTGGTAATGAAAGAAGAATGTAGATGGCAATTAAGCTAATATAAAAACAATGCTGAACAAAGCTTTACTAATATTTTCAATACTCATTTTTTCAGTGAACAATACTCAAGCTTTAACACTCCCTAATGACACTATGGTGAAAATTGCTTATCTCTCACCTCTAACAGCAAAGTATGGTGATACTTTAGATATCTATGTTCGAAGATCTGTCTTTCAAAAAGATGAAAATGATAGAAGAGTCCTGGTAATTCCAGCTGGGACTAAGGGGCAGTTAACTATTACTAAAATTGGTGGTTTGAATAACGATATAGTTATGGACTCTAAAGGTTTTTTGATTTTAGGTGAGAAAAAAGTTTGTTTGAAGCATTATAAGGATAAACGAAAAGCTTTGAGGAAAATTTATAAAGTCGGTAAGTATGCTGGAATTGGTTCTGTCTTTGGTGTGGCTAGTACCATAGCAGGCTCTGCTATTAAGCGTAAAACTAATAAACTAAATTTACCTAAAAAAATGTTTACTACTCAAAACTTAATCTTCTCTATATAAATTTATGAATATAAATTCCTCAACTAACTTTAGTATCTGGAGTGAATATGTTATAACTCAGGAAAGGATTTCAACATTTTATCTTTCCAATGCTCATTGAAGTTTGTAATTGAAGTAAGTGTTTCTGGTTGTGTTCTGTCTTCTCCATACTTAGCTTCATAGCTACTCTCTCCAAACTCCATCTGCGCAGCATAGTTTAGTAAGTTATCTAAAAAATTAAGTATGTTGATTCTAGTATCATCTGGCATTTTGGGATAAGCAATAGTTATTGATTTTGAGTTATCTTCTTGATCTTCAATTGAAAATTCAAGTTCAGCCCCAGCGCTTTCTGGACCTGTATATTTGCCAATTAAAACTCCATTTTCACGATTACCATTCCTGACTTCGTTAAACTCTAAAATCCCATTAGTCATAGATTCTTCTATTTCTACTATCCCATCCGTATCTTGTTTTTGTGCATCTTTAATTAGGTCAGAAATTTGACCTAAGAAAAAACTGGTATCGGTGTTCGTAATAATTTTTGGCATATTGTTTTTATGTATTATAACTATTTTGCTAACTATAATTTACTTTAAAACAAAGAAGTGGTGGTAATTTAAATTATGTTTTTAAATCAATTTTCATCAATTGTAAATGAGCAGTTAGGTTTTGACCTTAACTCTCAAGTGAAAATTTTAAAGACTTTTTCTTTTATATTGATACTTTGGTTTTCTAATGCTTTTTTAGTAAAACTCGCTTTAATAAAAGTCACTGATCCTAAGTCTAAATATAAAGCTCGAAAGATTTTCGGTTATATCAGTTCTGTTTTAGGGGTAATAATAATTGGGCGAATTTGGTTTGAAGGTTTTACATCTATTGCAACTTACTTAGGCTTAGTCTCAGCTGGACTTACGATTGCACTGAAAGACTTAATTAATGATCTGGCAGCTTGGCTCTTTATTATTGGAAAACAACCATTTAAGTTAGGTGATCGAATTGAGATTGGTGAAAATAAAGGAGATGTTATTGATATTGATTCATTACAGTTTACTTTAATGGAAGTAGGTGCTGGAAGGATTGATGCAGAGCAGAGTACTGGCCGGATGATTCATATTCCTAATGCACAAGTCTTTACTACCCCACTTGCAAACTTCACTAAAGGTTTTGAGTATATTTGGAATGAAATCCCAATTTTGGTTACCTTTGAAAGTGATAGGAAGAAAGTGAAAAGTATTTTAAACGGAGTGCTTGATAAGCACGTTAAAGATGTCGTCGCAAGAGCGAAAAGAAGAATTGATCAAGCTTCCCAAAGGTTTTTAATTAATACTTCTAAATTGAGTCCTCGGGTGTATACTGACGTGAAGGATAGTGGTGTTCTTTACACTTTAAGATATTTATGTCACCCTCATCAGAAAAGAGATACTGTAGAGAAAATTATTGAGGATGTTTTAGAAGAGTTTGATAAACATAAAGATATTGACTTTGCTTACAATACTACAAGGGTTTTTCGTAATAATGAAGAAGGGAAGCACTTAGATTAATGTATCCTATGATATTGCAGTTTGATTTTTATACTTTAATGATATTGGGGTTGATAACTTTAGCTGTATTTGTCACTGTATATATCTTATTAAGAAAAAAATATTTAAGTAAAGAGCAAGCCAAGCTTTACTGTAAGCAAATCCAAACAACAAGCAAGCTTGTTCCAAGCCACTCTCTAATAGAATCTCACAAAATTCTAGTTTCAGCTGTCTCTGAGATGCAAGGCAAAAAAGCAAATGCAGCCAAGCTTTTAAATAGAATTAAATCGAGGGTACTTGATGAAAAAGAAATGTGGTTCTATCACAGTATGCGTAACCGTGCAGCACACGAAGTGAATTTCAAAGTGTCTGAAAATGATGCTAAAAAGGCACGTAAAGTTTTCAAGAATGTTCTTGAGGCTTTAGTTAAATAACTAATTTCAGTCTTTCTTCAATAACGAAATTACTAAAGCAAATAAACTCACAAACGCCATAAGACCAAGAATTATCGTAGAAATTAACTTTTCAGCATTCCCTCTCCCAGAAAATGCCATTAAAGCAAGTGTGAACCTCTTGTCTCAGGAATATGAGAATATAAAGAATAATATAAAGTTTTATGTCTCTTGTTTGTAAACAATAAACCTTCTCAAGATAAAAGCGTACGGTCTTGTTATTATAAAGCCATGGATATAAATATTAATGCTTTTAATAGGAATGACTTAAGGGGCATAAATAGGGCTACTGGTGAAGATACAAATATCCCAATAAATGAATCACAAAATATAGTTAAAGATTTAAATCATATTGTTGACCAGGGCAAATTTAAAACAGGTTTACAGAAGATGCTTTCAAAAATACTTCATTCACAAAATTTTGATCAAGCCTTTGATGTTGCATTTCGACTTCTCATGAGTCCTGTTGAAACGATAGATTTGCTAAATATCGGTATTAGAAAAGACTTCCCTTTTATTTTTAATATTTTACAGTCAGCCTCTAGAGAAGGTAAATTTAAAGATCTACAACTTAACTTAAAGCCTTTTGCTAAAGACTTTTCTGCTTATTTTAAGGATAAAATTATTAACTCTAAAAATAAAAATGAAATTATTCGTGAGATTGTTAATCTTACAACTAATATAATTACTTTAAATGCAACTAATCTCGAAGAGGCATCTGATTCTCTAAAAAAGTTTATTCGGTCTATTAATAATTCTGTTAAGCATCAAAACCTTAAATCAATTTTCATAAGTGGTGATTATGCAATAAAAAATACATTAATCCTTGATGAAGCCTTATCAGACTGGAAAAAATTTAGCCATAGTTTCGGCATCCACATGGACCCTATGTCTGAGATAGGAATATCAATGCTAGGAGTTCTTGTAAAAGTAAGGAATGGCTTTTCAACAAATCACTAAGATAACTCTTTATTTAAGAACTCGGTTAAATCTTGATCTTTGAAAACAAAGCCTGAATCTTCTAATTTTTTACTTGATACATTAACATCATTTAGAAGTAACTCTTGACCTTTTTCCCCCATTGTTGTCTTAATTGCTACTTCTGGAACTGGAAGTGGGCAGGCAATTCTATTCAGAGCTTTTGATAGAGATTGAGTGAACTCTTTGTTATCAACGGTTTGAGGGCTTGCTACATTAATTGCACCTTGAAGGTTTGGGTTATCTTCATTTTTAATTACATGTACTATTGAATCCACTACATCTCTTAAACTTACCCAAGGCATTTTTTGTTTACCACTACCGAGTGGAGAAGTCATACCAATCTGAAATAAAGGTTTTAACTTCGCAATAATACCTCCGTCTTTACTGAGTATATTCGCAAATCTCAGTGAACTAACTTTTATCCCTGAATCTTTAGCTTTTTGGGTTGCAGATTCCCATTTTTGAACTAAGTTCGGTAGAAAGCCAGAGCCTGGCTTCGAGTTTTCTGATAAATCAGCTTCACTCGGTCTATTTCCGTAATAACCAACAGCTGAAGCATTAATCATTAAACTAGGCTTATTTTCTGTTTCTGACATTTTCTCAGCTAGTAATCTTGTAGTATTAACTCTACTATTAATTAAATTTTCTTTACCAGCAGAATCCCAGTTTGTTTCTGCAATTGGTGAACCAGATAGGTTTATGACAGCATCAATATGTTCAAAGACACTTGAGTCTAATTTGTTATTGGCTGGATCCCATTTAACTTCACTGCTGTTAATTGGGGTTCTTCTTACTAAGGATTTAACATTATATCCAGCCTCTTTTAATTCAGATTTTAGTCTGGAACCAACTAGTCCAGAGGATCCGGCAATTAAAATATTCTGAACCATAATAACAAGGTTAACACACTAGCTGTCTTAACGTATTTGTTATAGAATCTTATGTTGCATGTCTAACTTGATAAATAAATTAAATCATTACTCTGATGTTTTTGATAGATACTCACAGTTCTTGAATGAATTGATTGAAAGAGAGAAAATTGACAAGAAAGGGGAAAACCCACATTCTCCTGAAAAAAGGTATCTTCACCTCCCTTTGTAACCGATCAAAATGCTTTTAATACAATCACGTCTAATTATAGTGATATTCAAAGAGCTTTATCAAAAGAAGGTTTGTATGAAGATAAAAATAAAAGGCAACTTGTTAGACTTTTAAGCGTCAATAGTCTTCAGAATGAATTCTCAGAAAAGTATAATATTAGTAAAGAAAATATCTCAGAGTGGATTGAGCAGCTTAAAGATTATGGAGTCTGTAAAGAAATTAGTTCAAGGGAATGGCTTTTAATGCAGATGATAAAGAAAAGGCATGAAATTAAACATGGGTCAAGGAAGGTTGTTCCATTAGTTGAAGGAACAGCATTAGCTGGATTATTGCGTGAGAATGCTCTTCTCGTAAACCCTCCGTGGCTTGGTTATAGATACTTGAAAAATAAAGATACATGGCTTCTTAGTCTTGCACAATTCCTGGAAAAAAATTTCCTGGTTAAACCTTCAAAGCATTTATCAAAGGGATTATCAGATATCTCCTCTAAATTAAGTAAGGAATAAAATTTTTTAACTATGGAAGCATTTTTTGATTGATAGTAATTATTTAGTAATAGTTGAGTCTTTAATCTGATAATTAATTAGTCTCTTTTTTAAATAATGAAATTACTAAAGTAAATAGACTTACAAATGCCATAAGACCAAGAATTATTGTAGGGGTTAACTTTTCAGCATTGCCTCCTGAAAAAGCCATTAAAGCAAGAGTAAACCTCCAGGTGAAAACTCCTAAGAAAGCTAAAGTTAATCCTTTTGAGATATAGTTGACAAAAGTCTTTTCAATAAAAAAGGACAAACTTAGAATAATAGTTCCACTAGCTACACCACTTATTAATGCTGATTTAGCGTGTGTTAAGAAGAAGCCTATTAAGCCCATTGAAATTAAAAATAAGCCGTATGATGTGAAAATTTTTTTATCCATGCTTCTGCTTATTTTAGCAAGGCTTTAAATGTTTAAGAGTGCTGAGTGATCAATGGCAGAAATTTGTAGTGTGATAATGTTACATTAGGACTCTATAAGAAATTAAATGAGTATCTTTAGAACTAACAGTATTGAAGAATTAAAAGAATTTTCTGAACGTTCTGACCAGTTAACTATTCTAGAACGTAGCCCTGTAAGAGGTGCGGAAGCTTTTTTTGAGGAGCTGATGATAAAGCCTTTTGGCTTTACGGGTGAAGTCTTTGGAGCTGATGCTGAAAAGAATGTTCGCGAGATTTTAGAAGAAAAATTTTCCTCTGAAATAGAAAGTAATCCATTTTATGATAGCTGGGTTTTAGATATGGTAAAGCTCTGTGAAGCTTTCTGCGAAATGCAAAACAGTGATTCTATTAGTTTTAAGCTTGGATCACAGCGTGGCTGTCGCCGCTATCATGTTGATTTCGTTCCACTACGTTTACTAGTTACTTATGGAGGGAAAGGTACTGAGTTACTTCCAGATGAAGCTGCTGATCGTGATGCCTTTGAGAATGGAGAAGCTAATGAAAAGATTGTTAAGGATAGCTCTGTAATAGAATTTATGAAACCTTGGGAAGTCGCTGTTTTTCATGGAGGTCCTAAGGGTATTTTGCATCGTACTCCAGATGATGCGCTTAACGGTCCTTCTGTGATGATGCGACTTGATCATTCTACTTTTGGTTCGATGAAATGAAAGATTTCATTTGCGGAAAAATGACCCCTTAAAATTTTTCTCTGGGATTGCTAACTTCATTTTTAATGTCTTCTAAAAACATTAAAGAAGAGAATAAGTATAAAGCTGAAACCTTTAGGACATTTGGTTTTGCCGTTATGGTTCCTTTTGCAAAAGCCTTTCTTGCATTTATTGAGGACTTTGAGATTATAAATGAGATTCACTTTCAAGTTAATGGTGTAATTTCTTTTTTACTTATATTTTTAGGTGTGAGGTTAATTGATATGGGAAGGCAAGTGATAGAATTTAACTAGGGTAAGCATTTTACTATGGAGATTGATACAACATTATTTGGTGCTTTATTTGCTTTTTTTATAGCATTTTCTTTTAGTTCTTTTATCTTTTATCGTTTTGCTTTCCTGTGGGGAAAGCTTGATGGGAGAGTTCCTAAAGATGCTCGTTTTTGGAAATTTTTCTATCATGAAATGAAAGATTTCATTTGCGGAAAAATGACCCCTTAAATTTTTTCTCTGAGATTGATAATTTTAATAAAGTGCTTAGAGCTTTTATGGGCTTCCTCACATTAGAGCTCTAGGTGCACCTTAATTCAAGATAAAAATAAAAACATAGGAAAATTAGATCATGTTTATGTAAAATTGACATGACACATTGAAGCTCGGTAATGTTGTGGCAAATTCTATCAGCAATAATTTTGACAGTAGTATTAGGTCTATCATCTATCCTGATACAGACGAACCTTGCTCAGCGTAAGATGGCGTTAGTTGAGTTTGCAAGTCATGATTATGTAGAAATTACTAAAGGCGCGAGTGCTTACATCGCTGATGAGTCAGCAGCACTACTTAAAGCTGTTAAAAGTTTTATTTACTCGACAGAAAACTCAGAGACATCCTTAGAGAATTTAGAAAATCAATTTAATCAATTCCACAGTGACATGAACTCCTCTGCTTCTTCTTCCATTCGTGAGTTTTTAGATTACTATATTCAAAAGTCTACTTTTATTAATAAGCTTGAACTTAAAGCTAAAAAAGAGTTTAAAGAAGATTTGGATTTGAATCATAATTTTAATCTTGCTAGAAGTGAGTTTCATGAAATTAAAAATATTGATTCTCAGCCTGATTACAAAACATCTTTAATTACAGAAGATAGACTGAGTTATTATAATCCTAGACTTGTTTCTTCATATTTTAATTTTGCTGTTGAATTTGTGAGTGATGATAAGTTAATGATTGCTGATAATCTTTTACAGAAGATTGTGACTGATAGTGCAGACTATGACGCGATTGTAGCGAATCCTGAAAATTTTAATTTGGATATAGATATCTCTGGACTTTCTGAAAGTGACTTTCCGAATACTTTAGTGCTTAATACTAAGTATCCAGTCTTTAAGTTTGATAATAAAGATGAAGAAGAAAGCTCTAGTAAAGAAATAAGAGAAATTAGTTTTATCAGTACTGCTCAGATAAATACTACCAGTGATATTGAACTTAGACCTATAGTTTTCCCTAAGGTTCCTAAAATCAATCAATCACCGACTTTTCCCCCTTTACCTATCATTGAAATTGAAAATATCCCTATTTCACCTCCATCTGCTCCAATCGCTGAAAACAATAATTTAACTAACTTCGATTTAGGGATTCGTAGCTTGCCAGCTAATAGTCATGGGATCTTTGTCGATTCAGACAAAGTAGTTTCTGCTGATAACCCTTTACGGATAGCGAGTTCTAAAAGTAATGGACTTTCTACTTTATTCATAGATGAAAATGGACATATAGTTATGTCTATCGGAAAAGCTTTTGAGGGTAATTCTAGATTGGGTTTGCCTGATAATTCACTAAACTTTAATCATGAAGGGATAGAAGTTTTAGACACTTTTAGTGATCAGCACGGAAAACAAAGTTTAGGCTCTAAAGACTCTTTATCTGGACTTAGTTTTCAAAATTCAGAATCAAATTCTGTTAATAATAATTCTGAAATTAACTCAGGTGCTGAGATCTTAGCTGAAAACCCAAGTGTCGTACTCGATATTCTGCCGAGACAGCATAATCGCTATGGTACGGTAAATGAAAGTTTTAAAGTAAATGGTGTTGAGATTCCAGCTGGAGCTGTAGTGGTGGCTACCAAGTCTGAGAACACGAAAAATCGTATCGATAAAAACTCTGACTTTAACTACTTTAAAGTCTATGATGCAAGTGGCGCGCTTATAACTAAATTCCATCAGGGTTCAATTCAAAGTAATAAAAAACTTAAGAATATTGATTTGCAGAGTTTTAATACAGAAAAGGGTTTTGAGGATGCAGATGGTTCAAGTATTTATCAGAGTTTTTCTACTGCTGATCTGTTTAATGGGCAGGATGCAGAAACAGCAGTGAAGTCTTTTCTGAATATTCAGGCAGATCTCGGGGATAGTCTTCAGTTAAATATTAATGAGAAGAATAAAAAGTGGCATAAGGATCTTTACAGGAATTTTAAATCTCAAGGGATTTCTTATACAGGGTCTACTTTAGAGGTTAATGATAAAGAAGCGGCTGCGGAGCTTTATATAGCTGAGAAGGTTTACGTGGATGATACTGCAAAAAGTTTGGATAAAGCGCAGTTTACTGCGCTGGTGGATTTGGAAGATGCTCGGGGGAAGGTTGAGAGTGCTAAGGATAAGTTGGTTGCTACTAAAAGTGATTTGAAGAAACAAGGTTACTCAAAAGCAAAGATTGATAAAAAGCTTAAGGAGCAAGTGAAAGAAATTAAAGTAGCTAAAAAGGAGAGAAAAGCTGTAGAAAAATCTTTTACAAAAACTAGGAAAGATTATGATAATTATATAAAGAATAGAGCTGTGCCTAAAGCTAAAATTAAGGCAGCTCTAGCAAAGCCTGTTGTAGTTAAAGCAGCCCCTAAAGTGTTTAAAGTTGCTCCTAAGAAATCAGCTCCGAAACCTAAAAAGAGAAAAAGAAGAAGATGAAATCATTAAATAAGTTAGTTATTGTTTTTTTAATAGTATTGAGTTCACTATTTATCTATGCTGTAAACGCCAAGAAGGTAAAAAGAAATCGTAATTTATCTGGTCGAAAAATTACTGATCTTAGTAGATTTAATTTTAAGGAAGGTCTGGAGATCCTAGATTTAGGAAGAAATAGGATTGTAGATTTATCTACTTTGGTTTTGCCTAGTACTTTAAAGGAACTATACCTCGACAATAATCCAATTTCTAACTTATCTCAATTAAATTTAAATCAAGGTCTAGAAACCTTATTTTTAGTTCGTAATGAAATTTCAAATGTTTCTAATTTAACTTTACCTGAATCTCTTGAAAGTCTAACCTTAGATTCAAACCAAATTTCCTCAATTGATGATTTGATTTTAAATGAGAATCTAAAAGAACTTAGTATCAGTAGAAACAACATAACCGACCTCTCAAACGTAACTTTTCCTTCGAGTCTCCGTAACTTAGAATTCGGCAACGCCGAATTCACCAACACCGAAAATTATAACTTCAACGAAGGCTTAGAGCGCTTACTTATCAGTGGTACAAATATTAGCTCTATTGATGATATGCAATTCCCAAGTTCATTAAAACAATTGATTCTGCTTAGCTCACAACTCACAACAATAAATGGAGAAAATCTCCCAGCGACACTAGAAGAAATAAATTTTAATAACAATTTCTTCAATGAATTCGAAAACGCCAAATTTCCTTCAGGTTTAAAAAAACTCAGCTTAGAATTCAATAACATCGACGGCGACAATTTCGCGGACTTAGTCTTACCAGAAGGACTTGAAGAATTAAGCCTATCACGCAATCTTTTATTTAACCCTAAAGCCTCAAACTCCCCATTCCAATTTCCAGACGCTTTAGAAAATTTAAGCTTACCTGATTCGATTAAAGTCTTAGACTTAAGTGACAACTCACTAAACAATTTAGACAATCTTGATGTCCCTACTTCACTTGAAGTTTTGAAATTGAAGAAAAATTTCTTTTCTAGAAAAGAAAAACGAAGAGTTAGAAAAAGATTTAAAGCCCTAGGAGTTAAAGTTCGGATTTAGCTTTATACCAGGACCTAAACATCCATAAAATTAAAAGCAGCTGCACAAAAACTCTAGCTATAAAGAAAACCACAGGCTGATCAGTAATCAGATCTAATTTATAAGCATCAACATAAACTTTGTAATCAAGTAACATCTCAATATGAACTGAAAGAAAAACTGTGACTAAAAATGTCATAGCTAAAGCAGCAATCTTTCTAAAACTTTCAAATAAAAACAAAGCCCCTAATATGATTTCAGCGATACCTGTGAGATAAACTAATAATACTTTCATCGGGAAAATCGCTGGCACAACTGAAGCTAAGAGGTCAGTGTAGAAAAAGTGAGATAAACCAGCGAACATAAAAAATACGCCAGTATAGGTTACATCTAAGTTCTTAAAAAACTTTTCCATCTCTTTTTAATATACCTTTGTAAATCTACTAATATCATGGCTATGCTCTAAAACGCTGTTTCCTGTTCCATATAAGCATTTTGTTGATTTTAGATTACACTAAAACTTTTAACCTTAACTTTTAATTCTTTTGCAAAGTGACACAGGTACTTATCGGAGATAGCTTCAATTTGATATTTTTCTAAATAGTTTTCTTCAATACTCTCTAAATTTACCTTTTTTAGTTTCCATGGAGAATGCTCAAGCTTTCCTTGAAAAACTTTTCCATGTTTACTTTCTAAATATGAATATCTCTCAGTGAGCCATTTACTTAAGTCACTATGATCTTCAGTTTTATGGTCTACATTAAATTTAGCGTTAAACCTTACTTGATAATCTCTGTCATCGTACCTGATGCATTCGATGGACTTTGTCGGCTGATAGTCTATATTTGCTTTAAGATAGTTTAATTTGAAAAATAATCTTGCTACTTCTATATGCAGACTTTTATTTGCATCTAAGCTAAAAAAATAGACAGCTTTTTGTCCTTTGTAGCGAACGTAAGTTCTCAGGTTAAACTCAAGTATCGAAGAGAAATAAGGGATAAGAGGTAGATCTAAGACTTTAATGTCTTTCATCTTAAATGGTACAAAACTTATATAAGCTTTACCATCTAAGAGATCAAGCTCAAGTGGAGCAGGAATGATTTTCATTAAACTCTGCGGATCTACCTCTTGATGAATGAAAATCAAATTTGACCATGTTTGCTGCATAACTAATCTTGCACTTGTTTCGTATCAGTTTCTGATACAGAATTTGCCACTGGACAAGTTTCCATAGTTGCGGTAATTCCATGGAAACTTAAAATACCAGGGCAAACTTTTGTGAAACTTAAAGTGTTATACATTAGCCCTAAAAAGAGAATGGTAAATATTGAAAGAGCCATGAAATTTTCTCTTTTTAGGGAGCTAACTTTTACTACATTTGCCTCTAAGTCACGGGTATCAGCTTTTAATATCGAATAGACAAATGCGATTAGTAATGAAACTGAAACTAGTATAGTTAAAGTTGTTACCATATTTTTATAATACCCAGCCCTGTATTACCTTATCGTCTAACTGAAGCTAAGTGAGGAATTGTGTCTTCAAATGCCAAAGTCTGACAAAAATCACGTGTGGAATGGTAAGTCCAGCAAGGCTGATGAACACTACTTTAAAGATTTGTAAATTGATATTTTCAATACTTAAACCATTTATGTAAAGAAATATTAGGAACATAAAAATAACTGACACTATAGTTCCTATTAAAAGCTTAGTGAAAAACTTTTCTGGTACATCACCTTTTTCGAAAAAATCTAAGATATGTTTCGGTGAATGAAGAAAACAAAAATAAATAATAAAACCTATAAGTGGCTCACAGTAGAGCATCGCGAGTGTGACTAGTAGGATCTCAACAGCTTTGTTGATTTTACCTCTAAATGAATAGTAGTTAAGGAGAAGGAATGAGAAAAATATTATTAAGTAACTGAGACTATTAAGTATGTTTACTAGATTTGTCGCTGTAGCCTGGTTACTAAGTATCGAAAAAAGATTTATTAAAGTCTCTCTATGAAATACACTCGTTAATGAAATTAGAGCTGTGCCGTAAAAAGAAAATTCGATTAGATATCTGGCTAATTCTAAGCATGATGAATTTTTTGGAGCTCTAGCATCGCTTTCTCCCCAGTGATAGACTGATGTTAATAGGAAAAAGCTTAATGCAAAGGAAGGCACTCCTAGCCAAATGAGGGCTAGGAGTGCTGCAAGGACTAAATATGATAATCCAAACCTATTGCTGGATTTGAAGAAGTTTGCGATTAATTTATTTGATTTGATTAATTCAAAATCAAACGTTCCATGTGGTATTCCAAAAATCGATACAGAAATGGCTGTTAAGATTATTTGGACATATAGGTTGGATAATAATTCAGTCCTTGAAAGGGATATAGTAATTATCGTTGATAAGATGAAAAACCAACGATGATAAGATCTAAATCTCTTTAGCATCACTTGCTGCTTTTACAGCGAGTACTGCGACTAATCCAAATCCAACCTTGTTGATTAAGTCTGCAATATTATAGATTAATTCTCTAAGAACAATCGTTAACTGAGCTGCTTCTCCACCTGAACTTGTCAGACTTAAGAAATAGCCGATTGGGTATATAGCCCAACCTATGAAAATGAAGGTTCTCATGCTGAGTAAGCCTTCACCAATTGATTTCGGTGCTGCTTTAGCACTTTCAGTTACTTCAGTGAATAGAACGCCTAAAATATAGACCCATGCGAGCATACTTATTAAAAATGCTACCCATCCAGTTTGCGTTGCAGCTCCTGCACTGTTGATAGATGTCTCACCGACATAACCAGCAACAATCATCACGATATCTGCTAATACTAAATTTTTGAGTAGTTGACGTCCCTTTTCTTTTCCTAATCTAAGTAAAGCTGGGAATTTAACAAGTAATAACGGTGTAGTTACTAACCAATCTATATATCTAATTTCAGTAGGGAAGGTTAGTAGTGTATCAATGGAACCGTCAGTTCCTACGTAGTGTTTCATTGCTTGATAGTGAATAGCTGCAACAAATGTTACTAATGCAGCAACTGTTGCAGTGGATCTATATTTCTCTGGAAGCGAATTTCGCTCTACTAAGAAATATAGTGTACCTGCAGCCATGCCTACAAAGCCTACCCAGAACATGTATTGGGTAGCTAGTACTAGTGTATCCATGATTAAATACCTCCATTTATAGCTTGCCACGATTGATACAAACAATACCGGGCCTTTGCACTCACTTAAATATTCCTGTTGTTAATTTCGTTTTTTGGTTAAAAATATTTAATCTTCACTAGGCTTTGATTTGTTTCTAGTAACTATCCTTCGTGATTTTCACTTTGCCTCTAAACACATAATAGATACAGCTTGTATACGCTAAAACTAGTGGCACACCTATAAGAGCTATGTTTAGCATGATTGCAAGAGTTTTCTGCGAGGATGATGAATTATATATATCCATAGTCCACTCTGGATTATTTGTACAATGAATTATTTCTGGAAATAGCCCTATGCCTACAAGCGAGGTTAAAGCTGCAATTGCAAAGCAGGATGATAGAAAAGCTCTGAATTCTCTTCCGTGATATATCTCTCTTGGAATATTTGCTATAGCAAGGATTCCAGAGAACGGTAATAGTAGCCATATGACATTTTCTTTGAAATGTTCATTAATATGAGGGACGTAGAGAAGAGTTATTACTGATACGAAAATGAAACTTAATGCAAAGAAAACCATGGAATAATGAAACCATTTCCTAGCTTTGTTTTGAAGTTTGCCCTCGTTCTTTAAGACTAAATAAATTGAACCATGCATCATAAAAAGTGCAAGAGTAAGTATCCCGGTACTGATGGAATATGGATTTATTAAATCTGTAAAACCCATGGATAGTATCTTTGTTTTTGAAAATTGTACTCCCCAGATTATATTTCCCATTGAAATTCCTATTAGTAAAGCTGAGCTGATACTAGAGACGCTAAAACTAATATCCCAAAACTCTCTTGCCCAAGCTGCTTTGAATTTAGATCTAAATTCAATTGCAACTGCTCTAAAAATTAAGCTGAGTAAAAGAAGCATAAAGGCTGTATAGAAGCCAGAAAAGACTGATGCGTAAATTTCAGGGAAAGCGGCAAATGTAGCTCCCCCTCCGGTTACTAACCAAACTTCGTTTCCATCCCATACTGGACCTATTGAATTTATCATTAACCTACGTTCGTGATCTGTCTTCGAAAAGAGGTGTAAGGCGCCTACTCCTAAGTCAAAGCCATCAAGAATGACATAACCTGTGAAAAGTGAGCCTACAATAATAAACCAAGTCAGGTTTAAATTTAAATTGTTCATGAAAAAATCTATCATTTAAATTTTCTCCTTTAGGCTCTCTAAACTTTCAGGACCTGCTTTTATTTTTCTATTGAGAAGGAAAATAAACAAGAAAAATAACAAAATGTAAACTAGTGCAAACATAATTAGTGATGATAAAACCATATTCGACGTGACAGCTTCTGAAATTCCATCACTTGTTTTTAATAAGCCGTATACTATCCATGGTTGTCTACCTACTTCTGCTGTATACCAACCAACTTGATTTGCGATCTGTGGACCGAGTACAGAACTTATAAGTAAAGCGAGTAATATTTTATTGGTAAATAAAAAACCTTTAAACCAAGCAAAGCAACTAAATACCGCAAGTCCAAACAGTCCCATACCTATAGCAACCATGATGTGATAGTACTGGAAAGTTAAATTTATTGGTGGTCTAAGTTCTTTAGGGAAAGCTTTTATTCCAGTTACTTCTTTATTGAAATCTCCTGAAAGTAAAAAACCAAGCATGCCAGGTATCCCAATCGCGTATGTTTTTTCTTTTTCTTCATCCACCCAACCTACTAAAGTTAAATCTGCTTTTGCTTTCTCTGGGAAATGACCTTCCATAGCTGCTAATTTTACGGGCTGATACTTACTTACATAGAGAGCACTTTCATGTCCAGAGAGGATTTGAGCGAACGAGCATATTAAAGCTATACACAGAGAAATCTTTAAGGACTTTCTAGCAAATTCTGTATGTATTTTTTTGAATAAATAGAAAGCTGAAACACTAATAACTAACCAAGCACCTGCCTGCCAAGCTCCTAGAAGTACGTGAATTAATCTGTCTACTGATGATGGGTTAAATACCATTTGCCAGAAATCTAATATCTCGGCACGCGCGTTTATTCCTTCACCTACTATGTGATATCCAGTAGGGGTTTGCTGCCATGAATTTGCAACAACAATCCAGATTGCGCTAAATATTGAACCTAGTGCTACCATGCAGGTGGAAAAAAAATGTATCTCTTTACTTACTTTATCCCAGCCGAATAATAAAATCGCTAGAAAGCCTGATTCTAAGAAGAAAGCAAAGACTCCTTCTGAGGCGAGGGCACTGCCAAATATGTCTCCCACGAACCTCGAATAAAATGCCCAGTTCGTTCCGAACTCAAATTCCATCACAATTCCCGTGGCGACCCCGATGGCAAAAGTTAAGGCAAATATTTTTACCCAGAATCTGGTCATTTGAAAATATATAAGATCTTTAGTGCGTAAATATTGTGCTTCCATTATTACTAGTACTAGTCCAATACCAATACTGAGTGGTGGGTAAATATAGTGAAAAGCTATAGTTAAAGCGAACTGTAATCTAGATAAACTAAGAACATCTATGTCCATATATTAAACTTACTCTTTTGAAATACTTCATTATCCTCCTATGTCCTTTCAGGTATATTTGAGGTGCTGAATATCAGTGTTTTGCAATGATTTTCACTAAAATGTAATGCTAAAATAATATTCTCATGTTACTCACTGGAGCAAGACCAAAAGCAAGAGCAATGAAAAATAAACCTCTTCCTGATGAGCTTATGTTCGATAGTTCTGGTACAGCTTTATTAACAGCTATCGAATATCTTCTCGCTAGACCTCAGTATGAAAAAGATTTTGATGATGATTTTTCTGAGAATGAGATAAATCTTAACCGTGCCTTAGCAGCTACAGCCTCTTTATTAAAATCGAAGGATTATTCAGAAGCTACGGTAAAAAAACTAATCGAGGATAACAGCTTAAATGCTTTAATCCAAAATCTATTAATTAAAGGAATAGACGATTCTATAAACTCAGGTGACCATAATGGTTCTGTTGATATGATGAAGGCTTACTTTAGACTTAGCCTTGATTTCTATAGTATGGGCTTTGAAGACTTTTTAAAGCTTGGAGATAGTTTGTTTAAGACTTATACTGGCACCAGTAAAGAGCATAAGAGAATTATACAGGCTATAGTTAAATCTAGAAGTATAGCTCCTGATTTTGAAAAGGATTATGAGGAAAGACAAACAGCTGGCTTTGGTACAGCAAGGGTTTTCCAAAAAGGTATAGTGAAAGCTATGAGAGGCTTACTTAATTACACTACTGATAAAAAGTTTCTCGCCACTAAAATTTTAATTCTAGGAGCAGGTCCAGCAGGGATGTTGACAGCAAGAACCCTTGCTGAAGTTGGTTTTACAAACATTCAGATACTGGATGAAAGTGGAAAGTTTAATGGTGTCTGGAAAATGAATTCTTTAAGTAAAGGTACTATTAATAATCCTTTTAATATTAACTTCCTTGGGATTAGGCTTCCAGCCTCCACCGGTCAGCAAGGTTCAGGAGCTAAACTTATTAATTTTTTAGAGCAAGTTGTAAATGGTAAGAAAGATATAAATGGTGAAAGAATAAAAAACTATTTTTGGTCTCTAATGCCTGAGCTTATTAAAGCGAAGATTAAAACTGTTAAAGCTGGAAACCTAGAACATGAAGTGCAGTATTTAGACGAAAATTTAGAGCTGAAATCTGTTGAAGCACCTATAGTTATTAACGCTTTAGGCTTAGGGCAACCGCTGGATCTCTGTGCCAAAGATGCTCCTATGAAAACATCTACACCTAAATTATCTGGTTCTAGATGGCAGATTCAAATCTCAGATAAGCAAGCTGAAAATTTAAATGATAAACATTTGACTTTAATCGGGCTTGGGAATAGTACTATCGAAATGCTGATGCAAATTCATGAGTGTAACAGTAAGGGCTGCAATATTAAATATAAAGTTCTTACTCATTATCCAGAAGCAAGTGTGCAAAATCCTGATCAATACATTGAATATGAAGGAAGAGAGTATCGAGTTTTTAGAGATTTGAAAAAGTCAAACTTAGTTGATTTAGAGGGAGATATAGCTCCAGCTAGAGAAGCTTATATGAAAGCATTAGAGGATAATAATATAATCTCAGATGTAGTTGAGTGGAAGCGAAGTCTGGAAGGTAAAGTAACTTTTGTGAAGTTAAGAAATGGAAATGCTATTGAAGTTCCAACTGATAAACAGCTTACCTTAACCGGTTATAAGCCGAGTAAAGAACTTTACCAGCAGATGAATATTCATCTAGATAGTGATAGCTGTCCATTATATGACTATGATGGTGAAATCCAAAGGCTTGAAAATGAACAAGAAAATGACGGTAGAACTTATAAAGGTTACTCATTAATCGGTGCTGTTAGAGCAAATAATCATGAGCCAAATGCACTTGTTATTCCAGGAATTATGGATTCTTTGCCTAAGCTAGTTTTTAACACCATTTTAAGAACCATAGATTTTAGCTATTCCGCAAAAAACAAGTAGTTAAATGATCATCAACTAAGCCAACTGCTTGCATGTAAGCGTAAATAATAGTTGAACCGACAAAACTCATACCTCGTTTCTTTAAATCCTTTGATATAGCATCACTGATCTCTGTTGTGACTGGAACATCTTCAAACTTTTCCCAGTAATTATAAATTTGTTTTCCTGAGACATAAGCCCATAAGTATTTATCAAATGAACCAAATTCTTTTTGGATATTTAAAAATACCAGCGCGTTTTTTCTTGTACTGTAGATTTTTAATCTGTTACGAATAATTCCTTCATCTTCTCTTAGGGCTTCTAGCTCTTCGTCACTCATCTTTGCAACTTTTTTCGGATCAAAACCTTTAAATGCTCTGCGGTAGCCTTCTCTTTTTTTTAAAACGGTTTCCCAGCTTAAACCTGCTTGAGCACCTTCTAGAATAAGCATCTCGAAAAGCTTTATGTCATCATGAACGGGCACTCCCCACTCTGTATCATGATATTCAGCGTAAAGTTCTTGACCTGGTTTATTACCAAAGCATCTATTTTTAACTACTTCTTCCACGATTTATTTCTCAAAACTCTTATAAAAAATATTTACTACTTTCTCAGCAAGTTCATCTTTGTATTTGTTACTAGCAGTAACCTTAAAACCAAGCATTGTTTGGAAATGTTTCTTTGTTTTTAACATTGTGTAGAAAATATCAGCTGCAAATTCGGGGTCATTGACTTTTAGATATTTCTTTACATGCTTCTTCTTGAAATAATCTTCAAGCATAGTCAGCATTGCTTGAGGACCGCTCTTGTAGAAAAGCTTAGGGATGTCACTTTCACCTGAGATTGCTTCACTCATAACAAGTGTATGCATATGTATAACATCCTCGCTAAATAAAAGGTCTAAAAAACTTATTGCCAGAATTTTCAAGAATTTCTTTGGGTGGAGGTTAGTGTCTTCGATCATTTCTACACTGGGTTTATGTTCAAGACACTTATCTGTAATGATTGATGAGAATAATTCGTCTTTATTCTTAAAATATCTGTATATAGTTTGTTTTGTTACAGAAGCAGCCTTAGCGATTTGATCTAAGCTTACTTTCGTATAGCCTTTTTCCATAAAGAGTTCTGCTGCGCAATCTTTTATCGCTTCTACTTTAGCGGGATCAATTGGTCTTCCTCTTTTTTTAGCTTCTATCATGCAAACCTTTTAGCTTTAGTAAAAATTAAAAACAGTGCTGGACTAAAATAGAATGAAATAACTGTCGATAATACTATACCACCTGCTATTGCTATTGAAAATGAGTCCCAGAAATCTCCTTCTGATAGCAGTAATGGCATAAAACCTACAAAAGTGGTTAATGTAGTAGAAACTATATGAGTACTTGATTCCATTACTATATCTTGGATACTTTTTATATCTCCATCTTTAGCTTTTTCTTCTTCTTTTAGTAGGCTGAGAATTATGATACTTGCATTGATTGCTATACCTAAAAGTCCCATGCTGGCAATTATTGCTGTAAAGCCTAAGTTCTGATTGAAGGTGAATAGACTTAAGAAGGCAAGCCCAAAAGATAAGCCAGCGACAAGGAAAATTATTAAAGCAAGCCTAATGGAGCTAAAACTTAGTATTACTATGCTTAGCATTATAGTCATTAAAATATTGATTTTTGAAGTTAAGCCGCCTACGGCTTCTCCTCTTTCTTCCTCTTCACCACCATATTTAAGTTCAAAGCCATAAGGAAGCAAGTCTTGGTCACATTCAATTATCTTTTTGATTTTGCCAAAGACAGTTGCAGGCAGTACCCCATACTCTAAGTAGCCTTGGACTAGGTTGTACCTTTTAAGGTTTTTTCTGGAGATATTCTCTAGCGCTGGCTCTAAGCTAAATGTTCCAATAGATGAGAGTGGAATATTATTAAGTTTTTCATCGAAGGATAGATTTGTGGTTCTGAGATCACTAAGTTTTGATCTTTCAAGCGCACTTAGTCTAACTCTAATTGGTATGCTTTCATTTTCTTCAAGTACGGAACCTGCTTCTAAACCTAGAAATCTTGATCTAACTAGATTCACTACAGTGTTTAAATCAAAGCCTAGTGCTTTGATCTTTTCTTCGTTAGGAATAAATACAATCTTCTTTTCACCTGCTTGAATTGATGCTTCTGAAAATATTATTTCTGGAACAGTAGAGAGTTTCAGCCTAATCCTTTCTCCAACTTCTCTAAGTTTTTCGATATCACTACCGAAGACTTGAATTTCGATTGGAGCTTTAAATGGTGGACCTTGTTCAAGTTTATTTACTTGAACTTTAATTTCAGGAAATTTTTCACTGAGTTTATTTTGTAAAAGAGGAATAAGGTTTTTTACATCTTGTATGCTTTTAGCTGTAACCATAGCTTGGGCATAGTGTGGGCTTAAATCTCTATCCGCTATTAGATTGTAGTAAAAAGATGGAATACTCTTCCCTATTTGCCAGTCGATATTCTTAATCTTTTTATACTCTTCTAATTCTTTATTAATAAGCTTTGTATATTTTTCAGTTTCTGCGATTGATGTCTGAGTAAGAAGCTTAAGCTCAATGTGGAATTGATTCCTATCAGCTGGTGGGAAGAACTGAACAGGTAGTTGTGTTACGGTTATAAAACCGAGAATTGCTATTAAAGAGCTTAGAGCTATAGAAAGTATAGGTCTTTTTAAGCTTGATTCTAAGCTTTTGTAGAATAATTCTTTAAGCTTTTTGAATCTTGTTCCCAGGTTGATTTTGAAACTGTATCTTGAAAGTTTTAATTTGTTTATTTCAATAAAAATAGGTGGGATTAAAATTATGGAGATTATATAAGAACTGATAAGTGAGCAGATTACACTTATCGCGATAGCTCCTACAAATTCTCCAGCAGGTCCTGGTAGCAAAGCTATAGGAGCAAAAGCAAGTATAGTCGTTAATGTGGAACTCAGTAGTGGTACCCATAATATTGTCATGGGTTTGAGAATATAATTTTCTCCAGGCTTTGAACGTTTTTTCTCGAGGGCGATAGCATCGACAATTACTATCGCATTATCTACTAGTAAACCAAGGGCAACGATTAAGCCTGTGACAGACATTTGGTGGATTGGAATGCCTAGTAAACTTAGCATAAACATAGTCAGTAAGACTGTAAGTGGAATACTGAGTGAAACTATTACTGCTGGCTCTAAGCCTAGTGTTATGAAAAGTATGGCTATGACTGCTATAGCACCTATAAGTAAATTGCCGATAAGACTACTTAGTCTATCTTTGATATAGTTGTTTTGATCAAAGATTATTTCCAGTTCAATAGGCTTAGAAAAATTATTTTTGAATTTATCTAACTTTTCATAGATTTTTTCAGACCAACGCTCAACTCTTTGATCAGCATTAACTCTAATTGCAATGAATATTGCTTTGTCATCATTCCTATAGGATATTTCATCTTTAGGTTCTTTAATACTTTTATAGACTTTAGCCAAGTCTGTAACTCTTATTTGATTATTATTGCTATCGCTGAATACTGGAACCTCTTTTACTCTTGAGATTGAATCAAGTTCACCCTGAAGGTCTAAGAGTTTATTTTGGTAAGAATATAACTGTCCAGCTGTTTTTTTTGTATCTGCTGCTAGTAAAGCATTTGCAATTGAGTTGATATTGGTATTATATTTATCTAGCTTAGCTTTATTTACTTCGACTAAAATTTCTTCCTCCGCTGCACCGAAGACTCTGACTATATCCGTGCCACTAACTTTTCTTAGGGAGTCACTTAAATCTTTTGCAAGTCTACCTAAGATTCTTTCATTAACGTTAGTTTCATCTGTCCACTTTAAAGCTGTAATAATAGTATATGCATAGCCTCTTTCATCATCAAAGATTGGATCAAAAGCGTCTTGGGGGAGTTTAGGTTTAGCATTGTCTAATTTATCTCTGAGTTTAGAAAAGACTAAGTCTGTGTCATTGACAGTATCCTCAAGGGCTATATTGATGAAAGAAAAACCTGTTCTTGAATTTGAGGTAATTTCTTTTACTTCTGAAACTTCTGCTAATTCTTTTTCAATCGGTTCTGTGATTAAAGATTCAATTTTTTCAGCGCTGACTCCTGGATATCTGGTGATAACTATTGCTTGACGATTTGTTATTACTGGGTCTTCTAATATCGGTAAATTTAGTATGGAATTAATTCCAGTGACTATGATAAGTGATATTACTAGATACATTAGGTATCTATTTTTGATGATGAATTTTTCCATTATGAATTCTTTAATTTAACTCTTTGTCCGGGTACTAATTTATGAGTGCCATGCTTTACGATAAGATCTCCATTCTTGATAGGTCCTTTTACGTAAGCACCTGTATCGCTGAGGTGAATTATTTCGACTGGAAGATTTGTAATTTGATATTGAGTATCATCTTCACTGTTTAATTTCATAAGATTCCACAATCCTCTCACCCCTTGTGATAAAGCTTCTTGTGGGATGTAAAACACATCATCAAGAACTGATTTGCTGAGTTTCAGATAGACAAACTCTCCTTCACTAAACTCTATCTTTGGATTTAAACCGAAGACTGCTGTTACTGTTCTTTGACTGGGATCTAGATTTGGTAAAAATGAATTTAAGCGAGCTTCGAAGTTTTGATTTTCTAAACTAAAATTGTAAATTCCACCTTGTTTGAAAATGAGTTTTTGATTAGATGGGATGCCGACTCTGATTTCAGGTTGATTGTTTTCAAAAATTGAAATTACTGGTGTTCCTGGATTAATAATCGCTCCATCATCTAAGACTTTGTTACTAAGCTTGCCGCTAAAAGGAGCAACGATATACGCTTTGCTGATATCACTATCAATAATATCTATTTGTGCATTTAGACTATCTAATTCAGAAAACTTGGATTGATAGTTAAAGTTACTCTCATCGTATTCCTGTCTTGAAATTGCACCTTGAGCTTCAAGTTTTTTTGCTCTATCCTTAGTGACTTTAAGTAGTTTCATTTGGTATTCCACTTGATTCTTTTGAGCAATTATTTTTCTTCTTTGCGCTTCTAATTTTTCAGTATTTAAAGCTGCAATTGTAGTTCCCTTATTAACAAAATCACCATCGTCGTAATAAAATTCTGCTATAGTTCCAGCAAGCTCAAAGCTTAAATCTGTTTTACGTTTTGAGTAGACTCTACCGGGGTAACTAAATTCGATAGGATATGAGCTTTGCTCTTTTAACTCTAGTCCTTCAATTATTTCTAAGTTCCTATCCGTTTCAACTTTCCTTCCTTTGAAGAAAAATACCCCTACGAGTAGTGGGATTAGAAGGATTATTGCGATTAATTTAATAAATTTGTTTTTCATGGGTTTATCATACCGTTTAGTATGGTATATAATTATCATACCACTTAGTATGAATTTTAAACTCCTAAATTTAAGAATCTTCCAAGTCGTTTTGATTTTATGCTTTTTTACTGTAAATTCAGCTATAGCTAGTGAATTTGATATGGCTAATGCTGATAAAGAGGTAATAGGCTTAACTTATATTCTTGAAAGGTCTATAGAAAGAAACCTTGAGTTAATAATTAAAGATTTAGATACAGATACTGCTAAATGGGACTTTATTGAAGAGTTTTCAAATGCTTTACCCGATATTAAATTAACTGCCACTAAGCAAGATTTAGATGGAACCTTTTTCTTGAATCCTCAGTTTCAGGGTAATATCGATACCACTCAAGCAAATTTTACTTTAGGTATAAGTTATAGAGCTTTTAATGGTGGACAGACCACTTTTGCGATTATGGCTGATAATTATTTCCGTAAAGCTGCTAAAGAAGATTACCGCAGGCAATATAACCAAGTAGTCTTTGATTCGATTAAACTTTTTAATAACTTAATTCAAAACCAATCAGCTTTAATTAGTAAAAGTAAAACTGTAGATGAAGCTACTTTGAATTTGAAATTAGCAGAAGATAAATTAGAAGTAGGTGAAGGTACTCTATATGAGGTTTTACTTGCTAAGTCTAGACTTGCTATAACTAAGCAAGATTTGATGGATCAAAAAGCGAGGCTAAGAGTGGTGCAGATTGACCTTGCAAGACATTTAAACCTACCTTTAGACTCTCCATTATTTGCAGATAAAGACCGCTTGAATAACTTTCATATAATTAATGACGATCTCAGCCCTGAAAACCTTATAGAAATTAGTTATGAAAATAACCCAGAGATTAAAATGGCACTGGATCAAAAGAAAGCTATTCTTAGACAAGAGCTTGCTAGCTATGGACGTTTCTTACCAGCATTAGACTTATATGCAAACATTGCGGCTAATGGAACGGAATTTGATGATTTGAATCAATTAAATACTATCGGTTTCCAGCTATCCTATGAATTTGGGGAGAACTCAGGTTTAAGCTCTGTTTCTTCCATTAGGAAAGCAAAGATAGAAACTAAAAAAGCAAAAATTAGATTAGAAGATACGACTAAAGAAATAGAAGCTAGGTTGAGAAGGTCATATGTAGAGTATAAGAGAACTGAAGCTAATATTGATACTGCTAAAGCTAGTTTAGATGCTGCAAATGAAGCTCTGAAGCTTTCTAAGTTACGCTATGAAAATGGTAGAGAGATCTTAAAAGATCTTATCGATAATGAATCGAAGCAAAGTATTGCTGAAATTAGCCTGATTGATAGTATAGCTTTGCATAATATCGCTCAGGCTAATTTAGCATTTGATTTAGGTAACTTTTCTGTTGAGAATATTGTTGGGACTAACTTTAAAGAAAGTCATTAATGTTTAAAAGCCTTATCCATAAAACGTGAAAGTGTTCTAAATAAAAGGCTTGATTCATTACTAAGGGTTTCCATTCTGTGTTCTGAGCTATAGTCTTGATTAAGTTTTTCTTTGATATTTTCAAAAATCTTACCAGAACAAAATGAAGCTTCAGGATCATATATATCCTTTTCTCTATGGTAAATATGACCTAATTTTTTATCATTAATTATATTTAAACCTGTGCAGTTAACTAGTTTTAAGTTATCAGGGTTCGCTGCTGGGATTGAGCAGCTAGGGACTAGGCTGCCATGTTCAGTGCACATCCCTTTTAAAGCTACTTGTCCTAAGCTTGGCTTTGCATTTTTGATTCTTATTACCGAGGAAGCCATGATCAGTAATTCATGAGGTTTCGATTTTAATAGTGTTAGTAGAGGAAGAAGTAAATCAATGAATTTTGATTTTTGACAATGCTTATTTCCTTTTAGAAAGTGACTAAAGACTTTTGCGTTGTCTTTAATATTTAAGCCAAGCTTCATATACTCACCTGCTGAATCAAAGAATCTCTGGATTAAATCTTTTTCATCATCATTTGTAAATTCATACTCTTTTCCTATTAAGGACATAGTGAGTGCAATGTCATTGAGTGCAAAATATAAGTAGAAATTTTTAGCTAAGCCAGCTAAGCTATAGCCAGGCTTTCCCTTCTCTAGCTCATCGTAATCTAGTTCTGGAGCTACTAAAAATATATTGTCAAAGACTTGAGGTGGATTTTCTTCTTTCGAGAAATTTTTTAATACATTGTACATAGAGTATGTAAGCATCCTGCATCCTGCTGAATGAGCAAGTATGCTGATGTTTTTTGATAATTTGAATTCTTCAGAATCAGGATTTTGCTCTTTTTTCCAGTGAACAAAGTCACTAATAAATTTTGTGAATGGTTGGTAACTAATTTCTGCTTTTTCTCTATCTGACTGATAAATCTTTTGAAAGCGCATAACTTTGTGAGAGATTATTTGTTCTATTGGTAGATCTTTAATCTCATTCTCTGAGTGACTGGACTTTGCAGATGGCCAGACTATAGGAACTAATTGATAGTTGATATCATCAAGAAAATTTTGTAGTTTCTTTGCATCTTCTAAGGTTCTTTCAGGAAGCGTGTTAAAGCCATGTATGTAAAATAATATATTTTTGCAAGGATCTTGTTTTAAGCTATTGAAGAAATCTTCAGGGCTAACTTCAAGCTTAGAGCCATCTTCTTGAATTTTTACACAATAAAATATTTCACTAGAAGCTGGATTCTCAACTCCACATTGGAAGTGGAACTTAAATTCCTTTCCTGGTTCGCGATCATTAACACCAGATTCTTTTAGGAAATTGGTTAGAAAGTACATATCTTCAATGATAAATGATATTAATAAATAACTTAGACTCTTGTTGAAGTTTTCATGTGAAGTGCTTCTTGAATATTTGTTCTCATTTTAGGTCTTAAAACATTGAAAAATTGGTCATCTTTAAAGTCACTAGGGAATTTGATATCAAACTCTTGATTTGGTCTTCTTACTAATATGGCGACTTTTTTAGCAAGATCTTTTTTCAGCTCTGGTTGATTAAAATGTTCTACCCATTCTGGTTCTCGAATATTTATGAATTTAACATCAGCTAAGTTACTGCCATTTTCCATAATCGTACTTTGAGCTATGTCTAAAGCTAATTTATCCATCCACTCATGCATTTGCAATTTGGCATTAGGATCTCCTTCTAAAGCTTTTTTTGCTGTTTCTTCAAGGTTTTCGACTGGGCATTCTTGATTAGCTTTTTCATTAAGCTGCTCTTGACTCGCTCTTACATAGTTAGCTTTTTGAAGCTCAGCTGATAATTTTTTAGTATTTTTTTTAATTGAATCAATTATTTGATTTTCAATATCGCTTCTTTTAGTAAGTGGATCTTTTTTTGATCTATTTGGTTTAAAGGATTTTAGTTCTGTTAGATCATCTGGGCATCCCATTACTACAGGTAGTCTATAATTAATGTGATTTTTTTTATTTTCTTTCTCTTGAAGTTTTGCGACTTCTCCTATTATTGAAACTAGTTTCTTTACCGCTTGTTTGATAGGTTGCTTTGCTGATACTGTTGAGCTAAGCTTATTATCTTTGGTAACTTCTTCACTTGAACCTTTTTGTTTACCCACCGTGATACTTAAGCCATGATCTCCAAAAGATGCTGCAACACCATAAAAGTTTGGATTAGAATTATTGATAACCATGAAATATATTGTATTAATGTAATCGCAACGCGAGGGTTATCTTAAGCAATGTTTAATTTTTGTCAAAATAATAGGTTAAGGTTCGTTTAATTATATACAGCGAGTATGAAAATAGGTGATGAGTTAAAATTCATAAAATCATTAATTAAATCTTCCAGAAAAAAAGAGAACAAGCAAAATAATGGAGTTGCTAATAGTGGTGTTAAAAAAAATAGTCCGAGTTTAAGTTATAGAATTACACGATATCTTGGTATGACTGTAGCGATGCCATCACTGATCTTAGCGAATTTCCCACCTGAGCTTTTTGGTTATGGGCAAAATACAGGCTTAGATTATGGTGAACCTCAAATTAGCTCCAGGAAAGCTCTAAAACCAGAATGTCCTGATTTTCTTCACTTAAGTATTGATAACTATATTACTGATGATTTAAGAAATATCAGAGATAATTATTTTTATAAAGCGGATATTCCAGCTCATATGGAATACCAAGATGTTTTAAATACTTATAATGAATCTCAGCTTAAAGAACTAAGGGGGAAATCTTCAGACCGAGAACTGAATTTTGTTTATAGCTTAATGCATTTTTTCTCTGAATCATATACTAGTGGTGTTAAGCATATAGGTTCACAAAAAAAGACTATTTTTATACCTAAAGATATAGAGCCACTTTTAAAGATCAAAGAATCATTAATTAAAAACAGTTCTAAGAAGATAGACTCTCCTATTATCGACCCTATATGGATTGTTATGAACAAAGACAGGCTTCTTCATGACTCTGAAGATAGTGAGATGAAGTTTTGTGATTTGATGAGAAAAGCGTACCCTGAAATAGATTTAAAGGAATTTCGGGATGAATATTTTATTAAAGCTTCTAATATCCTTGAATTAGAGCCTCTAGATATTTTAAGAATAAATCCAAGTTTAAAGGCAGAGCTTGATGAATTAAATTTAAAAATTGATAGTAAAGAAGTTCGTCAGATTATTATGCTTATGGAGCTGTTTTCACAAAGCTATCTCGATGAGAGTACGAACCTTGATGAAAAAGAAGCTAAGGTACTTTTTGTGCCTAAAAATTTAAAAGATTTATTAAACGCTACAGATGAATTAAGTAAGTTCCCTCAGGCAATTAACAGTCCTAAAGGACTTAAGACTCCTTTAGCTGATGTTTATTGGCTTGCGAAAAATAGGGACGATGTTTTTAATGGTTTAGATGAACTTGAAATGAAAAAAGCAATAGAAATTTTCTTCGAGATTAATAGTCCAAATATTAACTATGCTCCGATGTTTCAACCGAGCTTTAACTCTCGAGAGAATAATGCTGAAGCTGCAAAGCTTCTTGTGAAAAAGTATCCAGGTTTAAGTTCTAAAGAAATATCAAGTAAGTTTGAACTAAAAGAAATCTTTAATGAAGATATTGTCCTGCATATAAATGCACCTGAAATTATTTATGGAGACGGAGTGATCTTTTCAACTAGACCTGGTCTTAGCTTAAATTTTTACAATAAGGGAGATTTGAAGAGTCCATCATTTTATTGGACGCCTGAAAATAATTACCCGATGCCTCCCCTTCTTTTCCAAAATCAGACTCTACAGTTAACTGGGCATCATATTCTTGATAATTTCAGTGATGATGTGGATCGATATGTTATTTATGTCGTGCACAACGATAGTGATGAAGATGCCACTGTGAAGATAATAAAAAGAGCTGATCAAGGTGGTGAGGAAACTTCTTTTCAAGATCTTGAAGGACCAGATGTGAGAGATACTATTAATGAATCATTTAATTCTGGTCCTGGAAGTGCTGTCTCAGAAGAGTTTTTAGATCCATCTTATGCTGAGGAAAATAATTGGGGTGAAGAGATTTCTGTTCCAGCAAATTCCAGTCAGATAGTATACCTAAGGCAGCGTAAATTAAATGGAAGTGTCTTAAGTACAAATATGTCTCTTGAGGTTACTGGAGGTCCAGTCAGCTTTTCTATGGGAGTTGTGACTAATCCTGTAGATGAGCCTGCTGATAATAAGGTTTTACTTAATTCATTTCTTAATTTAATAGAAGCTAAGAAAGGGGTTGATAGATTTGAATTTACTGGACCCATGACGAGTGGACGCGCTACTGGTGCTTACTATACTACTGAAGTTAATAAAAGTGAAACTCTTTTTCTGACTGATATTGATGCTGAACTAAGTACTACTATTATTGCTGCAACTGGAGCATATGGTATTGAAGATCCTAAAAATATTAAGCCTGGTGAGTATCGTAATCGAGATCAAAGTGGAGATGTTGTAAGAACTAAAGCAGGAAATAATGCTGACTTGGGCATTTATTCAGCAGGTGGAGGAGTTAATCCTAGAAATTTAGGTAATTTTAATACACCTAATAGTGTTACTTATAATTTTGAAAATTTATCTCCTGATAATTCAAAGTATCTAGAATTTAGTTTTGCGAGTATAGCTGTTGGGGATCACTTATCAAAATCTTTTCGAGGTAATTTACATTTTGAATTTATCGATTCGAAGGGGAACCTTGTTCCTGACCTGTATAAGAAAGTATATGTTGGGATTTCACCGCAAGAGTCTGTTCCAATTCTTCAAATAGATAAACAGCTTTTGATTGAAAATGATATCAAAGAATTTAGAGTTTTATTGTCTAATACTGGTGACTCGACTCCACCTTTTGCTTTGAGAGTATCCCAAAAGAGTAAGTAGTAACTATATATTTAATTAGCTTGTAAAATATCAATATGCTGACTTTACGTGTGAAACTCCCTTTGACCATAATAGCTTTGTTAGTAGGTCTCTTTAGTGTTGATAGTGTTTCAGCAGAAGATCACAGCAAGGAAACAGTTAATTATGTTCACATGGTTCAGAATATTATTAAAGCCCATTGGTCTCCACCTAAGTTTAATGGGGATCAGGATATAAAAATACTTTTTAAGATTGCAGAGAACGGTAAAGCAAAAATTATAGAGCTAGTGAACCCTTCTGGTAATAAAGAGTATGACCAGTCGTGTATTGCAGCTATAAAACAATCATCTCCATTTCCAAAGTATTCAAAGACTTGGCTCAAAGATGAAAAGAATAAAGAATTTCTTATTGAATTTAATTTTAATTATAACCTTGTAAAAAGCTCTGCAGAAAAAGAAAAAATAGATTATATAAAACAAATACATAATATTATTAATTTAAATTGGCAAGCACCAGAAGAAGATTACTTGGGGACTGGAACTATTAACTTTACAGTTCTTAGTGAAAGAGAGATTGATATTCATGATCTTAATTTAGTTTCGACTTGTCCCTTGTTTAAAGACTCTTGTATTCAAGCAATAAAGAACTCAATACCATTACCAAACTTCCCTATATCTTTAAAAGATGATGTAGAAGCTAATGGTCCTCTTGTCCTAAAACATAAATTTTTGCACTGTCCAAAACAAATGTCACAAATTAATAATCGAGATTTATTTATCATTAAAGCTAAGGGGCTCTTAACTGATGAAAAAAAACAAATTTTAGCTAAGTTAGGATCTTTGCTTAGTTCTGACTTTATACCTTGTTATACCCTAATGCGTAAAAATAATTACCCAGAGGAATTTGCGAATACTTCTAAAATTACCCTAGATATGCATTATAGGTTAGATGATTTTAAGTTCATTGTAGATGTAAATATTACAAAAGAGTATCCTGGGCTTAAAGTTTTAGGAACTGAAGTAAGGAACCATGTAGTTAAGGTTTTTAAGGATAATATGGATTTTCACAAAAAGTTAATAGAAAAATTTTCTGATTCGAATGAATTTCTATTCATTAGTATTTATTTTGATACTAATGATTTTTAATAACAAATTATTCTTATTTAATTAAACCCCAAAAACTTTTTAATAGATTTCGGGTAAAGGCTTAGCTGTGAAAATTTAGTCTTCTCAACTGCTATTTTTAATTTTTCTTTGTCCCTGAGAACTGTTAATGTAACTTCTTTATTTTTCTCAAATATATCATCGGTGAATTCTATGGGTAAGCCTACGATGTTTTTATCATTTAGAGCTATTACGAGATCTTTTTCCATTAAGCCTGATTTTGCAGCATTACTCCCTTCTCTGACTTCTGTAATTTTTATTCCTCTGCTATTCTTCTTATACTCAATCCCATAAATTACTTGGTAGAGTTTAGGTAGGTCAAGAATATAGTTAGGGTTAACATATTTATGCTTCGCATACTTTGAGCATGAATTACCTTCAAAGTTTCCTGAGCTAATTTTATTATTCTTTGTGAAAAATTTTAGAACACAATATGTGTTTTGATAGTAACCTCCATAATTGTTTACTGTAGTAGTAATGTTACTGTTGTGGGAAGTATATGCTGAATTACGATTAAAGCTAGTATGTGCACCACCTCGATTCTGAGTATTTGCAACTGTAGTTTCTGGTATGTACTGAGTTTCATGGAAGCCATATACATAAACAGGGTTTCCATCAGAGACTAGTGTGTTTTTAGGTTCACCGAGTTGTTTTTTTAAATCATTTACTGGATAGTTAACATAGGAGTTTATTACTGTCGTGAGCTTTTTATCTGTCGAGCAGCTAGTTACCATAAGGCAAATCATTAATACAATGGCTCCAGTTCTTAACTGTTTTAAAAACATAAAAAAGATTATAGTATGGCTTGAAAATATTTACTTGGATCTTAATTATAATTAACTAGAACTTGTATTTTTCCCTGAAGCCAAATTAGTGAAGGGTAAGCTGCAAGCCATATCCACAGGAATCGATTGAACCCAAAAAGTAACGTATTTCCTAAATGAAAACTGAAAACTAATCCTAAAGCTATATATAGTATTACTTTACTAAAGAAAGCAAGTGGGAATAAGAATTCGATTAATATAGTGAACCAAGAAAGCATAAATAAAAAATTTGGATGCTCTTTTAACGACCTTATTGCTTCACTTGCTGGATAAGCTGAGAAATGAAAAATATCTTTTAATGCTTGTCCTGAACGCCAATCTGGATTGGTGATTTTTACCCAGCCAGCTATAAAATATGACATAGTTACTTGCAAAGCTAAATAGAGAAAAGCAATTTCTTGTAAGAGTAGATTTTGGGTGAAGTGAATGAAGTTTAAGCAACACAATATTAATAAAGTCATGCGGTCACAGCCACCATTGTAAGGACCCTGGAAGCGATTCAAGATTAAAAGCCCTAAGATTAAAAGAATTAATAGAACCCATTTCGTAGAAATTCCGAGTAATAGTAGAAGACTAAAAATGATTCTGGGGATGAAATGTCTTTTTTCATTACTAAATGAACTTTTGTGTTCAAAGCTTTGTTGAATTAATGAAATACTTAAAAGTATCTCTGTTAAACGAATAGCTTGATCAAAGTTCATCTATGCGATCCCCTGTTAATTCTTCTAAGCTTGATTCATAAAGAATATGAGTTTCTAGGTCTGATGCTTTTCGATTGATAAAAATGATTCTAAATTCAAGAAATTTGTTTTCTAAACTTGAACCAGAGGTAATTAAATATTTTTTGATTCGCATTTTAATCTCCGTATCTGCATGCTGACTGGGCTCTATGATTAAACTCTCTGCGCAGTTAATCATATACATGGTTTCATTCCATTCTGCGTTATAAAAGAACCTAAGAATATTACTAAGTAATGAAATTTTTCGAGGGCGCGGGCGAAACTCTTGCCAGTTTATATTCTCATTCGGTGAACTTAAAAGTCTAAATTCTATACGTGGTGATGGAGCAATTTCTTTAAAGAATTGCCATGAAGGGAGGAGGATTGGTAGAAGTAGCTTTAAGGTTTTTATCACTTAAGAATAGTATATGCGAATAATTAAAAGTCCTTTCAAAAAACAGATAATTATTAGTAATTCGTATATCATATTCTTATCGCAGTTGCTACCGCTAACTTGAACAGACCTTATATTCCCCCTGCTCAAGAATCTTTCCCAAAAGATGAGTGGTCAAAGGACGAAACAGAATTTTTAAATGAACTAAGTGATGATTCACTGGCAAAAGAACTTGCTTTATACACTAATGTAGATGAAGTTCCGAGTGAAGAAAGTACAGGTACTTCTAATCTATCTCGAAAGTATCGCTTTTTAGGTTATGCAGGAGCTTCAATGCTTCATCTTTTCGCTGCTGCAGCAAGGTTTATTGGTTTTGGTGAGGAGAAAGTGAATCTCTTTGAGAAAGTTGCTTTGCGAACATCAAAGGCTGTACATACTCTTGCTTACGCAGTTCTTGCTCATCAAGCATTTAAAGATAATCGTGCTTTAGATGCTTTAGCTAAAGCTTTAGACCCTCTGATTTCGAATTTTTTTTCAATTGAAAATATTAATCTCTCCAAAGGAATCAGTGGTGGTTTACAGTTACTTGATTTTTCGCAGGCTTCATTCAATGATTTGAGTTCTAACTTAAAAGAAAATCTTGGAAGAAGTATCAAATTAACGAAGTCGATGGCAAAGGAAATATATAATAAAGATCTTTTTACAAAAAATAGAAAAGTTTTTGTAGCTCCTCATAAAGAAAAAGGGCACAGTCTTGCTCTATCTGGGCATTTTGTTTTATTGAGTTCTATACTTGGTTTAGCTTTCAAAGAGCTTAATAAACCTATGGATTTACTCCGGGTTTTCAGCTCAATGGCTTCTAATGCTGTTGCTATTCAACACCCAGACTCTCAAAAAAATGTTTCTGGTCTTTTATTCACTATTTATGGGGTTTTAGATTCGACTCAAAAGCTAGTGACTAAGAATCAAGCTAATTTTATCAATCAATTAAATATGGCAATTTATGATTTTGCAATATTCTTGTATGGTGATTTATCTAATAAGAGGTCTAATTCTGAATTTCATAATTATCAGTAAAACTTGCGAGCAGGGTAATGTAAAGATACTATGTGGAAATACGTATATTGCTAATAATTGATCTATGATAGTAAGGCTGTCAATATTTCAATAACTAATTTGAATAGCCCTTATACTTTTACCGAAAGAAGTTTTGTTGAACCAAAAATTGTGGAGCCAGAAAGTGATGAGCCTCCTGAAACAAAAAAGGATAATCGTAAGATTCGTTTATTAGGTTACTCAGGAGCAGCTGCATTGCATGGTGGGGCTGCAATTGCAAGACTTTTAGGGTTAAAGTCAGAGAAGTTAGATGTTTTTGAGAAGATTGCTTTAAGAACTTCTAAGACAGTTCATACTATTATTTATTCTTTGCTTGCAAAAGATGCATTTAGAAAAGGTAGAGCTTTAGATGCAATAGCAAAAATCCTTGATCCTCTTATCTCAAATTTTAGTAGCGTTGGTAACATGAATTTATCTAAAGGGATTTCAGGTGGCTTGCAAATTTTAGATTTTTCGCAAGCTAAACATGGTGATCAATGTCCTGATTTTATGAAAAATTTAGCTAATAGTTTTAAGCTAACAAAAACAATGGCAAAGGAAATTTACAGTAAAGACTCCCTAACAGAAAATCGTAAAATCTTTGTTGCTCCTGAAAAAGAGGAGGGGCATAGTCTCGCTTTATCAGGACATGGTGTTCTTGCATCATCTATTTTAGGTTTGATGTTTAAGCCTTTGAATAAATCAATGAATTTTATTCGGAATGCATCTGCGATGCTCTCAAATACCATAGCAATGCAACATCCAGATTCTCAAAAAAACATTTCAGGTTTATTATTTAATAGCTATTCTGTATTAGATACGGTTCAGAAATTCCTATCTAAACCGAAAGCTGACTTCTTAAATCAAGTTAACATGGCTATTTATAATATCGCTATATTCTTATATGGTGACCTTTCTAACAAAAGATCTCTTGAGCAGTTTGAAAATTACTAGTGTCTATGTTTTTTCTTGTGTCCACCACCAGATTTTAAAATAGGCTTACGCTTATGGTGTTTACCGGTTTTTTTGAAGCCACCGCCACCAAATTTATTGTTGCCACCGCCACCACTTCTATGATGTTTTCTCTCTCTATGAGATGATTTTGGTTTTTCAAATTGAATTTTTGAATTTAAATTATTAATTTTACTTTCTGATAGATACTTTAAAATTAAAGCAAAAATTTGGTCTTCAAATAAATTCATTTCTTGGCATAGTTCTAAGAATTGACTTACAAGTTTTTCATCATGTTCTTGTAGTTTTACTGAAGATATATCATTCTTGATAGTGTGTAAGACTTGTCTTTGGATATCATTAATTCCAGGGATTTTAGCTTCAGTAAGCTTCAGTTTTTTCATACGTGCAGTTTTACGCATATGCTCTAATTCATTTCTACCGATGAAACTTAAAGCTAGACCTTCACGACCAGCTCTTCCTGTTCTTCCTATTCTATGAACATAGTCTTCACCGAATCTTGGAAAGTCGTAGTTTATAACTGCACTTAAGTCGTCAACGTCTATTCCTCTTGCTGCAACATCTGTAGCGATTAAGAACTTAATAGCTCCTTTTCTAAAGGCAGCCATTACTTTATCTCTTTTCTTTTGATCTAAATCACCGTGAAGAGCTGCAGCTGTATAGTTATTTTCAAGTAAAACTTCAGTTAGTTCATCTACTTTAATCTTAGTGTTACAGAAAATTAATGCAGATTCAAAGTTATAGAATGCTATGAGTCTTTTTAAAGCTTCAGTTTTATCTCTAGATTGAATCTCATAGTAAAGTTGCTTAATCTGTCTACTTTGCTCTTGGCTGTCCATCACACTAATGTGTTCAGGGTTTTTCTGGAACTCTTCCATTAAAGCCATTAGCTTTTTATTCATAGTGGCAGAGAACATAACAGTCTGTCTGTCTTCTGGCGTTTTAGAAAGTATAGTCTCTATATCTTCATGGAAGCCCATATCAATCATTTGGTCAGCTTCATCTAGGATAAGTGTAGTTAAATAATCTAAGTTTAAAGTTCCTCTTCTCTGGTGATCCATTATTCTTCCAGGAGTACCGATAATGATTTGTTTTTTATTCCTTTTTAAGGCTTTTAACTGGATGCTAATATTTTGACCACCATAGATAGCAAGAACTTCTACATCCCTTTTCGTTTCAGTTAACTTTTCAAATTCATTTGCTACCTGAACTACTAGTTCACGGGTAGGGCAAAGAACTAAGACCTGTGGGTCTCCTAATTCTGGGCTAATGTTTTCTACGGCAGGGATTGCAAAAGCAATGGTTTTCCCAGTTCCAGTTTGAGCTTGTCCGATGATATCTCTACCATCAAGCAAAGCAGGGATAGCTTTAGTTTGGATAGGTGTAGCTTCTGAAAAGCCCATTCTATCTAAAGTAGCTAAAGTTTCTGCGGATATGTTTAGTTCGTTAAATTTAGACAAGACGGATCAATCTTAGCAGATATGAAAAAAAAATACTGATTTATTCGTTGTTTGTGATAGAATATTCGCAAATTAATACAAAATTATGAATATGTCACAGATGAACTCAGCTGCTCGTCAACTTAGTAATATTGCGAAGTTTGACTTACCTTCTAACAAAATAGAAGGGCAGAAAGAAAGGGGAAAAGTACTGGTCCAAGTTAGAGTAGGGCAAGAAGCTGAAAATAGAGGTCTTGCTTCAAAGGATGGAAGTATTAACAAAGTTAGTCTTCAAGGGAAAGCTTGGTTACCTCTTAAGGAGAGGAAGCATTTAGATATAGCTATGTTAGCTAAAAACCCAGAATATAAAGAACCTATCGTTGATGATGTAATGAATAAGTTAACTGTAGCTTTTGAACAAGCTTTATATCCACAGCAGTTAAAATTGCTTGAAAAGGGTTCATTTCAAGGACTCAATATTTTGATAGCAAATAACACAGATTTGAATCAACAAATCGAAATAAGGCAAGGTTTGGATAGGGAGATTTGGCAGGATTTTAAAGAGGTAGTAAATAAACTTGCTCAATATGAAAAAACAAATAACCTTGAAAGATATTCTGATATGCCAGAGGTAAATGTTTTTAATACAGATATTAATTCTAAATTAGTTTCTGCTATGCTCAAAACTTTAAATGAAGGAAGGGAGCAAATTCAGTTTGGTCTAGAAGATGTTCAAAGTTTTTTTAATACTTTAAATAAAACTTTAGCTGCTAATTTTGATGAGGTACCTTTTTTATCTTTCAATACAAAAGAAGGCTTTGAGGATCTATATAAATTTATTAATAATGAAGATAGACAGCGTTCTATTAATAGATCACTTTTAAACAAAGCAGATTATCAAAAGATTTTTCAAGTATTATTAACCTCAATGCAAGCAGTCATTGCAGAGGAAAGTAAAGCAACAGAACAAGTTTCAGAAACTTCCCCAATCCTAGATGAGATTAAAGATGCTGGGGTAAAAAGAGTTCTTGAAATTTTATTACCAGATATCGCTGCTATAAAGTCAGTTGGTGATTTACAGACTGCTCTTGAAGAGATAGAGATTTTTGCTTTAAATAGAACTCTTTTTATAAATGGAATTGAAAAAGATGACTTTAATAATGTCATTGAAAGTCTAGCTGCTAAATCTCAAGCTAAAAAAGATTTATCTCTTAGTAATTCTTAAATACGCATTAAAGACAATTAACTTTGAAATTCTTCAAAAAGGTTATAGAATTAACAAAATATGAGTTCTCAAGCACAAAATACCGATATCGTAGAACATTTTGATAAAAATAGAGCAGCTGAATACGATAAAGATATAGTTTCTTTCATCCCTGGCTATGATTTAATTCATGAATCTAACCTCGCTATGTTCCGTGAGAAGAATTTAGCTAAAGCTAATGTTTTAGTTGTGGGTGCGGGTACTGGGAAGGAGTCAATTTCTCTTGCAAGTGGCTTTCGTGAGGTTAATGTTACTGCTGTTGATCCATCTAAAGCCATGCTTGAGTCGTTAAAGTCTAAGGTTAATGATTTGAAGCTTGTAAATATTGATTTTATTTGTGATTATGTTGCAAATCTAAAGGGTGAAAGCTTTAATTTCGCTAATTCTATTCTTGTTATGCATTTTCTTCCTGATCGTGGTGAGAAATTAGACTATTTAAGAGAAATTTATAAGCGTTTAGAGCCGATGTCTGAACTTATTTTAGTGGATTTCATGAAAATCGAAGATGAATGTCAGGATCGTGCGATTATGCAGGCGATGAAAAATTATCAATTAAGTATAAGCCCAAGCCCTGAGAAAATAGAAGAAGCTCACGAGAAAATTAAAACAAACTTACATAGAATTACAGAATCGCGTTTGTTTGATTTAGCTGAAAAGGCAGGATTCTTTAAACCGATAAAATTCTTTCAATCCTTCCTAATAGGTGGTTATATTCTTAGGAAGTAATCTTTCTATTCACTACTTCTGGAAGCTTCAGATAGAGACTAATTCCACGTGCAGCCATAAATATAAGCATGGAAAGCCAGAGACCGTGATTACCGATTAAAGCAGGTAAGGTTTTCATGGAGATAAAATATACCCCAAAGGAAATTATCATCATATTTCTCATAGAGCGCGTCGCTGTTGCACCTAAAAAGATTCCATCGAGTTGAAAACACCAGATACTTATAATTGGCATTAATATCATCCAAATCAAATATTTAAAGGCTTCAGTTTTTACTTCAGTTAAGTTTGTTAGTAATGAAACGATGTTCTCCCCAAAAACTAAATAGGTAAAAGAGAAAAATAAAGCAAAGTTAACAGCAAATAAAGTTGTGACTTTAATACATTGATTAAGTTTGCTTGGTGACTTCTGTCCGAGTGCTTCCCCTACTAAAGCTTCAGCAGCGTTTGAAAATCCATCAAGAGCATAGCTCAAAAACCAGAAAAGGTTCAGAAGCACCGTGTTACTTGCTAAGACAAGGTCTCCTTGTTTAGCGCCTTTAGCTGTAAACCAAGAAAATGCGATGAAAATTAAAACGGTGCGGATGAAAATATCATTGTTAAGCGAGAAAAGCTCTTTAAGTTTGCTCATTTCAAGTAATAATTTTTTAGATTCATTACTTAAATATTTCTTCAGATCATCTTTAACTATATAAAAGATAGTTAGTAAGCCTATGATACAAAAACTCGTCTGGGAAACTATTGCAGCGTAAGCTACCCCATAGATATTTAAGTTATAAATGATAACGAGGCTAAGTGCTAAAGCGATATTTAAAAGATTCATCCCGACTCTAAGGAGAAGAGCAAGCTTGGGTTTTTGGGAACCGTAGAGCCAGCCTAGAATTACATAGTTGCAAAATACAGCAGGTGTAGCCCAAATTCTTATTTTAAAGTAATCTGAAGCTAAGGCTTCTAGCTCAGTGCTCCCCTCGAGGAAATAAAAAGTTATATCAGCAATCGGTTTTTGAAGAATAACTATGATTAAACCTAGAGCTATAGCCACAAGTAAATTTCTAATTAATATATGAAGCAACTCTTCTTGATTTCCAGCTCCATAAGCTTGAGCACTGAGCCCCGTCGTAACCTTTCTAAGGAAAGAAAAACCCCAGTTTATAAATTGAAGGGCAACAACACCTAGTGCAACAGCTGCGATGAATTCTGAACTTTCAAGATGTCCTAGGACGGCGATGTTTGTCGCTCCTATCATCGGAATAGAAATGTTTGCAAGAATAATCGGCCAAGATAAATTCCAGACTTTTAAATAACTAATATCTTTGTTTTCCTGCACCTTTTATCCTTAACTTTAATTTTAACTAAAGAATTCTTAATTACTGTCTATAATTAATAAGTATTAATAATGGAACTGTTTAATTCTGAATTAGTTTATTTAATTTCACTTATGCTAGGGGCTGGAGCTTTAGCTGGTATAGCAGCTGGTCTTTTCGGTATCGGTGGCGGCTTAATCGTCGTTCCTGCATTAATTATGTTCTTCCCCATGTTAGAAGTGCCTCCAGAATATGTCGTGCACATGGCTATCGGAACTTCACTATCTACTATAATTTTTACTTCTTTTAGATCGGCTCAGGCTCATCATAGTAAAGGATCTGTAGACTTTCATATTATTAAGATTTGGTGGATTTGGCTTGTTGTAGGATCTATACTCGGAATTCTTTTTGCAGCGAGTTTAAAAGCGAAAACCATTATGATTCTATTTGGTTGTTTTCTTTTTGTACTTTCATTTAAATTTATCTTCCCTAATATCTTTAAGAAGATTAAACTCGGTGAAGAAATGCCTGGTGGGATATTGCTTGCAGTTCTAGGAATATTTTTAGGCTCTTGTTCTGCACTTTTTGGTATCGGTGGTGGTTCGATTTCGATAATGATTATGAGCCTCTATGGAACTGAGATCCATAAAGCTATCGGAACAGCTTCAGCTTTAGCTATACCAATTGTGCTTCCAGGTGCTATTGGCTTTGCAATTATGGGCTGGGGACAGGAAGGTTTACCGGTAGGTTCACTTGGCTTTGTAAGTTTAATAGGTTTAGTAGGAATAGTTGTAACTTCTATGCTGACAGCGCCACTTGGAGCGAAGCTCGCTCATAAACTTAACCCGATTACGATGAAAAAAGTTTTCGGTTTCTATATTTTATTTACTGCACTTAATATGCTTAGGGAGAATTTATTCTAAGGAGAGATTTTTAATGCGTATTTTAATTCTTTGTCTATTTATAATTGCTCTAAGTTCTTGTGAGCGCGCGCCTAAGCAGATTGCTGTTAGCTCTGGAGATAAGTATGCTAGTGAAGTTGCTTTAGAGATTATGAAAAAAGGTGGCACTGTGATTGATGCTTTTATAGCAGCAAATTTTGTGCTTACTATGACTGAGCCCGGGGCTTCTGGTATTGGTGGAGGCTTTCTGGGGATTTACTATGATACTGCAAAATCTCAATTCTTCTCAATTGACGCTAGAGAGACTCAAGCAAGTAAACATCAGGATTTTAAATTATTAAAAAAAGAACTTGATTCTAAAAATTGGTCTGACTCTAAAGCAGTGATAGGAATTCCTGGAGAAGTAGCTGGAATGGCTTTACTTTACCAAGAATTCGGTACTATGCCGCTTGAAGATTTAATTGACCCCGCAATTAAAATTGCAGAAGAAGGTTTTATCGCTTCTGAATATTTCATAAAAGCTCATAGGAAATTTAATGTAGAGATTAACTCTGATGCTGGAGAAAAGGTTTTAAGCCCTAACTTTGCAAAGACACTAAAGCTTTTAAAAGAAAATGGTTTGATGAGTTTTTATAATGGTGAGATCGCTGATGCTATCGAAACTTACACAGGTGGCTGGTTAACTAAAGGTGATATGAAAAACTATAGAGCTTTATTTAGAAGACCAGTTAAATATACTTGGAAAAACTCTCAAAAAGAGAAATATTATTTCCTTACTGTTGGTTTACCATCTGCTGGTCCATTGATTATGAAGCAGTTTTTGAAAAACTTTAAAGCTGAAGAATATAATAAGGATCTGTTATCTCAGCTCAAAGAATATAGAAGAGCTATAGGACCTGCTTTAAACTGGCGTCATGAACACGCTGCAGACCCAGATTTTAGGAAGTTCGATTGCAAGCTAGATCCTGTATTTAGAGATCGTGGCACCTCTCATATTAGTCTTTATGATAGCTACGGTAATATTCTTTCAGCGACTATGACTATCCAGAGACCATTTGGGCATCAAAAAAAATTACCAGGCTATGGCTTTTATTTAAATAACGAACTTACAGATTTTAGTAAGGATCTAAGCTCTTGTAACTCTTTTGCTGATCATAAAATCCAAAGGCTTAAAGCTAAATATCGAACTAACTATGAGGAAGTTGGCTATATGCATTATGGTGAGAAGAAACCACTTAGTTCTATGAGTCCGATGATAATTTTTGGTCCAGATGCTGAGGTCCTGGTGACTGGTGGAACAGGAGGGTGGACTATTTTTAGTTCAGTTCTAGAAACTAGTCTTGAAGTGATTGATAAGAAACTTAATCCTGAAATTGCTCTTGATGACTTACGTTTTTATACTTCTAATAATAAAACTATTTACTATGATGGTGAGATTCCCCGTGAGCAAAAAGACGAGATTGAAAAATATGTGAAGAAGAATAACTTAGAGCTTAAGAAGTTTCCAGTTCCAGCAGCTGTAAGTATTGTTCATATGAAAGATAGGGTTTTAAATGCTTATAAAGATGACAGGAAAGGAGGCTATGCACTTACATATACCGATTATTAATTTTCTCGATGTCACTATTAAGCCCTTTACTTATTTCTCTTAAGTCTATCGCCACTCCTTCTTTTGTCTCTGGATTTCCGTCATCGGGTTTATAAGTACCTAGCGCCATTATGCCAATTAACTCGCCATCCTCATTGATTAAGCCACTACCGCTTTGTCCCGAATATACAGGTACACCACTTACATCTAAAACATCGTTGAAATAATAGGTGTCACCTACCCAGCGTGTGAAACGTCTAAACCAGGTATTGTTTGCTTCTGGGTCAATTTCTCTTTCTCTAATGTTCACTTCAGCTTCTATTACAGGTGGACCTAGGGGGGAGTTTCCATAGCTTACATCTCTATTATCTAAATAAGGATGAGATGGAGTCTGTGAACTTGGAAAGCCTACAGTTATCACTTTATCTACTTTTGAGTTTTCATCAGCAATTTCAACTACTCCTAAATTAGGGTTGTCACTGGTGAAAGAAAACATAACTAAATCTCTATCTCCAAAGTCTCTATGTTCTTTTTCTATGTTTACTTTAGTTTGAGTTGGTAATCCATTTTTGTCATAGTGAACAATATTTGTATTGGGGAGTTGATTGGTGACATGTTTATTCGTCAACCCTATGTATAAGTATTTACCATTCGCTAACTTTTTCTTACTAACTAATACTGAGCTTGCATTATTTTGCATGTGTGGAAATTCACTATGCCCTGCTACTAAAGGGAAGCTTGAACTCCTAGCTAATTTAGTGACACTAGCTGATTCAGTGACCCTATCTATCATGTCAGGAGTTACTGTTGATGTTCTTGCAATAAATTGATCTCCAGTAACAGGCTCACTTATTGAGATTTCTCTGTTAATGAATTAATTTTTGATGTTAGTTACTGTTTTTATAATATCTTGTGGTTCCGCTATAACATGGCGGTATTTCATACCTTGTATCATTAAAATCTACCTCGCATATATATAAGGTATATATGTGTAGGCTTTTTATCTTAAATTTCATGACTTGCTAAAATTATTAATATATTTATGACTTTTAATAATAGTTACATTAATTTACCAGAAAACTTTTATGAAAAAGTTTCACCAGAGAAAGTTCCTGAAGCAAGCTTGATTAAGTTTAATTCTCGTCTTGCAGATGATTTGAATTTGGATTTGGAAGATATTGGTGAAGATGAGCTTGCTGAATATTTTTCGGGTAATAAAATCTTTGAGGGCTCTGAACCCATTGCTTTAGCTTATGCAGGACATCAATTCGGGCACTTTGTGCCACAGCTAGGTGATGGTAGGGCAATACTTTTAGGTGAAGTTTTAAGTAGTAAGTTTGGGAGAAGAGATATTCAATTAAAAGGCTCAGGGCAAACCCGTTTCTCTAGAGCGGGAGATGGTAAGGCTGCTTTAGGACCAGTTTTAAGAGAGTACCTGGTTAGTGAAGCTATGCACGCATTAGGCGTTCCGACTACGCGTTCTTTAGCTGCTGTTACTACAGGTGAAGATGTTTATCGTGAAACTATTTTACCTGGAGCGATTGTAACTAGAGTAGCTTCAAGTCATATTAGAGTCGGTACTTTTGAATACTTTGCAGCTCGCGAAGATGTAGAATCATTGGAGCTATTAGTAGATTATGTGATAAACAGGCACTATCCTGAAATTAAAGATTTAAGTAATAAATATTTAGCTTTAATTGAGGCTGTAGGTGAGAAACAAGCAGAGCTTGTCTCTTCATGGATGAGTGTAGGATTTGTTCACGGTGTTATGAATACTGATAACATGTCGATCGCTGGTGAGACTATAGATTATGGTCCATGTGCATTTATGGAATCTTATGATCCAGCTACTGTATTTAGTTCTATCGATCACTACGGACGTTATGCTTATGCTAATCAAGGTTTTATCGCTCAATGGAATCTTTCTTGCTTAGCAAATACCTTGCTTGGTTTTATCGATGGTGACCGAGAAGCTGCTATTGAACAGGTTCAAGAACTTTTAGTTAAGTTTAAAGAAAGCTTTAGCGCTAAGCTTAGATTTAAATTACTTGCAAAAATAGGAATCTTAGATGAAAAAGAAGGTGATAGAGAACTTTTACAAGAATTCTTAGAACTACTTCAAGAAGATAAAGTTGACTTTACTTTAGCCTTCAGGACCTTGGCTTCAGCTTTAGATAAAGATTCTGAGGCTAATAAATTTAAAGATTTATTTGGTAAGCTTGCAAGTGGTGTAGATGAATGGTTAAGTAAATGGCAAGCGCGCCTTGAGGCTTCAGATAGAGATTTTAAAGCTATAAAAGATTCTATGAATTCTGTAAACCCAGTTTATATTCCTAGGAATCATAAAGTCGAAGAAGCTTTAGCTGCTGCTCAGAGTGAAGATTTTAGTCTCTTTGAAAGAATGAATGAAATTCTTTCAAACCCTTTTGAAGAGCAAGAAGGAGCTGAAGCTTATGCTTTACCTTATGAGGATAAATCTTTTCAATATAGAACTTTCTGTGGAACCTAATTAAGGTGCTGTAAGCTTAACTCCATAGCTTTCTTACCTAAGTAAACATAGAAGATAACAAGTGGGCTCATGAAAATGAAGCTGGTAATGGCATAGCTTAAAGCAGGGATTTTAGTTAAACCGAAGACGAAGTTTAGAATTGTGAATGGGAAGAATGGGAAAAGACGAGTGAACGCTACAAATTTCCAACCATGCTTATCGATTCCTTCTTTTATTTTTCCAATTTGCCCTTGAGCATTTTCTTCTACCCATTTCTGAGCTAAGTATCTTCCGGTGAGGAAAGCTAAGGTCGAACCAATAGTGCAACCGATTAGAACATAGATACTGCCATAGAATAAGCCAAAAAGGGCACCACCAATTAATGTCAGGATTACATTGGGGAAGAAAACTACTGGGGCTATCGAGTAGATTGCGATAAAAATTAAAGGGGCTAAAAATCCCTGAGAATCAATAAAAGCTCTAATGTTTTCTTCTGTAAGTAAGTCACGGTAGTGATAAAGTGAAGCTGCTGCAATTAAGAGTAGCAGGAAAATAATTGTTTTAATGATGGTTTGATATCTTTCCAACTAATTTTATTCTAACTCATAGTCCTATCGAAAACTTTTCAGCTTTACTATACAATCAAACCATGCTTCCTAAAAAATATGGCACTAAGGTTTTATTGATTTTTATTTTTGCTTCGGCTTTAGCCTTAATTTCACTTTTAGCGGCTTATCAATTTTCTCACAGTGACGCCTGGATTCAAGAATATGGCACTGCTGTTTTTGAGGTTAAGAAGTTTGACTTAGGTTCTTTTCATTTTCCGGAGTTGCATTTTGAATACTCTGGTTTGTTTGCTGAGCTTTATTTATTTTTACTGATAGGTGTAATGTGGTTAGCCACAGTTTTAATCGCACGCAAAAATGTTATGGCTATTTTAGAAACTAATTCTAAAAGAAACTCTGCTTTGGTATTTGCTTTTGTGATTTTTTGCTTTGTTGCATATTATCACTTTTCGATAAATCACTTTGGTATATCTGGACCTGTTTCTTTAGCAGAAATAAAAGCGATCGATATTTACTCAGAACTATTCTTTAAAGAGTGTTACTTTCCTTATGCTTTCTACTTTCCATACTCTGCGATGATGTATAGCCTTTATATCGCTAGTTTCTTTGCAGTTTTCTTCAATATAACTTTTAATCTAATTAATAAACTTACAGAAACAGCTGAGAATAAATATTCTGGACTTGATGATTTCCAGAGTACTTATGATCACGATATTGCTGTTTACTTTAATTCTTTAAATAATGAACTTAGTAAGTTTTCTTTATTAATCAGCTTCCCGTTAATTCCTGTAATGTTTTTAAAGACCTTCACTAAGATAAGCTATGCAGACTTTGCTCTAGAGTCGATTTATGCTTTTGCTTTAACTCCAGTCTTTTTAGCCTTGGCTTTAGTTTTATTCTTACTCTACCAGTATAATAACTTCTTTAATCAGTTAGAGAGTATAGGAGTTGACCTAGGTTTAGGATTTTCTGATCCAGAAATAGAGAGAATCCAGAGTTATAAGAAACTTGGATTCTTCTATAAGTTTATTAATAAATCTAATCTGATTTTACCTTTCACATTAGGTTTAGTGAATTTTATTTGGTTACATGTTTAGAGATGTTTATCTCTCCTGTCCCAACCTGAACCTTGATTTTCTTGTGTCCTATTTTTTTCAATAAGTTCTTGACCTCTTTCTTTAGTGATTGGAGGGTATTCCGGGTCAGCTGCAAGTTTAATACCATTTTCATTGAGAGCAGTACTTAAAATTAGTGTACTTTCTGGTATTGCAATAGGTGCTTCTCCTCGAGGGTTACCTCCTGGAATAATTCTTTTAGGAAGAAATAAAGCATTTTTAAGCTCACTTGGGGTGAGTGTACCTATATCAGCAAGTTTGATCTGATTAGCAGGTTTTCCTGTTTTTTCCATAACCGCTGAAAGTAGGTTCTTTGCTTGTTCTGCTCCTATTAATGTTTGGTCATAGTTTGCTCTTGTAATTCTGATTTGAACTTTAGGGTTATTGTTAGTGGTGTGCTCAATAAGAGCATTTACACTGTCTTGAAGTGCTGTTATTGCTTCTTGAGCATTTTTTGCTCCTTTGGTTAGGTCGATATTTGCAGAGTCAGCTACTTTAGCACTAATAGTCTCTTTACCCGGAACTTCAATGTCATTAGGGATCCTTTGGTTTAAGCCCATGAGGTCTTGAAATAATTCTTCTCTTTTATTAGGAGCTTGTTCATCGTTATACCTTACTCCGCCCATTGCATTTGCACTGACCACATTTCCTTTAATGTTATAACCGTCTCCTTTATTTAACTCTGATGAATTAATATAAGGGATAGCCTTGGCAATTGTTTGCATTCGTGCATCAACTTTATTACTAATTTCTTGATATTTTTGCTCTAAGCGCTCTGCTTTTTTTGCATCATTTTTTTCTTGAGTTATTTCTTCTCTTACTTGCTTAATCTTCGTATCAGTGATTCCAGCCTTGTTTAAAGATTGATCAACTAAAGACTTTCCTTGAGTTGTTTTAATTTCAGTTGTAGCTTCTGCATTAGCATTTGCTTTAGGTTCTTCTGTTGTTTTCTTCTCTGTTTCTTTTGTAGGGGTTTCTTTACCTTTATTTAAACCATATTTTGCTTTGATTTCATCAAATGAACTTACTGGTTGATTATCTGAATTTCTTGGTATTGTGCTCATGTTTCTATATCTCCTCTTATAAGAAGAAGTCTTTATTATGTTTTTACAATACCATGTATATTATCTCGAGTTCAAGGTTTAGCTTTTTTTTTGTTAGTTTTAGAATAAAACCTTGTTTTAATATCTATCACATCACCGTTTTGGATTTTATGATCAATCCACTTTAATACTGGTAATATAACTTGATTTAACTCCACGAAGTCACTTTTATTTAAATCGTGCCTGGGCATACTTTTACTAAATTTTGGAATCTCTAACAGATTCTCTGTTTCATTTAAAAATACTTCCCGGGCAAGTCTAACTCCAATAATTCTCATTGGGCAGTTGGCTACATCTTCTGGACATACCACCCTACCAGTATCGTGTAATATAAGAGAAGTATTTTTTGGAAGACTCTCTTTATGAGGCGTGATTATGAAATGTCCTGGATGGCTGGTAGATCTATATAGTTTTGCTGAATCATTAGGAAAACTACCAGCCCTAGACATGATTGCAACTTTCCTTCCTTCTCTATTATTTAAACTGCTAGAGTGACGGAGACCAATTTCAATGATAAGTTTTCTAAAGTCCATAGTAAAGTCAGATTTACTATTAAATCAAGCAATTATCAGCTTCAATTTCCTTAGTTAAATAAGCTAAGCGAGTAGAACTTAGTGGATGAGTACTAATATATTCTAAAATTTTAGGTGACTCACCTCTTTCGAGCATAGTTTGAAAAAACTCTAGTTTCCCTGCTTGCTTACAATAAAGCTGGTTCATTAATTTCACAGCAAACATATCTGCTTCTTTTTCTTTAGATCGGCTGTAATGAAGGCTATGAAGTCTATCTACTCCATGAAGTACCCTGCTTTCTCTAAAGACGTAATAACTCAAAAGTGAAGAGAGGCTTTGCCTTGCAACACTTTTCCAAACATGATTCTCTTCTAGGTGCCCTAATTCATGGGCGACAACAAATGCAAGTGCAGTATCATTTTGTAAAAGTTCAATTAATGCAGTATAAATCACTATATTATTTCCTAGGCTTGCATATGCGTTTATTTCTGGCGACTCAACTACTTGAATTTTATAGTCATCAATGTCCTCATCTATAGTTTTTATAAATTTATTGAGCATATTTTGGACTTTCGTTTGCTCAGCAGCTAAATTTAATTTTGTTTTATAAGTGCTTTGATTTCCGCCTTGTTCTTGTGCTTTACTCGCTGAAATTAACAATAAAATAGGAATGATTAAGTAAATTAACTTAGTTTTCAAATTTAGCTTCATGCATTTGATATTATCATTTACATGCTTAAAAAGATTCCTAGTTGGGCGATAGTTTTAGTAGTAATTTTAGTGATATTGATGTCTTTTTCTGGGACATATAACCAAATGGTTACTCTAAGTGAAGGAGTGGAGGCTAAGTGGTCTCAGGTTTTAAATGTTTATCAAAGAAGAGCAGATTTGATTCCTAATATCGTTGAGACGGTTAAAGGCTACGCTGCTCACGAAAAAGAAACTTTATCTGCTGTTATTGAAGCTAGGTCTAAAGCTACTCAGATGCAAGTAAATGTAGAAGATCTAAACGCTGATACTTTAGCTAAATTCCAAGCCGCTCAAAAACAAATGTCTGGTGCATTGTCCCGTTTAATGGTCGTTATGGAAAGATACCCTGATCTTAAAGCAAACCAAAATTTCTTGGCTTTACAGACTCAGCTTGAAGGTACAGAGAATCGAATTACAAATGAAAGACGTATCTTTAATGAGACAGTCAAGCTTTATAATACTTATATTAGAAAACTTCCGCAAAACTTAATCGCTGGAATTACTGGTTTTGAGAAAAAACCATATTTTGAAGCTGAAGAATCAGCAAAAGAAGCTCCTAAGGTAACTTTTTAATGAAAGATATTGAGAGATTTTTAAGTAATGAAGAGCAAGAGTTGATCGCTCAGAAGATAGATGAAATTGAAGCTTTAACAGATGCTGAGCTTAGAGTTCATGTGGAGAGTCGCTGTAAAGTAGACCCAGTTAAAAGAGCAGCTAAGGTTTTTCATGAACTTAAAATGGATGGTACTAAAGAGCGAAATGGGGTTTTATTCTATATCGCGGTTAAAGATCATAAACTTGCAGTTTGGGGAGATGAAGGCATAGATAATGAATTAGGTCAGTCTTTCTGGGAAGAAGAAATAGAAATCTTAGTTAGTAATTTTAAAGAGGCTAAGTATTTTCAAGGCTTAATTCTAGCGATTGATAAAGTAGCTGATAAATTAAAAGTTTTATATCCATTTACTGGGCATAAAAATGAACTTTGTAACCAGATTTCACTGGGGGAATAATTAATGAAAAGAAGTAATTTCTATTCGATACTTTACGTATTTTTAACTGTAGCTTTTTTAATGATACTTAGCTCATCTGTTCATGCTTTAAAGGCTGAGAGCTTATTACCTGAAAGACCAGCTAACAATCAGTTGGTTTTCAACTTGTCAAGTCAGTTTCCTGAGTTCCTATCAGCTCAAGAGCAGAATAATTTGAATTTTAAATTAAGTAATTTTGCTAGAGAAACTTCTAATCAGATTGTAGTTTTAGTTATAGATTCTTTTTCAGGGATGGAAGTGAATGATTTTGCTACTCAGCTTTTTAATAAATGGGGTATTGGTCAGGATGATAAAAATAATGGACTCTTGCTTTTAATTAAACCTACTGTAGAAGAAGGTGGGCGAAAGATTTATATTAGTGTTGGTTATGGTTTAGAATCTGCTGTCCCTGATTTGATGGCTAAAAGGGTTATTGATGAAGTTATTAGCCCAAGCTTTAAAGCTGCTAATTTTTATGCAGGTATAGATAAATCTACAGATATATTAATGAGCCTTGCTGTGGGTGAATTTGATGAAAAAGTTTTAGTTAATGATAGAGCTAAAGGTGATGCTCTACTATGGATACTCTTTATTCCATTCTTATTCATGTTCTTTTCTGAAATGTTTCTTTCTAGAACAGGTGAGAGTGTAGATATTTCTAAAAAAGGACTTAGAAGAAGGCACGGTGCATATTATTTACCATTCTTCTTAGGTTCATCTTATAGTTATCACGGAAGATCATCTGGATTTGGAAGTTCTTCTGGAGGAGGCTTCGGAGGTTTTGGTGGCTTCGGAGGTGGTATGTCTGGTGGAGGGGGAGCCGGAGGCTCCTGGTAATTAAGGTTTTATGTCTAAACTGGGATCAATACGGTCAGGTATGTTGTCACCATCTGTATCTTCAGACCCATAACGACTAATTAAAAATAACGTATAAATTGAAGGAGCCCAGCCTCCTGCATAGCGATGTGCATTTAAATCCAATACTGTTCTAGCAATTGAAGGTGAGCCAGTCGGTGTTGCATCGGTACTATCAGAACTTTGTAAGTAGTAAGTAAAGCCTATTTTTCCATCTGTTTTTGTAAACTGTGTTTTACCTTGTCTATTAACTGTAGGTTCTTGAGGATTACTTGTAGCTATTTGCATAGTTACCCCAGATGTATAGTCACCAGGTTTTGCAACGTTAAATGTTATTTCATCTGAAATTACAGTTGCTCTATGTTTTTCTTTATCTTCAGTTTTAGTAACTCCTCCATTAGGCTTTACTGTTCTTTGCTCGTCTTGTAAAACTTTAGAGTCAACTATCCTATAAGCTAGAATATCTCCTCTTCTGTACATAATTAGTCTTTCAGTCTCACTTAATTCAAAATCTTTTCCATTTGCAGTCTTATACTGCTGAACATAAGCATCGTAAGCTTCTTTCTGGTTTGCATATACCCCTGCATAATTTCCATCTAACTTTTCAGTATCTGTGTCATCTGCACTTAATTCGACTACAGCTCTTCCATTTACTTTGATAAATGACCCATTAGATAAAACAGCCTCAGTTTTTATAGAATCAGCTTTATCTCTTTTTTCTTTTAAGAGCTTCATTTCAGCTATTTCTGCTGCTGTTGCAGTTCCTGCAAGTTTTTTCTTTTCTAAGGCTAAAGCTTGCTCATGAAGTTCTCCTCTAGCTTTATCTAAATTTTCACCTCTATCATCTTTTGAAATGATTTTTGCTTCTTCTTGTTTTATCTCAGTGTCTGACTTAGCATCCAGCTCTGTTCTTCTAGTTTCAACTGCAGTTTTCCTGTCTGCATCTGCAAGTGGAGAGCTCTTTTCAGTTTTAGCTACTTCTTCAACTTGAACTGCATTCCATACATTGTCCTTAGTTTGTTGATCAATAGTTTTTCCTGATTCTTTATTTTGCTCTATAAAATTATCAGATTCAGTTTTTGAGATCGTATCATTTTTATCAGTATCAGTTACATCTGCACTAGGATCAGTTAAAGTGTCCTTTATTTTAGGTCCAGTAACGGTATTATTTTTTGAAAACTCTTTTGTAACATCTGTTACGGTCTGTGGTGCTACTTCTGTGACCATAGTACTCTCCTAATTTTTTTATCTCTAAAAATACAAAGAAAGAGTAATAATAGATTTGATAAAGATTAAGGAAGCTTAACCTCTTTCTATCACTATCTTCCAGGAATTATCTTCCTGAGATTTTAATGAAAGGATGTTATGTCCTTCCTCTTGAACACTTTTAGGAACACTCTCATAAGCTTCACCATCATCTATGATTGCTTCTACTACAGTTCCAGGTTCAGCATCGTCTAAGGCGATTTTAATCCTCACAAAATTTATCGGACATGGAGTACCTCTTAGATCTAATTCTTTTACAGCCATAGCTTGTTCATTGTTATAATAACACCTATGACTAAAGCAATCGTTTTTCCAGGGCAGGGTTCTCAATTCGTAGGAATGGCTAAAGATTTATATCAGAGCTTTCCTAGAGCTAAAGAAATTTTCAGTTTAGTAGATAAATTATTTTTAGATTATCATGGTGATAATGCTAAACAAAGCATCTCTGAGACTTGTTTTAACGGTCCAGAAGATTTATTACAGAACACAGCTTACACTCAGCCAGCTATTTTAGCTATGAGTATCGCAATTTTTGAGATTTTAAAAGAAAAATCTCCTAATACTCTTACCAATGTTAAATATTTTGCTGGACATAGTTTAGGTGAATTTGCGGCTCTTTACGCTGCTGGAGTTCTTAGTCTAGAAGATACTTTTAAATTAATTATTAAGCGTGGTGACCTTATGTCTAAAGCTGAAAAGGGGGCAATGACAGCAATCTTAGGTTTAGATGAAGAGAAATTAAATGTTCTTATTAATGGTATTGATAAAGTTTCAGTTGCTAACTTTAACTCACCAGAACAAATCGTAATCACAGGTTCAGCTGATGCTGTAGAAGATGCTAACCAGAAGATTGAAGCATACGCTAGTGAAAACTCTTTAAGAGTTAAAGTAATTAGACTTACAGTAGGTGGAGCATTCCATTCACCATTAATGGAAAATGCTTCTGATAAGTTTGCTGAATTGATAGATTCTATTAATTTTAACGATGCTGCAAGCCCTGTGATTCAAAATTTCTCAGCTGAAGCTAATGCTTACGCTCAAGAAATTAAAGAAGTTCTTAAAAAACAAATGACAGGTGCAGTTCAGTGGACTAAAACTGTTCAAAAATTAATAAATAGTGAAGAAGGTATCCAAGAAATCTTAGAATTAGGACCATCAAAAGTCTTAGCTGGTCTTATTAAAAAACAAGAGCGTAGATTCCCTGTTAAAAGTATCCAGGCTGAGCCTGATTTAAGTGCTTTAATTTCTGAAGCTACAGCTGTATAAAAGTATGCTATCATAGCTATTCCTATGCTTGGATTTGTAACTATAATTCAAATTTTATCTGGTTTAGCTACTGGATTTTTCATTCTTGCTCATGAACCTAAGTCTGAAGGACTTGGATCTATAGGTGGTTCTGCTAGTCAGTTTAAAGGTTTAAGTTCTAGCGCTGACCAGAAGTTAGATAATCTTACTTGGATAGCTTTTGGTATATTTATCATTGCTTCTATCCTTTTAGGATTTAATGTAGTTTAGTAATACTATTTATTGGTTTATAACTGATTTAGCTTAGCTTTTATCATATTTAAATTTAATATAACCTTCTCTTAACCTCTTTTAGTAAAAATGGGTTAAAAGGGGTCTTTAAGTGGCAAATGGTGCTGATAGTTTTGGGAAAGTAGGCAGCCAGGTTGCAAGTAATCACTTTGTTGATCAGTCAATCAAGCTTAACAAGGCTAATGACAATTTTTTCGGGACGGTAATCTCTGATGGAGCTGGTATTACAGGTGGAGCTAGTGTTGAAAGACCAGTAACTGCTCCAGGTGATAATACTGCTGATCTTGGTGGTGATAATAATTCACAACAGCATAGTAGAAGTGGAGCTGATCAGATTAGACATCAAGCTTATTTACAACAAAATGGCACTAAAGCTAGGATAGCTCCTCCAAGCCCAAAAATGATTGAAAAGCAAAACAAAGGTGACCAGGTTGGTGGCGTCGTTTTCCAAGCTAGAGGTCATGATGGTGATACTAGAGGTTTATTTAATTCTTTTGGTACTGGAACTAGAGGCTAAATCTGTTTTTCACGAACTTCAGTTCTAATTTTTTCTAAGAAATCTTTAATCGACATAGCTTCCTGATCTTTTGATCTACGGAATCTTACATTTACTGTCTCTGATTCAATTTCTTTATCACCGACTATAAGCATGTATGGAATCTGTGATTCTTGAGCTTGACGGATTTTATAGTTCATTCTTTCTGAACTAAGATCAGCTTGTGCTCTAATATCACTGTCGATTAAGAAGTCACGGATTTTGATCGCGTAGTCGTTATGCTTATCTGTAACTGGTACTACCATTACTTGATCAGGTGATAACCATACAGGGAAAGCTCCAGCAAAGTGCTCGATAAGAACCATTGTGATTCTTTCCATAGATCCGAAGATCGCTCTATGAATCATAACTGGTCTTTGAGGCTTGCTTTCACTATCTACGTAGCTTAAATCAAATCTTTCAGGTAAGTTAAAGTCTAGTTGAATAGTAGCTCCCTGCCATACTCTACCTAAAGCATCTTTTAATTTAAAGTCGATCTTAGGACCATAGAAAGCTCCATCAGCTGGGTTGATTTCAAAGTCAACATTTACTTCTTTTAAAGATTCGATTAAACCTTGCTCTGCAAATTCCCAAAGCTCATCATCACCGATCGCTTTTTCGGGCTTAGTCGAAACTTCTACTTCAAAGGTTAAACCTAGGGAAGAATAAATTTTATCGATTAACTTATATACTCCTTGGATTTCAGTTTTAAACTGTTCTCTAGTACAGAATATATGCGCGTCATCCTGAGTGAATCCTCTAACTCTAGCTAAACCATGAACTGCTCCACTAGCTTCGTTTCTATAAACAGTTCCCATCTCAGCCATTCTGATAGGTAAGTCTCTGAAGCTGTGTCTATTGTTTTTAAAGATTAAAACATGGAATGGACAGTTCATAGGTTTAAGAACATATTCATCTTCATCAACTTTTAAGTTGTACATGTTTTCTTTATAGAAAGAGTTGTGTCCAGAAATATCCCATAGTTCAGACTTGGCGATGTGAGGTGTTACCACAAACTCATAACCTGCTTTTCTATGCTCTCTAGTCCAGAATTTTTCTAATTCTTGTCTAACAGTAGCTAGCTTTCTATGCCAGAAAACTAAGCCAGCACCAGCTAATTCATGTGTCGAGAAATAGTCATGTGATTTTGCAAGTTTACGGTGATCTCTTTTTTCACTTTCTTCAAGCTGTTTAAAGTAATTATCAAACTCTTCTTGGTCCCACCAAACAGTTCCATAGACTCTTTGCATCTGATCATTTTCTTCTTTGCCTCTCCAGTAAGCACCAGAAACATTAGTAAGTTTTACGTGTTTAATAAATTTAGTATTAGGTAAATGTGGTCCTGCACATAAATCTGACCAAAGTCTTTGTCCATTATTATCAGTGAAATAATATTCTGTAGGATTATTGTCTTTATATTCTTCTAAAAGCTCAGCTTTATAGATTTCTCCAGAGTCTTTATATTCAGAGAGTTTAGCGTCTGCATTTTCAATATTAACTCTTTCGATTTTATAAGCGCCTGAAGCAAATTTTTTCATTTGCTTTTCTATTTCAACTAAATCTTCATCAGTAATTTTTTTGTCTTTAATTTGAAAGTCATAGAAGAAGCCTTTTTCAGTAGCTGGTCCTACACCTACTTTAGCGTTAGGGAACATCTTCTGGACTACTGAAGCTAATACGTGGCTAGTAGTATGTCTTAAAACTTCATAGCTCTTTTTATCGCCGACTTTAATTACTTTAACTCTGTCACCTTCATTAATTGGGGTGCTTAGATCTCTAACATCTCCATTGATTTCTAAAGCTATAGCTTTTTTTGCTAGTGAGGTTGATATAGCTTTAGCTAAATCTAAACCTGAGGCTCCATCATCAACAGATTTTGAACTACCGTCTTCTAAAATAACTGATACCATCGTCATTAAATAATAGCAAAAAACTCAGTTTAACTGAATTTATCTAAACTATTCTAGAAATATGGATTTTTATTTTTCTCTCTACTAAATATCTTCGCGGGGTCTTCAAAAGCATTTCTTCGATGGCGTGTTTGAGTTGGGTCAAAAAACGGAATAAACTTTTCATCTTCATTCTTAGAAGATAAACCTGCTTTTATATTTGCTTGATCTGACTTAATCATTCGATGTAATTCATAATCGTGTTCAAATCTAAATGTTTGTGAAACTAGAAATGGAATGGTTACACCACGCTTGATTAGAAAAGGTTTACCTTTCGAGTCTGGTGTTATTTTACTGTAAACACTGTTTTTCTTGGTTACGAGACTAAGTTTTTCATGATTTAATCTAGCTCTCATAGGTACTCTAGTACCACTATGAGTTATTAGGTTTTTAAGAGTGATATTAAGGTAAGCTTCTTCACCATGCTCACCAGCCTTTTTTAGATCAGTAATCTCTGCTTCAAATACCATTCCCACTGGTAATGCTAGATCATCTCCTGAAAATACTGGTGATGCTAACTGCATTAAAAGTTTATCGCCAAGTTTATTACTTTTAGAGCTAATATCTTCTCTTGCAATCATTTGCATGGGAGAATTAGGTGGGATAAATATTACTTGCGTTTTTTCCTCACAAAAACCCATTTCTGAAAAGAAAAAACTTACACAGAAAGCTAATATTAGAGATTTCTTAAAACAGCTTAAAAGCATGGTTCTTTAATAGTAAGGGTTTTGGTTTTGATAGTAACCAGTGCCTTGTTGAGGAGCTGATGGAGGCTGAAAAGCACCACCTGAAGGATCACCAAATGGTCGTTGTGAACCAAATTCACGTTGTGGACTTAAACTTGGTGGGGGAGCACTACCTATTTGTAAAGGTCTATCTAAAATAAATGGAATTGGAGTTCCTTTAGCAATGGTTAATTCTTTTCCTTTCTTAAGAGTTCCACCTAAAATACCAACACCACTACCTACGGCTGTACCTAAAGCTGTACCTCTTCCAACTCTTCCACCACTTATAGCACCACCGATTAAACCACTTAAAGCACCACCAGCAGCACCTGCAACAGTTGCTTTAGCATAGTGTTTAACTCGTGAGTGATTTTCAGCGGTAAGTGAAAATCTGTTTTGGTCTAGGCTTGCTGAAAGTGGAATTCTTCCACCATCTGGAGTGATTACAGCAGTTAATCTAAAGTCTAATTTCCCTGGTGAGCCAGCCCTTCCAGCTGGAGAAGCTTCTATTACTTCTGCTTCCACTAATGCTCCTGCTGGTAATGCAACAGATGAACCAGAGTAAACAGGTGAGCCTAAACTAAGTGTAAGTCTTTCACCTGGACGAGTAAATTCTGAACTAATAGTTTCATTAATTACAGCTTGCATAGGTGTGCCAGCTGCTACATAAGAGACCGAGCCTCTGAAATTTTGTGCTTGTAACTGTAAACTAGTCAGGCTAAATACAGTTAGTAATATTAAGATTAGTTTAATTGATCTAGTCATATATACCTATTATTCCCTTTTAAGAGTGATGAATAACTTCAACTTCTGCGTTTTCGTCATCCTCAAAATCCTCATATAATTCGATTATACTGCGGTTTTTCGTCTTACTCAGCCTTGAATTTGAAGTCCTGCACCACTCTTAATTTATTTGATGAAGATAACTGTAAACTCAAAAGGTTAAGCGTCTGTTAAGATTTTATCTAATTCAGACTGAAGGCTATAAATATCTGCGCTTTCACGAAATCCAGCAAGTAAAATAAAATGATGTGCTAATGATTTGTAAATGTATATCATCCCTTTCTCTGTAAGTAAGATCTGTTTTGCAGATTCATTAATCACATTAATTTTTTCTTTAAAAAACTCTAAATTAATTTCATTTAGATAATCACGATAAAACTCTTCAACTAGATTTTTCTCTGAGTCAATAATTACATAAGCATCTAATAAAGATAGTTTTACTAGCTCATCATTTATAGACTTGATATTTGCAATATCTTGATTTAAATTATCCATGCTCAGCATTTTTTCTAACTATCTCAATACTACTTATTTCTAACCAAGGCTCTCCTAGCGCAACTTCATACACTTTAGCGTTGATTTTAACTTGGTCGCCGTGCTCTATAACTAGAGGTTTTTTTTCATCTTTGAAAAGTTCTAGCTTTGCTGCTAATTTCAGCTCTACAAGTGGGATTTGTTTTTGATCTGGTCTTGAAAGTACAATTCCTATAAACTTTTTAGAATCTTTAAAAGCGTTTGGGTAATCTAAAGGTAGAGATGAGAATGAGAAAAAATCACCAACAATTTTAACTTTTTTATTTTTATAAAGCTTGGGGTTTTGAACTAAGTCTTGAAGTGGGATGAATCCCCCATCACATAATAGATTGAGATCATTTGCTTTAGCTGTGCTAAAGTTCAAACAAAGTAAACAAAGAAATAATAATTTTACTAATCTAGTCATGTTAGTTATATTTATAGTACCAAGATAAAGAGAATTTTCCTAGAATCAAACGTTAATTAATGGGTTTACTTGATGATATTAAGAAACTAAGGGCAAGAGCAGAGTCTCTAAATAATAATCATGGCAAGCCCAAGAAAACAGAGTTCGACTTTAAAGAACCTAAGCCGGTTAATGACATAAATTTTGCTCAAGCTAGTATAGAAAAGAATCCTATTAATGACATAAATTTTGCTCAAGCTAGTATAGAAAAGAATCCTAGTCCTGAATTTTCTGAAGATATATTTAAAAAAGACGAGCTTAAAAAAGATGATTTTAAAAAAGAATCTTATGCTCAAGAATCACTAACTGAAAACGACGACATTCTTGATTCTAGAGTTGAGGATAAGCCTAGAGTTGACTCTAAGCTCCAAGCTTTTAGAAATCAATCAAGAAAGCAATCTTATCTCTATGAGAAGAAAGCTAAGAAGAAAAAGAAATCTGATTTCTTCAAAAAACCTTATAAAAGTCTTCACGATCAAACTAAGCAAGAAGAAGTAAAAGAGAATTTTTATGAAAGTTTTAATATTAAGATATTAATTCTGATAATTAGCGTCATACTGATTTTTGCATTAGTAAGAATTGAGAGTAGTTTTAGAAATAGTCATAAGAATAAAGTTCCTTCTGGAACTAAGCTTGCAAAGGTGCCTAATGATAATAATGCTTACTATTTAGAGAAGAGTTTGATTATAAGTTCAGGCATGTTTATTAACTTAAGTAAAGCTAAATTAGCTCAAAATCGTATAAAAAATATTACAGAACAGGAAAGTAAAATCATTAAAATTGCAGATTATTACACGATTCAGATAGGTGGGCACTACTTTGATAAAGAAGATGCATTTTACGTATTAAATGAGCTATCGACTAGTGGTATAAAAGATATATCACTAAGGTTACAGTAAACGGATTTCTCTATTTATTGTAAAATATCGTATGTATGCTTAAAGATATCGAAAACAATTATTTATTACGTAGACTTCACTCATTAAGTGGAATATTGCCGATTGGCTTATTCGTAATTTTTCACTTGATGGCTAACAGTGTTTCTATCTTTAGTGCAGAGAACTATAATGCGATTATTAATTTTTTAAGATCATTGCCGTTTGTTGAGTTAATTGAATGGGCAGTTTTATTCTTACCTATTGCGTTTCACGCAGTATACGGAGTAATTATTTATAAGACGGCTAAGCCGAACCACTTCCAGTATTCATACCTTGAAAACTGGAGATACATCCTTCAAAGAGCTACTGGTATGATCGCTTTAGTTTATATTATTTATCATATTTTCCAGTTCAGAACTGTTGAAGAGTTAGACTATGACTACATCGCTAAATCTTTAGCTGGAACTCAATCTATAGATTTTCTTCCGAATATTCCATTATTAAACCCATTTAGCATTTACTGGTTTTATGTAATTGGTATTCTTGCAAGTGTTTACCACTTAGCTAATGGTATTTGGAGTTTCTGTATAACTTGGGGAATTACGGTGGGTAAAAAATCACAGTTAGCTGTGATTAGCTTATCTTTCTTAGTTTTTGTTGTATTAAGTGTAGTAGGTATTGCTACTTGTAATTCACTTGCTGAAGCTGGTTCTAAGCTTTTGTAATTTGAACTAGATTTAATAATTTATTGCTAAAAGACCTAGCTTAATTTAAAGCTTGGTCTTTTGGCATTATCGTATCTAAAATCTCAGCTAAAGCAGCTTCTTGACCGATAGCCATTAAGTGAATACCTTTAAAGCCCATATCTTTAACTATGCTAGTAATTTCTTTAGCGTTGTTTAAACCAATTTCTCTTTGCGTTTTTAAGGCGTTTTCATTTTTAGGGTCACTATCATCATAGTTACTTTTTAATTCACTCATTAAGCTCTCAGGTACTTCTACGCCCCAAATATTTTCGTGCATAAAACTTGCTTGCTTGAAAGTTTTAATCGGAGTAATTCCTAAAAGTGTTTTTCCGGCAATTTCATCGCTGATCGTATTTCTGAATGATTCTAATTGTTTAGGGTCAAAGCAGATTTGAGTCTGAAAATACTCGACTCCATAGGAAAGTCTTCTTTCCATCGTTTCTCTTTGAGTTTTTAAATCTGGCATTCCTGGGTGGGCTGCTGAACCTACACAAAAGCTATATGCGTTTTCTTCAAAAGGCTTTAACTCTTTTCCTGCGTAGTCCTTGCCAGATTCAATCATTTTTATAATTTGAATTAAATCTTCTGTTCCTATATCAAATGCAGCTTGAGTTTCAGGGTAGTCTCCTTGTTTAGGATCATCTCCACGAAGGGGAAGAATATTTTTAAGGCCTAAAGCAGCAGCTCCTAAGATATCTGACTGAAGGGCAAGTCTATTTCTATCCCTACAAGTTATTTGCCAAAGTGCTTCAATACCAGTTTCTTTTTGCATTAGATAAGAAGCTACAAGAGATGACATTTTTACTCCTGCTCCGGAATTATCTGTGATGTTAATCGCTGAAACTTTATTTTTAAGTTTTTTTGCATTTGCTACTAATGTTTCACAAGTAAAACTTTTTTTAGGGTTTAATTCTGCTGTAGCAATAAACTTATTAGATTTTAGATCTGCACTTAAATTCATAAAAAAATACTCTATGTTAATTTTTTACCACGTTTTTCTATAGAATCTATTAAAATATCAATTATATGGGTTTATTTGGCAAGTTATCGAAAAATATAGGTATCGACTTAGGTACCGCAAATACTTTAGTCTGTTCAGAGGAAGGTATTATTCTGCGTGAACCCAGTGTTGTAGCTGTAAATAGCCTTACTTCAGAGGTCCTTGCTGTAGGTGAAGAAGCTAAAGCTATGATTGGTAAAACTCCAAGCCACATCATTGCGGTGAGACCACTTCGTGATGGAGTAATTGCAGATTTCGGTTATGCAGAAATCATGCTTAGATATTTTTTAGAGAAAGCTAATACTAGTAAAGGATTCTTTAAACCGATCGCAAAGCCACGTATTGCTATTGGTATTCCTAGTGGTATCACTGAAGTAGAGAGAAGAGCTGTGCGTGAAGCAGCTGAAAATGCTGGTGCCGGTCAAGTTTACTTATTAGATGAGCCTATGGCTGCTGCTATTGGTGCTGGACTTGCTGTTGCTGATCCTATAGGTAGCATGATCGTCGACATCGGTGGTGGTACTACTGAAGTTGCGGTGACTAGTTTATCTGGAATCGTAATCTCTGAAAGTATTAGAATCGCAGGTGATGAGTTAAATACTTCTATTATTAACTACATGAAGAAAGTTTATAACCTCTCTGTAGGTGAAACTACTGCTGAGAATATTAAGATTAAACTTGGTTCAGCTTTTAAAGTGAGTGAAGAGTCTGATGAGGATCAATTAGAAGTTAGAGGTTTAAATCTTTTAAATGGTTTACCTAGAACAGTAATTGTAAACAGAGCTGAAATCAGAGAAGCTATGGTTGAGCCATTAACTTCTATCGTTGAGTCTGTGAAAAGAACTCTTGAAAGAATTCCTCCTGAATTAGCTGCTGATATCTATGATAGAGGTATCGTACTTGCAGGTGGTGGAGCTCTTCTTAAAGGTTTAGATGAAATGATTGCTCATGAAACTGAAGTCCCTGTCCATATCGCAGATGATCCACTTTCTTGTGTAGTTTTAGGTGCAGGTAAAGTTTTAACTGACAAGTCATTAAAGAGAGTTCTTGAGTTAACGACGACACAAGCAAACCTAGTCTAGTAAATGAACAGTAAAGATCTCAAATCTTTTGTGCTAACAATTTTGCTAATTTTCTTTTTAGCTTGGTTTTTTGTTAGACCTATTTCAGACGGTTTCTCTTTTATATATTCTTTTACTGGAAAGATTTTTAACCAAGTTGGGTCTGAGATTTCTGAAAGTAAGGAAGAAGTTGGTGATTATATTGATTCGCTTGAAAGAATTAAAGAACTAGAGCTTGAAAACAAGCAAATTAAACTTGAAAATATCAAACTAAACTCTTTCGTTAAACGCAAAAAATATGATGAACAGGCTGATTTAAATTTTATTGGTTTGAAAATACCTAGTATACAAGCTGAAATAATTGGTAGATCTCCAGATACTTGGCACGAACAAATAATTATCTCTAAAGGTAAAAAAGACGGAGTTAAGCTTGGCAGCGGTGTCTTTTCGCTGAAAGGAATTATCGGTCAAGTAACTAAAGTAAATGAAAATAGTTCTATTGCTAAGTTAATTTTTGATAGAAGCTTTAGGATCGGAGCGAAAGTTGTCAGAACTGGGGAGTATGGAGTTATTACTGGTGCTTATCCGGACTTTGCTAGCTTAGAATTTATTAAAATTGACTCTGGTATTAAGGAAGGCGATACTATCGTTTCTAGTGGGCTATGTTTATCAAGTGATTCTTGCCCTTACCCGAATGATTTTCCTATCGGAAAAGTTGTACAAGTAAAAAAAGATCCCAATATCGTTGGCTTAGTTGTTAAAATAGAATTCTTTGAAAAGCTTAATCGCATTAAGGAGATATACGTAGTAAATTGACACCTGAAGAGACTGAATTAGAGACAAAAGACCTTGCTTTTAGAATTGCTAATTATTGTGAAGATAAGAAAGCTATAGACACAGAGGTTCTAGATATTAGGGGTGTTTCAGATATCTCTGACTTTATTGTTATTTGTTCAGGGGATAGCCCAGCTCAATTAAAAGCTATAGCTAGAAATGTTGAAGAATCTATGACAGATTTTCAACATGTTGAGCCGGTTCTGAAGGAAGGTCAGTATGGTGATAAGTGGTATCTTTTAGATTATTCTGACGTTATCGTTCATATTATTGAGCATAATGCCCGTGAGTTTTATAATTTAGAGGAATTATGGCAGAATGCTTTATTTATTCCTCGTAATGAGTGGGCTGAGATTTAAATACTAGGAATAATTAAGAAATAATTAAGGATCTGTGGTATTATTTTTACATGAATTTGAAACCTTTAAAAACTGCATCCTGGCTCTTCAATGTACCTGTTAAAGCATTAGCAGGAAATTTTAAAGCTGTATTAAAACCTATTGGTGAAGAAGAGTATGGGCGAAAAGTAATTGAAGAATTTCATAAAGGTGTTCAGGAGTTTGGAGAGCATATAGAAAATTCTTCTGGTGAATAAATAATTTAAAGTGGTTTAATCATTGCTACTGTGTATTAATGAATAGTGTAAGCTTTAATACAACCTAGATAATATTATTATAAATAAGAACCTCTCACCGCTTTAGTAGTGAGAGGTTCTTATTGTAATTATCCGATGAGCAATATATTACTCTTCAGTAGGTGTGGCAGGAGGATTGGGGATTCTAACAGGCGCTTCAGGTTTTTTGATTGCTACATATAAACCTAATTCGTTACCATTTTCAGCCCTTAGAATTATTAGGTTAGTATCTGCTGATGCATAACCTTTTAATTCTATATCACCTATCGTTATGTCAAGAGCACCATCAGTACTTAAGTTAGTACTAGTAGCAACTCCATCAGGACCAGTAGCTTTCGAGAATGAAACATTCGCTTCATCATTCGATCTAGTCGCAGTTTTCAGACTTACACCTGAGAACTGAGCTTGACCAGCTGAGAATGATAATCTAGAAGTTTCATCATCACAAGTTGACATTGAAACTAGTTCAGTAGCTTCAATTCTGATGTTATGACAAAGAACTACATATTCATCGTCTAAATCAGAGATTGCCATTCCAGTACCACGTCTGATTGCAAATGTTACTTCACGACCAGCACTAGTTACTTCCTCTGGACCTTTACGTCTACCTTTACGATCGTCTTCAAAACCGAATTCACCGGTTCTATCATTTTTAGATACGAAGATGATTACATCACCATCTGGTCTTACATAACCTTCGAAGATCTCAGCTTCACCACCGTGATCTAAATCATCGAATGTCATATTTACTTTACCGTTGTTAATGGTTAATGATGCGGAATCATCAGTATCTGCTGTTTCTGTCTCTTTTTCGATTATGAAATCAGGGACTTCTCCAGGTACATTTTCACTATTTTCATAGTCTCTTTCTCTAAAGATTTCAACTTCATTGAAACTAGGAGTTGCTCTACCTGTTGCAGAAATATCTACATCACCAGCTAAACCTAGTAAGCCGATACTTCCATCTTTAGATAGATCAATACCTAAACTGACCATACCGTATTTACCAGCGAGTTGTGATTGACCGACAGGTGATTCTTGAACCATTGCACCGAAACCAAATTCTTGTTTAGTTTCTAGCAATTGACCGTTTCTGAATAGCTGACCACCGTGAGTAGATGAAGAAATGTACATTCCTCCTCCCACTGGGTAGAAGCTTTCTCTAACCGCGTTGTTCTTAAATACGAACTCGTCTCTTCTGTCAAAAAAGATATCGTCTCTAGCTGGTTCGATAAATGAGATTACATTTGAAGGGCTAACATTTACGAAGAACTCTTCAATTCCGCCGTGATCATCTGGACCTCTTCTATCTCTTAATGGATCAAAAGTGAACGCATGTAAGAAGTGAGTTGGAGGTGATCCGAAGCCAGGACCTTCTTCAGGAGGACATTCAAAGAAATCATCTCCTTCAAAGAATGTCTCAAAGTCATCGTCATCATCGAAATCATCGAAGTCGTCATGAGGACCAGGACCGAATCCGCCACCTGCACATGGATCTCCATGAGGTGGAGTACATGATATGAACTCACCATCTTCGAAGAATGGCTGGAAGTCTTCAAAACCATCACCAAAGTCTTTACATGGATCGTCATGAAGTGGTGGACACTCGATGAAACCAGTATGATCATCATCAAAGAACGGTTGTGGTTGATCTGGATCAAATGGACCAGGACCGAATCCGCCATCAAAACATGGGTCTGGTGGTGGACACTCTACAAAACTGTCCTCGAAGAATGGTTGTGTAGGATCAAATGGCTCTGAACCAAAATCTCCGCCTTCACATGGATTCTGTGGTGGTGGACATTCTGTGAATGTTCCATCATTGGAGTTAGGGAATGTACCAGGCTCTGGTGGTGGTGGTAAATCCTTACAGGGATCATGTACTGGTGGACATTCTGTAAATATTCCATCATCAAAGTTAGGTACTGTACCAGGTGGTGGTGGAGGTGGAAAATCATCTGCACATGGATCTGGTGGTGGACATTCTACAAAGCCAGTACCGTCATTAAAGAATACAGATGTATTAGGTGGGATATCCTTACATGGATCGTGGTTGTCACATGGGATAGGATTTCCAGCTGCATCGAGACATTCTCCACCTGTTGGTGGGCATGGAATAGGGTTACCAGATTCATCTACACCGCAATCACCGTTGTGAGGTGGTGGGTTCGTTCCATCACAAGGAATTTTGTTTCCTACTGGATCAAAGCACTCTTGTGGTGGAGGGTTATTTGGATCACCTGGTTGAGGTGGTGGATTATTAGGATCGTGTGTACAGTTAGGATCTGTAGGATTACACTCTAATAGATCAGCAAAAGGCTGAGGACCTTGAGGACCGCCAGGACCGAACTCAGGACCACCTGGACCAAAATCTGGACCGCCAGGACCAAAGTCAGGACCACCTGGACCGAAGTCTTCAAAATCATCTCCAGGGAATGGCTGTGGACCAAAAGAAAACTCTTCTAATTTATGAAGCTCTGCTTCAGCGATTAGAACCGGGAATCCTTTTACTTTCATAGAACCTACAGCGTTAGGCTTAGAGAACTTCGCTCTAGCGAGTTCCATAGTTGCTCTAGTTGATGCGTCGGAATGCTCCGTTTTAGGACCAGATAAACCAGTGTCGAAGAAAGCTACAAAGTACTTATCTCCAAAGCTTCTTGCATCAAACTCATCTTCGTCTTCATCTTCATCATCAAAATCTTCGTCATCAACGTCATTTGCAGCAACAATCATATTAATAATGAAGTCACCGATGATCTCTTCAAAGTTAGCGATTGAGATATCAAGTGAATCTTGAATATCAACAGCAAACTGTTGAATTAAAGTCGTTAAAGCATTGATTTCGTCTGCTGTTAAGTTTGATAAACTGTCAGTGTTTTCTTGACACTCACGGTAAATATACTCAGAGTAAGGATCGATATCAACTTCATCATCAGCTAAGAAAGCTCTCATTTCGTTGCCATCGACTACGACTCTTAATACTAAATCTGGACCGAAGACTAAACCTTCTGGCATCTCGATATTGTATTCACCATTTGCGTTCGTTGTAGTTCTTGCGATTACATCGCCAACTTGATTTCCGTCTTCGTCAACTCTGATTAATTCTACGGTAACGTTAGTGGCTAAAATACCTCTATTTATAGTAGAAAATCTTCTGAGTGAAGAGCTAGAAGATCCAGGAACTGTTACTTGACCAGAAACGTCTGTTGCACCTACTTCGATAGCAGCATCTACAACAGCGTCTGAAAATCTAAAATTTTTCTTTAATTGTTTATTACCTTTGATTCTTAATTTGACATTTCTGTCTTTTTTTAATTTGTCAGGTTTTTTAAGTGTAAGTGTTATTGGTTCACTCACATCAACTACACCATCTGTATAAGGTAGTTCAATTACCTTAGGTGCATCACTTGAGAATAGTTTCTTAGGAAACTTGAGCTTCACTTTTAATGACCCAGATGTACCATCAATTTCTGAAGGGTTTTCATCTGTGGTTATGGTGAAAGTTTGACTCGGGCTTGCAGCACTAAATCTGATATCAGCAGGTTCTGTAACGTATGTAGCAGCTGAAGCAGCGAGTGTGTTCAGCATAAATGCTAATGGCATTAGCATGGCTAATAGTTTTCGATTCATCTTTTTACTTCTCCCCATCTAATTTATCGACACGTACTCTTATATCTGAACTAGTATTTAGTTCATTTTCGAATTAACTTACTTGTGTACTTATTACTTTGTACTAGGCTCTATTACCTTAATGTCGATTTTGTCGTCTTTTAAGGGGAACACCGGCGTGTTTTAATTAATTTCATTAGTCTATCCCCCTAGCTTAATTGTTAAAAATTAAGTATATGCGTAAAATATAATTAGTAAAACTTTTCAGGTTGTTGATACCATACTTATAAAAATATGAACAAAGACAATATGCCCACTCAAAATAATTTCTATCCGCAAAATTCGATCAGGTCTGATTTTGCAATTGCAATGTCACAGATGTATAGAGAAGAAGTGCCGCTGTATCAGGATTTACTCGATGTCGTGGAGGAAATAAATTCAGAATTAATTAATTCTAATGAAATCTCAGAGGAAGGTATCACTGATTTATCGAGAATTAATTTAGAAAGACATGGGGCTATTAGGCTTGGAAGCAAAGAAGAATTAAATTTAATATCTAGACTTTTTAATGTATTGGGTATGGAGCCTGTTGGCTATTATGATTTAAGTATTGCTGATTTACCAGTTCATTCCACCGTGTTTAGACCTGTAAAACGTGATGATTTGAAAGAAAATCCTTTTAGGATCTTTTGTTCAGTTTTAAGACCGGAGCTTTTAGATTCTGAAATACAGGAAAAAGTAAAAGAAGTTATAGCTAGTAGAAATATTGTTAGTGAAAAATGTCTTAGCTTAATTACTAAATTTGAAGAAGAGTCTGGACTTGATGAAGAAGATTCAAAGGACTTTGTAAAAGAAGCGCTAGAGATTTTTAGATGGCATAAGAACGCTAGAATCAGTAAAGGTTTTTACAAAGAGTTACTTTCTATCAATTCTTTACTGGCTGATATAGTTGCATTCAAAGGTCCACATATTAATCATTTAACACCGAGGGTTCTAGATATAGATCTTCTTTACCAAAGAATGTCTGAAAAAGGTATTAATATGACAGCTACCATACAGGGGCCGCCTCGAAGAAAAATTCCTATCTTATTGCGTCAGACATCTTTTCGTGCTTTAAATGAAGAAATTTTATTTCCAGACATTGAGGGCTCAGAGCTACTCGGTACTCATAGAGCTAGATTTGGTGAGATTGAAAAAAGAGGTGCTGCTTTGACGCCTAAAGGTCTTGGTCTTTATAATGAGCTTTTAAATAAAGTACTTATTGAAGTTAAGCAGAGTGATTCTAATTACCTTGAAAAACTGGCTGAATCTTTTAAAGCTTTTCCTGATGATATTGAATCTCTAGTGAAAGAAACTTTAGTTTATTTTTCGCTTAGTGTTGATGAAGATACAGATTCATTAAAAGCTAAGCTAGAGAAAATTCCTCAAATAAGTCAACAGATTAGTATGATTCAAAATTTAATAGAGAAAGATTCTACTTATATATTTAAACCTGAATTTGTAGAAGTACTTTTATCTCTTCAGTTAGCAGGGGTCATAAAAATTGAGTTGCTGACTTATGAAGATTTCCTGCCAGTGAGTGCTGCTGGGATTTTTAAATCAAATATAGTTGAAGGTGGCTATGTTAAAGCTAAAGATGGTCAGGAGTTAAGCTCACAAGAAGATCTTGAAAAAGCATTAACTAAAAAGATTCTAGATCCTTTTAAAGATTATGAAGCTGAATCTTTAGCTAGTATTAAAGCTGGATTGGAAAAGATTTCTAATTTACTGTAGGATATGCTTTCTTTTTTTCAAAATATGAGTAAAGAACAAAGAAATTATTTACTAATTTTTTTCTATGTACTTATATACTATCTTTTTCGCTTAACTTGCTCTCCTTATCTAGATTGGGATGAAGCTGAGCAATATGTTTTAGCCCAAGGCTTCAACTTCGGTGATGCTCATCAACCCCCACTCTATAGTTGGATTATAAAAACTTTGTCTCTTGTCTTTGGTTACGGAACCCCTGTTATCGTTTCTGTAAGATATATATGCTTGTTTGTATTTTTATATTTTCTATATAAAGCTATTAGGATTTTTCATGACGAAGATGATTCTTTACTGTGCTTAAATTCTATCTTAGCTTTAGTTTTAACCTATGGCTACGTTATTAATTTTAAGCTTACACATTCAGTTTTAGTATTTGCTTGCGCTAGTTTTTGTTTCTATAGATATCTCAAGTTGCTATGTGTAAAGGATTCTATTCGAAACTATATTGCTTTTGCTTTGAGTATTGCACTTGGCATGCTTGCAAAATTTAATTTTGCATTTTTGATTTTGGCTTTAATTCTAGGTTCAATGTTCACATCTTCTGGTAGAGCATTAGTCTTTAATCTTAAATCACTCCTTTCCATTCACATTGTAAGTGCTTTAATAAGCCCTTATTATTTATGGCTCTTGAATCAAGGTGATGAAGCTAAAGCTTATTTAAGCTCTAGAAGTGTGATTGAAAACTCTGACTACAACTATTTTTTTAATTTGTTTAAGCTAAGCTTTAGTGCAATTAGTCCAATCCTGATCTATATTCTGTGTTTTTCTTTGCTTCTAGCTTTTTTATTCTGTAGAGATAATTTAAAATTTCAATCTATCCTTAGAAATATATCTATAAAAAGTGAATTGATTTATATAAGCTTAGTCTCATATTCATTACCTATTTTAATTTTTCTTTTTAACAAGGCTGGTAAGCTTGCTGGTGGCTGGCTTGCTGTAACTCACTTTGTTGCAGTGATCGTAATTTTTACACTTTGTGAAAATTTTCTTGAAGGTAAATTAAAAAGAAGACTTCAGTATATATTCCTTACCATTAATATTGTATTTTTTATGATCAAAGTCTCATGGATACTGCTCCCTGACATCCACCCTAAAATTCATAGATTAAATATCCCCTATGAAAGTTTTAATCAAGAAATAAAAAATATAAGTGGCTCAAATTCCTTTGAATATGAAATTTGTGATGATCAGATTATTTCAGCTAATTTGAATAATTTAAATCATGACAATGATGTAATTACTATTAATAAGCGAAAAGAAATTCTTACTTTTATAAAAGAGCATAAAAAATCATCTTTACTCTTGATTTTAAATAGAGTAAATTTAAAACAAAAAGCTATAAAGAAATTAGAAGCTATGCTAGCTAAGGAAAACTTAACTTACAAAGCAAAAAAAATAAAAAAAAGATACTTATACTCTAAGAATAACTTTCATGAGCTGAGTGTGTATCTCATTAACCCTCCTGAATAGGTGGGGTTTCTACTTGTCAACATAATTACTAATAAATATATAAAATTACAGATAATGGGTAAATAAATAAAGTAGGTAGTGACTGGGTAATTTTAATGCAACCAATTCTTCAAGACAAAGATGCATTAGCAAAACAAATATGTGTTGAGCTTAGGGCTATCATAAATACTGACATTATTAAACTTGATGCAAAGCATCAGGATACTTTTAATAAGATAAAATATTTATACAGTTATACAGGAAAGTATCCTTATAAGCCTGAAGGCGTTATTAGTAAATTTGACGATATTTTATCTGTAAACATTCTTAATCAAATGGAAATGGAGCAGAGAGAAAAAATCCTTGATGCTTTACTGTATTCTACTCAAGCTAGGCTTTTTGCTACAGAGTTTACCCCATATGAAGAAATTTTAGACTTGAAAGAGCATAGCTTTCATTATTTTATTTATAATGATTTTTTTAAAGATCCTAAACCTCACTATGGTGCAGCTGATTTAGAAGAAATTATTCATGATCTAAATGATGAAAAGAAAATTTTTGATTTTGATACTGATCCTAAGACTGGCTTGATTTCTTCTGGGGATGGTATTAGTCCTGATTTAAATTGGCAGTATAACGCAGATAGCTGTATTCATGGCTTATGGCAAAAGCAGAACGATCCATTTAGTTGGAGAAAGTCAATGATAATTAATGCTGCAGCTATTAATAACGCTGATATTTTTTCAACAGTTCAAAAAATTGCTCGTGATCCTGATTGGTATAGAAGAGCACACGAAGATCAAGATATTTTAAGCAGAGGGATTACTGATGCTTTTGATCCCAAAACTGTGAATATCAGTAACTTTGGTTCACCTATTGTAAGAGATATAAAAATTAAAGAAAGTAAGACTCCTAGAAGAGTAGTTTCTACTGCTATGTTCCTTCTGTCTATTCTTGAGACACTAGAGGCTGGAATTAATAGTGATGAGTGGGGCTTTGACTATGGAGCAGATTTTAATGAACAGAATAGGGAAATAGTCTTTAAAGCTATTTTTAATTTAATTACATTCTTGATGAGTATAAACTGGAATGTAAGGCATAACCTTTACGATGGGAATTCACCTACGACAAGTCTCTGGGGAGAAATTGTTTACTGGGATGGAGCTAGCTTAGATACTGCCTACACGGCTCTTGCCTTAGAGAAATTTTGTTCTTTAGTATTTTCTGAACGGTTTTCAGAGACAACTGCAATTGTTGATTTGAAAAAAGCAGTAAATGAATATGTTGGTGACTTGCCTTTTTATGCGAACTGTTTAAATGAATCTTATGTAAGAATGTTAATTCAAGCATGCACCTCGAAAGTTTATGAATGGGTGGTTAAGCCGATACTTTATGAGCATACTCAAGCAATTCATAATGAAGAAAATAAACTTGATTCATCTCTTGCATTATTAGCAGCATCAGATTATAGATTTTCAGAAGATGTATTCCTAGATGCTGAAATTAGAGCACACATCGTTAAATCTCTTCACATGGGGCTAGCTGATGGTTGTGGTATGAAGCGTTATAATCGTTTTTTAAGAGAGGATTATGTCACAGGTAATAATGTGAAAATTTTTGATAGTCACTTGAATTTAAATGGTTACATAACTACGAATTTAACACCACTTGCTCAAATTGTCTTAGGTCAAAAACCTGAAGTTGCACAAGTTAGTCCTAAGTTCTTTTCTACTACTGAGTTTACGAAAAGACAAAAAATCGCAAAGCCTGAGTATTCTGCTCAGTGGAGTCTAGGACCTTCTGCTTGTATACAAGCTTTAGCTAAAGCTAAGATGAAGCTTGTTTCTCATATTAAAAAGATTAAAATAGCTCCACCTGAAACAGAAGTAAAATTAAAAGAAATCGATATTATGCTAGCTCATTTTATCAATCACAGTTTATCAATAATTGCTGGAATGAAGGATGTTGATATGTTAAGAGTGGATGGCACTGAACTTCCTAATAAATATAATATTATGGAGTCTTATCAAGCGATTTCTGACCTTGCTGGTAAAGTGAAATGGATTCCTGGTGGTAACACTAGCGCGTGGACTATGGCTCAGCTTTATGATGGCTTGCAGCTTGCACTAAAAGCTGAAAAAGAGTTAAGATCAATTAGTAACTCTTAACATGAAAATCTCTCACTTATTTTTTATTCTATTAATTCTGTTTTCAAGTTCTAAAATTTATGCAAAGAATTTAGATTTGTATACTATTAATCAAGAGGATACCCTCGATAAAAGTTTAGAGATTAAATATAGCTATAGAAAAGCTAAAAATACAGAAGCAGATTTTGAAACTTTTAAAAGTATTGTTTCTGATTTGGAAAATTCTAATTTGAAAGATGCTTATATGGCAGCTCAGGTAATGCTAAGTAGTAAATTTAAGAAAAACCCTTTTTCTAAAATACAAAATTTTAAAAAAGGTAGAAAAAAATTGGAAAAATTATTTCTTGAATACTCTAATTCACTTGAATTAAGGTATATAAGACTTGCTGTGCAATTAAACACTCCAGCACTTCTTAGTTATAGAGACAATATTAAAGAAGATCGTGATTTTATACTTAATGAAATTAAAACTAGTAAAGTTTTAGCAAGTGAAGTCAAACTTTATTTATTAGACTTTTTAAGAAGATATGAACTGATTGACTCATAGAGATATACATTCCAAATCATTAAAAGAAAACCATAAAAGAAGTCATCATAAGGGATTGAGAAGAATCTTAAGCCTAAGTTCTCTAAGTTGTTATACCATACAACTGGTTCCGGGAAGGCAATGCCCGTAAGTAAGCCATTTACTAAAAAAAAACCTGGGAAAACAAAGAGGCAAGATAAATAAAACTTTCCGAAGTCAAACCTCTTTCTTAAAAAAATTAATGAAGCTACTACTAGTGAAAAAGTCCATGAACTATAGAATTTTCCTAAGTTAAAAATCATTATTAGAAAGGAAATTGAAATTAAAGCAGAAGATATATTTTGTGAAAGCTTTTCACTGATTTTTTCTTTGAAAAAATATTTAATTACTTCGTAAGTAAATATGCAGGCGTAAGGAATACAGATGAAGAATAAAATTTCTTCTAAAGGTAAATTAAATATTTTAAGTCCGGTTAAGTATTTATCAGTAAAGCCCCAAACACCAATCTCTGTAAAGAATATATCCCAAGCTATAAATGGAATCGCAACTATAGCAATTGCTAAAAATGCCCCTCTTAGCTTTTTATGAATATCAAGTCTTGTGTCAAAGCTAAATATTATAGGTATGAAAACACTAAAAATATTTATAAATAAATAAGTATAACTAAGCATTAAACTCCGCTTTAAAGTATTTTAGAGGAACCCAAAGCATCCCAAAATTAGTACTTCCTTCTTTATCAAGGCAGCTGTGGTGATCTTTGTGTGCTTGAAGTAAGGCTCTAAGGTATTTGTTATCAATCTGATCAAGAAGCTTTAAGCGTCTATGGATATAAACTTCGTGAACCCAGAAATAACTAAAGCCATATGCAGTAATACCTAAGCCAATACTTACTGCAAAGTAATTCTTTAATAAAAGTCCTCCCATAATTAATGTCATAGCAGGGAATGCAAAGATTAAAAAGAAAATATCATTCTTTTCAAAGAAGCCAGGCTCTTTTCTATGGTGATCAGCATGAAAATACCACATTAAGCCATGCATAAGAAAGCGATGAGCCATATTTGCAGCAAATTCCATAGCAATGAAAGTGCATAAAAATACTAATACATAGTACATGTTTATAATTTTACCAATACTATTGTTCCCTCATATGGGTGAGATTCAAGACTTATGTCGCCTTTTAAGTTAAATACGGCATTCTTGACAATAGCAAGTCCTAAACCTGTGACACTTGCTTTACTTTTGTTAAGAGAACTGAAGAATGGATTGAAAACTTTATGCCTTATTTCATAGTCCATACCTTGACCATTGTCTTCAAACTTAAAAACATGTCTTGAACCATCTTTTTCATAAGAGATTTTTAAATAGGAGTCTTTCTGTTTGTCTCTATAGGTAAAAGCGTTACTTATAATTTCTCTAAAAATTAGTTTGACTAAAAAAGGATCATTTTCTATCGAAGGAAGCCCTTCTGTTACAACTTCAAATTTACTATCAGTAAATTCTTTAACATTAACTTTTACTATTTGATTTACTACTCTTTCAATATCAATAAGTGATTTTTCTTTTACATGATGCTTTGCTTTATGAAAGTCTAAGAGATTATCATTTAGTTTATAAAGGTAATTGACTCTATCTGTGATTCTTGAAACTGAGTTGTGAAAAGAATTTGAAAGTTCTTCAGGTAATTCTTCATTAATAAAGCTTACATGGTTCATTATGGTACGAACGGGTTCTTTTAAATCATGAGAAGCCGCATACATAAATGATTCGAGATCTTTATTTGAGTCTTCCAGTCTAAGTATGAGATTCTTCATTGCTTGTGAGTTTTCATTAAGTCTAATATCTAGAGGTCTGAATATCAAAAAAGCTTCTGCTAAAAGAAGGCATAAAGTCGATATTAATACCACTATTTCAATTATGTAAAGTCTTTGAGAGTGTTTTCTGCCTTGCTTTTCATAGAGTTTAGTTAATTTTTCATAGTAAGTTAATAGTTCATTACTTTGTTTGTAAATTTCTTCTTTACTTATTTTATTTGTTTTCAGTGATCTAACATTTCCAATAAAATTTATTACTCTTTTCTCAAGAGGGTTTTCCTTATTAAAGAAAATATTTCTTATTTCCTCTTTATTAGCTAAAGTTTTGTTCATCTCACTATCAAGGTCAGAGAGTCTGTATAAGTATTCTTCTAAGTCTTTAAGATCTTGATCTAATTGTGGATCATTAGCGCTACTATAAATTAATTTTGCAATTCTTTGTGAAAGCATTCTTTGTCTCCCACTGATATTGATAATCGTGGAGTATTCAGCTTGAGATTTTATAATTTTAGAATTAATGAAAAAAGCAGCTATACTCAAAGCAGCAACAATGCTAAGAGCAAATATGTATCTTGATTTAAGATTGGGTAAGAACATTAGCTTCTTATTAACGCTTTACCACAAATAAATGGCTATAAATCAGCTTATTTCAGCAGCTCTTCTTAACCTATCGTTGATTGCTAAGCCAATTTCCATATTAGGGATTTCCTGAATTAATATCTTATCTAGATTGAACTTATCTAGTTCATGAAGTGAATTAAATAGCTTCTGGGCTGCTTCTTTACAGTCCCCAACTTTACTTAGGTTTATTATTTTGTTATATTCTTTATTCAGGTTTTGGATAATTCCTTGATTAAGATCTTTTTCTCCAAAGAGAATTAACCCAATATTTTTGTTTTTATCTTGCTTCTGTAATATATCTTCAAGCTTTAAATTAATTTCTAAATGAGTTTTAGGTGAATAGTGTTTTAATAGCATTCCAGGTGCTTTGATACCAGTTTCTGATTCTGGAGGGAGTACTTTCTCTTTTAGGACTGATTCTATTTCCTCAAGGCTGATTGAACCATAGCGAAGGACTTTTACTTGATTTTCACTTAAATCTATAACAGTTGATTCAAGTCCATGCTGGCATGGACCTCCATCTAATATGAAATTTAGCTTTGATTGAAATAGTTCCTCTACGTGTATAGCTTTGCTTGGGCTTAGTTTGCCTGATGGATTTGCACTCGGTGCAGCAAGAGGTCCTGAAAATTTACTTAAAAGTTCAAGTGTTATTTCATGCTTAGGAATTCTTACTGCAGCGGTTTTCAGCTTTGCTGAAACTAAATCAGAGATTCTTGAATTTTTGGTTTTATTTAAAACTAAAGTCATGGGACCAGGCCAGAATTTTTCTGCAAGTATGCTAGCTTTTTCATTAAACTCAACATCTTTTCTTATTTCATCTATATCTGCATAATGCGAGATTAAAGGATTAAAATTTGGGCGTCCTTTGATTTGAAAAATTTTTTCTACTGCCTCTGTGTTACTAGCATCTGCAGCAAGTCCATAAACTGTTTCTGTCGGAATAGCTACTACTTCACCAGATTTTAAAAGCTCTACTGCTTGTTTTATATTCTTGCTAGTACTTTCATAAATCATTTAAATAAATTTGATCTTGATATATTTTATCTTGCCCTGAATTTTTATTCATAAAAAAAGAAGAGCCCTAAGGCTCTTCTTTTTTTGCGGGAAATTTACTTTAGTTAAATTTCTTAAAGATGAAATACATCGTCAGCAATGTTAGAGATTTGAGTGTTTCTCTTAATTACATCAGCTAAAGTCGTATTTGAAATCCAGTTAGATACTGCTGGAAGCATTGATCTCTTGTACCAGAATCTATCAGCATCTCTAAGCCTAATGAATTGATCAGCTACGATAGCTACTCCTAATTCACCCATGCTTGCATCAGGCAAGTGATCTTCAGCTAAAATTCCAACCCAAATATCTAAATTATCAACTGTTCCATAAAGGTTAGTTAATTCTGTTGCAATAGCAGGCTTAGAAGTGATTTGACTGAAGCTAGTATAAGGAGCTAAACCATAAGCTACTCTGAATGTGTTGTAGTCAGGAAGACCATGTCCTCTACCTCTTTGAACGTTGATTGAGAATAGATCTAAACCACCAGCTCCAGGAATTCCGAATAAGAAGTTTCTTAAACCATTTACGAGTTTAGTATCAAGTTCTTGCATAACTTGAGCTGCTTGACCTTTTAATAAGTAACCGATGTCTTCATAAGTCGTGATTAGACTTGGGTTGAAGAAAGCATCTTTCATATCTAAGTTTCCAGCTGGAATAACATTACCATCATTATCAAGTCTTAGAAGGGTGTCAGATACTGTAGAGTGTCCGAATCTAAATGCAGCTGTAGAGAATACGTTTACGATTCCAGGGTCAACTTTTCTCTTGTAACCTGTGTATGCTGGAATAGCATTAGGGCCTAAAAGAGCTGGTAAGTATTCATTGTAAGTAATAGCTTGGATCATGCCACCTACATACTTTCTAGCTAATTGGTAAGTTTTTTCATCGTTTAAGAATGGGAATCTATTTTTTATTTCATCACATAAACGGTTATGTTCTCTTACAAATAAAGTGTGCATAGCGATTAAAGCTACGTTTTCATTTACACGAGCATCACCAGCAAGGAAACTTCCAGCACCATCTACAGGAAGAAGCTCACCTGGAGTCGTGATTAATTTACCATCTGTGAAAGTTCTTAAGCTATCAGCTTTTGCTTCGTCAGAACCATAAACTAAACTAGCATCAACCCATGCAGTGATAACGTTTTTTTGTTGTCTAGGGTTAGTAGAACCAGTAAGTGGATTGAAAATAGATCTAGTTAAAGGAATGATTTGAGTTCCAGTAGAACCAGGATCAAAGAAAGGATCACCTGTAGGAACTGGGATTGGGAATAGTTCAACACCAGAACCTGATTGGGTTGGAGTTAAATCGATATCGTGATCGATAAATTGTCCCCATAGTGTGTGCATATCAGTTAGATTTAATGCACTTGGAATAGTAGTGCCAACTGGCTGATCGCCGACAGCGTTACTTACCATTCTTGGGTTAGGTCTAGTAGTACCACCTGGAGCAGATAAACCATCAGCGTAAACAGAAGGAGCAGCTCTTTTTAAATCAATTCCAGCACTACCCCATTCTGGGTTTCTTCTGTTGTTTTTTGTACCATCAATAGTTCTTTTTCCAAAGAATCCAGAGAGTGAAAAAAACTACCGCCTGCAGCAGATGCAGGATTCATCAATACGGTCCCCGACAAGGCCATTGATGAAGCTAAAAATAAGTTTAATAATTTTTTCTTCATAGGACTATTATTGTATGTTTAATAGCCCTAGGGTCAATCAGTCTTACAGTGTAGCTTTCTGGTATTTACAGTGTATGTTCTTGCGCAAATCTTGTCTCAGTGGAGGTTTTCTGAAAATGAAATAATAATAAATCATCCCTTTGATCATGCCTCTTATTTAGCTTACTTTTTATGCCAATTAACTGAATAAAGATCGAAGCGTCTATCTTTTAAATTCATCACGGTTCCACTATTTCTAGCAGTGGTTAAAGTTTCTAAACGCAGGTCAGCAAAGGCTACTGTCTCTACATTAGGTGTGGTATCCGCTGCTATACCGTCTCTTGCAAATGGGAAATCACATGGGGTTAATATGCAGCTTTGTGCATATTGAATATCCATGTTTTCAACACCAGGAAGGTTACCGACATTACCTGACATTACTACGTAACACTGGTTTTCTACTGCACGTGCTTGGCAGCAGTAGCGTACTCTGAGGTAGCTCTGTCTTTCATCAGTACAGAATGGTACAAATAAAATTTGTGCGCCTTGATTGACAAGGTGTCTTGCAAGTTCAGGGAACTCACTGTCATAACAGATCAGGACACCTATAGGTCCACAGTCTGTCATGATAGTTTCTAATTTATCGCCACCTTGTATATTCCACCAATATCTTTCATTAGGTGTTGGATGAATTTTTTCTTGAGAATATACAGAACCGTCTCTTAAAAAGACATAGCAAATATTTAGAATGTCACCAGCGTCTACTTTCGTCGGGTGTGAGCCTGCAATGATATTTATGTTGTAGCGAATAGACATATCTCTGAAGACTTCTTTTATCCTCGCTGTATAGCTGGTTAAAGCATCTATTGATTCAAGTGGTGTTAGTTTTTTCTTCTCTAAAGAAAGAAGCTGTAAAGTAAATAATTCTGGAAATATTACAAAGTCTGCTTTGTAGTCAGCGACTACGTCTACAAAATACTCTACGAAGTGAACGAATTCTTCAAAGCTACTTACTTTTCTTTGTTGGTACTGTACAGTCGCGACTCTAACTGTTTCAGCGAGTCTACCACGTTGTTTTGACTTGCTAGCTGTTTCAGTTTTAATCTTAGGGTTGCGCCAGAGCATGTGAACGGCGAAGCCTTTACTTTCTTTATCAGTTGGTAGGTAATCTTTTATGATTCCTATTGGTTGGAAACCGTTATTAATCTGAAATGTGAGAACAGGATCTCTCATTTTTTTTCCTAGAACTAATTCTAAATACTCTTCAGGTGTGGAGAATTTATGTTTAGTATTTTTCTTAGAAAGTCCTGGAAGCCTTCCTGCAAAGACTATCCCTTTTAACCTATAATAATCACAAAGTTTTTTACGTTCATTATAAAGTCTTTGCCCAATTCTAAAACCTCTATAGTTAGGATCAACACAGACTTCCATACCATAAAGAAAATCTCCATCAATATCGTGCATTGAGGCAAAGCCACCACCTGTAATTTCTTTCCATGTATGAGGCTTTAAAGCAAAGTCTTCTGAAATTTTAAAAGTTGCACAGTAGCCTACGATTTTATCTCCGTAAACAGCTACCATTTGTCCTTCAGGGTAATTGGTCATCTGCCCGCGGAGCATGTCTACTGAATAGCCCTCGACGCCGTTATAGACAGTCGAGACTAAATCTCTAATTTCTTTTATATCTGTTAGCTTTGCTTGTCTAACTATTAACTTTTTATGATCTAAGTCTTCTTGTTTGGATTTTTTAGGCACCATAGTCACAGGATATCGGATACTAATCTTATCTTCAAGAGTACTTATGAAAAATCCATAAATAGAAAAGAATAAAACATAAGGTGAGCTAGGGCTTTTAATTCATCAGATGCGATTGCTTCAGATGGAACATTTTTCTGAGCTAAGTTTTTCCAAGACTCTGGTAAATGTTTAATTAAATGTGCCATACCATCTAAGTCACTGGATGCACCGTATTTAGAAGCTAGCTCACAAATTGCAATTCTTGTAAGACACATAGGGCAAGGTTCTGTACTACTGTAGAGAACAATATCTTCATCGATGTTAAAAAGATCTCTATGCTTCTCTAGTTCAGGATGATTTTCAAACATATTGATTAATGTCATCTCTGCATGAAGATCTGAACGCTTATTTGATAATTGAGAATTATGTGCTCTGAGAATGATTTTCCCATCTTTAACTAATGCAGCCCCAATCCCAAATTCACCATCTTTTAAAGCTTCTAGCGCTTCTTCTACTGAAGCTAAAACAAAGGCGTCATCACTTAAAGATCCATCAACTTCATATTTTTCTAAATGGTTTGAAAATAGCTTAATTAGGTTCTCTATATTGATGTCCGAAATTTTATAGTTTGTGAGTTCTTTACCTAAAAGTAATGCGAGCTTTTGATAATAAACTTCTTGAGTTTCATTCTTAGTTTTATAAATATCTTCAACAGAAGATAGGGGTTCTTTTTTAGAACAAGAGACTGTAAAGCAAATTATTATTAAACAAAATAAATGAACTAAGCTTTTCATAACCTAGTCCATTTTAGCAATCTTAAATAAGATTAGTTAAGGATTAAACCCCAATCATCTCAGGTTCTTCTTGCTTTGCAAGTAACTCTGGGAAATAAAGGTTCTGCATTCTATCGCAGTAATTTCTTAAGTTTTCAGCTGTCTTAGATAGTTCATCCATTGGACTCTGGAACTCAGGTAAAAGAATGTTTGAGATGAAAGCATAAGCTGTAGCGTCAATTTGAGAAACCCTGTCTCCCATGAAGAAAGGCTTTGCTCCTAGTTGGTCGATAATAGCTCTTAAATCTTTTAAACCGATATCATATATTTCTTCTTTACTATGTCTACCTATTCCTTGAGCTTTTAATTTAGCTTCAAGATCTTTTTTAATTTGATTTGGTAAGAATCCTTTTAAGATAGGAGGTAATGTCGAAAAGAAAGCTTCTTTAATAACTTTCCAGTTATGATCTTCAAACCAACGGCTATAAGCGACAACCCAAAATAAATTTTCTTCAAAAAGTCTTTGGAAGGCTCTTGAGACAGCTTGGTCTTGGATTGAAAGGTGAGAATTAAAATCTATGCAATACTCTCTAGATAAGTAGTCTAAAACGAAGCTAGAGTCTGGAATTTTTTGTCCGTTGTGAATTATATAAGGGAATTTTTTCTTTGGTGCTTTAGTGGTATTAACCTCTTCTTTTATTTCGTATGGAATACCCGCCATTCTCATGAATGTTTCTACTTTCATACAGAAAGGACTCACATTAGGAAGCCCAAACATAGCTGGGAATTGAACTAAGGTTACTTTATTGCTTTGATTATCCATAAATCCTCAAAAAACTCTTATAATTGCATTTTATACTTAGTTTATTTTTTAGTAAACTATTTATAGGTTAGAAAATTTTCAGTTTATGGAAAATCAAAAAAATGTATTGGGTGGTTCTTTAGAACCTTGTTGTTATGAGCCAAAGACTGGCTATTATAGAGATGGCTTCTGTAATACCGACTCTACGGATATGGGAAGTCATACTGTTTGTGCTGTGCTAACAGATGAATTTTTAAGTTACAGTAAGGCGATGGGAAATGATTTAAGTACTCCTAGACCTGAATTTAATTTTCCTGGTCTTAAAGCCGGGGATAAGTGGTGTTTATGTGCGCCTCGTTGGCTTGAAGCATATATTGATGGGATGGCACCATATGTGATCTTAGAGTCTTGTAATGAAAAGTGTTTGAAATATATAAGATTAGAAGATTTAGAATCAAAGCGCTTTGAGGATCAAATTTAGATAATTACTTTTTTATTTAAATCGTGAGTTTTCCAGCTTCTTAAAAGCGGAATGTAGTTAATGTGAGCTTTTTTAGGCTAGCAACGGTTTTGTATTTTATGTTGATATTTCCAAGCTTTGTTCTTGCAGCAGAAGAGCAAAAGGAAAAGCAACAGAGTAAAATCACGATTTTTGATACATACCGACCGTCTGGTTTTTTGGATTTGAATACCTATTATGATTCCAGAAATGATATGGTAACCACTTTAAACGCAAAGCTTGATTTACCTGGACCATTTTCTTATTTTTCACTAACTAATTGGTTTGGTAATCCAGATGGATCAGAAAACTTTTTTTCTCACGAAGATTATATTACTGAGCAAAATCTTTTTTATAAAATTAATAAAGCACCCCTTCAAGCTGTAATACAACACTTTAGTATTAGTGGTGATGAGAATGATATCATGAGGTTTGGCCTTGAGACTGAAATGAATGAAATATCGTTTCTATCTAAACTATTTAAGAAATTACATACGAACTATAAAGTTACTTATTTTCCCTGGCAATTAGACCATTATGATGGCTATGGTTTTCAAATTCAGCATGTACTGTATTCTAAAATTATGCCTAAGGTCTTTGATGAGAGGTTATACCTATACGGCTTTGCCGACCAAAATATCATGGTCGATGGGGAAGACAAGCACAATAAACTTGTTTCAGAATTACAACTCGGTTATAGGATCTACAAAGGTTTTCATCTGGTTTCTGAGTTAAGATGGAACGGTTTTTTCCAAAAAGGCTCACGTTTTGGAGTAGGAGTCGGTGCTCAGTATAAATACTCCTTTTGATAGGGGACAATAATAAAAAAACTGGGGATAATAAGGCTATGGTTGAGAAAAATTTACTCATCATAGAAGATAGTCAGAGTGATATTGAACTTATCAAAGAAGCTTTTTCAATTGCTGAAATTGATGTAAATATCTCTACAGCGAAAGATGGGGATGAAGCTGTTAAGTATCTTAACCGTGAGGCTCCATATGAAGATTCACCAAGACCGGAGCTAATTTTATTAGATTTGAATTTACCTAAAAAAAATGGTCATGAAATTTTAAAATACTGTAGGCAAGAAGAAAAATTTAGACACATTCCAGTAATTATTTTAACGACATCAGATTCGCAAGATGATATTAACAGTTGTTATGCTGAAGAATGCAATGCTTATATCGTTAAACCTTTTAATATTAATCAGTTAGTAGATACGGTAAAAGAACTACATGAACTTTGGTTTTCGGTTTCTAAGCTATTAGAGAGATAAAATTTGAGCTTTAAATTTAAAGTATATCGTCGATGCCTAAGTCTTTTTCAGTTTTATACTTTTTCTCAAAATCTTCTAAATCATGAAGGAATTTAGGGAGTCTTTCACTCTCTTTTTCCTGATCAACTTCTTTATCATTTTTCTTAATTAAAGATTCTAACTCTAACCTGTTTTCTACAGCTTTTGTCATATAACCAGTGATCATTGCGCTATATAGAAGTTGATTTAAAGATTCTTTACTGAATGTAACTGAAGTATCAGCAAATTCAGCAGGAAGGTGACCCAGTATTCCAGTGATACTCGACTCAAAAAACTGCTTAGCATCAACAGAAATCTCTTTCGCTAGCATTAAAATATCGTCTTTATCCCTAGTGCCGAAAAACTTGTGGAAATCTACGTTTTTATCGTTGTCACTAAGTGGTTTATTGTTTCCAAAAAAGAACATTTGAAGCTAATAATAGCATATTTGGGGGTCCTGAGGGAGTGGCTTCACACAGACTCCGCTGCGCCCCACCGCAGGTGGGTCCCTAAGCTCGCCTCGCCTGTGTGAAGCTGCTACCATTTAAATATTCTTTACTAAAAAAGAAAAATCCCAAGTATGCTATTTTTGCTTGGGATTTTCCGCAGATGATTTGTTTTGTCGTTTGTGTTATTATCTTACCTTGTGCCGATTGGTCCACCATTACCTCCACGTTTTCCTCAAGGCAATAATTATTTTCCTTGGGACAATCCCTATGATGAGAATAAATCTCCTGAAAAATATAAGATCTATGCTGAGCTTTCACCTTTAGTAGCTCTTACTAGAAGTAAGTCCCAGAATATAGCGGTTGAAAAGTTACCTTTTCCTTCTTTTGGTGAGTGGAAAATTACAAATATGAAAGATTGTTTCAAGCTAAGGTTTGATGGCTCAAGAGAAAGAGGTGGAATAAGGGTTAATTTTGAATTTTTAACTGAGCTTGACACCCTTACAACTAAGCCTCATGCATCAAAACTAAGTGTCTACTTTGCTGCTAACGAAGATGAAGATAGTAAAGCACTTTCAATGCTTGTTGACTTATCTAATAATTTAAATAAAAACTATTCTCCTAAGAAAGAAGTACCTTTGAAAGTATCACATAGTGAGCTTAATAGATTACATAGTAAAGCGAAGCTTGCGGATCTTAATACTAGTTTTGATGTGTTTAAAAGAATAAATGAAATTTTAAAAAATGACAATTCTGATGAAAAGACTGAAAGTTTTATTAGAGCGTCTAAAAAATATTTTGATTTACTTCAAAAAGATCTTCAAAGAATTAATAATGGTTTTAATAAAGAAAAAGATGAACTCTTTAAATCTCACTTAGATTTTTACTCTAAGCAGAATATTAATTCATTAGCAGCTTTAAAAGAGGAGATATTAGAAGTTTGGAATAATTTTAGTGAAATTCGAGACTTTATTATTCAGTTTCCTTCTGATTTTAGGAATAATAATTTAGAGATTGATGAGTTAGGAGCTAAAGCATTAATAATTACTAAGCAATTACTGGATACTATTAATCACGAAAAGTTACAGAGTGTTGACTCTGATGAAAAAACTGTTCCTAATTTTAAAGATTATCCATTAGAGGAAAAGGTCGCAACTTTAAAATATCAATCTGGGTTTTACTTGAATAATTTTAATAAAAATATTTTTAAAGATTTAATCTTAGAGTGTATTTATGAACAAGATATGGAGTCTTTTAAAAAACTTAAAATCACTAATGAAATACAAGATATTTTAAGAAAGCAAATCCAGGAAAGTATATTAGACGGTGATGCGAAATTCTTTGAAAATTACTATGATATGAATCTTGACTCTTCAGTTTTTCTTCAAGAGGAACCTGGTTTTGTAACAGCATTTGAACAAGCTTTAAAAGATGGCTCAAACATAAATACTATAAAACCTTTGCTCAAAGAAATCTTTCAAAGTAACGATCATAACCTTAGTTGGAAAATTGGGACTGTAGGAGAAGTTGACACTCTTTATTTATTGAACCAAGCAATTCTTAAGTACGAGGGAGACTCAAAAGTTGAAAAGTTGATTTTAGATTTTACTGAAAGTCTTGCTAAAAATAATAATTATGATTTAACTGCTCAGAGACTCAAAAAAGGTTTGATGGGTAGCATTAAGATAAAAAGAGAACAATCTTTTAAGATCTTGGATAAGCTTATTGAAGAAGGTAAAATCAATAAGCATGATCAAGATATCAATAAATTATTAATAGATAACCTTGAAAATTACTTTTTAGATGATAGTCCTAACTATTTTGAAAAATGGTTGAATATTCTTCAAAAATTAGATATTCAAATACCAAAAGATACAATTAAATCACAGTATATGTTTTTAATTAATAGTCCTAACAGTATTATTAACAAAAAAATAAAGGATCTAATTTTAGATTTAGCTTAATTAGTTCCTTTATTTTTTTTGAGTTTTTACTGTGTAAATATAAATTATTTAACTGCTGCTTTTGGAGCTGATAGATTTACGATTTGTGAAAAATCTTCTGGCTTAAGTGAAGCTCCACCTACTAATGCGCCATCGATGTCTGATTTAGCCATTTGTTCTTCGATCGTGCCTGGTTTTACTGAACCACCATAAAGAATTCTTACTGTTTCAGCTAAGTTTTCTGGTAATAGTTTTTTAACTAAAGTTCTGATATTTGCGATTACTCTGTTAGCTTCTTCTGAATCACAAGTTTTACCAGTTCCGATAGCCCAGATCGGCTCATAAGCGATGCTGATTTGGCCTTCTTTGATAGTGCTGTAATCTAATTCTTTAAATACAGCATTGATTTGTGATTCGATCCACTCATCAGTTTTATTTGCTTCACGAGTTTCTAATGATTCACCACAACAGAAAATTAGTTTTAGAGAATCTTTTAGTACTTTTTCTGATTTAGCTTTGATTACAGAATTATCTTCGTTGAAGATTTCTCTTCTTTCTGAGTGACCTACGATTACGCTAGTAACACCTAGTTCTTTAAGCATAGCTGTGTTGATTTCACCAGTGTAAGCTCCTGACTCAAATTGACTTACGTCTTGTGCTGCAACTTCAACTTTATCTAAACCTGTCGTTTTCAACTCAGTTACAACTGTTTCTATGCTCGTAAATGGAGCAGATAAAATTACGTCGACGTCATTTTGACTATCTTTTATTTTCTCTGAAAATTCAGCTACAAAAGCTTTAGACTCAGCTTTTGTTTTGTTTAGTTTCCAATTTGCAATTATTAATGGTTTTCTCATATAAATTTATTCCGTTTATGAGTTTAACAAATTATTGTGAGTTTGCGACACCCCTAAGCTCTGCTTAGGGGTGCAGAAAAAAACGAGCAACAAGATCGCGCTTCTTATTGACGAAAATATATATTGGGATTAGTATTTAATTATATGAAATTTTCTTTATTCAACAAGAAAAACAAGCAAGAGAGCACAAAAGCAGATTATTCTACATTAGGCGATTTTGAGATTATCTCAATGTGTCAGCTTGGAGACAAAGTAGCCTTCAAAGAGCTTGTTAAAAGATACCAAAAAATCGTTTATGCATTCCTTTACCAATTAGCTCCTGAATGGGAAGATTTAAATGATCTTTCTCAAGAAGTATTCATTAGAGTATTTAGAGGAATTCATTCTTTAAAAAGTCCACATGCGTTTAAGTCTTGGGTTAATCAAATCGTAGTAAATATTTTCTATGATGAGCTTAGAAAGAGACCTAAGCAAGCTAAAAACTTTAGTATTGATCAGGCTTTTGAACATGAAGAGTTTGGTCCAGAATTACAAAGACAAATTGTCGATACTTCTTCCGTTCCTGATGATGTTTTCAGTAACACTGAACTAAAAAATATTTTACAAAACGCTATCTCTCAGTTACCTGAGCAGTATAGAACTGTAATCGTTCTTAGAGAGCTTCAAGGTCTTCAGTATGACGAAATGGCTGAATTACTTAACTGTGCTATCGGAACTATTAAGTCAAGACTTTCTCGTGCTAGAGATAAGTTACAAGATATCATTAGACCTCAATTAGGTGAAAAGTCTTTCTATGACGAAGACTATGATATCGAGCACTTTGCTTAAATAATTTTTAAGCTCAAGTTTTCCTGAATTTAGTTTTAGTTTATTGCTAAGCTTATGTTAAGTCTATGAATGATTTTGAGAGCTATTTTGCATCACTCGAAGAGAAGATTCAGAAAGGTTCTCGTTTGCAAGTTATAAAAGATGCTAATGAAGAAAATAATAGAGCCTATAAGGTTAATAGAGCTTTATTATTTTGGTTTAAAGCTGAAAAGATAGCACCTTGGTTTTTATTAATTGTTTTTGTTGTAGCGGCTTCTTTTACTTCACTTTTCTTTTTACAAAATAAAACTAGAGCTTCTTTGAAAACAGACCAAAGTTTTCTTAGTCTTGAATATAGTTATGTTGATGCTATTGATGACGATTTTCCTTGGGAGAAGCTGGAACTTCAAGGAGAGAAAGAAGGAGAGATTCGTTCTTTAGTAAATGATTATTTAGTTAAAAAGAATGCACTGGTTGAGAAGATAGAACATTTAAATTCTCAATTGAATGAGGAAAATAAAGGAGATCTTGAGCTTGAGATCTCAGATCTAAATTATCAATTGAAGCTTTTATCTAGTAAGCTTTCTTTGAAGATTAGATTTTTGCTTGATGAGGAAGAGACGCATAGGTTCTTCCGATTATGTTCGGCTTTAAAATAATACCGACTGGTCGGATGGAACAGGGCGGGCGGTATGTTTTGGTTTTTAAAACCCTTTTCTGGAGAGCTTTGTTTTTTTGAATTCGGATATTTTATAACATTTATTTAATTTTCCCTGTGGGAATTTTTGATACTCAAATAATCGACAGGGTATATTATCTTTGTAAGAGTAATAAGCTAAGGACTAGAGATGGATTTAGAAGATATTTTAATCAAAGTGAAATTTTTTAAAGCTTTATCTAGGATTAATTTTAAAGTTTATAAAATTACACAAAGTATTTTTTACCTAGTTGATTCTAAGGTTTCAAAAAATAACGGACAAAGATACATTGGTTTCTCCCCAAAACAAATATACTTCCCTCAAAAAATAGATGCTATCTTTGATGTAATTTGTTGAATTCAAAGAATTAAGCTATGGAAAATCAGTAGAGCAAACTGTTATAAATAGTTTGCTATTTTTTAATCTAGTTTCATCATGACTAGGACTAGTCTATTGCGCATATTTTTTTTCAGGTATTTATCTGAGAATAGATTTTTAGCTCTGTCTAGGTAGACGATTAAATTCTTATCCATTATTTTATTTGTTTGGTTACGCATTTTAATAACGTAGGATTCTTTTGATACCGGGATAACTTCGATGTTTGTTCCTCTAATATTTCTTTTGATACTATCGGTGTCTAACTTTAATTTCTCCTTAAATAAAGGCTTTAAGCTACTTTGAAGTTGCTGAAATCTATCATTTGCATAGATCGCTTCTGGGATTTTCATTAATGTAGCTGGCACTAGAAATTCTTTAATATATAGTTCTTGTCTATCGTTTAGGTGTTCTTTAACTAGGAAGTACTCTACATAGAGGTCCTGAAGTGAACCAGGAAGGTCAACTTTTTCTATAAGTTTTTCAGCAAGAATATTGCTTGCGGCATTTCCTGTGAGTATGATTTGTTTTACTTTTTTCTCTGTTTGTAAATTTGGGAAGTTTTCTTTAACTATTCTCTCTGCTTTAATGGAGCTTAGATATTTAAGTTTAATAACTTTTATGTCTTGGTTATGATCGATACTATTAATAAAGTTCTTTGCAATTCTGAATTGTTCTGGGTTTGCTGCGATAGTAAGATCATTATTTGCTGGATTTACAAATGAATAAGGTTTCGGTAAATTTTTATCTTGGCTGATGATGATTTGTTTAAAGAGATGTTCATTTAGAAGCTTGGAAACAAGCTTAGAAGAGCTGTAGCTAGTGGCAATATTGTAGAACTCAAGTTTTCTTAAGTCTTCTGTATATACTTTTAGGGTATTGTTCTCAAAGCTACTCTTTAATTTCGCGGTGTGTAAAATATCTTCAATCGCTTCTGAGATAGATCTTTTATGAAGATTGATTGAGATTTTTTTATCCAGATTTTTCGGGTAGACTAAATTAAATTCCCCGATTTTTGATATTGTGAAAAGAATTTCAGAGACTCTAGTTTCATAGAAAGATAAATTAACTTCTTTTTCTAAGCTAGGGTTTTCTTCTTTCTCAGGACGAATAAATTCTATATTAAAGAGATCTTTACTTTCCGGGGAGAATAGAGACTCAGCAGCTTGAGAAGGGGTGCTTATTAAAGCTATGCTGCCAAGTAAAGTCATTTTAGTTAAAAATGTTTTTAAGGTGTTTAAGTTCATCATTACTTATTGCAATAAAATCGAAGCTGATATTAGTGCTTAACTTAAGTTTATTCTTCTTTAGATAGTATAAGGCAAGTTTTTTAATTTGTTTTTGTTTTTCGAAGCTTAAAGCTTTCAAGCTTTCTGCAATATTATAGCTGCGGTATTTTACTTCTATGAAAATGAGATACTCTTCGTTGAATCTATTCGGGTCTATAGCTATGATATCGATTTCACCTCGGTTTGAATAATGCCAGTTCGTTTCTATGATTTTATAGTTTTGTGATTTCAGGAACTCCGCTGCGAGTTTTTCTTTTTCGAAACCTAATTGTCTATGGTTCATAGACTTAGTTTAGTGGTTTTAATTAGTGTTTATTTATTATGCAGTGATTTTGCTAGTTATGAGTTTATTCATTTGGAATATTCTCTGTTGAGGCTATTGCTGAACCTAGTAGTTTAGGTTGCTTTTCTCCAGTGTTATGGAGCATCCGTTTTTGATATTCATGATCAGGTATAACTACTACGCATTCTTTATCATCAGTACTTTGATTGTTTAAGAAATGATTTGCAGTAATCTCACTAATGAAGTCCCCTGGTAGATTCATTAACACACTCGTAGCAAGGGCAACTATACTTGTTGGAAGAACATATGAACTTTTATTATTCTTTGTAGAATATTTGTTTGAAAGTATTGTTAGATTTTTATTTGCTTTTTCAAATACTTTTCCAATATTCTCTATAGCTTTATTTTTATCATCGTTTGAACCATTAATTATAGTTGTAATTTTTTTTTGGAGAGACTGAAGGCTTTTACCAATGATTTGGAATTGATTCGGTAATTCCTGCCTGAAGTCTGTTTTTATTTCGACAGGCTTATAAGTTTGATGAATACTTTTTATGCCTGGTGGTGAGATATAGGCTGCTTCATTAAAGAAAGGTTGTTCGCTTGTAGGTTGTGATTTAGAAACAACTTCTGTTTTTTCAGGAACATATTTGTCACCCTGTAATCCAATACTAGTAAGACTAGGCATCTGAGCCTCCTCTAGAACACACACAAATTAACTTCATTTAAGATAAACATGTTAAAGAAATATTAATGATTTGTCAATGGATTATTAATATTTTTTTAAAACTTAGTGTTTTTTAATATTTCAAAGTTTGTACTTAAGACGAATTTCATTTTAAGTATTAAAATAATTGAGCCCTAGGCATACTTGCTGCAAGGAAGAAAATCTTCCTCATCGTCGCAATATTATTAGAACTGTTATTTATCTCAAAATCCTCAGGGAAGATTGCAAGTAAAGCATTAAACTCTTCGTCTGTGTATGAATCAGCGACGAATAAATCTAGAACATATCTTAAGAAATCTTCTTTAGTTTTACCGTTGAACTTTTCTATAGTTTTAGTGAGACTTTCGCCTCTATAGGCATTCCCGTTAGCGACTCGTTTATTAAAAGCGATTCGTTTAACGAGCTGTCCTTGGTTCATCCAGCTAGTACTTTTTTCTTTATAACCAGTAGGTGGTCCAGCAAAGCCTGGAACGAACTCTTGGCTAGCTGCTTGACCGTAGATAGTGTTTTTATAGCCTGAGTTATAGTTTTCATCTAGGTTATAGTCTACAGCTGCTCTCATCACTTGTAGTGACTGGAACATTGGGTTTGCTATTTTATTACGGTAGTGAGTGTAACTGATAAATTCTTCATCTAGTAAAATACTTTCCATTACTTTCTTTAATTGATTTGGATCACTGGTGTTTGCAAGGAAACTTGTTTCACAAACTGTTTGTAAATTACTTGGGATGTTTTCATCGATAAAGTATTCGATTAATTTTTTACAAATAAATTTAGCCGTAGAAGGATGAGAACCTAACTTCTCAAGGAAAGTATCTACCTGATTCACGAAATCTTCTTTTGTCGTGCCACCAGGAATAGTTTCATTTAAGAATGATACTTCTAAATCTTGGAATTGATGCTGTGTTTCATCAAAGAAAACTTTATCAGTGATGTAAGTAAGCCCAGTAAATAATTCTGCAACATTTCTAACATCTTCTTCGGTGTAACCACCATTCACTCCTAGAGCATGTAATTCCATGATTTCTCTTGCATAATTTTCATTTGCATAAGCTTTATTATTTAGGTAATTATCTAAGTAAAAGAGCATAGATGGGCTTTTAGCATTATTTTTTAGAATATCTATAAAGTTACCAAAGGCATTTGCTCTGAAGAAATCATTTGTCCATCTTTCTGCATAAGAGCTTGTGTAAAGAATTAATTTATCTGGATTTGTCCCTGAACTGTCTATTAGCTTCATGTAATAGAACATTGCTCTTGATCTAATTCCTGAATCTTGAGTCCTTGTGAATGGCTCAATAGCCATACCTGTTAAAGTTCCAGTCCAATTTGGGTTGTCAGATAGTTTTAAAGTGTAAACTTGAGTAGATCTATCATAAGGAGCTTGGAAGGAAACAGACTTTTCATCTTTAAAGTCTTCTTCTTCAACTTCATTTTTCCAGTAGATTTTACTTAATGGCTCATCATCACTTTGATCAAATCTAGCTCTAATTTCAAGAGTGTCATAATCACTAGTATTGATGCCAAGTTTATGAATGTAATCGTTACTGATAAATGGTTTTATTTCATGGAAACCTAGGTCTCTAAAGTTTCCTGATCTGTGTCTTCCAGTAAAATCAGCTTTATATCTTTCTTTTTTATTGAAGTATCTCCAGTCTACATGATTCCATTTGCGGATTGAAGTACTGAAGTGATTCTCCCAGAACCAAGTCATTTTCTCAAGTAATTGCTTTTTAGAATAAAGCATTCTATCGAATAAGTAATAAGCAAGGTTTTGCTCGTGGTTGGAGTAAAGTGTTGTAAAGCTATTCATAGCTTCAAACTTGGAATCATTTATAGAATTAGGATTTAACTGTTCAATTACATAAGACCTCCAGCCAGAACTTTCAATCTGTTCTAAAGTTTGACTCGTTTTCCCAAAGCTTAAACGGTTGAGGACATGGTGTTTAACATAGTCTGCTAAAGCAACTACTGTATTTGAATTTTCGTAAGTTTTATTGAAACCACCAGCTGTATAGTTAAGTTTGAAATCTATTTTCTTTGAAAATAGTTCTGGGTCAACTTTATAAGTAAGTATATTTTCACAGCTTAATCCTTCACAGCTTTTAGTTATTTTATATTCATAAGCCTTACCATTTATCGTAGAACTATTTACTTGTAAGTCAGGTGATGAACTAAACTTGACGAACATGGAATTACCATTTGCAATAAAATTCGGGTTGATCGTATTATCGGTATTTAATGTGAAAACTGTTTCCTGGATTGATCTAGGTATTATCACTGGGTAGAGGTTATTAACTGTGCTGTTATAAATATTATTATTAATAATTAGCTCGAAACTCACTTTGCCAAGTGGGAACTCGTCTTTAACAGGAATTTTAATTAAGTGAATTGTTTTATTTTCGAGTCTATTACTAATAGCTGTTTCTACATCAGTCAAAGGAACATCAATTCCAGATATTTTGATTGCTTGAATCTCACTTGTCTCAAAGTCAGGTCTGCTTAAGAAACTTAGAGTTAGAGTATCATCAATAAAAGCTAAGTTTTGGAAAGATGGGTTGTTTGATCTTAATTTAATATAGGCAACATCTTTAAGAGAAGCATTTGCTGCTAAAAGATGAATTGGTGGGTTATCAAATACTATAACTCTAGTTTGATCATTTTTCTTATATTTAAATGCAAGCTCAGCTTTTTTCGACAGCATAGCTTCAGTTACGTTTATGTCGAAGCTTACTGAGCAGTTTGTGTCATCACAAACTAAATCACTTGTATAATTTTCTTCAAAAAAGTTAACTGATTCAAAGCTATAGTCTTTATCAAAATCTATTTTTAAGTGAATAGTTTCCCCGACTCTTACTTGGCGAGGGTGATCTGCGTTACTAGATTTTAAGGTTATTGAACTTATTGGACTTGGGAACTCAAATGCTTTAGCTATCCCTGATATGAAAAATAGAGAGCTAACAATTAAAAGTGTTACAAAAGTTCTTTGAAAATAGTTTTTTCTTTTTATCATTTTCCCTACCCTTATTAAATTTCTATAAAGCTAATCCCTGATTCAGAAGTGAAGTAAATTAAGTAAGCAGCTGAATTTGGGATTTCAGTTACTGATGTAATAAATTGTTTTCTGAATTTTTTATTTGTTTTGCCTAGTAAAATTTCAGTGAAATTACCACTAGTGTCTAGCATATATAACCTTCCTGCTTTTTTTAGATTTCTTCCTCTGACCACTAGTCTAAGTTTCTTGTCGAGTTTTACTTTTCTTATACGACTAATCTCTTTCTTCGTAAGAGTGCTAGGTCCTCGAAGTAATCTACTAGAAGGCATACTAGAACTGAGTGAGCTGTTAAAGTTGTTAATGTTAACTGTTTGATTTTTATTTGTAAGTAGAGCTAAATTGTCAGTTTCTTCTCCAAATTTCAGTTCATAAGCAATTAGTAGCTGTTTATTGATTTCATCAATTTTTATGATTTGATAATTTGTTGTAGGAACAATACTCTTACTTGCAATCATTTCTTCGCTTGAATCATTTAGTTTCACTAAAACTACAGTTGAACCTATTCTCGTGAAACTACTAGTAAACGCACTTTCAATACTTGCTATCTCAAGGAGTTTACTTAAGTCACTTTCACCAAGGTTTTCATCTAACTTGAATTTATAAGTGAATTCATATGAGTCACCGAAGTAGTCATAGCTAATCTTGATTTCATTTTCATAATTAGTTATTTCTACATCTGAACTTGTATAAGTAAATTTGGTCCCTGTTTGGTTTTTATTAACTAAGTGTGCTTTGTCGTTATTTACAACGATTGCTTTTACAACCATGTTCTCAGAGTTTTCTCTATCGATCTCAAAGCTAATATCATAGGTCTTTGCTTGAGTGCTTTTGACAATTTTAATATCTCTATTTAAAAAGACTTTATCAGCATCTAAACTTAGGTATTTAACTTCATTAATTCCAAAATCTTTATTAGTAAAGCGTTTGTCGTTAATACTTACTATAAATCCAAGTTGACTATTTACTTTTCTAATCGCTTCACTGCTTAGACTTGCAAGTGGGAATTTGACTTCATAAGCACTAGTGCTTCCTATATCAGTCTTTGGACCTGGTATTGCAGGGGTTCCTGCTATTTGAATAAAATTTAGTTTGTCATTTTTATTCTTTAATACTAGAGATAGAATTAGAGTTTCACCAGAGTAGGCTATTCCAGGATTAATAGTGTTACTTGAGAATCTTGTTATAGATGCTAGGTCACTTGCACTTGCATTTGCTGGAGATTTTATATTAGTTGTATCTGTTTGATCATCTTCAGTGTTGCTTCCTGAGTCATTATTGTCAGAACCATTATTAGAATTATTACCTGAACTATTATCATTTTGATTATTCTCCTGTTCATTATTATTAGGATTCTCAGCCGGTGGTTCTGAGCTTGTTGAAGTGCTGAAGCTGTAATCAGTTTCGATTTCTAAATGATATTTTGCAAAGTCTGGATTGTTAGAATTGATAAAACTTAGTGTTACAGGACCTTCTGTAACAGAAGCGTTTAAGTTAGTATTTAGTACATAATTACAAACACTCTCTGTGCAGGTATAGGATAAATTGCTAACTTCTAAGTTGTTAATCTCTACTTTATTAATAAGGTGTTCCTGTGGACTTGAAAAATTGATTTGTAAATTAGAGTTACTATAAAGTGTTTTAGAAGTCTCTGACGACTGAATACTTAGGTTAAATACTAAGTCATCATTTGCTTTTAGGAGATTAGTTGCCCCTAAAAATAAAAGGATTAAGCTAAGAATTTTTAATCTAATCATGCACCGAATATCCCCACCCCTTGATAGTTAAAACCTGGAAAAATTCTATCTAAATTTTGATAGCCCATATGCTTATCTAAAGCTTCAATAACTACATCACCATAGTTAGTTTGGATCTCTAAAGCGTTTCTGCCGAAAAGATCTGATCTAGCAAAGCTAGGCCGTGAATTATAATATAAGCCGCCTTTTGCATTTTTGCTCATTACAAACCATGTACCACCAGCACCATGATCTGTACCCTTGTTTGAGTTTTCAATTACAGTTCTACCAAATTCAGTTCCAACTATTACGGTTACGTCCTGCATTTTATCGCCTAAATCAACATAGAAACTTTTTAATGATTCTGCTATATCCGAGAAATTTCTTGTGAGATTTTGGTTTTGATGAGTATCAAATCCACCTGGATAATCCATGTATAGAAGCTCTACAGAGCTGTTTTTTATTAAGTTTGCTGAGGTCTTTAAATAAGAAGCAAATCTACTATTACTGTAATTAGAACCTGGACTTGCTTGGTATTCGCCTAGGTCAAGTAGCGACTGCATTACTTGTTCAGTATCAAACATCGATGATCCGAATTTTTTAATTAAAGATCCGAAATCATTTTTAGATTTATCAAAGCCATCATATATATTGTTTAAAAGTGAAAATTCTAAATCCTCCAAATCTTTAAGAGGCGAACGCGATACTGAAGTGAAGTTAGAAGCAAATTCTGGACCTTTAAGTATACGATTTAATTTTCCAGTTAAGCTAACTGCTCTAAAAGGGTTCGCTGATTGGTTAAAGTGCAGCGAATTATTCATCCAACCGTGCTCTGAAATGCTTGAAAAACCACTACGCATAAAATCTTGAGCGGTAAAGTGTGATCTTGTACCATTTGGGTTGCCACAAGCTGGGAAAATTGCTAAATCTCCATTGTCATAGATATCTTTTAATGGTGCACATATATTATTTAGCTTCCAATATCCATCTAAATCTATTAAGTTATTGCTATCTGTAGCAAGTGTCGGTCTTAAACTTCTAAAATCTGCATCATCTGGTTCAGTGATATTTAAGCCATCAAAGCCACCTGGTAAGTATATAAAGAGTAATACTTTATTTGTGCCTGGAGTAACATCAGCCATAGCACTATTCGATGCTAAAAAATTCCCCAATAGCGAACTTGATGCTAGAAGAGAGCATGTTTTAAAACTCGTTTTTAAAAAATCACGTCTGTCCATATTTCTATCTCGATCAACCTCTGTAAAGATAACATCGCAATTTTAACATTTGTTTAACATGTATGGCAAGCTTGCTGGAAGCTTTTAAAGTACTTGATTTAATGGTATTTTAGACTTATGCCTACTTTGCTGGGGGAAATTCTATATGTATCTATTGGGGCTATTCTTGGTGCCTCTTTAAGATATTTAGTCTTTTCTTTTCTACCAATTCCTATTCTTTTAGTAAATATTATAGGCTCTACGCTAGCCGGCTTCAGTTATGCGCGTTTTTCTGGATCTTTAGCTCCGAATTTACTTCTTTTAATAAATATTGGATTCTTGGGGAGTTTAACTACTTTTAGTACATTTAGTCTTAATACTATGAACTCTTTAGTATCGGGAGATTTTTTAAAGGCATCTGTGTATGTTTTAATATCTGTTTTTGCATGTTTGCTATGCTGTTATATTGGTTATAAAATTGGGATTAGCCTATGAAATTTAGATTCATATCTTACGGAATAAAATATTACGAAGCTGTTGGTGAATTAGCACCAAAACACGACTTTTTGTTTAATTTAAGAGACTTAAGTAATCCTTTCTGGGTTCCTGAGCTTAAGGAAAAGCATGGTTTAGAGCTTGAGATACAAGATTTCTTCGCTAAAGATGATTCAATTCAGCTTAGACTCGATAAAATTTCTGACTTAGTGAATGATTTTATTGAAGATGCACTTAAAAACAGCTATAGATCAGACGTTGATGATATTACTTTTGCGTTTAGATGTACTGGTGGCAAGCATAGATCTGTATATTTTGCACAATCAGTATTTGAAAAAATGCAGAAAATGTTCGAAAATAGAGATATAAACCCTGAAACAGGGAAAAAAATAGCATTCGAGGTTGAACATGTTGACTTACCTCGTTATCTTGAAGTAACTAGTTAAGAGGAAGAATTTGAGTAATATCTTTAGAAAATATAGCTTTCCTGGCTTTAAGCGTTGGCTTATTTATACAGTTTTAGGTATTGCTATGCTTGCTTTTGGACTTGCTCTAATTTTAAAAGCAAGACCAGTAACTTTAATTTCTAATTTAATCTGGAATATTTTATCTTTTATAGCAGATCATATTCCTCCTACGACAAGTGGCATTATCGCAATTAGCGTAGGTGCTTTTTTATTAATTTTTGCTCTTTTTAGAGCAAACAAGCAGCTTTTTGCAATCCTTGCTCCTGATGAGACATCAATGCTTGAGACCATTGACAGGTATAACATGCAAGGAAAAGGTATTAAGATAGTCGCCATCGGTGGTGGAACTGGTCTTTCAAATATGCTTAAAGGGCTTAAAGGCTACAGTAGTAATATTACAGCTGTAGTGACTGTAGCTGATGATGGTGGTTCTAGTGGGCGTTTAAGAGAAAGTTTAAATATAGTTCCTCCAGGAGATATGCGTAACTGTATCGCAGCTTTAGCTCATGACGAAGAAGTTATCACTAAGCTATTTCAGTACCGTTTTGATGAGGACGCACCTGAGTCATTAAAGAATCATAGTTTTGGGAATTTGTTTTTAACAGCTTTAGTTGAGTTAGGTGGTTCTAAAAACATGGCAGATGCTGTTAATCATGCCTGTACTATTTTAAAAACTCGTGGAAAAGTCCTTCCTGTGAGTAATACCCCGATGAAAATTAGAGCTAAATTTGAAGATGGTTCTGTGGTTCATGGTGAATCCAATATTCCTTCTGGTGTCGGTAGAATCATGGAAATTTCTTGTGAAGATCCTAAGCCAGAGATTCTTCCTGAAGTTTTAGAGGCTATTGCTGATGCTGAACTCATTATATTAGGTCCTGGAAGTCTTTATACATCGATAATTCCTAATCTTTTAGTACCTGGTTTAAGTGAAGCTATTTCAGAATCCACTGCTAAAAAGGTTTACGTATGTAATGTCATGACTCAACCTGGTGAAACTACTGGGTATTCTGTCTCAGACCATGTTCAAGCTATTGCTGATCATAGTGGTATGGATGATTGTCTTGTTGACTATGTCGTAGTTAATGAGAAGAGTCCTAATAAAAAGCAATTAGCAAAGTATGGTGCTGATGAACAGTTTCCAGTAGATTTGAATCCTTCAAGATTAAAGAAAATGGGTCTGAAAGTGCTTAGCGCAAATCTTTTAAATAAAGGTAATCTGGTTCGCCATAATCCTAGAAGACTTGCTAAGACTATCATGAAGCTTTTTAGTGATTAGACTTTTAGCTAACTAGTCTATCAATTATTCTCTGCAGCTATGCGAGTGGATTTATTTAAATCATATTTGAAGACATTTTCAATATTTTGTAGAACTATTTCTTTGATTTTCTTCTCTGAGATCTGCTTATCACCATTAAACATTAATTCAGTTAATGAACTAAACAGAGTATTTATTGGTGAGTAGAACATGTTTGCTTTGCGTCTAGTACTGAGGAATGAGTGTTTAGTTTGTTTAATTTCCTTTGTATCTGGATCTATACCAATCCAGTCAGTAGATTCAGTTTCTAAATTTTTACCTTTAATAGCGACAGTATTAATTTCTGGCATATAGTTAGCACCTGGTCTTGCCATTAAGTTCATGGCAAGATTTGATTTATCTATTTTAGGACCTGCTGCTCCATCGAGTCTTCTCTCTTTTTCGTCGCGCATTGCTTCAAGCACAGCAAGCTTATCACCTTCATTCCATTTTTCTAGACTAGTGATTATCGCTTCTTTACTTTTGTTTGCATCAGATGTGAATTCTTCTAAGCCTATAAAGTTTGCTTTAATTAATTCTTGCGCTAAGTTATTTCCAGCATATTCTTTAAGAAGTTTTTTCTTTAATTGTGGGATATCTTTTTTGAGGCTTTTAATGATTCCTATAGCTTTTTTATCTTCGAGTAAAAACTCTTCAGGTTTTTTACTCAAACCTAAAACATCTACGCTATAGGAGTCTTTATTTTTATCGTAATTAACTATGATTTGAGCTTTAATCGCTCCATCTAAAAGCTTTTGTTTTAGATCAGGAACTTTATTTGTATGCAGTTTTTTCTTAAGTTCTTTAATGGTACTTCGATCAAATTCTTTTTTCCTAAATGGGATGAGTGATTTAAAGAAGTTTTTTGTTCTTTGCCATGGGCTAGGTGCAAGAAGATTCGCTGCTGCTTTAGGTGGTAGCTGGATAACATACTGGTCAATGTTTTCACCCGTTTCAGTATTGTTCATATGAGATGGTTGGGTAATAACAGTTTGTGCTATATCAATTTCATTTTCTTCATCTTTTTTTGCTTGACCGATTCCTAATTCTTTACTTAATAAGCTTTGAATTTTCTTTGGAGTAGATGCTATTGGAACAGCGGATGGAGAAAACATCGGGGTTTCTGGGTTAAAGTTAGCCATTTGCCGAATTTGTGGATCATGAGCTTGATCTACCATTGTTCGGGCTAGGTTTGCACCGTTGTTTCTATTATTAGAATTGGCTTGGTTTGATAGATTAGATGGAACTACTTGGTTTGCAGCAGCATTTTGCTGCTGAGTATTAACAGCTTGAGCTTTATTCTTGTTACCAAAAAAAGGTAAGCTTGGGAGACTAAAAACCACTAGTTAATACTTAATATTAGCATAAAATGTATTGCGGATTACCCGTCAATTGATTCGTCTTTAAATAAAGTTGATATTGTGGTGATTAAGCGCCTAGTATTTTCAGCTAGATGGGGGTATTGGTCTAAAACTAAATCTTTATCATATGGATTCAAACGTTTTTCTCCTGATTGAGTAACTTTATAAATTTCTCCGATAGTTTGAATTAAAGATGCTTTTAAGGTTTTAGCGTTTTGCCTATGCATGTAATAAAACTTTTGCCTAAAAGGATCCCTCTGGTAGAGTTCAGTAACATTAACTTTTTTAGGGTCTTGAACGACGTAGTTTTTTACTTCTGCGACTAAGTTTTTAACTGCTTGCCAATCCTTACTAATAGCTTCATGGACGTTATCTATGTAGCCTGTTTCATTTAGTTCAGGTTTTTCTAAACCTGGAAGTTTATCTGATATTACTTCTGCTGAGTGCTGATATAAGTCTGGATCGATTCTAAATGCAACTTTTTCAAGTCCATCCACGACATCTCTCATAAAGCGCGAAATAAGTTTTTCTTCAAGAGGCATATCATGTTTAGATGTGAATTTTTCAGCTATATTGTAATAATCTTTGAATTGTTTTTTGAGCTTTTCAATTTGAAAAGCTTCAGGGGTGCCATTATTAGTTGTATCTAATTTAGAATAACCTCCAGTTGCGATGTGAGGGAAACCTACTAAGTCATAGAATGCTGCAATTGGAATAGCCCGCATATCATTAATAATAGTTTTCATTTCATCTGGAGATAATTTTTTTACCATCTCAGGGAGATTGTTTTCATATTTTGCCATTAAGGCACCAATCTTTTGCCCAGAACGAGTTACAGGTCTACTACCATTGTCATAGAGCCCTAAAAGCAGGGCTGGAGTGTATAAGATTACTGACTTAATATAGTCACGAGCTTTATTTTCATCAACAATATTTTCGTCATCATCGAATTTAATACCCATAAGCTCTTCTCTAAGAGAGGTTCTTAGGATCTTAGATAAGTCGTTTTGAAACTTGAAGAAAACAGGATCTATGAATTTCGGTTCTTTTTCGGTTAGTGGTTTAGTATTACCATTAATAAGAGACTTAACTTTGTCACCTGTATTTTTTATAACAGTGCTTAACCTATCATAGATAAAGTTAGCAGCATTTCCTGGGCGTTTCCACTTATCAGCTTCTGCACCTTGAGCGGTTTGTTCATAAAGACTTTCTAGAACTAAAATTGGACTTATGCCATCTCTACCATCTGAACTATTACCACGAATTACTGGACCACCAAGACCATCAATAATTTTATATTTAATACTATTAATTTCACCATTTTCTTTTTTGCTAGCTTCTTTCCAAAGGGCAATTTCTTCTGGGCTCATAGCTGAGAAACTTTCTTTAAAAGCAGTTATAGCTTCTGAAACTACTTTTAGTTCTTTGTAATCATCATCTTTAATTGATTCTGAACTTACTTTTTCTTTTTCTGCAATACTTTGCGTTACTTTATCTAAGTGTTTTTGCCACTTTGATACAGTTTGCTCCGTTGTTCCAGCTTTATTATTAGGGTCAAGTTTTTCATGAAGAAAATCATTAAAGATCTCAATTGTTCTAGCATCGAAATATTGTGTCTGCATCATCGCAGACCATGATGCGAAAGTCCCTGACAGTTTTCCACTATCAGATGGTCCTTCCATCTTTGTCATTACACCTTTGTTCGCAATTAAATACTGCCTAAAAGCAGGATCTGTAAGAGCGTTAATCGTAGTAGCTTTATATGCATTATCTAGGTCAGGGATTAATTCTGTTAAAGGAACTATCTCTAATTTAGATTCTGGGAGTTTGCTAACTTTTATATCTTCAGGATTAGTTTTATCAAATTCAGCTGACTTGAAGAGTCCTTTAAGCTTAGAGATAAATAAGGCATTTCTTAAGTGAGAATCACTTTTAGTCATGCTTAGTATGTATCTATCTATTTCTCCTAATTTAGTCGCTTCTAATATATCATTGGCTTGTCTAAGCTTGTTTAGTTGCCCAGTTTCATTGCCATAGCTTTCACTATAGTTAAGATTCTCAGCTTGATCTGTAGTTTTATTATTATTACTATCTATGAGATAGTTTCTGAGATTTTCTTTAACTTCCTCGTCTGTTCCAGCAAAAAACCTACTAAGATCGTTTTCACGAGCTAAAGCTTTAGCTAATTTTTCAGTGATATCTGCTCCTTGCCTCATATCTGCTTTAGCTCCAGTATCATCAAAGGCTCTGATTCCTTTTATTAATTCTCTAGTCTCGTGTCCAGCTCCTTGAAGGTCGTGGTATTCTATAGGCGAAATTTTTCTAATATTTTTTTCAATCGCTCTCAGTGGTTCTAAGTAATCATTAATTGAAAATCTCTTAGTTAGAGATATTAATTCAGGTAATTTTTCTTTGAATGCTTCTTGTTTTTGCTCTTTGGATGAGTAATCCTGGTTCCCTAAAACTTCTAACTCTTGTTTAAAAGATTCTAGTCTTGTTTTTATTTCTTGTATTAATGAAGATAAAGTATCCCTTGAACCAGGTTTTTTGTAAGTTTCTAAAATAGTTCGATATGGTGATTGACCTTGATCAATAATTTCTTGAGGGAAATCTTTAGAGTCAGGGTCAACACTGTAACCCATTTCTGTTAATAAGCTTTTTAAATCATCACCAACCAAATTTATTTGCCTTGGATCCTCTCTATAACTTTCTTCTAAGGTCTCAATTTTATCCTGGTAATCTTTTAATGAATCTGACCACTTTTCTACAAATGATTTCATATATTCACTTAAAGTATTATTACCGTTACCGTCTATGTCACTACCAGTCCATGATCTAGCTTTGAAAATGTCTCTAAGTGAAAGAATACTTTTATCAGCCTCCACTGGGTCTGGAGGCGGTGCTTCACCCTTAATATCTGTATATAACTTTTCATAAGCATCTTCCAAGGCAATAATTATTCTTGGAAGTTGAATTTTAAAAGGTTTCAAATTTTCTATTAGATTTTTTGTTTCATCGAGTGGGGTGATTTCTTTATTGTTAAATTGACTCATGCTTACTGCACGGCTCATTATTGAGGCTAGTCCTTGGGTGCTATTTTGATTTTCTTTATTGGATCTTTTATCAAGCTCTTCTCTTAATTCTTTATTTGTTTTATGATCTAAATCATTTTTATGAATTACCGAACGAATCGGTAAAGTAGCCTCTTTAAGAGTTCTTCCCCATTCTGTCGTTAAACCAGGTGTCGGGTGAGAGGTAATGATTATGCTTACTTTTACTAATTTTTCAAGGATGTTTTTTATTTGTTCTAAACTTAAATTTTGCTCTTTGTAAAGGTGGGTCATTAAGTTTTTAGCAAATTCATTATCGTCAGTTTCATTTCTTTGAGCTTCTGTACTTATAGTCGTAAGTTCATTGAGAATAAAGAATGATTTTGTTAGAACTGAAATCGGATTGAATTCGTTTTGTAAATATTCATCAGGTAATTTATATATTCTTTCTAACTCAGCTCCCACTTCTTCAAGGTCTACTTTTTCGCCATTGAAGCTTGCAAATTTACTGAGACTTGATCCAACTATATCTTCAGCGTTAGAGAAATCCTGATTTATATTTTCTTGGCTTATATTTGTTAGTAATTTAGTATCAACCTTGTTTACTAAAAGTGGCATTAATTCGTTTTTATAAATATCTATAAGCCTCTCTAAATTTTTTATATCTTTAGGAGTCTGTAATTCATCTCTTTTGTTAATTAAAGCTTCTCTTTCGTTAATGAAATTTAAAGCAGAGTTATTTAAAGATGCCAATGCTTGTATTTTCTGTTTATTAAATTGCTTATTAAAATCGTGTGTTGCATTTACAATCTTTTCAGGGATTGGAGCTAGTGCTGCATTATTTTTTAAATAATTAGTGATTCCTTCTATTGCAGCATTTTCCAGCTGAAGTATTTTTTCACTAGGCTTAACTACACCATGTTCAACTTTTCTCAACACGGAGTTAGTCAATTTTTTACCAGCTTGCATCAAATTCATAGAATGAAAACCCTCTTCAATATTCAAAAATCTGAATGGTTCACCTATCTTATCCTGTATTATTTTTATTTAGCAATACGGAAAACTAAAATTATTTTTAACTAAGTTCTGGATAATTGCTAAAATGCTCCTTTATGGCTGGAAATTCTAATAAAATAGCGATTATAGATGGTGATGGTATCGGTCCTGAAATTATGACTGAGGCTAAAAAGCTTATAGCTTTGTTTTTACCTGAATACACCTTAGTTAATGTTGATTTAGGTGGTAAAGCTATCGATAAATTTGATAATCCTTTTCCTGAAGAAAGCCAAGAGAAATTAAAAGATGTAGATGCTGTATTAATGTCAGCTATCGGTGCACCTAAGTACGATAATCTTCCGCGTGATAAAAGACCTGAGACTGGACTGCTTGCTCTTAGAAAGTTTTTAGGTGCTTTTGCAAATATTCGTCCAGCATTTGTTTTTGATGCTTTAGTAGATTTATCGACTCTTAAGCCTGAAGTTGTTAAAGGTGTAGATTTAGTAGTTGTAAGAGAACTTACTGGTGGTATTTATTTCGGTGAGCCTAGCCTTAATGATGGTGAAAGAGCTTTAAATACTATGGTTTACACTAAGCCTGAAGTAGAAAGAATCGCAAGAGTTGCTTTTGATGCAGCGATGAAGAGAAATAAAAGACTTTGTTCTGTGGATAAGTCGAATGTGCTTAATGTTTCTCAGCTATGGAGAGATGTGGTGATTGAAGTGTCTAAGGATTACCCTGAAGTAGAACTTTCTTATATGTATATTGATAATGCTGCTATGCAGTTGATTAGAAACCCTAAGCAGTTTGATGTTGTGGTTACTGGTAATTTATTTGGGGATATTCTTTCAGATGAGTCTAGTATGCTTACTGGTAGCATCGGTTTATTACCAAGTGCTTCTGTCGGTGGAGAGATCGGTTTATTTGAACCAGTACACGGATCTGCACCTGATATTGCAGGACAAGGCTTGGCAAACCCTATGGCTATGATTTTATCTTTAGCAATGATGCTTAGATTTAGCTTAAATAAGGAAAAAGAAGCAGATATCATCGAAAATGCTGTTAAAGAGGTATTAAATAAAGGTATCTTGACTCCTGATTTAGGTGGTAAGGCTAATACTAAAGAGATTGGTGAGGCTATTTTTGAATGCTGTGCTAAGGAATTTGAAAAGGCTTAAATTTTTAATTTTTAGTTGTTAAATTAAATGAATTTAAGACTTCGTTTGCATTATAGAGAGAGAAATATGGAGAATCTATTTCTAAGCTTAAAAGTTCTTCTTTGTTCTTTTGTTTGAATTCATTTACTTTTTTTTCTATTTCAGGATCATTCTTAAACTGATCTTTAATTTGACCTAGCTTGGTCTCTAAAACTTCTTCTGGGGTAAGTGAAGATATGATTTCGTAGAGTGATAATTTTGGATCAATATTATTTCTGATGCTGTCCAATGATTCTAAGAATTTACCAGAAAGAATACCGCTAAATACTTCATTTCTAGCTGAATTCAACTTATTTTCATCTTCTACTTCACGGTAATTATTAAAAAGGTCACTGATAGTTATGAGGTTCTTAGTTATTAGGGTTATGTTGTCTGGATTGAGGTTTGAAAATAAACTTATAAATTGATCTGGATTTTTTTCTAAATTATTCAGCAAAACCTTATTGAAATGATTCTCTACTTCTATATTGTTTAGATTATGAGGAAGATTCTTAAAACTATAAAGATCATCTAGATTTCCATTTTCAAGAGTGGTCGTTTCAAATATCTCATTTATGAAAGCTTCCCTTTTTTCTTTCATGTAATCAAAGTTATTGTAAGTAATATTATTTAAAAATGAATAATTTTCTTTTTTAAATTCAGTAGATTTCACTTTGTTTTCATAAAGTTCTTGAGCGAAATTATTTATATTTTGAATTTGAATAGGATGAAAACCGTAAGATTCATTTGCGAAGTTTTTAGGAGAAGATCTAGAGATTAAATCCTGATCAGCATTAATAATAAAATCCTCTATCTTTAATTTGTAATCTTTAATAAATTCATCGTTTATAAGTAAATTTTGCACCTTGTCCATGTTATTTTTTTGAAGATCCTTTAGAACTGTAGGAATTGAAATTAATGAGTGACTAGTTTTCCCATCATCGTTTAGAAAAAGTGGTAATTTCTTTAACATTATCACCATTAATTTAGCTAGTTTTTCATTTTCATTAATGATTTTGAAGATTTCTTTCGATTCTCTAATCGCTTTTTTCTGGTCATCATTTCCATTTTTTTCCATATCTTGAAATGTTTGCTTCTCCTCTAGTAAACCCCACAATACTTCTTTACATTTGTCCGCTGCGATATTTTCTAGTCTTAAAGGGAAATCTTGATTATAGAATTCATATTTATCTTCAATTACACTATTGTTGCTTCTGTGAATATAGTTATTTGTTGCATGAAAAATATCTTGGATTAATTCTATTTGATCAGGACTTGCTTTACCTATTAGTTCTGACACAATAAACTTATTTCTTAGTTTAGGGCTATTTTCATTATCGAATGTTAATAACTCAAGATCATTGTGAAGTTCTTTTGGGGAGTTATTTGGAGTTTGCCATTTGTTTCCAACATTTTGTGTTTTCTTTTCAATAGTTTCATCTAGTGTTATAAGTTGTTGCTTTATTTCCTGTGGTTCATGTGTTAAACGCATGTATGTTATCTTAACATGCGTATTGGGAAAGAATCATGCTCAGCTACAATTAAATATTTTTCTTAACAGAGTGATAATATTTCTTAACATTTAGGGTATATTAAGGATATATTATGGCGTACAAAATCTTACTAGTAGATGATGAAGTAAACCTTATCGATCCCATGGCTTATTCCCTGAAAGAGACAGGGTTTGATGTCTGTACTGCCTATAATGGTTCTGAAGCTCTTGGTATGTATGAAAGAGAAGAGCCAGATATTATTCTTTTAGACTGGTCTATGCCAGACTTATCAGGAATTGATGTTCTTAAAAAAATTCGTGAAGCACAGAACTTTGTTCCAGTGATCATGGTTACAGGTAAAAGTGCTAAAGAAGAAATCGTTGAAGGTTTAGAACATGGTGCTGATGATTATGTTACGAAACCATTTAACTGGGATGAATTAGTTGCTCGTGTGAACTCAGCTTTAAGAAGATCTCAACAAACATCTTCAGCTAAACCTAAGCGTCTAAGATTCGGAGATATTGTTTTAGATTTATTAAGTCATAGAATCTGGCTTAAGGATAAAGAGATTAATTTATCCCCACGTGAGTTTTCTATGCTCAGATTATTTATGGAAAATCCTAAACGTATCTATTCTCGTGATGATTTAATTGAGAAGGTTTGGGGACTTGATTTTGAAGGTGATACTAAAACAGTTGATGTTCATATCTGTTGGTTAAGACAGAAGCTTGAGCAGGATGCTAATCACCCTAAAGTTATTCAGACTGTTAGAGGTTTTGGTTATAAGTTAGGTAGTTAGTAATGTTAAACTTTACTAAGTGCCAGTAGTTATAACTAGAGCTAAAAATGATAGTCAAAGCTTTGCTGAGCTTTTATTAAAGGCTTCTGTTAAAGCTGAAGATCTTTTTTATTTTCCTTGTCTTGACTTTGTAAACCCTGATGATGATTTTAAAGCGCTAGATGAAGCCATTAGGAAGAACCAAGAATTTGACTGGTTAGTCTTCTTAAGTAAACGCGCTGCTGATTCATTTTTCTCACGTGTTTTGGATCTAGGCGGACATTTTTTTCATCTTGCTCAGCATTTGAAAATTGCTGTAGTCGGTCCAGCAACGAAAGAGTTTATTGAAAACAATGTTAATTTTCCAGTAGACTTTATTCCTGGTGAGTTTAATTCTGATTCTTTTGCTAAGGAGTTTAAGCTTAAATGTACAGATGACTCTAATTACTTAAATCCTTTAAAACTTCTTTTACCTCGTACTAGTATCGCTGACGATAAGCTGATTGAAGATTTAGAAGAGTCAAAGAAAATTGAGGTTGCTCAAGTCGATGCTTATAAAACTGTTAAACCTAATGTCTCAGATGATTTGACTGAAAAACTTAAGAGCTTGTTTGCAAAAATGAAAGCTAGTGAAAAATCTTTGAAACTTAGTTTTACTAGCTCACAGTGTGTTAGAAATTTTTTTGAGACTGTAAATAATAATTTTGATCTTAAAGAGTTTATTGGGAATATTGAATTCTATTCGATTGGTCCTAAAGTGACAGCTACTTTAGGAGAAGAAATTTATAAAATTGTTTCTGAGCCAGATTTTAAATTAACTATTTTTCAGTCACAAGAATCTACTTTAGAGTCTTTAGTTGAAAAGATTATTGAGAGTCAAAGTTTACCAGTTTAGAAGTTGGAGTTATGCAGTCCTATCAAAAAAGAGAGAGCTTCATGACTTCAAATTCAAGGCTTTCGAGGATGAAAAAGCGCAGTGTAATGGAATTACATGAGCATTTTGAAGAAGAGAATAACGCAGAAGTTGGAGTCATGAAACTCTCTCTAAAAGAAAAAGAGACCTCAGCTCTGAGATCTCTTCAAAGGTTTGATTAGGGGGAAAACCTTCAACTTGCACCATCCATTTGCAAATTGTTAACTATAAGTCAGCTAGTATTCTAATAGATACCTCTGCTAATTCTTCGTCTGACATTTGTTCAAACTCTAACCATAATTCTTCGATGTCATCTCTGTACTCTGTGAAGTCAGGGTGTGCTTCTACGAATTTATCTACTTTTCCATAAGTTCTGAAAAAAGTAATAGATCTATAAAGATCCAAAGCTAATGATTGATATAAACTATAATTCTCTAAATTCCTGGTTGAGAAAAAACCAATTACAAGTTCTTTTTGAGCTACTTCTGCGCCATATTGATTACTATTATTTGCGTCGTTGATGTGATCCATACCCTAGAGAATCATTTCTAGGTTAAGCTTAAGTTAAGTTTTTACGAGATAAGAAAAAAATATATACAAAAATCTGAAACTCAAGAGTTAAAGCGGAAATTGCGTGCAATAAAAGCTATAATTCTTAGTAATGTCTGAGCAAAAATTTGATTCTATTGAAGCTGCTATTGAGGATATCGCTGCCGGAAAAATGGTAATCGTCGCAGATGACGCGAACCGCGAAAATGAGGGAGATTTAGTCTGTGCTGCAGAGAAAATTAGCCCAGAAATTATTAATTTTATGACCAAGTTTGGGCGTGGCTTAATCTGTCTTACTTTAGAGAATAATTTGGTGAAAAAAATCAAATTAGATGACATGGTAAGGGAAAATACTGATGCTCACCATACAGCTTTTACGATAAGTATTGATGCAGACCCTAAATTTGGGGTTAGCACTGGAATAAGTGCTTCAGATAGGTCTAAAACCATAGAGGTTGCTGTAGCAAATGATGCTAAAGCAAGTGATCTTCGCCGTCCTGGGCATATTTTCCCTCTTAAGGCTGTAGAAGGTGGGGTTTTAAAAAGAGTAGGGCATACTGAAGCGTCTGTTGACCTAGCTAGGCTTGCTGGGCTGAAAAAAGCAGGGGTTATCTGTGAAATCCTTAAAGAAGATGGTGAAATGGCTAGGCGAGATGATTTATTTGAGTTTGCTAAAGAGCATGACCTAAAATTTATTACTATTGCTGATTTAGTAGCTTACAGACTTCAACGTGAAAGATTTGTGAAAAGAGTGGTTGATGTCGAATTACCTAATAAATACGACGAGGATTTTAGAATTTATGGCTATATTGATGAACTTTCTGATAAAGAACATATAGCTTTAGTTCATGGTGATATTAATAAGGCTGTCGAGGAAAATAAGCCTGTTTTAGTAAGAGTTCATAGTGAATGTTTAACTGGAGATTTGTTTGGTAGTCTTAGGTGTGACTGTGGAACTCAGCTGGATGCTGCGATTCATCAAATTCGCCAAGATGGTTGTGGTGTTTTAGTCTATTTAAGACAAGAAGGGCGCGGTATCGGTTTACTTAATAAGTTAAAAGCCTACGAACTTCAGGATCAAGGACACGATACAGTGGATGCTAATTTAAAGTTAGGTTTTCCTGCGGATTTAAGGACATTTGGAGTTGGTGCTCAGATTCTTTCTGATTTAGGTTTAACTGAAGTTAAGATTCTTACGAATAACCCTAAGAAAATCCATGGTATCTCTGGTTATGGTTTGAAAGTGGTGGAGAGAGTTCCACTTAAATTTGATGCTTGCAAGCATAATCAAAAGTATTTAGAAGCTAAGAAAAATAAATTAGGTCACTTATTATAAATGTCACCAGCTCTCAGTCAGTCTATTACTGTTTTACCTGAACACGTTGCTAACCAGATAGCAGCTGGTGAAGTTGTGGAAGGAGCTAGCTCTGTCGTTAAAGAGTTAGTCGAAAATAGTTTAGATTCAGGCGCTGATAGGATTTCTATAACTATTGCAAAGCAATTAAGGTATATAAAAGTTGCAGATAATGGTAATGGTATTCCTGAAACTGAGTTACCACTTGCTTTTAAAAGGCATGCGACTAGTAAGATTTTAGATATTGATGATATTTACAGTTTAATCACGAATGGCTTTAGAGGTGAGGCACTTGCTAGTATCTCTTCTGTTTCGAAGCTTACCTGTATCAGTAAAGTTAAAGGAGCTGAGCATGCTTCTAAAATTTATATAGAAGGAGATACTCAAGAACTCAGTGAGACAGGTGCTTCTGTAGGTACAAGTATCGAAGTAGATGAGCTTTTCTATAATACGCCAGCGCGTTTAAAGTTTATGAAATCTACTAATAAAGAGAGATTTCAGATTATTGATTTAATTAAAGGCTATGCACTCTTTAATCCTGAAATAGGTTTTGAACTTAAGATTGATAATAAGCTTAACTTTAAGTGTCCACCTAAAAGTGATATGTCTAGAAGAGTTGTTGATATCCTAGGAAAGTCAGCTTTAGATGTCATGCTGCCACTAGAGTATAATACTGGTGATTTGAAACTTACTGGTTTTGTTTCATTACCTGAATTTAACCGTTCTGATAAACGTTTTTACTATACTGCGATTAATAGCCGTCTACTTAAATGTCCTGTAATACGCTCAGCTATTGATAAAGTCTACAGGGATATTTTACCGAGTAAAAAATATCCAGTAATAGTTTTGAATTTAGATATCGCACGTGAGGACGTAGACGTCAATGTCCACCCACGTAAGCAAGAAGTTAAGTATAAGAATACTAACTATATTTATAAGACACTTGTGGATGCGATTTATTCGAGTATCTCTGATCATGTCTATAGTTCGCATCATCAATTAAGTCTTAATTCTTATGGTACTAATTCCGAAGCTATAAATCACTCTACTGGGGAAAGTGTTCAAGAGACTAGTGGCTCTTCAGAGAGTACTAAGATAGATGGTTCATCTGATTTTAGTTTTAAGCAGCGCAGCCCTGCAAATTTAGCAAAACATAGTTTTACTCCACTTTTAAGCCCTAAGCCTAACTTTGAGTTTGCTTCTAAGTCACAGTTACTTAGTGAAAAACTTAAAGATAAATCTGAACCTGAACAACTCTCCTCTCTAAATGAGGAAGTTACTTCTTCTCAATTTGAGGGGACACAAAAAAACAAAACATTCTTAGAGCGCTTTCCAGCTTTTGAACTCTATTCTGTAAACCCTGATTTTACTGAAAGTGATTTTAATTATGATGCCGATAATGAATTTGTTCTTTTCCGTGACTTAGGTAATGCTAAAGAGAAATTACTTTTAAAAGCACAGAAGTGTTCAAGTAATGAAATACTAAATAATATTTATAAAAAATCTCTGGAACAGTTTTTAATTCAAACTGCTTTAGAGTTCAATGAATGCTTTAATAAAAAAAAAACTCTTGAGTATCAAAACCCAGGACAAAGTATAACTATTGATGACTTTCATGAAGAAGATGAAATGACCTCAAGTAATAAACTTTCTCGCCCACTATCGAAAATACCTAAATATAAACTCGAAGAAATCTGGCAGCGAGATAACTATACGTGTGTTTACTGTGGGAAATTACTGATACATCCAGATAAAGTGAAAGAAGCTCTAAAAGTAGCTGAGCCTGAGTTCTTTGAGTGGCTAAACTCTAAAAATCAAATCTCAAAGGAGCATGTAATTGAAAGACATAAAGCTTCCTTTGATCACCATTTACCAGCTTCTAAGTATCCTAGTTTAAATTTAGATACGAAGAATTTACATGCTGTATGTATAGAATGTAATAAGAAAAAATCTAATAGCTTAGCGACTAAGACATGGTCGGTAAATCCTAGTAACTCCTGGGAAGATATAGATAAGGATAGACCATTTACCTTAGCGGGGGTAAAATTTATATCAGCAACTGATTTTTTAAGTGACTGATATGTTTACTAAGTTTTTTATTTATCTATTTTTCATGGCTAGTGGTTTTCTAGCTATAGCGCATGAGTTAATTTGGTCTAGGTTACTGAAAAACTTTTTAGTTTCTAATTTATTAAGCTCAGCTGCTGTGTTAGTTATATTTTTTGGTGGCATAGCAATAGGATCTTTACTCGTAAATTTTATAGTTAAACTTTTTAAAAAATCTGAATCTGCTTTTCTTTCTTTATTCTTATTTGCTGGCTTAAATCTGTTTGTCGGTCTTCAGAGTCAGTATTTTACTAATCTTGAAAACTTATTTTATTTAATTCCTGCAAGTATTTCTTTAGGAGCGATGTTCCCTTTGCTAACAGATTTTTATGTTAGTTTTCGTGAGCATAATACTGAAAAGAAAAATACTTTTTCAAAGGTTTATTCATTAAATAACTTTGCTTCAGCTCTTTCTGTTTTAGTGACGATTTTTTATTTCATTAAAACTTTGGGGCTGAATGAAAGTATTCAGATTATAACTAAAGTTCATTATGGAATTGCAGCTTTAGCTGCTCTTTTCTCACTCATTAATGTTAAAAAACTTTTTAAGGAACTTGCAAGCTTAAGCTTCAAAAATGATTTTGAAGAATCTGGAGAAGAGATTAAGTTTTCAAATAACTTACTACTTTTAAGTTTTATTTTAGGCTTCGCTTTGCTGGGTTTAGAAACACTGTGGATAAGAGTCTTTGAGCTTAGCTTGTCTGGATCTGTTTACTCATTTGCAATGCTACTCTTCTCTGTTATTACAGGAATTACACTTGGCTCTAGCGCATTTTATTTGCTAGCTAAGCCACTTAAATTAAGTACTGATAATGCTTATAAAAAAGATTTTGCAAATATTATTACTCTTTTAGTTATTGCTTTTCTTTTAATAGCTGCATCACTTTTTTATACAGATAAGCTACCATACCTATACTTAAATTTAGTTGATCAGTTTTCTTTTGTTTTAAGTGAGTATGCTCGTGAAGATATTTATATGATTTGCTTACATTTTTGTAAATTCTTAACAGCTGGAGTCCTTACTGTACCAGTGATATCTTTGTTTTCTTTTATTGGGACTTATATTGTGCAGATACACTATTATGAAAACCACTCGGTGAAACGAGCTGCTGAAAGTGTTGGCTTGATATTTTTTATTAATACTTTAGGAGCGATTATTGCTTCAGGACTTTTTGCTTTTTATTTAATTCCAAACTTCGGTCTAGATTTATGTTTAAAAGCAGTTTTAATTCTTTTAGCTTTGACAATAATTTACTTAACTCTCTTTACTAAATATTTACAGAGATCTCAAAACATCTTAATTTTATTAATTGCTATTGCTTGCCCGGGTTTTTTATTTATCTATAAAAAGGATTTTATGGCAAGTAATATTGCTCTAGGAACCGATCTTTATTATGGTTTGAAGTATAAGGATATTAGTGACTTTAAGAATTTAAAGCAAAGCTCAGAGAAAGTTTTATTCCATAAAGATGGTCTTTTCTCTACAGTTACGGTAATTGAGGATGAAAGAGCAAATATAATTGCTTTAAAGAATAATTCTAAATTAGAAGCAGCTGCTCCTTTGAAGAAAAATTACTTTTCTAGAGCAGATATGCAAACACAATACTTACTTGCGATGCTGGGTAATTTCTTTAAACCTAATGCTGATAATGCTTTTCTTATTGGTATGGGATCTGGGATTAGTTTAGATACTTTAGCACTTCACCCTAATATTAGAAATATTGATGTGGTGGAATTAGAAGATTTAGTCTATCAAGCTTCTGATAAGTATTTTAAAAAATATTTTGAAGCTGATCATAGTAAAGTTACTCGTTATACAGAGAACGCTAAATACTTTCTTTTGAAAAATGATAAAAGATATGATCTCATTATTTCCCAACCTTCAGATCCATGGCTTTCTGTAGAAATGTTTACTGATGAGTTTTGGCAGCTTAGTAAAGAAAGATTAAATGATGATGGTATCTTTGTTCAGTGGCTTCAGTTATACTCACTTGACTTTGAGCACTTAGTTTTAGTTTTAAATACGATGAAGCAGAGTTACGAAAAATTACTGGTTTTTCACCCTGATAAGACTGGAGAGCTTTTAATACTTGCTTCAAATAAAGAGTTCAATTTAGGTTATGAACTGATAAATAAAAAGTTCTTTAAGGATGAGAAATTGAAGGCTAAGCTAAATTATCTTTCTATTTATAATCCTGCAGATATCCTTGCTGGGGTGATACTTACTAGTACTGATGCAAATAAGCTTTTAGCTCGTGAAAAGTTTATTTTAAGTCTTAGAGAGGATGTTAACACTAACGATAATTCATTGCTTGAGTTTCATACTGCAGAAAATTTCCATAATTTTTCTAAAACGATTAAAGCTAATCTAGTTCAGCTTTCTAAATATACTGACATTAAATCAACTTATGGATTATTTGATGATATCTCTGAAGCTGATTTCAATATATTAAAAAGAGATTTATATTTTAATCTAAAAGAAGCTTTGAAAAAACAATCTAGTTCTTATAGAAAACAATCACCAGAATTTAGGAAGCTTCAGCAAATGAATTTGAATTCAGATTTAATAAAAAAAGCTTCACAAGTCTATGAAACTACTTTGAATAAAGCTAAGGAAGATTTCTTGAATGATAATTTTGAAGAAGCTGAAAAGGTTTTGGATAATTTATTAAGCTTAGATCCTAATATAATTGATGCGTACATGCTCTTAGCTAAAATAAATAGAGCTAGAAAAAATGACGATGCCTTCCAAAGAAATCTAGATGTTTGTTTAAAGTTAAATCCTTATCATATAGAGGCTTTATATTTAGTGATTGATTATAACTATAACTTTGCTTCACTAGCAAAAGCATACACTTATACGAAAAGAATCAAAAACATTGAAAACTTTGAAGATGCCCTTAGTTACAGTGAGTTTGAGAATTTAAAGAAGATTTCTAAGAAGCTTGAGGATATTATGGCGATTAAGTAATAACTTACATCGCACCAAGTTCAGCTAGGCGATTAGTATAATCTATCATCTTAGCTGTAGCATCACCCATATTGATTTGCATAACAACTCCACGTGGAGTACTTTCATGTTCATAGTAAAGAGCCTTCCAGTGACTAATTTCAGTTACTTGTTTTTGGAACTGGGTTAAAAGATCATTGACTTCTCCTTGATCACCTGGGTTATTAAAACCATTATAAATATCCTGATCAACATCACCATCAGCTCCACGTTCATAGCCTGTCTCATTACCATTTTCATCATATTGCATGTATTGTAGACCACCACCATCTCTAAGGTTGTGATAGGTACCGAACTGTACTGAATGATCAGTGTCGAGTTTCACTGTTCCAATATCATTAGTAAGTTGAACATTTACAGAATTACTTTCTGTATCATATTGATCAATATGAATAATGCCATTTTCATATTTTGTAGAGTATACTTCTACTGCTGGATCATTATTTCTTGTTGATTCTGACTTCCATAAACCAGTTTCATTATCTAAGTATTCTTCACCTATAAAAGATTTATCATCATATATTAAAGCAAAGTCTCTTTGCTTTTCACCACTGTCATTGGTATAAAAATCTGAAGCATGTTGCATGACCACACCTCTATGATCATTTAGAGATGAGTAATCTAGTTTAGTTGTAGATCCATCTGCACGATAAATACCCATTTCAGAATGTTTGTCTGTTTCATCGTATTTACTAAAAAGAGTTATAACCTCGCCAACACTTTGATAAGTTGTAAACATAAAGCCAGATTCTTCGTCTAATTCTTCAGCTATTACCTCAAAATCATCTAAAGCTACAATATCCCCAAATTCGTATTGTAAAAGCTCTTCAGTTAGAAGATCATTAATAGCATCTGGATCATTCATGGCTGAGACAGTTGCATTTAATTCACCTAAGTATGCCCTATCCTCTGCAATACTTTCATTTGTCATTAGAGTCGATGCAATATTAGATTGAGATGTTACTTCAGGTGTTTCTTCATTTCCAAGGTTACTAGTAAGGTCATTAACTAAGCTATTAATATCTTCATACTGTCCATCTAAATCGCCGGTAACAGTATCTGAATTGTTATTAGGAGTGTTAGTCCCATTAATATTTTGGTTTTGAAAATTTTAACCGTTAACATTAGTCCCCATCTCGCTCTTTACCTCAAGGGCTATTGTTGCAAAAAATATTTAAGGTTTAATTAAGAGTGATCTATATTACTGTCCAGCAACACCACCAAGCTCAGCTATTTGGTTTGTTACAGTTATCATTTCTGTCATCGCTTCAGATAGTAGAAGCTGGGTTACGGTGTTCGGAGCACCAGTTAAAATCGCAGAATCACCATCTTCATGGTCGTATAATCTTGTAGTTAAGTTTCCTACTTCAGTCACCAAACTATTAAATTCTTCCTGTAAAGCAGCAAGCTGGCTATCATCACCTACTTGAACCAAGTTTTCATAGATCCCTACAGCCATATCAGCATCTGGATTTGCTGAGTAGCCAACTTCATTTCCTTGTTCATCGTAGTTCATATAAAGCATTCCACCTGGTGGTATGTCTGCATCAGCTGTAATATTATCGTTTAAATTATCTCTAAAGTTTTGTCCTTCTGTCGTGAATGCAACAGTTTCATCGGTGTTCATAAATGCTGTACCGATATCATTTGTTATTTGAATCTCAACTTTATTTTCATCAGGAGTATAAGCTTGAACCATTATGGTTCCGTCATTAAATTTAACAGAGCTATAGCTTGTTTGCTCCTCACCTATTTTCTGTGATTCCGTTGTCCATAAACCGGTATCCGTATCTTCTCTATCAGTTCCCTTAAAGGCTTTATCATCATAGATCAACGCAAACTCTCTTTCTTTTTCTCCGTCTTCATTGTCGTAGAAATCGGTTGCGTGTTGCATTACAACACCTCTTTCGGTTTTGTTTAGCTCAGAGTAATCAAATTTAGTCGTTGACTCATCATCTCTATAGATACCCAATTCTGCATGCTTGTCTTCATCATCGTATCTACTGAAAATTAAAATCTCTTGATCTCCATTACCGTAAGACGTAAACATAAAGCCTGAATCTTCGTCTAGTTCTTCTGAGAGAACTTCAAAGTCATCCATATTAATGTCATCACCGAATTCATACTTTAAAGCTGCTTCAGTTAAATAATTCATAACCTCATCTTCACCTGATAGTGTAGCTACTTCCTCATTCATTGTTCCAAGTAAAGCTTGATCATTTGCTATGCTTTCTTCTGAAAATAATGTTGTACTAAAATCTACATCTTTAGTATCTGGTCCATCTTCTATGGTGAAGTCAAGTGATCCATCCTGGATGTCTTCAGTTAAGGCTGCTGTTAAATCTTCTATATTATTAAAACTACTATCTGTCTCTTCTGTCGTTGCTGTAGTATCACTTGTTGAAGTTGGAAGATCATTCTCTGTTGTTGCATTATTTGCTGCAGCCCCTGTTTGATTTGTACCATTACCCTGATTTTGTAGTCTAGGGTCATCTGGATTACTATTGATACTCGTTGTTGACATAAATTATTTCCCTTCTTTCTCAGCATACATAAGAAATCTTAAGTTTGGGTTAAGAGTGGAGAAAATTTATAAGACTTTTAAATAGTACTTAATTATAATTTGGTAAAGCATTATTAAGTGGGGATGAGTTAATGACTCTAGATATTAATAATGTTCAAAATTTTGTAAAGCAAACTAATCAAGATATTGATGATCGTGAGTTGGAAACTATGAGTTTTGAATCACCGTATATTAAGAATCCTTAGGAAGAGGATTCTACTCAGTCTAGACTCGTCACACAAGCCTTAAATGAAATAATAACTAGATTAACTGCTGAAAAAGCTACCTATGAATCCAATACAAACTCATTAGAGTATGAACTTAGTGATGTTACAAATAATTTCATACTTGATATGGGTATCTCATTCTAATAACGAAGATCTTTTTCTTGAGATTCATAAAATAAATTCAAGTTCTTAAGCAGTCTTACTACCAACTGGCTCACTACCTCCGCCACCACCTGGGCTAGATGAACCTGTTCCTATACCTAAAGCTTTTTTCTTCTTCTTAAGAGTAGACTTTTTAAGTTCTTCTTGTTTCTCTGGAGGTAATTTACCTAAAACTCTGAATTTAATTTCTGCTTTAATTAGAGACTGTCTTCTATCCGCATCTCTCATTTCATCAGTTACGTCATCTTCGTTTTCGTAAACTTTATCTTTAGGAAATTCAGCATCAAACTCAATGTAAGCCTCTACTTCATCACCATCTGTAAGATCTTCATTTATCAATGAATCAGACAATGGATCTTCAAGTAACTTCTGAATAGAACGCTTCATTGGTCTTGCACCATAGGTTCTGTTATAACCTTCAACAGATACTTTATCCTTAACTTCATCAGTAAGAACAATAGTCATACCTTTTTCTTTAAGTCTATTTTCAAGATCTTTCTTCATGATATCGACGATTTGTCTCATATCTGTTCTAGTTAAGTGTTTGAAGATTACTATATCATCAAGTCTGTTTAAGAATTCTGGTCTGAAAGCACGTTTCATCTCTTCCATAACCGCATCTTTCATACGTTTGTATTTCGCTTCTTCCTCTTCTTCCTGGTTACCAGAAGTAAAGAAGCCCATACCGCCATCGCTAGTCATACGCTGAGCACCGACATTCGATGTCATGATGATAATCGTGTTCTTAAAGCTAACTTTTCTACCTTTACTATCAGTTAAATGACCATCATCTAACATCTGTAACATGATATTAAATACGTCAGGATGAGCTTTCTCAATCTCATCGAAAAGCACAACACTATAAGGTTTACGTCTAACAGCTTCTGTTAATTGACCACCATCACCGTATCCTACGTAACCTGGAGGTGAACCAATCAGTTTACTTACCGTGTGTTTCTCCATGTACTCAGACATATCAACTCTGATTAAGTTTTCAGAACTACCGAAGTAGTAGTCTGCGAGTACTTTTGCAAGTTCCGTTTTACCAACACCAGTTGGACCACAGAATACAAATGAACCGATAGGTCTTTCTGGGTTCTTTAGACCAGCTCTTGCTCTTCTAATCGCTTTAGAAACAGCAGTAACTGCTGAATCCTGCCCAACAATCTTACCGTGAAGCGTATCTTCCATGTGCTTAAGCTTGTCATTTTCACCAGCTTTCAGGTCACCTACTGGAATACCTGTCCAACTCGCTACGATCTCAGCAATTTCTTCTTCACCTACAGTAGGCTTGTTTTTTTCTTGTTCTTTTTTCCACTCTTCTTGAAGAGATCTGATTTGTTCACGTATATTATTTTCCTGATCTCTTAACTGTGAAGCTTTTTCAAATTCTTGTTGACGAATAGCTTCCTCTTTTTGACGAGAGATAGCATTTAATTCATCTTCTAACTGCTTAGCTTCAGGTGGTAAGCCACTTGCTTTCAGTCTTACACGTGAACTGGCTTCATCAATTAAATCGATAGCCTTATCTGGAAGGAATCTATCAAAGATATATCTATCAGATAATCTTGAAGCAGATTCAATTGCCTCATCTTTAATAATCAAATGATGATGCTCTTCATACTTCTGTCTCAAACCTTTAATAATCTGGATAGTTTCTTCAACAGATGGAGAATCTATTACAACAGGCTGGAATCTTCTTTCCAAAGCCGCATCTCTTTCGATATGTTTTCTGTATTCTTCTAGAGTAGTAGTACCGATACACTGTAACTCTCCCCTAGCTAAAGCTGGTTTCAAGATATTCGCTGCGTCGATTGCACCTTCAGCTGCACCTGCACCGATTAAAGTGTGAAGTTCATCGATAACAAGCATCATGTTACCTGCTGCGCGGATCTCATCCATGATCTTTTTAAGTCTTTCTTCGAATTCACCACGATACTTAGTACCAGCAACTAAAAGACCTAAATCTAAAACGATTAATTTCTTCCCTACTAAAATTTCAGGTACATCGTTTGAAACTATCTTCTGAGCTAAACCTTCAGCTACAGCTGTTTTACCAACTCCTGGCTCACCAATTAATACGGGGTTATTTTTAGTTCTTCTACCTAAAATCTGAACAACTCTTTCGATTTCTTCACTTCTACCGATTACTGGGTCAAGTCTACCTTCAGCTGCAGCTAAAGTAAGATCTGTACCGAACTCGTCTAAGGTAGGAGTTCGAGTTCTTGAGTTTTGGTTATTACTTTTATTAGAACCGACGCCTAATAATGAGTTATTAGCACCATTTGATGCTGTGTTTGCAGAAGCGCTTGAACTTGAACCAGATTCACCAAGTAATCTGATGATGTGTTGACGAACTTTAGCTAAATCTACACCTAAATTATCAAGAACTCTAGCTGCAACACCTTCACCTTCTCTAATTAGTCCTAAAAGTAAGTGTTCTGTTCCTATATAGTTATGACCAAACTGTCTAGCTTCATCCCAACTAAGTTCTAAAACCCATTTCGCTCTCGGTGTGAAGGGAATCTCAACTGCTACGAAGCCAGATCCTCTGCCGATAATCTTTTCAACCTCAATTCTCGCATCTTTTAGATTAACACCCATAGACTTCAGTGTTTTAGCGGCAACTCCAGTACCTTCACCGATTAAGCCTAGTAAAATTTGCTCTGTTCCGACGAAATTATGCCCCAGCCTTCTTGCTTCTTCCTGGGCTAACATAATTACCTTGATCGCTTTCTCTGTAAATCTTTCAAACATAAATTTTAATTCGTTTTAATTGTATTGTACCACTGATTTTTGTAACAGTATCTTAAAACAGCGTTATTATAGATAAATTTAGTATTAAGAGTTGGAATTTGTTATTTGAGAAATTTAGTTTGATTTTAAACTTTTGATTTTATGACATTTGCTGCAAACTCATGCAACATAAATAGTTCTTTATCATTGAGTTTAGCAACTTTATTTCCAGAATCATCTAAATATTGTTCATCAAGTAAATCTTGTATATCATTGTTTAAGATATCATCAATACTTTCTTTTGTTGGAGAATCATCTAATAGAAAAGTTTGAATTATTTCAGTCGCTAATCTTTTTTCAATATTGTCACTTCTTTTAGTTTCTGGGAATATAAAGTTATCATTGTTTTTTTGAACAATTTGTTGAATTTGACTTTTAATTTTATCTAGGTATGGATTGGTTAAGGGTTCTGCAATTGCTTGAAGGTTTTGGGGGATTATTGTGGAAGTATTATTTGATTCTTTAGATATTTTAGTTTTAATTTGATTTGCAGCATAGATATATAGTTCTTTTATTTCTTTATCATTTAATTTCAATTCTTTATTACCATATTCCTCTAGCCATTTTTCATCAAGTGAATCTGTAATAGTTTGACTAATATTATCATCAATATTTTCTAGACTGAGATTATCCTCTATTGCAAGAGCTAGTGTTGAAATAATTCCTGAAGCTATGTATGTTTCTAAGCTTTCACTTCTAGTTGTTCTAGGGATGTTAATTTCGTTGTTATTATGATCTATTTCAATAAGTGAAGAGATTTTCTGCTTAATCAGCGGAAGTGATTTATTTTTATTCTCTGGATTTGTTTGAAAATTGACTTGGTTTAATGTTATATCTTTCACATTACTGATATTATCTTACTTGGTGCATTTCGTCAATACTCTTTGTGTATTGTTTAAAATCGTGAATACGGAATAAGCTACCATAGCTTATCCCGTATTCGGTATGTTTCGGAGTCGTTTGGAGGTGAAATTAATTCAAACTATCTACTATACGTTTGTAGTAACTTTCATTAAACCTTCTAAGTCATGCTTTAGAGCATAAAGAACAGCTTGAGTTCTATCGTTAACTTGAAGTTTAGTAAATACGTTGTTGATGTGAGTTTTTACTGTAGACTCAGAGATGAATAACGCTTTAGCTACTGCTTTATAGTTATAACCATCACATAAGTACTTAAGAACTTCAGCTTCTCTTTCAGTTAATAACTCAAGGTTTCCGTAGTTAGTTTCGTTAGATGAAAGAACTGACTTGTTCATGCTGATTGCAGTCTTAATAGTTTGGTTAAGAACGAAGTCGATGAATAATTGACCAGCTTCGGCAGCTTCAATAGCGAATGACATAGTTCTTTCTGCTCTTTCGCTTAGTAACCATCCGTTGATGTTCTTAGCTAAGTAGATGTCGAACATGTTTTCTTCTTCAACACTCTTAGAAATGAAGATTACTCTAGTTTCTGGTGAGCTAGTAGCAATAGCGTTTAATAAATCTGCTACTGATCTTTCGCCAGGTAATTCGCTAGACATAACGATGATATTTGGTCTGTTAAAATTTACATGAGAGATTAAAGCTTCTTGATAATCTACTCTCTCGATTTTGTTAAATCCAGCCATGTTAAGTTCTTTAGTAATTTGAACTGTTGACTGTACTGGGCTTAGTGCAATAACTGCTTCTCTGCTTGGGCTTTGGTGTTTAATCATTTGTGGTGCTCCTTATTCCTTTTCCTCTTTAGTGACCTTGTTTTAGTCCCTGTGATCTCGCACTAATGATATAGGCAAAATACCGAAGAGGATATTAGGGGTAACCCTAGCTCCAAACGAAATATTCTATTATCTATTTATATATATCGGCACTTTTTTCAAAAACTTTAGCTTTTTTTGAAAAATTTTCAAAAATTTTTGAAAAAAAGTGTAGGAATTTCTCCTATTACTAATATATCGGTATAGTTCGTTTAAATCAATAGTCTTTTTTTTATCTAATCCCTAAGAATTAAGGATATTTAATTAAGACTTGGTTATAGGCAAAAAGCCTTACTCTGTGGCTATATTAACCTAGTGTTTTGAATAAGGTACTGCTTAAATTAGATTAAACCTAAGATTGTTAGTTATGAATTATTTAACTTAGAGAAATATTTTCTACTAAATGTCTTTGATTAGACATTGTTTTTTTTATCTAGGTCGCTATTATGCAGCTATGCTAGTTTTACTATTCACTATTTCAGGAGTTTGACTTAATGGATATTTACTACTTGGTTTTTAAAAGCAATAACACATATACAGATTTCACGACAAAATTATAGTTTCTTAACTATAAAAGTTTACTTTATCTAGTATTAGGAATTAAAATTGAATATAAGCTAAATATGAAAAAACTTCCGGCTACATTACCTTTAATTATTCTGATCCTATTTTTAACTCTTTTTGCTATGAGTTTAATGGGACAGGAAAATGAAAGAAAGATTCTTAGTTACAGTGACTTTATTAAAAGAGCTCTGCCTGATGATAATAGAACTCCAGTCTATAAAGTTGAACTTACGAATGGTGACGATGTTGCGAAGATTGAAGATAGAGATGGTGAAGTTTATTTCGCTAGAATCCCAGCCAGTATCTTAGGTGCTAACCAAGATCTCGCAGATAAATTAGTAGATAAAGGTATTTCAGTTGATGTAAAAGCTCAACCGAATGAAGGGTTCTGGATAAATATTCTTTCTAACTTTATTGTTCCTGTTGCTTTGTTTGGTTTATTTATTTTCATGCTTCGAAATGCTAGTGGCGGTGGTCCTATGTCCTTTGGTAAAAGCAGAGCAAAAATGATGACTAAAGATATTAATGTTACTTTCGATGACGTCGCTGGTATCGCTGAAAGCAAAAGAGAATTAGAAGAAATCGTAGACTTCCTTAAGAGAACTGAGAAGTATAAAGCTCTCGGGGCTAAGGTTCCTAAAGGTGTTTTACTGATAGGTCCTCCAGGTTGTGGTAAAACTTTACTTGCTAAAGCAGTAGCTGGTGAGGCTGGAACGCCTTTCTTTAGTATCAGTGGTTCTGATTTCGTTGAGATGTTTGTTGGTGTTGGTGCTAGCCGTGTTAGAGATTTATTTGAACAAGCTAAGAAAAATGCTCCATGTATAGTTTTCATCGATGAAATTGACGCTGTTGGTAGACAGAGAAGTGGTATGTCTGGTGGTGGAAATGATGAAAGAGAGCAGACTCTTAACCAGTTACTAGTCGAGATGGATGGTTTCCAACCTAATTCTGGAATTATTGTTCTCGCTGCTACGAATAGACCAGATGTTCTTGATAAAGCACTTTTACGACCAGGAAGATTCGATAGAAAAGTATCTATAGATACTCCTGATTTATCTGGACGAGAGCAGATCTTAAATGTTCACGTCCGTGGTAAGCCTATGGCTGAAGGAGTGGAGATTAAGACTTTCGCTAAAAGAACTCCAGGTTTTAGTGGAGCTGATTTGATGAACCTTGTTAATGAAGCTGCTATTCTAGCTGCGCGTGAAGATGATAAAGAGATCACTAGTAAACATTTAGATGAAGCTATTGATAAAGTGGCTATCGGTCCAGAAAAAAGAAGTAAGATTATTAAACCTAAAGATCAGTTAAACACTGCGATCCACGAGATGGGACATACTTTAGTTAGTGTTTATAAAGAATCTAATAATGAATTCCATAAAGTAACTATTATTCCTAGAGGGATGGCTTTAGGTTTGACTTGGTCTACTGAAGAAGAGTATAAAGTTTCTGCTTCAGAAAAGCATTTGAAAGTAGAGATGATGGTGCTTCTCGGGGGGAGAGTCGCTGAAGAAATAATTTTCGGTAAAGAAAATGTTACTACGGGTGCATCTAATGATATGGAAAGATGTACAGCTATCGCTAGATCTATGATTACTAGATACGGTATGAATAGAGATTTAGGTATAGTTGCTTATGGAGATAGAGAAGGAAATTCTTTCCTCGGACAAAATCACGTAAGCCAGAATTATAGTGATGAGTTTGCGATGAAGATCGATGAAGAGGTTAGAGACCTTATTAATACTTTATATGAAGAGGTAAAGTCTCTATTACTTGAGAAGAAAGAAATTCTTTTAGGTACCTCTCAAGAACTTATCCAAAAAGAAACTTTAGATAAAGAAGAAGTTTTTAATACTATTAAAGCTATTGAGAATAATGAATATAATATTTTATCTTTAGAGGAGATGGAGAAAATTGCTACTTCACGTATGCCTGAAAGAGTGGAAACTATGATTCGTGAAGAAGAAGAGAAACGTAAAGAAGAAAGAGAAAAATTACGTTTAGAAGAAGAACAGAAAAAGACTGAAGACGATAATAATAATGAAGAACCTAACTTGTAATGAAATTAGAGAAGCTTGGATAGAGTTTTTTGAAGCTGGGAAGAATAAATTAAATTTAAAGCATAAGTTTTTTAAAAGTGCTTCTTTAGTTCCTGATAACCCTACTCTGTTATTAAATGCAGCTGGAATGGTACCTTTTGTGCCCTATTTTATTGGAGCTGCGGCTTTGCCTGAGCCACCTAGAGCTGTAAGTATTCAGAAGTGTGCGCGTGTTGGTGGGAAAGATAGTGATCTAGCTAATATCGGTTATACTCCACGTCACCACAGCTTCTTTGAGATGTTAGGTAATTTTTCTTTTGGAGATTACTTTAAAAAAGAAGCAATTGAAATGGCTTGGGAATTTGTAAACGAAGTTTTAGGTTTAGATAAAAATAAACTATATGTTTCTATTTTTGCTGGGGATGCTGAAAGACCTTTTGATGAAGAAGCGAATCAGATTTGGAAAAAGACTTTAAAAGATTCATTTAGTGAAGATGAGATTGAGAAAAGAATTTGGCGTTTCGGTGCTAAGGATAACTTCTGGGGACCTCCAGGTCCTAGTGGTCCATGCGGTCCGTGTAGTGAGATTTATTATGATTTAGGTAAAGGTCCTATGCCTGAACTTGGTTCTGATGAATTTGATGACAGGTTTATTGAGATCTGGAATTTAGTTTTCATGGAATTTGAAAAGAATGAAGAAGGAAACTTCAAACCTCTTGCTCAGAAGAATATTGACACCGGTGCTGGACTTGAAAGGATTGCTTTAGTTCTTCAGAAAGTACAAAACACTTTTGAGACTGATGAACTTAAAGGTTTAATCGCTTTTGTTGCACAGGAAATTAAAGCTAAGCTTCCTGATTTTAGTGTAGATGCTAATCCTGAGAATTTAAGTTACTTAAAGATAGTTGTTGACCACCTTAGATGTGCTAGTTTTCTAATCGCTGATGGGGTTAGACCGAGTAATTTAAGTCGTGGTTATGTTCTTAGAATGCTTATTAGAAGAGCGGCTAGATTCCTATATAAGCTCGGACTTCGTGAGCAGTCTTTCTTAGCTATTTTATCTAAAAAGGTGATAGAGATTTACTCTAAGTTCTATGCTGAGCTTGATGTAAATAAAGAAAATATTGAAGCTGTTCTTAAAAAAGAAGAAGAGCAGTTTTCTAAGACTATCGAAAATGGCTTATCTAAATTAAATGAAAAAATAGCTGAAGCTAAAGCTAAGATACTTGATGGTAACTTTGTTTTTGATCTATATTCTACATATGGTTTTCCGCTTGAGCTAACAGAAGATATCGCTTTAGAGAAAGGTTTAGAGATAGACTATAAAGCATATGAAGCTGCTAAAGAGAAACACTCTGAAGCTTCTTCTTCAGATAACTTTAGTAATTCAGTGGTTGCGGATCAAAAGATATCAAAGGCTTTACTAGAGTTTCCTGAAACTGAATTCTTAGGTTATGACTCTGAAGAGAATGAAGCTACTGTGCTTGCGATCTTTGATGCTGAAAGTGAGAGTCTTAAAGCTATTAATATAAAAGAATTAGCGGCTAAAAATGAAGAAGCTAAACTTCAATTAAAAGTTTTACTTGATAAAACTGTATTCTATGCTGAGTCTGGTGGACAGCTTGCTGATAAAGGTTTCCTTATAAAAGAAGTAACCAGCGATAATGATACTTCTTCTAACCAATTAATTAAAGTTACTAATGTAAAAGCTAAAGAAGGAAGATCACTTCATACTATTGAATTTGATTTACATAAAGATTCTGTAGCTTTAAACACGGGTGATATCTTAAAAGTCGGTGATAAAGTAAAAGCTGAGATCAATAAAAATGAAAGAGCGCTTACTAAGATTCATCATAGTACTTGTCACCTTTTACAAGCTGCACTTAGAAAGGTTTTAGGTAACTCAGTTCAGCAAGCAGGTTCTCAGGTTTGTGCTGAATATACTAGATTTGACTTTAACTTTGATAGAGGTTTGAATAAAGACGAGATTAACAAAGTTGAAAAACAGCTAAATGACTGGATAAAAGCTTCTTTTCCTGTCGAAACTATAGAAACGGATTTTGATGAAGCAATTAAAATGGGGGCTTTAGCTTTCTTTGAAGATAAGTATGAAGGTGATGTTCGTGTCCTAAAAATGGGAAATGAATCTGAATTAGCTTCGATGGAACTTTGTGGTGGAACTCACGTAACTAATACAGCTGAAATTCAGAAAGTTAAAATTGCAAGTGAGTCTTCAGTGGCTGCTGGAATTAGAAGAATAAAATTATTTGCGGCAAGTTTAGCCGATAAGTTTATAGCAGAAGAAGAAGCTAAAGCTAAGGCTGAAGCAGAAGAAGCTGCAAAGAAAGCTGCTGAAAAAGAAGCTGTAAAGAAAGCAAAACAAAAAATTCTTCAACAAGCAAGAGAGAAACTTGATGATATTTTAAGTTCAGCGCATAGTGAGGCTAATAGAAAGTATGTGATTTGTCATTTAAATGAGATTTTTGACTCTGGTTTAGATGCTGATATTATAAAAGAACTTGCAAATGATCTAAAAGTGAAGATTGAGGCTGAAAATAATGAAGCTTGGTTATTCTTTATAAGTGAATTCCAAGGTAAAGTTGTACTTTTAGGTTCATGTTCTAAGAATTTAGCTAAAGAAGATAAGTATCGAGTGAATAATATTGTTAAAGAAGCTGCGACTATCTGTAAAGGCGGTGGTGGTGGCAGACCAGACTTCGCTCAAGCAGGTGCTAAAGATCCTAGTAAGATTAAAGAAGCAGTAGAAAAAGTAAAAAGTTTAGTATTTTAGTGAACTTCATAGGACTATGTTTATATAACTTGTATTTATCTTTCATGCAGATTCTTAAATCTCGCATCGAAAGAGGGGAACTCGTTAGACAAATAGTATTTATAGCTTATGAATCATTACCTATGATTCTTGTTCTAACTTGTGTAAGTAGTCTTATCATTACTGTAAATACAGCAACGGAACTTGCAAAATATGGTGGACGAGAATTAATTGGAGCTGCGATAACTTTAAGTAATCTTCAAGAAATTACTCCTATCTTTATATCTTTTGCAATTATGGCAAGATGTGGCACGGCATTTACAGCAGAAATTGCAACAATGAAGATCAGTGATCAAATTAACGCTCTTCAAATAATGAAAGTAGATCCTTTATACTATCTTTTCAGTCCTAGGTTACTTGCAATTATATTAGTAACGCCAGTTATTCTTGCGATTTCAGCATTTGTTAGCACTATTTCAGGGATGATTATGGCCAATATCTCGATAAAGTTAGAGTATGTTGAGTTTTTAGACTCAGCATGGCGCTATGCAACGATGAAAGAGTACTTTTATCCTTTACTTAAGACTGAAATATTTAATATTTTTATGATTATGGTGGTAGTTACTACTGCACTTACCTGTGGAAATTCATCTAAAGATGTCGGTTTAGCTACAAGTAGAGCTTCTACTGCTGTGATTATCGGTGTTGTTATAATAAACGGCTTTTTGACACCGATTCTGTATCATTAAAACAAGATTCTTAATTTTCTTCACTTTCTCTTCATTATTTTGTAAAATTTAACTCTCTCTTAATTAAAAATACCAATTATCTCTATAAGTATGGCCTCATTTCTTGATATTTGAGACTATTTTCATGTTCTTAGCTTACGAAAAAAAGCTGGAGAATTATGGAATATCATTATTAAGTCTTGGAGCGAATCCCTAAAAAGGGCAGTCAAGAATGGTAGAGAGTAAGGACGCAATAAAATCATCACTAAGGGGTCAACTTGAGAACTACTCAAGGTTAGTACCTACATTAGCAGCTGTGGTTTTTATGCTCTGTACCTCGATACTTCTAGTTTTAAGGCTTATGTCTGATGAAAGTGCAGATATTGCTACTGTCATCGCTGACACTTTGTTCGTTTCGATCATAATATCGCTGATTTGTTTTGTGGTATTAAGGTTGCTGGTGGTTCATGTTCAAAAGGCTCACATTAAGAGTTTTGGTAAGAAGCGTGAACTCAGGTTACAGAGACGAGAGGAAGAACTGGCGATGAGATATAGGAAACTGCAGAGTTTTGATTCAGAGTCGAAGCAGAAGAAGTAAGGTGAATGCAGAAAGGATTAATTTATGCAAGGTAGTTCAACACAGTTTGAATCAAAGGGGAACACTTCAAAAAAGAAGCATGTTCTACTTTCAAATTCTTTGAATTTGGATTTAAAGAGTGTTGAAAGAAAAGCGGAGAATAATAGATTGTGGGCTAGATATAATAATAAATCAAATCGCAGAGCTGAAATGAGAGAACAGCTCATAATCAGATACGCTCATCTAGTAAACTGGGTTGCTGGAAGATTTCCACATATCGAAACTGCTGACTTTGATAGAGAAGATTTAGTTGGTTATGGAACTATAGGTTTAATTGAAGCTATCGATAGATTCGATAACACAAAAGATTGTTCATTTGAGACTTTTGCAACAAGTCGGATTCGGGGATCGATTCTTGATTTCTTAAGATCAAGAGATTTTCTTTCGAGAAACAGTAGAGAAAGAGTAAAGCGGTTCAACACAAGATTAGCAGACCTTGAGAAAAAGTTAGGTAGAACACCTTCTGAAGTGGAAATTAAACAACATCTTTTAATCGAAGATTCAGAATTAAGAGTTTTAAAACAAGAATCAAGCGCAATAATATTTTCCTTAGATGCTCAAGAAAATGGTAATTCATCTTCAGATGAAGGAGCAACAGCACTCGTAGATAAAATGCCAGCATTAACAGAGTCTACAGAAAGTTTAGCTGAAGGTAATCTAGTAAAAGATAAATTAGCGCAGGCTATTGATAACTTAAAAGAAAGAGAAAGACTAATAATCTCACTGTATCACTATGAGAAATTAACTTTTAAAGAAATTGGTACGGTTTTAGAGATATCAGAATCAAGAGCAAGTCAACTTCATCAAAAAGCTTTGCAGAAGCTTAGAGTTATGATGAAAGACTTTGAGGTTGATTTGTAAATAAGGGTTTTTATCGTTTAATTCACAGTCAGACATTAGCTTAATGCAATTTTAGGATCGGTTTATAGTACATTTTCTTTGAAAATGTCAAAACTCAAAAAAGTTCATTAAACTAAGTCTGCTGTGAAAACATAAAAACCTATTTAAATATCTGTTTAGAAGATAAGAAGCTTTACTTTTTTAAGTTAACAGTTCTATAATATAAGCATGGTATAACACATAGTGTTATGGTTGAAGTTTGAAGTTAACTAAACTATATTATGCAAAATCATTTCTGAGATTTATAAAATCGGAGAAAATTACTGTGTCATCTTTAATTACAGCTGTTAAAGAACTTGAAAAGAATAAAGTAGATGCGAATCTTGGCGCTAAATTTTTTGAACCTTTCAGATAAACAAATACAAGAATTAATAACATAGAAAGAACTATTTGAGGTGAACAGGAATGAGTAAAACAAAAAAGAAAAAATATAAGTCTGAAGCATTAGAAGACCTGCATGAAGGCTTAAGTGCTCTTCAAAAAATAGGAGCAATAGATAAGATTACAATGGATAAATTTGATCAAGACTGTTTGCTTCCTTCAGATGATATAAGTGCAGACGAAATTGTTGAAATAAGACAGAGTCTAAACCTTTCTCAGCCGGTCTTTGCGGATTATTTAAATGTAAGTAAAAATCTAATCTCAGCATGGGAAAGAGGAGAAAGAAAGCCAGGAGGACCAGCTTCTAGGCTTTTGAAAATTATGGAGCGAAATGGGCTTGAGGTTTTTCATGTTGGGGATAGTAAAATTGTGAAGAGTAATAGAAAGGGTAAGAAGACTGCTTCTAAGTGATGGAGTTAGAAAATATTTTAACTAAGCCCTACAAAGTCCCTAAATCTATTAAAGATTCTATTTTTCATGCGACAAATAGTGAATCACGCCCTCTTGCAATATTTGTTGGTGCAGGAGTGTCTAGAATTTGTGGATGTAGTTCATGGAAGGCTATGGCTGATAAATTAGTTGATCTGTGTGTAAAACACGAAAGTAATTTGATTAGCTATAGAACAGGTGAATATTTGTACAAAGAAAACGACAAAAAGAAAGTTATTACTATTTGTAAAAATTTACTGAAAGATTATGAAAATCAATTCTGGGAAGTGATTGGGGAATGTTTAGAACCTGATAAAGAAAAAAATAATAGATTTAACACTTACTCAAGTTTAAGGAATTTAAACCCTAATGGTTTATTTTTAACGACAAATATCGACAATTTATTTACTAGAGTATTTGAAACAGGAGATAAATCTAACCGAATATTCTCTAATGTAAAAGAAAAAGATAAACCAGAAAAAGATTCTTTATATCACTTACATGGCTCATTTGACCGTTCACCTAAAGAAGTAGTATTAACAGTAGATCAGTATTTAAAATGTTACCGGGATGAGGGGAGATTCAATAATTTTCTATCTTCAATATTCAAAGATTATAGTGTTTTGTTTTTAGGATATGGGCTTGAGGAATTTGAAATTCTTGATTTCTTGATGAGAAGTATCGGTGAAAATGAAAAAGAAAAACCTCACAGTATCTTACTCCCTTTTTTAAAAGGTGAAGAAGATATCATAAAAGCGCAGAGCAGTTATTACTCTGAACTTGGTATAGAGTTAATTGCTTACTTTATAGATGATAGTGGGTTTGAAGAATTAAAAAATATAATTGATGATTGGCTTAAAGAGATAAGTATTGACCCAAGGTATGATTATGTGTTTAAAAAACAATCTTTTAATATTAGTGATGAGTTATTGAGTGGTATAGAAGATAAAGAAATTTTCAAAGCTAAGTATAAAAGCATAAGAGGTGAAAACGCTTTAAAAAATTTCTATGAAAAGTTATCAATAGAAAAGTCTGCAATAGATTATTTAGAGCCTTTATTTGAACTCAATGCTTTTAAAATTGAAAATAGCCTCATGGCTAATAATGAAAATGGATTAAAAAGGTATGTTCTCCCTTACCTAAAAGCTGTAGCTATACAATTTAAAAAAAATCCAAAAGATGAGTATTGTAATGCATTACGGAATATTATTAATCAATTTACAAAATTTGATTTCAACAATAAACAACAAAATTATCTAATAAATGAAGTAATATTAAATTTAATTTTTTCACTGCCAAAAAACTTTATAGACGAAAAAGATATAAACTTTTTAATTTTTTGTATAGAAGATAAACACTTCTCTGAGAGATTTATTTCAAATGCATTATATGAATATATCGTTCCATCTTTAATTGAACATAGTATGTTTGATAGTCTTCTGAAAATTATTGAAAAAATTGCAAATCCAGTAATCAATTTAAATGATGAAATTGTTGATTCTTTAGTTATTGATAACTATTATTTTCAAAAAATTTACGAAGATTACTCAGAAGGAATATCTAAAACTCTTGGACTTGATGGAATTAATATTGTTGCTAAAGCTATTTTAAAAAGAATAGATTTCGGAGAAGATTTTAATTATATTAATATCCCTGACTTGAATGACAAAAATGATGCTTTGTATAAAAATGAAATACTAATCATCCAGCTAATGGTAAAACTTTTATATTTTACAAACCTATCTGAAGAATTCAATAAAACTCTTTTGGATTTTTGGAATGATAACAGTGATTATTTGATTTTTAAAAGAATATTTTTACATATAGTTAATCTAAGATTTTTTGAACTTAAAAATCTTTTTTTTAATCTTAACGAAAATCCACTAAAATACTTCCCGTGTAAATACGAACTATATACTTTATTTGAAAATAATTGTCTCAGTTTCACAGAAAATGAAGTTTCACAAATAATAAATTGGATCAATGAAATTGATACCTTTGAAAAGGATATTGATAAAGTACGCTTAGCATATCAGAAAAAAGAATGGCTAAACAGTCTGCTCAAAACTAACTTAAAGCAAGTAACAAATGAATTTAATAAACAGAATCAAATTAATTCTATTGAAATTGAAAATCCTGGCAAGATCTTTTCTATAAAGTTTACATCAGGTAACAAGTCTCCGCTTTCATTTCAACAAATAAAGAGTATGAATCATATGAAAAGAATTGAATACTTAAATGAATTTGATGATACAAATAGGAGATTTGAAGACGGTTCAAAAGAAGGGCTTGCAGATGTATTAGGTGAAGTTATCTTTGAAGAATTAGTATCACTTGAAAATGAGATACATCTCTATAAAGACCTAGATTATATTTACCTTTGGGGAATAATGAGATCTTTCAAAGGTGCAAAAAATATATTTAACTATGACTATAAACAAATTTTCAAATTTATAGAAGATGCAGTAGGTGATTCAAGATTAATAGAGACTATTAAAATGGGGGATTTGAAATTTAATTATGCAGAGTATTTTCTTTCTGCAATTATTGACTATTTTCGAAGTATCTTTTCAAATGATAAGTTGTCACTAAATAATAATGATCTGAAGCTTATTGAGAAGGTAACTTTAGAGATTGGTGAAATTACCCCAAATGCAGAGTGTCGTGATTATAAGGATTTAATTAATTTTGTTATAAACACAACACATGGTAAATTATTAGAATTTTTGATTTTGGATTTCTATCCTTACACAAGTAAAAAGAATTTTATTAATTGGTCTGAGAGAATGATTACATTAATAGAAAGTTCATTAAAAAATAATTTGGTAGAAGCATATGTAACCCTAGCTAGATATATCACTGAAATTGATAAAGATTGGTTAAACAATGAATATACAAAAATCTTTGATTTTGAAAAAAAAGAATTGTGGGAAGCAGCAATAACTGGTTTTTTGGCTGGATATATGCGCCCACCAGATAATGTTCATTATTTTTTAAAAAACAATGGACATTACAAAAGAGCTATTGATATTGATTTTGAAGAACAGAGATTTGCGAATCAAATGCTTGTAACACAAATATGTTTAGCTTATATTGATGGTCTTGATGACATATTAAAAGATGATTCTCTTATAAGTTATCTTATAGAAAAACAAAAGCCTATTCACATGTCTATCATAGTAAATAAAGCAATAGAGGCTTTATCAAACCAAGCTATAAGTGAAAAGCTAATGATCTTATTAGACAAAGTCTTTCATAAATTAAAATTAAATGATCAAGATGATAAAGAAATTATCATTGCTAAAACAGGTTTTATTAATAGTTTAAGTAAAGTAGATGTAATTAATAAGCAAATTTTAAATTGGTGCTTATTTTCAGCTAAATACATATCAGAATTTAATTCATATCGTATAATTGACAATTTACTTACTCATACCAAAAGATCACCAAGTGAAGTTTCTTTAATTTTTTTCGAATTAGCAAATAATGGTGTATGCCCTGGTGTTTCTTCTGAATTTTATAGATCACAAGTTACTGAATTAGCTGAGAGGTTACTTGAAGAAAATCAAATAGAGAATGTTAAAAAAATTGCTGAAATATATTTAGATACTAGAGGGTCAACAATAATAAAATCTGTCATAGATAAATATGAAACACAAAATATTAAATAAAAGAACGATCAGTCCACAAAAAATTGATTAACTAATGATGATTCAGACTATGTTTAAAAGAAATTCTTAATATCATTAATCGTAGTCAGAGCCATAATACTCAGCAAGAAAATAAAACCAGCCTGTACAAGTCCTTCCTGAAGTGCAATTGAAGGCTTTTTCTTAAAGATAGCTTCGTAGCCTAAGAAAATTAAATAACCACCATCCAGTGCAGGAATAGGAAGTAGGTTAATTACAGCTAAATTTAAATTTAATAAGAACGCAAATTCTAAGATCATCCAGATATTGTTTTTAATATCTTCAGTAATGAGTTGAACTATACCAACTATACCTTTTACCTCTCCTAGATGAGATGAAGCGATACCGGTATCGATTCCGACTATACTTGCTAGCTTTGCAAAAAGTGAAGAGAATATCGCGATGATTGAAAATACCATCATTATAAGAGTTTCAAGGGTGTATTTAAAAGCTTCTTGAACCCAGTTGAAAATATTAGAACCATATTTAACATATTCTTTCTTAAGACCTAGTTTTACGCCTATTGCACCATGAGCGTGTACTGAAATATTTTCTGTTTTATCGTCTCTCAGTACTTTTAAATTAATATCTTCGTCTTGATATTTTCCAATGGTTTCTTGAAGTTCAGCACCTGATTTGATTTTCGTACCATTTACAGCGATGATAATGTCACCTTTCTTTAAACCAGCAAGCTTTGCTGCTGAATTTTCATCGACAAACTCTATAATTTTATTACTTGCAGCAAGCTTTGGTAAACCAGTGGTACCGATCATTGCAATAGCAATAATAAAAGCAAAAAGTATATTAAAAGCTACTCCTGCAACAGCAACAACAGCTCTTTGGTATACAGGGAATTTTCTTAGAGGCTTTAGCTCCATATCTTTAAGAGTTTCTTCATTAGATTCGTCACTTGTTTCAGGAATAGCAACAAAGCCACCAATTAAAGCAAAGTAAAACCTAAACTGAGTATCCCACTTTTTAAATAGATCTATATATGGTCCGAAAGGTAAACCAATCCCAAATATTGGAGTTTGGAAACCATAAAGTTTTGCTGCTAAAAAATGTCCAAATTCATGAACTACGATAAGTAAAGTAATTACTAAAATACTGATTATCGCAAAGAAGAAATCCATTTACATAATTTTAGCATTAGCCTGCTTATGTTGTTAGACTTAGCACTTTATCGAATACGTATTGAGCACTTATCTGATTAATTGAACCTTTGTCTTTTTTTAAGGTCCTTTTATGACTAGCTTTTTTATTGAAAATCTCATCAAAACTTAAAGCATGGAAACTATATGGACCTGATCTAGAAGCAGACGTTGGTCCATAAATACCTATAATATGTGCATTGTCACTATCATAAAGTGCGTCAGCAGCTAAATGTAAAGGACCTGTATCAACACCTAAAACAAGGTCTGCATCTAAAAAGAATTGTTTCAAACCAATTAAACTTTTATCTAAAACTAATTCTGTCTGGTCATAGGCGTGACGCGGCAATTCATAGCGAATAGCTTCTAGGTATGCTTTTTCTTTAAGTACACCTGTCATATAGATTTTAGCTGAAGGGAACCTGGTGTGAAGTTTTTCTATAAGCTCCATCCAGCTTTTTTGTGCCCAAAACTTTGATTCCCATGTCGTACAGGGGATTAAAATTATTTTTTTGACTTCGTTTAATTTATACACTCGAGTACTTTTTTTCTGGATGAATTCTGGTATTTCTTCAACCCTCTCTCTTTTTAAAATTTGAGTAACTGCAAAGTGTGCAAGCTTAAGATTGTGCTCAACTACATGCTTTCCTTTTTGCATGATGGAATATTTCTTGAGTTTATATTTATAAAACCAGCCTGCTAGCCATTCACGAGGCTTAGCAAAGCCTACACATCTACCTTTTGTTAAAAAGCCTATAAGTGAGGTTTTTATTAAACCTTGAAAATCTATAATGTAATCATAGTTCTCCTTACTCAATTCCTGAGTGGTTTTTAATAGAGTTGAAAGTTTCTTGTTTTCAAGAACGTGAACTTTATTTATGAAAGCTAAATCAAATAAAAGATCTTTAAAGTTTTTATAGATTAGAAAATCAATCTCAAATCTATCTCCCAGAATGGAGTCTTCTAATTTTTCATTTAAATACTTTAAAGCAGGAAAGCTATGAACTATGTCTCCAAGAGCACTGAGGCGGATGATTAGGATTTTGATTTTTTTACTGTCCTTAGACATTTAATCTTGATAGCCTATTACGATAGCGACACTCATAGCCTTTTCATGACTAATAGAAATTTCCCATTTGTTTATACCAAGCTTCTCTGCTACATTTACCGCGTTGTTTTCAAGCTTAATATAAGGTGCGCCACAACCTTCTTTTTTTAAAATTAAAATATCATGGAATGCTACTTCTTTTCCGATTCCAGTTCCCAGAGCTTTTGCTACAGCTTCTTTTGCAGCGTACCTGGCTGCAAGCCTATGGCTGAGTGAAGGTTTGAAGCTTCTTTGGTTAAAACCAAATTCTAAATATTCTTGTTCTTCTGCCGTCAGAATTTTATTTACGAATTTTTTTCCGTATCTTCTTAAAACTTTTTCAATTCTATTAGGGTCGCAAAGATCCGTACCAAGTCTTAGGGGCATAAACTAATTATACCTTAGTATCCGACAAGCTCCATATATCCTTTCCCGTTAATTTTCTCATCAGCAAAGCTACCATCAATTTTTACTGCACCTTCATAGTACGGATAAGCATTATGATGTTCTTGGTCTTTTACTGCTGCTTTAATATTGATTTTCAGTTTCAGCTTAGGTATTTCCATTCTCCAGCTTATAGGATAGTTACCGTTACTGTATGAACTGTGGAAGTGTGATTTTTCTTTAAGCTTTATATCTTTATGAGAGAAGCTGTGTTTTTGTCCTTCAGAGTCAATGATAACCCCTGTACTGTAAGGGTCTGTGTTTCCAGCAGAATCTCTAAGCCTATAGTACATTATTTCAATATTATTTGATAATTGTAAGGCAAACCAATCCCAGCCTACCAAAGAATCACCAAGTGAGCTAGTGCTCCATTCACGATCAAGCCAACTATAGCCTTTTACTTTAAAAGATTTATCTTTAATTTTTATATTACCAACGCTTGCAAGCCTTGATATAGAGTAATAGTAAGAAGCGTTGCCAAGTCCTTGCGTTTTCTGACTTAAACCTTGATCACCTTGAAGGGTTATAGGCTTTACTGGGTCTAGTTCAAGCTGTAGTTCAACATCTCCTTCTTTTGCAGTGATAAGAACAGGATAAGTTTCTCCACTTTTATTATCAAAAGATTTTATTGACCAATCTTTTAACCAAACCTTGTGTGGTTCTGCCTTTGCACCTGCTAAGCCAGCAGAGTCTCTTGAAAATTTTTCATATGAATAAAAATGATGATTTGAGATATCTGATACTGCAAAGTGCGCCATGTAAATTTGTTTACTTTGCCAAGAGTTTGCTTTAGGAGCAGAGTCTGAGCTTTCAGGCATTAAGCCATTTCTAAATATTGTTATTTGATAACCAAACTCTTCACCTGTTTCAGCTTCTAAATTTCCAGTATAATACCACCATTCTGTTTTAAATTCCTTATGTGGACCATGATCTAGAGGGAATATGAAATCACGAGGATCTATAGCTTTTGCAAATGCTACATCATCTTCTTTATTTGCTTTCATCAATTTACTAGGTTTAGTTAAATTGAAATCTTTATTAGTTGAAGTATTTGCATTCTTTACTCCTAAGTAACTTAGGCTTGCTAAGAGGATTAGAGCTATAAAGATGACTATAGTATTATTTTTCATATTTAGTCTTTAAGTAAAATGGATGCAGGTATATCTTTTAGTTTTAGGCTTGGATAAAGAGATGCAAGGAAGGAGCAGCTTAAAGAAACAGCAAGTGCAATCATGAAGTTTTTAATATCTAAACTAAAGTGAATATCCCAGCCAAAAGATCTGTGGTTGATAACATCTATCATTACCCACGCAGAAAGGATTCCAATAGGAATACTATATAGCCATGAAAGTAAACCCATGCTAAGAGCTTGAATGGAATTGGTTTTGAAAATATCTTTATCACTTAAACCTAAAGCTTTAAGAAGAGCAAACTCTTTTTTTCTTTCTATAAGTAATGCAAGTAAAGCATTAAAGATACCAAAGGCTGCAACAATAATAGCTATAACTTTTAAAACAGATGTAATTCTAAAAGTTCTATCAAAGATTATTAATGACTCATCTAATAGTTGTTTATTAGACCTTATTTCAAAGCTATCAGCAGGGATATTTTTGGCTATAGCCTTCTCTTTAAAGTTTTCAATAAATTTGGTGTCGTCTGATTTATCTTTGATAAATACCCCGAGTGAACTTACAGAATTATCATTCCATAATGATCGATAGAAGTCTTGATGCATAATCAGTAAACCTTGATCAGAACTATAGTCATTAAATATACCGAGTACTTTAAAACTTTTCAAGCCTTTATCTGTAAATAATTCAAGCTCTTCACCTACTTTCGTATCGTGTTTATAGGCATAAGGAGCAGAAACTATTAAGCCACCTTTATTATCAAATAGTTCCCAGAGTTGCTTGATGGATTCTTTATCTAGTGGAGCTTTAAATTTAAATGACTCTTTTACTACTTTTAATGAGTTTATACTTGCAAGTCTAACAGTAGAATCTGGAGACCTAATATCACGAAGATGATACTCACTTATCTCTGAAACTTTTTCTGTGTTTGAATTTTTAACAAAGTTTAGTAGTTTAGTATCAAGTGAAACACTGTTTTTGTTAGATACAAGTTTAGGGCTTGAAATATAAACATCAGCAAATAAAGAGTAATTTAGCCAGTCCTCCACAGTGTTTCTAAAACTACTAATCGCTATATCAAGTGATAGGAATAATGACAGAGAAACACTGAGAGCAGCTATAGCGATAGCATTTCTACTTAAATTTTTTTGGAGACTTCTAGCAGAAATCATTGCTGCTATCCCTAAACTATCTTTAAAGATGAAATTAAGAATAAAGTCTGAATTATATACTAGGCAAGGGATAAAGAGAGCGCAGCCAAATACTAGTAAAAATAAACCTAGAAAACAAAGTGGAATATTATGCGTAAAAATAGAAAATATAATAAAAGCTAGAACTATTAGTATCAAAGCGATTAAGTTTAATTGAGGAATATATTTTTTACTTTTTTCCTCTATGTCTATTTCTTTCAGTGCATTATTTACAGGAGTATTACTTGCTTCTAGTGCTGGTAAAAACGCTGAAAAGATGGATGTCAAAATTCCTATTAGAGCAGGTTTTAGTAAATCAATAGTATCTATGTTGATTTGGTTTACTTGGATAACGAAATATAAATCATTTATAGTTCGTGTTATAAGATCTAAAATTATTTTTGCTAAACCTATTCCTAAACTAATTCCAAGAATGGTTCCAATTATGGCAAGTAAACTTGATTCAAATATAATGCTTGAGAATATTTCATTTTTACTAGCTCCTATAGCTCTAAAGACTCCAATGATTTTTCTTCTCTGCAGTACAGAGAAGGTCATGGTGTTATAGATTAGAAAAACACCTACTAACATAGCAAGTAAACTAAGTGCACTTAAGTTAGTGTTAAAAGATTTAGTCATTAATTCTTTAGATTCATTTCTATCAGAGGCTTTAATCAAAATTAAGGACTTATCAAGCTTAACGATTTTTTCTTTGAAAGCTTCGGTGTCAAAATTATCTGGAAGTATTAAATCAACTCTGCTTATATAAGACTTTAAATTTAGTAATTCTTGAGCCGTAGAGATGTCTACAAATAAAATATTGTCTAAGCTAGAGCTTTCTTCTTTAGATTCAGAGTCTAAAACCCCATATAATTTAAGCGGGTAATAGCCTCTAAAGCTATTAAACTCGATGGTGTCTCCAGAAATTATTTTTAAATTTTCAGCTGTTCTTTTAGAACAAAGAAAAGCTTCTAAGTTATTTATAAAAGGTGATGCGTTGAATTTTTTTAAAGTTAAGTCATTTGATATCGAACGGAACTCATAATCAGAAAAAGGGTCAAAGCCGATTACTTTATATAGTTCATCGTTTTTAACTATGAAATCTTCAATGATAGGTGCGATAGCAATATTTTCATTTAAATAAAGCTTATTTAAAACCTTTTCTGAAATTTTCTCAGAGTTAGATATGATATGGTGAGTCGCCTTACCATTAATAATTTCAGTTGATAGTTTAAAAGATTTTTTTGCTGAATTAATCGCAATGTCAGTCGCTGTAATGATTGCAACTGAAAGAACAATACCTGCTATTAAAGAAAAGAATTGCCAAGAGTTTTTAGTAATAAAACGACTACTAGATTTAAAGAGTGATATTGGAAGCATTGTTTGTATCTCTCTCTTCTAGTTCTGCTGGCTCATTATGAAAAACTCTATTTTTTAGGTAGACCGCTCTATCAGCATATTTGATTAAATCTCTGTCGTGACTAACCATTATAGTGGTAGGGGCATAATCCTCTCTTAGAGTCATAAGTAAATTCATAACTACTTCAGCTGTTTCTGAATCTAAGTTTCCAGTAGGTTCATCAGCAAGTAAAATTTCCGGTCTATGTGATAATGCTCTAACTAGAGCTACTCTTTGTTGTTCACCACCTGAAAGCTTCTCTGGGAAAGAAGATTTTTTGTTAATTAAACCCACGGTTTTTAACATACTTAGGCTTAAATCAATATTTTCTTTTACATATAAACCATTCAATTCAAGCGGTAATAAAATATTTTCTTCAACAGTAAGTGTCGGAATTAAATTGAAGTTTTGGAAAATAAAACCAATATTTTTTCTTCGAAATAAGGTTTTCTCCTCCTCGCTGATCTTAGCTAAATCAATATCATTTATTCTTAATGAGCCAGAGTCAATATTATCTAGGCAACTAACTAAATTTAAGAATGTAGATTTACCTGAGCCACTTGCACCAAAGATTATTACGAATTCTCCCTTGGAGATTTCTAGGCTGGTGTTACTGAAGATAACATGTTCTTTATTGTTACCTTCGTAGAAAGATTTACATAGATTTTCTGCAACTATCAAAGCAAGCTCTATTCTCTCACAAAAACGTCAGTAGATCAAAAAAATAGTTAAGAGCTTCGTTAAATTATGATTTAGCTTCGTTTTTTAGGCTTGAATAGCTTTTTTTACTTCTGAGATTACATAGCGTGTGTGAGCGTATGAAAGTCCGCCTTGAAGGTAACCGATATAGGGCTCTCTTAATGGTCCATCTGCTGAAAGTTCTATACTTGAACCTTCGATAAATGCTCCAGCAGCCATGATAATTTGATCATCATAGCCTGAGATTTCATCTGGAATTGGGCTGAACATAGAGTTAACTGGACTGTTTTTCTGTACTAGCTCACAGAATTTTATAAGCTTCTCTTCACTATTAAATTTAATGGCTTGGATTATATCGTTTCTTTCAGCATCAAATGCTGGAATCGTTTCTAAGCCTTCATTTGATAACACTTTAGCAGCAAGGCTCATACCCTTTAAAGCTTCATAGACTATAGATGGAGCTAAAAAGAAACCTTGGAACATGAGGCGATTTTGATCAAAGCTACAGCCACCATGTGTGCCTATGCCTGGTGCAGTTAAAACTTCAGCTGCATTTTCAACATATTCTTTCTTTCCTGCGATATAAGCTCCAGCAGCTACAATTCCAGCTCCTGGGTTCTTTATTAATGAACCAGCTATTAAGTCAGCACCTATATCTGTAGGTTCTTGTTTTTGGGTGAATTCACCGTAGCAGTTGTCAACAAAAATCATCGCATTAGGAGCTTTCTCTTTAATTAAATCTATTTTTTCTTTCAAATAGTCTAAACCATAACTATCGCGCCATTCATAACCGCGAGAGCGCTGTAAGAAAGCTACTTTAGTTTCTGGGTCTAAGTTTTTTTCACCTTCTACGTAGTTAATTGAGTATTTAGTTTTGAATTTTTTAAAGACGCTCTGTAAAGTATCGTAAGGTTTACCAGTTACTGCTACTAATTTATCACCTGCGTTAAGGTTACCTAAAATTGCACAGCTAATAGCGTGAGTCCCAGAAACTAATTGAAGTCTAATAATTGCAGCTTCGGTGTTAAAGTAATTAGCGTAAAGTTCGTCTAATTTATCTTTTCCTAGGTCGTCGTAGCCATAGCCAGTAACCCAAGAGTAATGTGCATTTTGGATTCCTGATTTCTGGAAGGCTCTTAGGACTTTTACCTGATTATGGTATTTATTCTCTCGAAATTTTTCCCATATATTTTCTAGAGCTGTTTCAGCTTCTAAAATGCTGGGATCTATTTCTGGGATAGCTTCAATTGTTGCCATAAATGCTGAGTGTAACACACTTATTATTAGGAAAACTTTAGAGGATTGCTATATCTTAAGGACACGCCAAAAACCCATACCAAGCGGATTATGCTTCAAAGCTTTGTTTTTCAGCAAATCCTTAAAGATAACTTAACCAAAACTACGAATAAAGTAGTATGGGCAAAAAGTCAATTAAGACTATGTTTGAAAACTTAATTGCGCTGGCTGAAAAGTCAGATTCTCAGGCATTAGATGATAATTTTTATAAAAAAACGAGTCAATGCCCTTGCCCTGTAGAACAGAAACCAGATGGTAAGTTACATTTAGGAATCTATGATAGAGATTATCAAGAGATTGTAAGCTTCTGGGAAGGGGTAACTGAAAGTAAAATCCTAAGTCAGGGATTGATTATGGACTTAGAGTTTTTACTTGATAAGCTTGATGGTTCTGAAGATCAAATCATAGATTTAGCTAAAGTAAAAGAAGCTGTCACTATACTTCCAGAAAAGGTTTTAGAGAATATGCTTGTGATTAGACTTAATAAGTCACTGTCTCTGAATTTAGACACATATAAAAGGCACCCATATTCTCCTTTTAAAAGATCACTTGCAAGAAGCCATATTGAGCAAATTCAGGATTTTGCTGAGATTTATGGCTTAGATTTAATGAAGGTTGATATTAACTCTAGAGCCTATGAAAATTTCCCAGACCAGCTAGATGAAATCTTTTTCATCAATGAGTCGAGAAAGTATGCAATTGATCATAATGATCTTTTACCAGTAAAGGAATTGGTTCTGTCTGGAGAAAATGCTCAGGTTTATGTAAATGGTGGTTTGATTAAAGAACCTACTAACTTAAAAGTTATTATTCATGAGAAAAATAATGAATTAAATTTAGAGTTTCTTCCAGCTGGAAGTCATTTAGAGTTTGAGACTTTAGATGGAGACTATTTCTCTTTAGATAGTATCGATTTAGGAGCAGATATTACATACACTCCTAACAATTTTTCAATAAAAGCAAACCATGCCAATATCGATATTAGTGGTAATATCAACGAAACGTTCAAGCTAACCATGTATGATATGGGTCCACAAAGCAAAATTAATATCTTTAGGAAAACAAAAGAGAAAGCTTAGAGACTAATTATTAATTAAGCACCAAGTAAGTGAAGCATAACAGCTTTTTGAGTATGAAGCCTGTTTTCAGCTTGCCTTAAGATAGTAGTTTCGTGATCTTTAAGAGCTTCAGCTGTAATCTCCTCCCCCCTATGAGCTGGTAAACAGTGAAGAACAATAGCAGTTTCTTTAGCAAATTCTTCAAGAAGATTAGTGTTAACCTGGTAACCTGAGAAAATTTGCTTACGCTCTTGGGCTTCTTTTTCTTGTCCCATACTAGACCAAACATCTGTGTAGATTACGTCAGCTCCTTCTGCTGCAGTTCCTACACCATGACAAACATGAGTAAATTCAGATTCAAATTCTTTACCAGGTTCGAATTTTAATGGACAAGCTACAGAAATGTGAACACCAAGCTTAGTGCAAGCTAGCATTAAACTTCTCACGGTGTTATTACCATCACCAATGTAGGCAATTTTTAAACCTTCAAATGAACCATAATGTTCTTTAATGGTTAATAGATCTGCAAGAGTTTGGCACGGATGTTCTAAATCTGTAAGACCATTGATAACTGGGATATCACTATGTGTAGCGAATTCTTCAACTACATCATGACCAAAAGTTCTGATCATTACCATATCTAAATATTGAGACATTACTCTAGAAACATCCTGGCGAGTTTCTCTACCACCCATCATGATTTCTTGAGCACTTAAAACTATAGGAAAAGCACCTAGTTGACGAATACCTACTTCAAAGCTAATTCTAGTCCTAAGACTAGGCTTTTCAAAGATCATACCTACAGACTTACCTTTAAGAAGGTTGCTTTGATCAGCACCATTCTTTAGATCGGCTTTAAGCTGCGCGGATCTATCTAATAAATTTTCTAATTCTTCTTTACTAATATCGTTAATACTTAGATAATTTTTAGGCATGAAGACAATTATATAACAATATTTTATTAGGAGTTCGAAATACTCCTTAGCTTTGCTAAGGAGATGAATAGGACGAACGAGTAACAAAAGTAACATCGTAGCCTGAGCTATTTGGGAGGGAGAGCTCGTAAAGCTTTCACTCGCTGATTATGAAGGCTCAGAAACACAAAGTGTTTCTCCAGATTTGCGTAATACCCCTACAGCTTAGCTGCGGAGGTAGCAAATCTGGATGTCACCTTTTATTCTTAAAATTAAATTAAACAGTTACGTTTAAGCCGCTTGTTGTATTTGCCCAATTCTCCTGTCTAGTGGCGTTAAGATCAACTAAGCTATTATATCTATCCAGTTGTGTTGTCGTAAAATCGCCAGTGTCTATACCAGCTAGGCGTTCCCCTCTATATTCAAGTCCTGAGGTCACGTTTGTGGCATATCTGGATGCAAAAGTAGTTTTGTTACCATTTTGTACATCTAAATTCTGAAATCTAGTAAACCTAGTCATGGGGTTTTTCCCTATAGGGCTGAATGGGCTCATTCTTATCCCTGGGAACCTTCTCATCATTCCACGAGGCATAATATTTCCAAATCCAAAACTCATAATTACTCTCCCTTATTAACTCTCTTTTTCTCTCATTAATATGAAGGGGAGTTTTGTTGTTTTTTGATAGTGAAATTGCTGAAAATCCACTCTGTGAGGGATATGTATTGCGGATTGGAAGTCCAAATTCTTTCGTATTTTTCTAACATTTCTTCTATAAGTTCTTTATAAATTTTAGATCTGACTTAGTCTCACAAAAGAATTCTAAAATGTTACCACTCTCTTTGATATTCCGATACTTAAAAATACCTCCAGTTTTTCTCTTGTGAGGTTAAGTTTTTCTACCTGTGTAACTGAAAGTGGTTAATCTAATCACCTTCTGATAATTCCTCTCGTAAAGCAATCAATTTTTCACTTTCTTCTAGCCATTGCTCTAAAAGTTCTTCATATAAATAATAGTCAGTACTAATATCCCCATCACCATTTACATCAAGGTTAGAAACATTATTATCAAAAAATTCTCTTATAGTTTCAGTTGATCCATCTAATTTTGTGTAGCTAAGATCAAGAATATTATTCGGTACACCAGTTGGGGGACTGTCAGCTGTATATTCTTTTAAATCTTCTCTACCATCAAAGCTAGATTTTAATTGGAAAAAGTTTAGGGCAATATTTTTCCCAGCAGTGCCTCCAACTGATAAGTCAGTTAGGGTTGATATTAATCTAGATGCAGCTGTCATTTTTTTATAGACATGTAAATAATTGTAAAAATCGTCGTTATCAACGCTATATTGCCATGTTGCTGGGTCATTTGCATCATAATTTGCAGAAAGTTGATTAGTGACGGAGCCAACTTTATTAAATTTCAACTCCAAATCTTCTATACTGTCACCAGTTGCAAATTCAAAGCCTAAGTCATAAAAATTATTAATTTCATCTGATTTTAACATTCGGTTTAATAATGTAATTTCATTTTCATCTAAAAGACCGTCACCGTCATCATCAAATAAACTAATAGCCTTATTTTGTTTAGCTACATTGTCAGGTAGTTCTATGATTGGTTTGAAAATATTATCAAAGACAGATTGATAATAGCCAAAATCCTCTGCATCAAAAACAAAGTCATTATTAATATCGAAATTATTATAATTAGGATTTGAATGAGATGTGCCTAAGCTTAAGTCTTTTAATAATTCTAATTTTGCAAAAGGTAAATTTTTAAGAGTTGTCTTCAGTTGTTCTTCTGTGATAATATTTCTAGTCTCAACTTGGAGTTTTCCAAGCACTATTTTTGCTTTCTCTAAATCTGATATTTCTGAGAAACTAGTTAAAAAAGAGTTCTTTAGTGACTGGCTATAACTAGATTGTAAGGATTCATATATATCTATGTCATTAGAGTCAAGTTTTAAATCTCCATTAAGATCGAAGAAATTTGAGTAAAAACCACTCTGTTGCATTCTTGTAAGGTTTTGAATTTCAGATGCACTAATGACACCGTTACCATTGCTATCAATTTTGTCTTTTGCAGCAAGTCTTAATTCATTATCTCCACTAATTACACCATCACCATTAAGGTCAAATTTGTTATCACTCTTTTCCTTTTCAAAATTATATTGTTTCAATAGATTATTTAAATCAGCGACTGTTATTTGACCATCACTATCATTGTCAAAATATAGATTGATAGAGTCTGTTATATTACTTAAATTAGGATCAGTATCATCAATAGTACCATCTGGATTTGTCGCTAGTGTATCGATTCTGTTCATCTTTATAAAGTGCTCTAAATTCCTGAGCGCAAACTTGCTGACATTAGAATTTTCAAAACCAAAATGTTTTCTTGTTACCTCAGCCTTCTCTGATTCTGCTTGCCAGTCCTCAAAGGTATCTTTATCAATTAAGCCAGACTCAGACTCGGGGTCATAGATTATTCTATTGATGTTTTCTTCGTCTAGTCCTTCCCCTCGTAGAAGAACTATTTCTTTATATTTTTCAATTTCGTCATTTCCAATTATGATATTTCCAGAACCGTCTGGACTTAAATCTAGTATTTCAACTAACTCTAATTTATTTAATTTGTCTTCATTCAACTCTTCCCTATTTATGAAACTGTTAAATGCCTTTAAGCTATGTTGATAAATTTCAAGCTCAAATATAGATGTTGAACTACTATCAGAATCAAAACTATTTAGTTCTCTGGGATCAGTTGCGATATCATTTTCAATATCATCTTTGAAATTATTCAATTCTTGATAAGTTATAGATGAAACATTTGAGAAAGAAAGATTACCCCTAAAGTCCAAAATAGCGTTACCTGTATCATCATTACGCTCAAGATCGTTTGATGGTAAATCTATCATTGAGATTAAATTACCTATAGAAGTTTTTTCTTCGTCGGTAAGTCTTCTACTGAATGTGTCAATCATCTCCTTCGCCAATTCTGAAGCAGATAATTGCAGTGAGTTTACATCATTAATGTTAAAACTGAAAGACATCTAACCAAAATCTCCGTTACCTTATATTATCGGGTATTTACGTTAAATTGAGGTTAAGGTTTTAGGCTGTTTGGGCTAGCTTTTCATGAAGATATGGTGTTAAAACTTCAGGTATTTCGAAGCTTCCGTTTTCATTTTGGTAATTTTCCATTATTGCAGCTAGAGTTCTACCGATAGCAAGACCAGATCCGTTAATCGTATGTAATAACTCATTTTTAGATTTCTTCGGATTTTGAGGGTTTGGTCTTTTAAATCTAATCTGTGCTCTTCTTGCTTGGAAGTCACTGAACCAGCTACAGCTACTAATCTCTCTATACCTATTCTGGCTTGGGAACCAAACCTCTAAGTCGTAACATCTTGTAGCACTGAAACCTAAGTCACCTGAACATAGTTGAACTTTCCTGTAAGGTAAGTTTAAGGCTTGAAGAATTGACTCAGCATTTAGAGTTAATCTTTCATGCTCGGCTTCTGCATCCTCTGCTTTACATATAGTTACCAGTTCAACTTTGTTGAATTGATGTTGACGAATAATACCCCTAGTATCTCTTCCAGCTGAGCCTGCTTCGGATCTAAAACAAGGGGTAAAAGCTGTTAATCGTAGTGGTAATGATTCTTCTGGGATTATTTCATCTCTAAAGAGATTTGTTAATGGTACTTCTGCTGTTGGGATTAGATATAAATCTTCATTTTCAAGCTTGAAAACATCTTCTTTGAATTTAGGAAACTGGCCTGTTCCATAAAGAGATTCAGAGTTGTTTATTACAGGTAAATTGAATTCTTGATGCCCATTTTCAGAAGCTTTATCTAACATAAAATTCATCAAGGCTCTTTCTAGTTTAGCTGCAATACCAGCCATAACAGTAAAACGACTTTTAGCTAGTTTTACTCCTCTTTCAAAATCAAAGACTTTTAATTTATCACCAATTTCATGGTGCTCTAGTGGAGTGAAATCAAATTCTCTTTTTTCTCCCCATTCTAGAATGAATTTATTATCTTCTTCGTCCTTACCTCGAGGGGTACAAGAGCTAGGGGTGTTTGGTAATTCTAATAATAATTTTTTTTGCTCTTCTGAAAATATGGGTTCAAGTTCTGAGATTTCTTTTAGATTATCTTTAATAGTATTTAGCTGTTTTAATTCTTCTTCAGCGTCTTCACCTTTTGCTTTTTTTTGACCAACTAATTTGCTTAATTTGTTTCTTTCTGCTTCCAGTGTTTCTTTCTCTGAGAGCTTCTTACGCCATTTTTCATCTACTTCTAAAATTTGATCAATAACATTAATGAATTCTAAATTTCTATAAGAAAGTAATTCTTTTATTAAATCTGGTTCTTGGCGTATTTTTTTGATGTCTAGCATAGTAATATATCTCTTGTATATGGTTAGGAATTATCGATTTGCTGTTAGTAACGAAGACGATACTATAGATTTATCGAATAAGATTATAACAGTCAGAAAGCAAAATTTAATACATCAGTTAGTAAAAGTTCTCCGCCTTAATCAAAACTCTAAGGAGAAGATTGAGCTTATTGATGGTAAATCTAAGAATATTTATGAAGTGAAGATAAAATCCGAGATCCCCCCAGATACATATATAAAACAGGTAGACTTTGCTATAGAAAGTGTAATGGAATCAAACCGTGAATTAAATCAGTATATTAAATTTTATATTCCGATTATAAAGAGTGAGAATTTTGAGTTAATGTTAAGAAAGCTCTGTGAGCTTGGGGTTCAGGAGTTTACTCCAGTATTTTTTAGCCGAAGCCAGAAGAAATATTTGAGAAAAATGAAAACGAATGCATATATTGAACGTTTACATAAAATTATTGAATCAGCGACAGAACAGTGTGAGGGAGCAGTATTTCCTAAGTTAAACCCTATTATTAGCTTTGATGAATTTACTTTGCAAATTGCAGATGAAAAAAAATTAGCTGCGTTTGATGGCTATAAAATCTTTGCATCTGAAAAACTGTCAGGAGTTGATGATTCTAAATACAATCTTGATTGTGTGAGTAACACGTTAGGTAAAGATTTATGCTTACTTGTTGGACCAGAAGGTGGTCTTACTGAGTCTGAAGTTGATACCTTAAAGATTTATGAATTTATAGACGTTAGTCTTGGGAAAAGAATCTTAAAAGCAGAAACTGCTGCTATTGTCCTTTTTAGTAGGCTTTTTGTTAATTAATTTATTTATCTAGCCATACCAAGTTTTTGTGCTTTCTGGTAAACCTTACCTTCGGACAATATGCTAGGCGCAATGCAGACTTCAACTTCTTGCATCTCTTTTAAATTAGCTGCACCTAAAGTTGCCATCGAAGTTTTAAGAGCACCTACTAGATTCTGACTACCATCATCCAGCTTAGCTGGTCCGTGCAATAATTCTTTAGTAGAACATTCACTACCTACTTCGATTCTAGTCCCTCTTGGTAGTACTGGACTTGGTGTTGCCATTCCCCAGTGGAAGCCTCTTCCAGGAGCTTCTTTTGTTCTGGCAAAAGGTGAGCCAATCATAACTCCATCAGCACCACAAGCAATAGCCTTACAAATATCACCACCTACAGCCATACCACCATCACCAATGATTGGGATATATTTTCCAGTTTTCTTGAAATATTCTATTTGGGCTGCTTTGCAGTCAGCAATTGAAGTTGCCATAGGAACTCCGATTCCTAAAACACCTCTAGATGTACAAGCTGCTCCAGGACCGATTCCGATTAATAAACCAGAAATCCCAGTATCCATTAATTTAAGAGCTACATTATAATCTGTACAGTTACCTACTAAAACAGGTACTTTTCTCTTCGCACAGAATTCTTTTAAATCTAGAACTGAGTCTGGGTTTGCTTCTACTTTAGATTCTAAAGATTGGTGCTCTAAGCCTACTACAGTAACCTGAACGAAAATCATGTCTACTCCAGCATCTTCTAAGATTGGAGCGTAGTGATTAGCGTTGAATGGAGCTACAGCAACTGCTGCTATAGAGCCAGAGTCTTTAATTTTTTTAATAGCTTTAAAGATAAGCTCATCTTTAATAGGCTCTTGATAAACCTTTTGCATTAAATCTACGTATTCATCTCTTGAGCACTTTGCGATTTGATCAAGAATTTCTTCATAGTTTTCATAACGAGTATAAATTCCTTGAAGGTTTAAAACTGGAAGTGCGCCATTTTTATAAATTTCAGCAGCATTATCAGGGCTAACCACTGAATCCATGGCACTTGCGATAATAGGACTTTCTAACTTAATGCCACCGATTTGCCAGCTAGCGTCACATAACTCGATATCAAGCGTATTACCGTTAGGGACTAAAGAAATTTCATCGAAGCCATAAGCTCTTCTAGCTTTTTTAGCTCTGCCGATGCTGATATATTCTTGTTCTAAGTTTGTTTCTTCAAGTATATTGTTCATGATTACTGCCTTCCTTTTTATTCCCATTCTATGGTTGCTGGTGGTTTACTCGTTATGTCGTAAACTACTCTATTAACTTCTTCAACTTCATTTACAATTCGGTTACTAATAGTACCTAAAAGGTCGTAAGGAAGCTTAGCCCAGTCAGCTGTCATGGCATCCTCGCTGGTAACCGCTCTTAAAACTATTGGGTGAGCATAGGTTCTTTTATCACCCATAACTCCTACAGATTTAACTGGTAATAATGCAGTTAAAATTTGCCAAACATCATCGTACATCCCAGCTCTTTCAAGCTCTTCTCTAACTATGTAGTCAGCATCTGCAACAGTTTTGATTTTAGTTTCTGTAATTTCTCCTAAGACTCTAATCGCAAGACCTGGTCCAGGAAAAGGATGTCTCCTGATTATATGTTCTGGTAATTCTAGTTCGCGAGCGACTTCTCTAACTTCATCTTTAAATAAAGTATTCAATGGTTCAATTAATTTGAAGGATAAATCTTCAGGAAGTCCACCTACATTATGATGTGATTTAATGCTGGCAGCTACTCTCTTACCGGTTTTAGGGTCAATTCTTACTCCAGCTGATTCTATTAAGTCTGAATAAAGTGTTCCTTGAGCTAAAAATTCGATTTTTTCTTCTAGTTTAAGTTTTTCAGCTTCAGTTTCAAAACTAGTAATAAACTCTCTACCTATGATTTTTCTTTTTTGCTCTGGTTCAGAAACTCCTGAAAGAGCGTCCAGGAATTGTTTTTTAGCGTCAACGTATTTAACATTGATATGAAAATCATCAGCAAAGGTTTGCATTAACTCTTCAGGTTCATTTTTTCTCATGAAACCGTGATCAATAAACATACAGATTAACTGGTCGCCAATGGCTTTATGAAGTAAGAAAGCAAGTGTCGAACTATCCACGCCACCAGATAAAGCTAGTAAGACTTTTTTATTACCTACTGTATCTCTTATTTTGTTAACTTCGCTTTCTATGAAGCAATGCATATCCCAGCTTTGCTCACATTTACAGATATTTAGAACGAAGTTATTAATAATTTCATCACCCATTTCTGTATGAGTAACTTCTGGGTGAAACTGAAGACCATAGATTTTCTTTTCAGTATCTTCTATTGCTGCTACAGCAGTATTACTAGTAGAAGCACTAATAGCAAAACTAGATTTAGCACTGATTTCATTTACATAATCACAATGGCTCATCCATACAGATGGGCTAGCCTTACTAAGTTTATAAAAGATGGATTTATCATCATTAAAGGATTCTTGGTTAATCGCTAAATCAGCTCTACCGTATTCTCTTTTATTACTTCTAGCTACTTCAGATCCATGGTGGTTAGCAAGTAGCTGCATACCGTAGCAAATTCCTAATATCGGTATATCTAACTCTAAAATATCTGGGTGGCACATCAGAGCTTCTTCATCATAGATGCTATTAGGTCCACCTGACAAAATGACGCCTTTTAGGGCGCCATTTTCTAAATCTTTTTTAATTTCTTCTATTCCGTGGTCGAATGATCGTACTTCACTATAAACCTTGAGTTTGCGAATTCGCTTGGCTATGAGTTCGGTATACTGAGAGCCAAAGTCTAAAATGAGTATTTTTTCTACCATTACTTCCTTAACTACATTCTCGGTCGGCTGAAAATGTTGAATGACATTCTAGCGAAATTTATATCAAAAGTAAAGGATAAATATAAAAAATTGAATGTTTTTTACAAACGTAAAAAAGAGCAGATTTTACTCTGCTCTTTTTTAACTTGGGGTTGTGGAGGCATTTCTGCCAATAGAATTTAAAAAACTTTCACATCCCTATAAAGACTAGCTTGCTTGCTAGTGTTTTAATAGTGACTACTTTCAAGTAGTCTGAATAAATATTGAATTTATTAGTTACTTTTTTAAGAAAAGAGAGAGGGGCGAACCCCTCCTCTTTAAATATCATACTAAGAGAGATTATACTTTCGCGAAGTCGTTTACTTCTTTTCTTAGAGTTTTCTCTGAGTTGATCTCTCCGTTCCAAGCTTGCTCCTCGATTCTTAATTCACCAAGTAAAGCTCTTGCTTGATAAAGTAACTGTCTTAATGCATCTTGCTCAAGTTCATCTCCACCTTCAATGTGACTCATTTCATCAAGACCTGCGTCAATTGCATTCATAAAGTGAACTGTATCCTCATTATTTAAGGCTTCAGTATATATAAAACCAATTGAATCTTGAGAAGGAGTGACACCATTTGCTGTGTTAACAACGTTACCTGAACTATCTGTTTCTACAAGATCAATGTCCCCAGTTGTATCATTGAATACCAAACTTGCATTATTACCTGCTGTAGCTGGTGCAATATCAAAACCTAAAACTTCAGTTTTAGTCTGAGTTCCACCACCCAAGATTGCATTTTGTAACTCACCTTCAAGTAAACTAATTACTTGCTGTTGAGCATCGATTTTTGACCTGATTTTAGCTAACACCGTAGCTGGATTAATTGCTGACATTTTTTTACCTCCACTGTTTTAAAATATCTAGTTAATTTGTCTGTGTTGTTTGTTGATAACAACTGAATTAAATATATTACATGAAGATTAATGAATAGTTAAGGATCATAAAAAATGTAAAAAAAATTTATCTATCTCTAACTGGAACATATGGTCTAGCATTTTCACCAGTATATACCTGTCTTGGTCTACAAATTTTCTTTTTATCGAAATTATACTGCTCTTTCCAGTGTGCTAACCATCCAGGAAGTCTACCTAAGGCAAACATCACTGTAAACATGTTTACAGGGATTCCTAAGGCACTGTATATGATTCCTGAATAGAAGTCTACATTCGGGTAAAGTTTTCTTTCTACGAAGTAAGGATCTTTTAATGCTTCCTCTTCTAAACCTTTTGCAATTTCTAATAAAGGATCGCTGATTCCTAATTTATCAAGGATTCTATCGCAAGCTTTTCTCAGGATCTTAGCTCTAGGATCAAAGTTTTTATAAACTCTATGCCCGAAGCCCATAAGACGGATCTTAGATTTCTTGTCTTTTACTTGAGTTAAGAATTCTTTGTAATTTTGACCACTTTCATGGATTTGTTGAAGCATTTCTAATACTGCTTGGTTAGCACCACCGTGTAATGGACCCCATAATGCACTGATACCAGCAGAAATACAAGCATAAATGCTTGCACCACTACTTTGAACCATTCTTACTGTAGAAGTACTACAGTTTTGTTCGTGGTCAGCGTGAAGAATTAGGAGCTGATTCATTACTTTAACGATTTCATCATCTATATAGTATTCTTCAGTCGGCACTGCGAACATCATGTTCATAATATTTGCGCAGTAAGATAATTTATTGTTAGGGTAGATTAAAGGTTGTCCGATAGACTTCTTATAAGAGAAGCAAGCGATAGTTCTTAGTTTAGACAATAGTCTAATTAAGTCTAATTCTAAACTTTCTTCACTTTGGTTGCCATCACCACCGTGGTAGTAAGCAGCTAGTGAGCTTGTCATCGAAGAAAGAATCGCCATAGGGTGAGCAGTACTCGGGTAACCCGCGAAGAAATGAATCATATCTTCATGAAGAAGAGAATGATTAGTTAAGCCAGTTGAGAATTTATCTAATTCTGCTTTAGATGGAAGATTTCCATATATAAGAAGGTAAGCAACTTCAACGAAGCTAGATCTTTCAGCTAATTCTTCGATATCGATACCTCTGTATCTTAAAATACCTTTTTCACCGTTGATGAAAGTTATGTCACTTTGACATGAACCAGTATTAACGTAACCATTGTCTAAAGTTATTAATCCAGCATCGGCCCTTAATTTTGAAATGTCGATAGCTTTTTCATTTTCGCTACCCGTTATAACTGGCATTTCCAGTTTTTTACCTTGGTATTCAAGTGTTGCAAAATCTTTATTACTACTATCTGGATTAGAAGTTTTTTCTTTTAAATCAGTACTCATACTTTTAATTTTCCCAAATATTTTCAATTAAGGCTAGTCTTACGTTAATATTAATGAAGTTATTTCATTTATAGGCTAAATAATCTATGGTTCATATTAATCCAAAATCATCTTCTAGAGAGCAATGGGGCGATAAGCTCGGCTTTATTATGGCGACTGCTGGTGCAGCTGTTGGCTTGGGAAATATTTGGCGTTTCCCCTATGTTTGTGGTGAAAATGGTGGTGGAGCCTTTATCTTGGCTTATATTATTTGTATCGCCTTAATAAGTGGGCCAATTCTAGTAGCTGAAGTTTTAATTGGGCGTGCTTCTGGACAAGGAAGTGGAAGTGCTTTTATCTCACTTACTCCTAAAGGAGAAAGCAAAATCTGGAGATTTGTCGGTGTTGTCGGTGTTCTGATATCTTTCTTACTCGTTAGTTACTACAGTATTGTTGCTGGATGGACTTTAGAATATTTATGGCAAGCACTTCAGGGGCATTTAAGTTTATTTAGTGGAGATAATTCACAGAAGTTTTTTGATAATTTTATGGCGTCCGATTCAAGACAGATTCTCTGGCATATCTTTTTAACTTGCATGACCGCAGTTATATTACTTAGAGGTATCAATAAAGGAATTGAGAAATTATCTAAAATTCTAATGCCTGTTCTTTTAATATTACTTTTTAGCTTAGCTGTTTTTGGAATAAGTGTAGAGTGGACGTCACATGAGAATCCTACTTCTTTATTAGATTTAAAATCTATTCAATTCTTATTTGTTCCAGATTGGTCTAAGTTCACTATGGATTCCGTGTTCCAAGCTTTAGGTCAAGCAGCTTTTTCTTTAAGTATTGCTGTTGGAACTTTAATTGCATATGGAAGCTACTTAGATAGAAAAGAAAATATTGTTAATTTAGGATCTATGGTTATTGCGATGGACACTATGGTAGCTTTACTTGCTGGTGTTTTGATTTTCCCTATTGTTTTTGCTTCTGGTTTAAGTCCAAGCCAGGGAACGGGTTTGATCTTCGTTACTTTACCTAACCTTTTCTCAGGAATGCCTAATGGTGACCTTCTTGTTATTCTTTTTTACTTATTGATTTTCTTTGCTGCGCTAACTTCTATGATTTCTTTATTAGAACCAGGAATAACGCATTTAATTGATGAGATGAATTCAACTAGACCTAAGGCTTGTATGTACGTAGCTATAGCAAGTTCAGCTCTTGGTGTTATTTGGATTTTAGTAGGATCATTACAACAAGAATTCCTGTTCCTTAATATTGACAAGATAGTTTCTAACTTTCTAATACCTCTAGAAGCCTTTGGAATAAGTATTTTTGCTTCATGGGTACTTGATAAAGTTATATCAAAAGAACAGCTCTCCAATGCTGGAGAACTGTTCTTTAATATCTGGTTCTTTATGGTTAAGTGGCTATGTCCAATAGCAATTTTAATAATCCTTGTGAAAGGTTTAATCAGCCAAGATATGGGTGGCTAATTATTTATTTTCCTGTAACCACTCATAGAATGACTCATTTATCATGCTTCCATTTTGCTTAGATAGATCAATGATATTAAATGCAAGCTCATAGATATTACTTAAGTCATTAGCTGCAGGGTCAGTAGAACTAACTTCCTCTAGTAGCTCAGTTGTCATATCAAATGCTTCTTGATTATTTATGTAATTATTTTCCAAGGCTCTTTTTTGTGACTCTATAAACATTGCCATAAGTCTCATATAATTATCACTACTATCTAATAATTGAGAAGTGAATGGTTCTGTATTGTATGAAATCTCTTGATTATTATCTGGTCTTCTGATCTCAGTTTCAAAATCAAAGTTATTATCTTCAAGTGCTCCTCTTAAATATGATTTAAGTTCTTCATCAACTGTATACCCTTGAGACTCAATATCTAAGAGTAGCTCATAAGATGCACTAAATAGTGTAGTCAAGTCTTCTGAATCATCAAGTGAAAAAGAATCTATACCTACTAGCTCACTGATATAGTTATGTGATGCTTCATTAGAACTTCCGTTTTCAAGTGACTGATACCTAGATCTAACATACATTGATAATTTACCTAGATTATTATCTGGAGACTGATCAAGGGCAGATAGAATTGTATTGATTTTGTCTTTAGACTCAGTCGTTAAAAGATCTTCGTTGTTAGATTGATTTGCTTCATAATCTTGAAGGTCATTAATTAACTGATTATTTTTACTGATAAATGAATTTCCTTCGTCTGTGACAGAATTCTGATATTCTAGAAGATCAATGATACCTTCAAAATTCTCTCCATCTGTATACTTTTCGATAACATGATTCATAATGTTTGATGAATTACTAAAACCTCCTGTTAATGATAAGTTTTCATTTGTTCCTGATAATATGGTTAAACCATCCTCAATTAATTTACTATTTTCATTTCCAACAATTGTTTCTAGTATCTCAAGTTGATTCTTGTAACTATCACTAATTGAAACATTTTCAGTACTTATAGACTCCTTAGTTAAAAAATTAACAAGTTCTTCTTTAACTTCATCTGGTAAGTTTACGTCACCTGTTGCTAATCTATCAAAAACATCAAGAGCTTCTTGGAAAGCACCTCCGTTAATTAAGTCAATGTATAACTCTGCATTATCTGGGCTTTGAATGAAGTAATCCACTAAGTTTACAGTTTGTTCACTCGTAAGATTATTAGCTTCCCCGAGGATTTCTGTGAACTGATCCAACGTTCCAGCTAGCACTTGACCATCCATTTGATCTAAATAGTATTGGAAAGCGTTCTCTATATCAGAATTAGCTCCATCATTTATTAACTCAACATAGTTTTCTGCAATAAATAACCCTTCGCCTCCTCCAAAATAATCAACCATTTTTTCAGCCTGATTTGAAGTTAACTGTACTGCGTCATCAAGTAATTCTAAGAATTCATTTAAGCTTTGACCAGCATTTATACCATTTGAATTTACGAAGTCAACAAAGGCTCCTTCTTGAACTGAGTTGCCACCATCTAGTAATAAGTCAGCATAAGCATTTGCTACAGTCATGTCTTGATCAGCAAACTCAAGTAATTGAGTTAACTGGTTAGCATCTAAAGGATTATCGCCAATTGCTGCTCTTTCAAATAAGTCTACTAAAGCTTCATCTACAGGGTCAGCATCGTATACTGTTACATTACTAAAAGTAACACTTGATGCTTGGTCACCCATATCATTATCGTTAATTAAAACTAGTTCTTGAATATTTCCCTGGAAATCATCACCAAGTTCAATTATTACTTTAACGTTACCATCTCCGATGTCTTCAAATCTATAATTTTGACTAGCAGCTGACCAATCATCTTTTCCATCCAATTGATATTTTTGTGCAATAGAACCTGCTGTTCCATCATAGTTCTCATCCGTGAATCCAATAGCAACTATTTCTGATTCAAGATCATTCTTTGATATTTCAAAGCTAACTCTAGTCCTATCTGTGACATCATATGTATTTGGAATAGTCACAGCTTTCCATGCGTTTCCAGAAAGTTCAATAGTGTTCTCGTCAACAATATTCATTACAGAATCAGTCTGATATTGAACGCCGTGGCTTCTAACATCCTGGCTGTCTTGACCAGCGATACCATGTATTCCATTTTCAGAGAAGGTTATGTTTGTTTCATTTTCAACATTAACTTCTGTTTGGACTAGATTTAGATACATTTCAGCTACAGGCTCATTAGTAACTAAAAGTAGTAAGTAATTAGCTTGTTGCTCATCTGTAAGTTGAACACCTGTCCCTGTCGTCTTGTATTCATCTAATGCTTCAAATTGCTCTGCAGTACCACCAATTTCTACAAGTGTGGTAAAGGTATCTAATATTACATCACTTACTTTATCTTTAAAATAATAGTCAAAGAAATCATTCTTTTGTTCATCCGTAGCACCATTCTGTTCTAATCTATCATAGATTCTTACAGCTTCGCCGTCTAGAGCGGCTTCTTTTTGCTCTAAATTAATACTATTGTCTACCCTACTGGTTCCAGCAATCCTCAAATTAGTACCTATGAATACTTCACGAGTGTCTACAGTCTGGCCATCAAAAGTTTGTTTATTTGCACGATGGTTTCTGTAATCATTCCATGATTCATAAGCTATATCTTCAAATGTTCCTTCATCAGTTAGTACAGCCCAGCCACCATTGCCATCGTTTGCTTCTTTTGAATATACAAAGGTATCAGCTCCATCATCTTCTGCTTTTGCATCTGCATAAGTTGCATCAAATTCAACGGCTGTCATATCTAATTTTGTTAGTTCACGGTTTCTTGGTCCAGAATCATCTAAATCTAAACCTGTTTGGTAAACATCGTCATCAGAGATTATGTAAAGTCCTCTTGTCGTATAAACATTATTACTAGCATTACCTGTAGTATTGAACAGTATTTCGGTACCATCATCTAAAATGAATGTGGAGTCATCACCGAAATGCCAATCCCAACCACTATTAGCAGTAGAGGAGCCTTCATTTACGTGAGGATCACCTGATACATGTGTTAGCATTTTTCCTGTAGAATCAAAAATCTTAGTTTGGTGCCCACCTCTATTCGTATCTGTAACGATGTGATAACCACCCTTTGTTTTAAATGAAACAGCTTCATTTCCTAAACCATGACTAATTCTACTGCCATCATCTAAAGTAATCTTTGAGCCAGTACCAGTCATTACGCTCTCGGCGTATTCTACAGAAGCTTTAGAAGAAAGAACATTATCAAGTGCGATAAAGTCATTTTGAAGGTCTGCTTGACCTTTATTATCAACATCTACTATTGCGCCCACATCCATTTTTAAATTACCGTGTTCATCAAACATTGCGGCAATATTTGCATCAGAGTTAACTGTCTTTAAATGATCAACTATCCCTTGAGCTTCATTGTTATCAAAGGTTCCGTCACCACTGACGTCAAATGCTTCAAAAGCTGTAGCGAGAGTTGTATGTAACGCCTCATCTAAACTTATCGTATTTGAGGTACCAGGTTGTAACTGGTTTTCTAGAGATTGTATATAAGCATTAATTTTTTCCTGCTGTAATTTCTGTTGACTCGTTAATTGAATATTATCTACCATGATTTGCGCTCCATTTACTTATTTATATAATTGCAGGATAAAGTTAAGGATTAGTTAAGTTCTTACACGTTATTTTGAAATGAAAATTCCCTATGAATGTTTTCATAATGATGCTTGAAGATATTTAGGGGAAATGTAAAACAGCTACTTGTATGCATTGAATAATTAAACGAAGAGCCAATATATACTAGTAGCTATTTCATAGATTCGTAATGATGCTATTAGTTAGAGTAGATTTTAAAATAGTTATACTAACTTATTTATTTTCTTGTAACCAATTATAGAATGATTCGTTAACTCTACTACCATTTTGTTTAGATAAGTCAATTATATTGAATGAAAGTTCGTAAAGATTTCTCATTTGTTCGCTATCATTTATAGATGATGGATTCATAGAAGAGACTGTATCTAATAAATCATTTGAAGCTTGAGCTTGCTCTGGGTTCATATAATTATTTTCTATAGCTCTTTTTTGCGACTCAATAAACATTGCCATCATCTTAATATAATCATTATCACTATTTAATAGCTGTGAAGTGATAGGTTTGGTATTAAAGCCTTTATTAGAGACTCGCTGAGGGCTATTTATGGTAGTAATAGTTGAAAAATCAAAATTGTTATTTTGAAGGGATGCTTCTAAATAATCTTTTAAGTTTTTATCTATGTTAATTCCTTTTGATTCCATATTAGAGAGTAGTTCATAAGATGCTGAAAATAATTTTGTAACATCACTAACACTATCTAGGGAGAATGAATCTATCTCAAGTAATTTATCAATGAAATCATTAGATTCCTCATTAGCCCTGCCTTGTTGCATTGATTTATATCTTGAGTCAACATACATAGCTAATTTACGTAAATTAGTATCAGATGAATTTCTTAGAACCGATGAAACTACATTAATCTTATCTTTGGAATTATTATCATTATCCTGTGTTTCAATAGTTTCAGGACGTTTATAGTCTTTAAGGTCATTAATAAGTTGACTATTTTTACGCTTAAAGGAATTACCTTGATTTGTAATATTGTTCTGGTATTCCAGTAATTCAATAAGTGGTTCCATATTTTCACCATCTGTATACCTATCAACGGCAAAATTAAGAACATTAAATGAATTTCTAAGTTTGCCAGTTAATGAAATATTTGGATTGTCACCGGATAAGATTTGTAATCCATCTTTTGCTAACTCTTTATTGCCAGCACCTAGTATACTGTCAAGAATATCGAGTTGGTTTTTAAACTCATCACTGATTCCAGCAGCAGGGTTCTGGCTTTCTTTAGTTAAGAAATCTATTAAATCATCTTTGACATTTTGAGGTAGCTTAATACCTGAATTAACATAGGAGTCAAATGTATCTAAGGCTTCTCCATAAGCATTGGCATTAACTAAGTCAACATATAATTCAGCATTCTCAGGATTATCGATGAAATAGTTAACTAAAGTTCCTGCTTGACCTATATTGAGGTTCACTGCATCACCTAAGATGTTAACAAATTGATTTAGAGAATTAGCTGTAGTTAAACCATCAACTTGATCGATATAATCCTCAAAAGCTCCTTCCTGAACAGAGTTTGCTCCACCCTGTATCAAATCAATGTATGCTTCGGCAATAATCGTATCACTATCAGCAAAGCTTAACATTGTTCCAGCTTGTCTTAAGTTTAAAGGATTATCTCCAGTTAAAGTCGCTTTTTCAAAAAGCTCTAATTTAGATGCATTAAGACTTATAAGTGCACCAGCTTCATCTACATCATTATTGGCAGAATCAATTAAACCAAGATACATTTCAGCTAAGCCATTTTTTTCTTCAATTAAGAACTGGACAAAATTAGTTTCTTGGTCTATGCTTATTCGACCCATTTGCTCACGAGTCTGCGTGTACTGATCAAATATATCTAAACCATCTTGATCAACATCATTTTCAACCAAATCTACAAGTAGTTCAGAGAAGCTAATATCAAATTCTTGGAGATAGTTTACTAGGATGTTTGCTTCATTAGCATTGAATACTGAATTATCATTATTAACATTATTTATAAATAATGCTATAGCTTCATCAGTTATTAATGGATTGCCAGATGCTTTTGCTTCCATTAATGATATATAAGCATTTGCTTTTCCGTTAGAATCAACGTTATTCTCATCATCGTTTAGAATTAAGTTTGCTAGTATTTTTGCTTCATCATTATTTAGTAAAGAATTAGTACCTTGAGTATATGCTCTAAATAGGTTTAATCCATTTACCTCTACATCTTCAGTGATTAAGTTTAGATATGCTCTAGACTCTTCAATTTCACCATCAATAGCATAAGCCATAAGAATGTCTTCTTCATCATCTGATAGATCATCAAACTCTAAACCATATTCAACAAGTTCAACATAAAATTGACCGACTGCTAATTCATCATACTCTACTAAATAATTTTTTAGTTCCTCAGCTTGATTGCTATTTAATCTATCTTCTTCTCTAGTAGTGACTTCTGTAAAGTAGTCTACTTTAGCTTGATAGTTAGTCATCCCTTGTGAATTAACTAAGTCATAGTATGTATTTGCAATACTACTTTGATTATTTTCTACATAGCTTACAAATTGCTCAGCTACCTCAATGTCATCAAAACCTTTGATTAGGTCACCTAGTTTTTCAGCACTTTCTGTAGCTAATAAAGAATCTTCACCATCAGTATTAGCAACAAACAAGTCTAATTTTTCTTGAGAGATATCTTCTGTATTTCTCATGTTAACAAGCTCATGATATAGAGCTGCTTCAACTTCTTCTTCGCAGAGGTGATAGTGCAAGAATTGTTTAATTTCGTCTTCACTAAATCCTTCAAAGTCTACACCAGCTTCTAGCTGTTCTACGTATTCTCTACCATATTCAAAACTATTTTCTTTGAAAAGTTCTACAAGAAACTCTGACTCAGAATTATTAAGAACAGCATTGTCACCAAAGGCTTTCTCCATATATAGCTCACTCATACGATCACGATCATTGTCTGAAACCTTGTCAGTCATGACTAAGTCTAAATATGCATTTGCTTTAGCTGGTTCTTTACCTACGATAAACTCTAAATAGTTACCGATTTCATTTGCTTCTAAGCCTTCAAAGTTGAAGCCTTCTTCAACGGCTTTAACATACTCTTCAGCAATAGCTAACTCTCGGTCTAGAACTAACTCACCAAATATACCACCTTCATGATCGCGTCCATAGAAAGTAGCATCTTCTCCAATAGTATGCTCGGTAAAGTAATCCATGCTTGATTGGTTTGTATTTATTAATTGCATGTTAGAGATAGTTACACCATTACCATTTCCGAAAAATGCAATTCTTGAAAGGTCTCCATCGAAATCTTCACCGATGTTAATTTCTACTCTTTGGGTATTATCCCAACCAAGTTCTGGAAGATTATAGTCATCATTTACATGAGCACCATGAACTCTTTCATAGTGATATCTTCCTGTTCCGATCTCACCGTGAGTTAAGTCACCAAATAACCTGTAGTTAGATTCTTTAGCTGTATACTCACCCATGGTTCTTGCGTGTTTATTATGATATTCAATATCTGGTTTAGTCGTATCTATTAAACCAATTGCAAATTCATTGGAACCTCCCTCCTCACGATTTCCACTTACTCTTACAACATCAAAAACAAGCTTTGTATCTTCTGTTACTTCATAGTCGTATCCAAGATTCATTGTTACTTGTTTATTACCTTGAAGGTTTAAGGTTGAACTATCACTACCTTCAGCATGGTTGTATTTGAAGGTATGTGCTAAATAGTTCAGTCTAGCACCTGCTTTAGGCATCCCGTCTATGTTGGATCTATTAAATTCAACATCGTTGCTATTGGTTATGACTTCAGTTAAATTAGCATATGCTTCTGCCTGGTCATCCATGCCTCTAGCTTTAAGCTCAACATAGCTAGCTATCTGTTGTCCTGTTAATTCAATTGGAGAGTTTAATTCATCACTTACACCATTTTTCATGTAATGGTCTAAAATGTCTAAAGCATCAGTATCTGCTTCAGACATTAATTTCACATAAAGATCTAACATTTCTACAGACGCATTATTTTCAAAACGATAATCTAAGAACTGGTCTATTTGGCTTTCGTTAGGATTGAGTTGCTTGAATTCATCAAAAGCAAGTACTTCACCGCCATCTAGGGCTGCTGCTCTCTGGTTATTATTAATATCGCTACTTAAATCTACACTAGTACTGTTTTGAGTAAAGCCACCATTATCGTTTCTAACATCTCTAAAGCTACCATCATCTGTAAGCGCGGCCCAACCACCTTGCCCATTATTAGCTTCACCAGTGTAAACAAATGTTCCTGAGAAATATTTAGAACCTCTATTGTCAGCTACTTCAGCGTCAAACTCAGTTGCAGAGATATCAAGTTTAACTATATCTGAACCTACATCTGTTTGTTCATCTAGACTCATACCAGCCATATAGACTTCGTCACCAGTTATTATATAAACACCTACATCTCTGCTGTTGTGGTGGAAATCAGCTTCTCTTCGGTTAAATAATATTTTTGTACCATCGTCGAGTATATAAGTTGAGTCTCCTCTGGTTTGAAATCTATTATCGGAGTCTTTAGTGTGCCAAGCTCCCTCCATCTCAGTGACTGTTCCTCTATTAATATGAGTTAGTTTTTTACCTGATGAATCTGTGATCACAAGTGCATCTGTATGTCCAGATTCAGTAAAGATATGGTAACCACCAGTCGTTGTAAGTTGATCACCATGAATTTGACTTTGTCTACCATTGATAGCATTATCTCTTCCACCGCCACCAGCTTTACCGGTGTTAATGAAAGTTTCATCCATGGTCATATCATGTTTTTGTTGAAGTATATAGTTAAAAGAATTTGCGTCACCACCAGTTACGTGCCCATGACCATCTATGCTGACTCTACCAGTGTTAGTGGTCATACCACTATCAGCATCAACAATTTTATTAATCATTTCATCTGAAGCAAGATTGTTTAGATGATCCTTTATATTAGTTAACTCGGTATTATTCAACCTACCGTCTCTACCTATGTCGAAGCCATAGAAATGTTGAGCGAGCGCTCCTTCATTAATACCACTTCTATCACCCGTTCTAAGAGCTTCTTCTAAGTCACTAACATAACTGATTATTTTGTCTTGATTTAATTTTTGTATATTTGATAAATTAACACTATTGTCCACCATATAACGTTTGCCCCTTTAGTTACACATAATATATTGACGGGTTTGGTTAAGGTATGGTTAAGTAAAGCTTATTTATTCAGATAAATAGCTTATAATCTGCTTTTCTTCTTGAATTGCAGTTAAATTATCATCTAAACCATGAATTTCCCGTACATAATTATCTAATTTTAAGAATTTTTCTTCACTTTCTTTATTAAGGATCATCTTTGTAAAGATTTTTAATACTATTTCTTCAACTCCTTGCTCGAAGTAGTAATTAAAGAAGGTTTCTTTTTGTGCTCTACTAGCATTAGCTATATTTAATTCGTGATAAATTTCAAGAGTTTCTTCATCTAGAGCTTCTATTTTATCTTCTAAACTTGTATCATCAAGATTTTTGCTATCTTCAGTTTTACTTTCTTCTTTATCTTGATTATTTTCTGGTTTTTCTAGCTTTTCTTCATTCTTTTGAAAAGACCCAAAGGATTCATAGGCAATATTTTCGATACTGTCATTTCCCTGAATAAGTATCCATTTATTATCTGAGTAGTGATAGGTTTGAATACTTTTATCTTCGTTAGTTTCTGAATGAAGTAAATCAAACTCTATGCTTGCAAGTTTGAGTTCTTTAAATTCTGAATTTAAGTCTGAGTAAAATAAAATATCATCAGAAATTATATAGACGCCATTTGTAAGTTTTGAGTTCTCTGTTTCAAGCTTTTGAAAATAAATTTCAGTACCATCATCTAGCATAAGTGAGCATTGGTAATCAAAGTGGGAGTCAGAATCTTCTCTGTTCACGTTTGAGATACTTGCAATAGTTTCTCCTTTAGGAGAGTTTATAGTTATTTCACCGTGCTCTATTTCTCTATTAACTTTTATAGAGTAAGATTCGGCAGTCTTAAAAATAACTTGCTTATTATTAGTCTCGGTTTTCTTGCTCATGATTTTCTCAGTTAAAAATCTTTAACCCTCTTCTTAGAATTATTATTCCCGGAAGAGTCGAAACAGTTGTCGCTAAAAATACAGTTACCGCTATAACAAAACTTGTTTCATTGTTTATACCGATTAAGCCTAAAAGAAATATATATGTAGCTTCCTTGGCGCCGACACCTTTCATTGCAGGAATAATAAAGGCAGATAAAGTACCGAAAGGGATAATAAGCAACCAGTACCAAACTGGTATTACATTTGGGCTGATTCCTACTGCAAGTGCTGAAAATATATTTAAAGCCATTAATGATAAATGAGTAATAAAAGTCCAAGCTATGACTATAAGTATTTCCTCTTTCGCTTCAGAAAAGCTATCTATAGATAGCTTTATTTTTTTGAAGGCTTTAATAGGTATAGGTAAATTTATCCAAAATTTATAAGTAAGTATCATAATAAATGGCACAAATGAAAGTCCGATTAATATTGGCATTAGATTCTTTGGTATTACTGAACTTAAATTAAAGATGAAGAGACAGATCATACCGAATGGTAAGAATAAAAACATCATAATAAACCCGAATAACCTTTCTAAAAAGACTGTCAGACCAGCATTTAACCAATCAATGCTTTTATCTTTGAAGTTAGTATTAGCTAGGTAATAGGCTCTTAGAGCATCTCCACCTATATTTGATGGGAAAAAGTTATTAGCAAACATGCCTTCAAAGTACCAGACTAGACCTCTTAGGTAACTAAAGTTATATTTAAAGACTTTAGTTATGATCCACCATCTATAAGTGTTCGTGAAGATACATATAGTTGCAAAAAAGGAGGCTAAGCTAAAGTAGAAAAGGTTTAGCGTTTTAATTTTCTCAATAAATGAATTAAGGTCTACTTTTAGAATTTTGAACAGTATGAAAACGAACACTAAAGAAACTAGAAGCTTTAAAATCAAAGCCTTTTTGTCACTTTTCTTTTCCTGTTTCTCTTCCACTAATTTATGATTCGCTTAAAAATAGAACTGGGTTTTTAGGTTTTCCTTTAGATCTAACCTCGAAATGTAAATGAGGACCAGTAGCGTAGCCAGTAGAACCTTCATAACCTAGTGTTTGAGCTTGTTTCACCCTTTCACCTACTTTAGATTTAATCGTAGATAAGTGAGCGTAAAGAGTTGAGTAGCCTTGAGAGTGATCAACTATAACTACTTTACCGTAACCACCGTACCATCCAGAATAGATAACCAAACCACCTTCAGAAGCTTTTACTGGAGTACCATATGGAGCAGCTAAGTCAATTCCACTGTGCATACTTCTAACACCAAAAATCGGGTGTCTTCTTGGTCCGAATGGTGAAGTGATTCTTGCTTTTAATGGGTAAACAAACTTACCAGTTGAATCTGGGTTATCTTTTTTACCACTTGAAAGCTCAGAAATTTTATAAATAAGTTTTATCGATTCACGCTCTAATTGTCTTTCAGAGCTTTCATACATTGAAGTTTCTTTTTTTAGTTTAGATAAAATTTTAGACTGCTCGTTTCTTTGAAACGCAATATCTCTTTCGATACTTTTAAGTTTTGTCTGAATGTCTGCGATTCTTCTACTTTCTTCTTCGAGGATTACACTATATTTTTCAATGTCTTCTGACTGAGACTTCAGGGCTGTTAACAGCTTTCTATCAAATTCAATTACCTTTTTTTGATAGTAAAGGTAATCCATATAATCTGTAGCACTTTCAGATCTCATCAGCGAGTCTAAAAATTTTAGTTGACTTTTTTTGAAGATTGCGACAACTCTTTCTTCTGCTTTAGACTCTAAGACAGATTTTTGGCTTTTTAATTCATCAAGTCTTTTCTTAGTTTTTTTCCAAGCATCTTGGTTAGAGCTTAGATAATTATTATGGATTTTAACTTGTCTTCTAGCATTAGAAAGTTTTCTATTAATACTTCCTAGTCTCTTTGAAGCTTTAGCTTCTTTGATCCTTGCTTCTTTTAGTTTTTGGGAAAGGTTACTTTTCTGCTTATTAATATCATCTAAAAGCTTTTGCTTATCACCGATGGATAAGGATTTTTTCCCACTCAAATCAATAGCTGCAAAAAGAGGTAATACTGTCGTTAGTAAAAAACTAATGAGTACTAGCAGTATTAGGATTTTAGTTAATATACCTTTGCGTTTTTTCTTAGGCACAACGTAGTAATTATAACGTTTTATACTCTGATCGTCACTTACATAAAGTAAAAGAACTTATTTCATTTATTTTTTTAGTTACTGATAAGTTATGACCAAAGGTTAGAGCGTTTAAGTATTCAAAGAATATCTCAGTCTCATTTATAAGGCAATGTGAAAATTGATCTTTAGATCTTGTTTTCAAGTTCATATATCTCTCCAATTTGATTTAAAATAATAATAACATTGATTTTTATTATCTTAAACCTCTTTGGGGATTCTTTGGGTTTTCTTTATTTTTTTAGGTATCTTTGAATATCTGGAGGGACATTTGAGTTTGTTGAAATTTTTTTCTCTCTTAGGTTTTCTGGAACAAAATCTAAGTATTTTTGTTTTTCCTCAACTCCTCTAAAGGTTTCGCCAAAAGTTTTTTCAATTTCTTTTGCTAGTTCAGTAAAATTTCCTGAAATTTTGCTAAGTCTTATATTTTTCTCGCTGTTATTGGATTTATAGTTGCTTAATTGAATATTCTCTTCATCTTTTATTAACAGTATCTCATTATCTTTGGAGGCATCTGTGAGTTCAAGGTAATATTCTTGGTCGCCTGGAGAGTATGACTTACTTGCATTTACCCAGTTCGTGTTCTTAATTAAATTCTTTATTTCTTTGAGTGCAAGATCCGAGATTTTTTGATAATCTTCTCCTCTAAGTTCATCTGGGGTTAAATTTAAGAATTTATCGTAGTTAATATTAGGAAGATTTTCTAATACCTGAACATGAGTTCTCTCACCATCTTTATTAAATACTAGAAGAGTTCCAGATTTATCTGAACCTATATCTGTTAAATTTTGTTTTTCAAGTAATTCACTAATAACTTCTCTTTTTGCTTTAGCATTTTCTGATTTAAGATTGGACTCTACTATATTATTTGCTGCTTTTGTTTTGATATTTGTTGCTACTCTATTTATAAAGCTATTTACTTGAGCTACATAATTCGGTAGATCTTTTGTTTTTGTGCGTAAGTTTTGAAGAGCTGTATTAAGTGTATTGTCAGTGCTGGAATTGAATTTATCAGTAATATAGTCTAATGAGATATCTTCTACTTTTCTTACATCATCACTCGGTGTATGCAACTCCTTGATTGCTTGAAGTGTGCTGGATGGTATGGAGTACCTCTCTATAGCTGCTTGATTAGCTCTAGGGTTTTCAACTATTTTTTGGCTAATCTTGGTTATTTCTTTTTCAGTAAGTGGGGAAAAATTTGCTGTTTGAGCTTGCATCACAATAAATATTACAATAAATTATTTTCATCAAAATAAATAAAGTTTAATCTAAATAATTTATTGTTATGAAATTTTAAGCCTAGAAGAAATAGACTTTTTAATATCTTTATCTATAGATAAAAGCTCCTCTAGAGAAGGGTTTTTGATTAATATGTGGTTCTCAACTACTTGGTGAATATGCTTTGAGATATCTAGCCATTCAATTTCTTTATTTAAAAATAATTCCACTGCTGCTTCATTTGCAGCATTAAATGCACATGGATACGAGTTTGCTAGTTTACCAACTTCATAGCCGAGCTTTAAAAGTGAAAACTTCTCTAAGTCAGGTTTATAGAAATCTAGTTTATGATCAAAAATACTAAACTTATCTTCGGTAGCTAGTTTACGGCGCTCAGGGAAGTCTAAAGCGTATTGGATGGGAATTTCCATATTATTAGCCCCCATCTGACATATTATATTTCCGTCAGTAAAGGAGACTGCACTGTGAATTATCGATTGTGGGTGAATTACTACCTGGATTTTTTCATAAGGAATTTTAAAAAGAACGTGAGCTTCTATTACTTCTAAGGCTTTATTCATAAGGGTTGAAGAATCAATGGTGATTTTTCTACCCATGGTCCAGGTTGGATGCTTTAAAGCATCTTTGAGTTTTACATACTTTAATTCTTCAATATCTTTAGTTCTAAATGGTCCTCCTGATGAGGTTAGTAGGATTTCTTTAATAGAATCACTCAGATCTTTATTCTCTGAGTTTGTTTTTAGACACTGATGAATAGCTACATGTTCACTATCTACGGGGATAAGCTCAGAGTTATATTTCTGGCAAAGCTCCTCTACTAAGTGCCCAGCTACTACTAAAGTTTCTTTGTTCGCTATAGCAACTCTCTTAGCATTCTTAAGTGCTTCAAGATTAGCTTTTAGACCAGCAATGCCGACTATGGCACTGAAAAATATATCGATGTTTTCTATCTGAGCGATTTCTTCTGTGGATTTTAGTAGCTCTATCTCTGGGAATTTTGAAGAGATTTCTTTTTGAGCTTCTGGGTTTTCTATGAAAACGTATTTGGGATTGAATTCTATGATCTGTTCTAAGAGCAAGTCTTTACTATTGCGGGCTGAAAGTGCAATTACTTTAAATTCTTCTTTACGTTCTCTAACTATATTTAGAAGCTGAGTGCCGATTGATCCAGTTGAGCCGATTATGGAGAGGGTTTTCATTTTATATATTACGTAAATCCTTTACCATAATAGCAACAGAATGATTAGCTTGGTAAGTTTTAGCTTGACAGAATCAAGGTAAGATCAATTAACTATAAATAGCTAAGTTTATGATTTTATATTTTGTGAATATTTTTTATGAAAAGGCTACCAATAATGAGGCTATTTAAGAATAAAGAGTTAACAAGTTTTCTTTCAATGTTTCTTTTAGTAATAATTTTACTTTTATATTTGCCTTTAAATTTTCCAGAGTATAAAATTGGTCCAATACAAATATATATATATCTATCAATTTCTAAAATTATTAATAATCTTACTATTAGCCATATTCTATTTTATTTAGGTGTCTTAGCTTATGCTTTCTTAATGCTTATTCAAAAAAATAAAGATAAATCTCTTTTGTTCACTCTCCACTTTAATTCTTGGTTATTTTTTGTTGGGAGCTTTTTAAGTTTGTTTTATCGCTATAAATTTTATAATGTAATATTTCTCTTCAATATTAAAGATTGCTGGACAGTGAATCAATTTGACTTTATCTTTGTATTGTCGATTGTATCACTTATTATTAGGTTTTTCCCTAAAAAAATGCAAGAAAAATCTAAAGGACAAGGTTCTCATATTGAAGAAAAATGTAAGGAAGAGTCTAAAGGGCAAGATGACCCCATTAAAGAAAATGTTCTAGATAAAAGAAACAAGAAAATTGTGAATGATTTATTTACTATTCTTACTAAGTTTGATTATGATGAATTTTTTTGTCTTGGCTTAGAAGGATACCTTGGAATTGGTAAAACCAAAATCCTTAAAAATTTATCAAAAAAATTAGAGGAGGAGGAGGAGGATGCACACATTCTTTGGTTCCATGCAAATTTATATGAAGATAAGGATCTACAACTATACTTATCTCGTGAAATAAGAGCAAAAGTTGATAACTTTACTTTTAAGTCTCTAGCTAAAGACTATCATTCTTCAATTCACAATAAGGGTGGATTTATTTCTGAATTCTTTTTACATATTTTAACTAATAGAAAATCAGTTCATGAACAAAGAGACGATATGAAAAAAGTACTTAAAGGTGAGATAATATATATCATTATTGAAGATATTGATACATTAAGTGACGAAAGACTAAGTTCAATCTGTCGTGTTTTGAAAAGTTATGAGGACTTTGGCAATCTCAGAATGATTCTTTCTTATAATCGAAGAAATTTACTTAAATCAATAAATCGCCTTAGCTTACCTGTTGGTTTTCTTGATAGTCATATCCATTCTGAGTATGTAATACCTTATATGGTGGATAAAGACGTTCAAGATTTATTTGGTGATTATTTAGAAGAATTTTGTAATGATACTCCAGATTTATTTAGTCCAAAGGTAAAGAAGAATGGTGCAACACTTGAAAAATGCCTGAATCCTATAAAAGAGAGCATAAAACTAAACTCTCCAGAGGTTGAAACAACTTATTTATCAACGCATATTGGTATACCAAGGAATATGAAAAAGATTTTTCGTACGTTTCTTTCAAAGTTGTACATCTATCAAGAGTCTTGCAAGAGAATTCAAGAAGAGGAAGAGGAAGAGGAAGAGGAAGAGGAAGAGGAAGAGGAAGAGGAAGAGAAAGAGGTTTACAAATTTATTCGTACACTTTTCTATTTTTCAATTGTTGAAATTTTGTTACCATATGAATTTGAAAACTTGAAAACTATTAAAGATGTTGTAGGATTAGCTCGAAGAATTAAACAAATGACAGATGAGCTTAAAAAAACAACAAATAATCAAGACGATGCTGGCTTAGACTGTAATGCTATTGAAAAGGATCCTCGTAAGATTTCAGTTGTAATTTACTTATTAAAAAAGATTTATAAACAAGTTAAAGATGATAGAGATAAGTGTTTTCATGAAAAGTTTTTTCAAGTTGATTTGGAAAACAAAAAAAACGTTACTTAACCCTTTTCTTAACCATGATATATCCTATTTTTATTGTATTTAGTTTATTCAATTTACGTAAATCTAAGTAGTTTGTTTTTATAACCCAATAAAATCAGGTCCAGAACCAGCATAAGAAGGATTAACTCTCAAATTTTGCTCAGGACAAACCAGTTCACAAGTTCTACACTGAACACAGTTCTCAAGTGACATACCGTGTACTTTTACATTATTATCACTAATATCAAGCCTATGAACCTCTGCTGTACAATCAGATACACAAGGAACATCTAAATTCTTAGCTTCGTATCTCTGAATACAACTTAAACAAGTTTCAGCACTAAATTCATCGATGTGATCTGGATGCTCATCATAGTGCGTATTTGCGTAGAAAACAGCGTCTTCTCTGTTGTAAACAGTGTTTTTCGCAAAGTCTTTATCTGAAGCACATCTTGCAATTAAATCCTTATCAAAATCAGGATCAATATGAAGGTATCCAGCTTTATAAGTAACTTCTTCTTTAAGTTCTTTAGCGTTATTAAGTAACTGAGCGGCTCTTAAAGCAGCTTTAGCTCTTTTCACTGGGTTTTCTAAACCTAATTTCACAGAACCTATGTATGGACTTCCAGTCTTATCAACTGATTCTAAAACAGTCGGTAAGTAGTCTCTGAGTAATTCTGGGTTTTCGCCAAAGGCTTTTCTAAAGTATCTATTTTCTTTGAATTTATCCATGTATGGAGATTCAAGTAATTTAGTTTGGTACTTAGATAATCTAGCTTCACTAAAATCATCTGCTGCAACTGCTCCATAAGCTACCTTAGCGGCTAGATAACCAGATTCGATAGCTTTATCTACTCCAGCTAGTGACTTAACATCAAGTAAACCTAACGCGTCACCTAAGAATATAGCACCATCTACTTGGAATTTTTTAGGTAAGCTTGCGTAACCACCCTCTGGTAAGACAGCTGCACCATAGTGCATTAATTCAGCACCTTCTAAAACTTTTTGTAACCAAGGATGTTTTTTATATTCTTGGAGTTGTTTCTGTGGGTGAATATTAGGATTTTCACTATCAAGTGAAATTACTAAACCTATAGTTAAACGTTTATTTTGTAAACCATAGATGAAACCACCACCTAGAGTACCATCTAGAGTAGGGTAACCTAAAGTATGCCAAACTTTTCCTTTAAGATCTTCACTATGCTCAGCAAGTTTCCAAGTCTCTTTCACTCCTACAGACCAGATTTGAGGATTAGTTTCTAAATTGAATTTCTTGATAATGTCTTTAGAAAGGAAACCTTTATCTCCGAAGCAAGTTAACTTCGCGTAAAGGATATCATCCTGGTCATTTCCGGTTCTATCAACTTTAACACCGACTACTTTCTCAGCTTCATAAACAACTTCAGTAGCAGCAAAGCCAGGAAAGAAATCTATTTTCACATTAGGAACGTCTTTAACTTTCTCCATTAATTGCTTTGCCATCCAAGAAACAACTTGAGAAAGAGTAAGAATATAGTAGCCTTCTTTACAGAAATCAGGAGCAGCAGCTCTAGTGATTAAAGATGGTACATCCCATTTCTTCTCTGTACCCATGATAGAGAAGTAACTTTTATTACAGATAGCTTCGATTGGCATATTGTCAGCTACATGGTTCGGGTAAACTTTATTGAAAATTGATGGGTTAACTACAGCACCTGAAACTATGTGAGAGCCAAAGTCTTTAGCTTTTTCAAGTATTGCAATTGAGAATTTTAAATCTGGATTAGCTTTAGCTTTTTCTAAAAGTGTGTGCGCCAAGCTTAAGTTTGAAGGACTACCACCTACTAAAGCGATGTCATATTCAATTCTGTCAGTGTTATGCATTTTTTAATTCCTTGTTTTCAGAGTTTCTTTTTGATTTAATTTGGTTAATCATTTCTGGAATGACTTGATAAAGATCACCTACGATTCCGTGATCTGCAAAAGAGAAAATAGGTGCGTCTGGATCTTTATTAATAGCGATAATATGATCAGATTTCTGCATGCCTACTCTATGTTGAAGTGCACCAGAGATACCACAGGCGATATAAATTTTAGGTCTTACTGTTTTTCCAGTTTGTCCTACTTGGTGTGGGTAGTCTATCCATGAAAGATCGACAATTTTTCTAGAAGCACCGATAACTGAATTCTCAAAACAGTCAGCGAGCTGTTTTAGAAGATCAATTCCTTCACCTGAACCTAAACCATAACCACCAGCTACTATTACATCAGCTGCTGTGATATCGACTTTAGTCTCAAGCTCACGGATAGTTTCTTTAATTTCTACACGGTAGTCACTGCCCTGAAAATTACAAGCAACATTCACCACTTCAACTTCTGGAGCTGAGTCAAGCATTTCAGGTTTAGGGAAAACACCTGGACGAATTGTCGCCATCTGTGGGTCTTTCCAGGGTCCTAAGATTCTTGCTTTTAAAGATTCACCGAAACTAGGTCTTGAAGCGTATAAACACTCTGGAAAATACCCAAGTTTAGTTTCATCTGTTCCTGATGTGTGCTCATAAGGGCCAATATCAAGTTCAATCGTATCTGCTGTTAAACCTGTTTCAAAGAAAGCAGCTACTCTAGGAGCTAAATCTCTACCTGTAGTAGTAGAACCCATTAAAAGAGTGTGAGGTGGAGTTGTCCACTTACCTAACTCATCAACGATAACTCTTCTGTAGTGTAAAGTTTTATATTCAGCCAGCTCTTGGTGGTCTGCGAGATACACTTTTTGAGCTCCAGCTTTAATTACTTCTTGGACAGCATCTTGCATATTGTGACCGATCACAAAACATGTAAGATGCTGTCCAAGTTTTAATGCTAATTTTTTTCCTTCACCTAGTAATTCTAGTGTTACAGGCGCTACTTTTGAGCCGACTTGCTCGGCTACAACCATTACTTCTCCAGCCATTATATTTTTACAAACTCCTCTAATATAGGTAAGCCTTGAACAACTTCTCCGACTAAGTCAGGAACTGATTTTCCTTGATGCATTTTACAGTTACCACCGACAACACCAATTTTCCAAGTCTTAGAAACGATAGTCGGTGAGCCAGCTAAACCACATCTTAGTTCTTCAGCGTGGCATGCATCTAAATCGATGATTTCAACGAACTTAGCCTGTTCTTCTTTAGACGATCTTTTTATGTCTTGAACAAACTGAGCACCACGGAGAGTTTTAAATTTAAGCTTTTGATAGCTGTTAGCGATCGTGATTAAAGATGGTAGCTGAGCTTTAACTAACTGGGTTCCACCTTCGATAATTTTCTTAGCGTGCACTTCGTTATCAGAAATAGAAAAATCTTCACAATATGTAATTTGAGTAAAATCTAATCTTTCTGAAATTTCAGGCCCTACTTGAGCAGTATCACCATCTGTCGTTTGTAAGCCACAGAAAATAAGATCTCCAGGACGACCATTTTGCTTAAAAGCGTATTCTAAAGTCTGGCAAAGAGCATAAGATGTAGCGAGCGTATCAGAGGCAGCTAAACGTCTATCAGATAGCATCAAAGTATTATCAGCGCCATGCTCGAGAGCTTGATAAAGAATATCAATTGCTGGTGGTGGACCCATAGTTACAGCAGTAACTTTAGAATTTGGACCACCCATTTTTTTAGCGTTTAGAGCAGCTTGGAGTGCATACGCGTCAAATGGGTTTAACATTTTTCCAGCTTTAGCCCTATCTATAGTTCCATCTGGGTTAACACCTGCTTTCGATCTCGTATCAGGTACCTGTTTAATCAGAACATATATGTCTAAGTCTTTGTTATTCATGATTCATTTATATATTGGCTTACTTTTCCAGTTTTGATTAAAAACTTTTGAAATTATCTAAACTTAGGCTGAACAAATTTAGATAGTAAGTAATTCTTTTTCTTTACTGTTAGAAAGTTCGTCAATCTTTGCTATGTATTTATCGGTAACTTTCTGAACTTCATTAGAAAAATTTCTAGATTCGTCTTCAGTCATCTCATCAGATTTCTTAGCGTCGTTTAAAACATCTCTTCTAACGTTTCTTACAGCAACCTTTCCTTCTTCGATAATTTTCTTAGTTTGCTTAACTAATTCTTCTCTTCTATCTTTAGTAAGTTCAGGGATATTGATGATGATCTTCTTACCATCATTACTAGGGTTAAGTCCTAGGTCACTTTCGATAATCGCTTTTTCGATTTCAGCTAAAGCTGACATATCGAAAGGATTAATTACTAAAGTTCTTCCTTCTGGTACAGAAATATTAGCAATACCTTTTAATGGGGTCTTAGATCCGTAATACTCAACGTTTACTCTATCTAAAATTCCAGGATTTGCTCTTCCTGTTCTGATGGTCATAAGTTCTTTCTCAACGACCTCTACTGCTTTTTCCATGCGATTTTCGTAGTCTGACATATAAGCAATAATACACCTAAAAAAAATTTTTTCAATAAGAATTAATAAAATTAAACAAAAAATGAAACTTTTTTCTAGTATGATTTATCTAGATATGGCCCCTAATCAGATAATTTATATAAGTATTTTCGCTGGTTTCTTAGCAATTATTTTTGGTCTTTTATATTCTTTCTGGATATTCCGCTTGGATACAGGAAATGAGAAGATGCAGTTAATCGCTAATGCGATCCAGGACGGTGCAATGGCTTACCTAAAAAGGCAATACATGACTATAGCGATAGTCGGTGTAATACTTGCCTTAATCATTTACTTCACTCTTGGCTTAAAGATTTGTATCGGTTTCTTAATCGGTGCGATTTTAAGTGGTGCTACCGGTTTTATCGGTATGATCGTTTCAGTTAACTCAAATGTAAGAACTGCACAAGCAGCTAACTATGGAATCACTAGAGCCCTAGATGTTGCATTCAGAGGTGGCGCGGTTACAGGTTTACTCGTTGTAGGTTTAGGCTTACTTGGAGTAACTTTATTCTTTGCTTACTTAATTAATGCTTTCCCTGACCAAATAGAAGATAACGTAAAAGCTTTAATCGGTCTTGCTTTTGGTTCTAGTTTAATTTCGGTTTTCGCTAGACTTGGTGGTGGTATTTTCACTAAGGCAGCTGACGTTGGTGCTGACCTTGTAGGTAAAGTTGAGGCTGGAATTCCAGAAGATGATCCTAGAAACCCTGCGGTTATCGCTGATAACGTAGGTGATAATGTTGGTGATTGTGCTGGTATGGCAGCCGACTTATTTGAAACTTATGCAGTAACTGCAACAGCAGTTATGTTACTTGGTTACCTTCTATACCCTAAAGAAGTTGAAGCTGGTAACTTATCTACAGTTTTATATCCACTAGCTATGGGAGCTACAGCTATCGTTGCTTCTATTCTAGGTAATTTTTTTGTTAAGCTCGGCAGAAGTAATAACGTTATGAGAGCTTTATATAAAGGTCTTATCGTAAGTGGAATTGTTGCTGCTGTAGGTTTTTACTTCATTACTGATTTAGTTTTAGTTGATATGCCTTATGCAAACATTAACTATTTCTATGCAGCTTTAATCGGTTTAGCTTTAACAGGTTTATTTGTTGTTATTACTGAATACTATACTTCTACAGAGTTTTCTCCAGTCAAAAAGATTGCTTCAGCTTCTGAGTCTGGTCACGCGACTAACATCATTGCTGGTTTAGCGATCTCTATGGAGTCTACAGCAGCGCCTATCATCATTATCGTAGCTGCGATGATCTCAGCTTACTCTTTAGCTGGAATTTATGGTGTTGGAGTTGCTGCGATGAGCATGCTTTCTATGGCTGGAATAATTGTTGCGTTAGACTCTTATGGTCCGATTACAGATAATGCTGGTGGTATTGCTGAGATGGCTGGAATGGATTCTAAAGTAAGAGCTATCACTGATCCATTAGATGCTGTGGGTAACACTACTAAGGCTGTTACTAAAGGTTATGCGATCGGTTCAGCTGCACTTGCTTCTATCGTATTATTCAAGTGTTTCAAAGCTGACTTAATGCAAGCTATCGAAAGACACAATATTGATTTCGGTACTGAGCTTGTTATGCCTAACTTTGATATTTCTGATCCATACGTAATGTCTGGTTTATTCATTGGTGGTATGATTCCATTTTTATTTAGTGCATTTGCTATGCAATCAGTGGGGAAAGTTGCTGGTGATGTTGTAAATGAAGTTAGAAGACAGTTTAGTGAAATCCCTGGGATTATGAAGTTTGAATCTAAGCCTGATTACGCTACTTGTGTTGATATCGTAACGAAAGGTGCGATTAGAGAGATGGTAATTCCTGCTTTACTTCCTGTTTTAATTCCGATTTTAATCGCTTTTGTAGGTGTTACTTACCTAAACTCTTATGAGCCTATGTCTTCAGCTAGAGTTATGGGGGGTATTTTAGTCGGTAGTATTATTACTGGTCTTTTCCAAGCTATTTCTATGACTTCTGGTGGTGGAGCTTGGGATAATGCTAAAAAATATGTAGAAGATGGTCACTGTGGTGGTAAAGGTTCAGAAGCTCATAAAGCGTCTGTAACTGGTGATACTGTTGGTGATCCATATAAAGATACAGCTGGTCCAGCTATTAACCCGATGATTAAGATTCTTAATATCATTGCGTTACTATTAGTATCTTTCTTAATTTAATAGGTAAAATCTATAGAGCTTCTTAATAGAGATAAGCCCCCAGCTTGGGGGCTTTTTCTTTTTATATTTAGTTTTGACTGAACCTTAGTAGTCCATTTCAGTATCTATATCATCTTTTTCTCGATATTCTGAGTTCATTAGACCTTCTATGCCATCATGCAAACTCATACCCTCTACTAAGTCACATATATCTTCTTCATTTTCTAGTTCATAGTACTCATCCATGAAGTTTTCTAGATATAATCCGTCGTTCATTTTTACTCTCCTTCGATGAAATAAATTCATCTTGATGAAAGTTAAATATACGTTTTATATTAAGTTTTGGTTATAAAGTAAGAAATTTTTTGTTCCAGAAATATTAAATTTTTTAAGTATTTGATTTATAAGTATCACAATATTTGTTAAGTTCGCAATCTGCGCACTGTGGGCGCCTTGCTATACAGGTTTCTCGACCATGGGAAATTAACCATAAACTAAACTTATCCCAGTTTTTTTTAGGGACTATTTTATTTAACTCAAGTTCAATTTTTTCAGGTTCTTTAGTTTTTGTAATACCAAGTAAATTCGTAATACGCTTAACGTGGGTATCTACTACAACTCCAGCTGATTTTCCAAACCAATTCCCTAAAACTACATTTGCGGTTTTTCTTCCAACTCCAGCAAGTGCCGTTAATTCTTCTATAGTTTCGGGTATTTCACCATTATGGTGACTCATTAATCTTTGAGCCATAGCGATAAGGTTTTTAGCTTTGTTTTTATAAAACCCACAGGATTTAATTACTTCTTCTACATCACTTAATTTAGCGAGTGAAAGTTTTTTAGGTGTAGGATATTTTTCAAATAAATCTGGAGTAACCATGTTAACTCGATCGTCAGTGCATTGAGCTGAAAGCATTACCGCACAAAGTAATTCAAAGGCATTATTATGAAATAAGAAACATTCAACATCACCATACTTCTTGTTAAGGATTTTAACTATACTTTTTGTTCTTTTTTTTAGTTCTTCTTCAGGTTTTTCTTTGGAAACTGTTCTAGGCATTATAAAGTATTATATTACATTCGCTAAAGGGGATACTTTGTGCTAGGGACTTTTGACCTCGCCTCTTACTTGTTTGGATGAAGGTTTAGTAAATCTTTTAGTTTAATCTTTTTATTTTCAGCTGAGCTAATTTTATCGACAACTGGTTTTAAGACTTCTTCATTTAATTTTAGAATTGAGTAAAGTTCTGGAATTTCTCCTTTCTGTTCATATTCTTTAAGCATAATTTCTTTTAAGTATTCTAAGATTTCATTTCTAGAGAGGCTATCATCTAACCCATATTTTTCTTTTACTCTGTATAGAGCATTATTGATTTGCTTTCTAGTACTAGCTAAATCTTCCGCTATTTGTGCTGTAGTTTTTCCCAGTATCATTGAACTTATAATTGCAAATTCATGTAAGGTCATTTTACCTATATTTTCATATTTATCTTCTTTTTGTTTAAGTGAGCTTATGATGATATTCTTCTCTCCAGATAAAACTCTGTTTAGGATTTCTCTACATTGATTTTTATCAGCTTCAAATTTAGCACCTAAAAATACAGCGTTAATTTCTAATTGTTTTGCTTTTAAAACTATTGAACTTTCAAATGATGCTGTAAATAAAATGATTTTAGTTTTAGGGGAGTGAGCCTTAATCCACCCTGCAAGTAAGATACCACTATTTTTAAGTCCAGTAGAGGATTCTGAAAGTTCACCAAGATAACAATCCAACCAAACTAAATTAGGTTTGATTTCCTTAAATGCCTGCTCCGCTTCCTCACTAGTTTTACAAAATCTTTTTACTTCAAGAGATGGTTCTAGAACTGATTTAATATAGTCCCAACTTACAATTTGATCTTCAACTACTATGGCTGTGTTCTTCATGGTATTAAAATTTACTTTGGATTTTTGAAAATATTTTTTGCTTTGAATTGAAAAGCTTTACTGTAGTTGTTTCTTCTGAAATATATTTGTTTAGATTTTTATTTACCGTGTTACTTGAGGGTAATTTTTGTTTTTGATAAAGGACCTTAGATATTTGAGATATTTCATTATTTGAGTTAATTCCTTCTTGTACTGTATTAATGAAAATATTACTGTAAGTAATGAAAAAGATTATTAAAGTGAAAAATATCGAGATTAAGTTTGTCATTGAATCTCCTTTTGATTTCTTGTGAATTTATTTATAAATAATTTCTTGCTTTTACTTACCTTGGCTGATAAGTTAATTGAACTGAGACTTAGTTCTGTTGCAGAGTTGCTTATAAATAAAACTATTGTAATTAAAATTAAAATGCTGAATATGTTTGCCATTAATTTAATTCCATTTTATTTACTTCTATAAAATCTTTATAGTTTATACTGCTATCAAAATCTTCATAAGCAGCTTTTAAACTAATAAATAAGATATTTTTATTATGTGATTTTCTATGTGATCTCCCTAAAAATGGGATCAATCTTGCTAAAGGGGATTTGGCTCTAGTGAGGATATCAGATTCAGTTAGAAAGCTTGAGATGATGATTTCTTGATTATTTTTTAGCACCGCCCCATTGTTTGTAAATTGTTCATTAAAGATAGGAATAGCAAAGTCTTCAAATGATGTGTTTGTAGTTTCTGCTGTGGTTAGCCTAGAGGCTAATTGAACATCTATAAGTTCTTTTTCTAGTTCAGATACTTTTAATTCGCCATGAAAACCTATTGGGATATATTCAATAGAAAAAGTACTACCTCCTACATTATTGTTTATTCGAGGGATAGGGAAACGAGTTCCTTTACCGAGTTTTACTGTTTCTCCAGAGTGAGTCACTAAGCTAAATTCATTAACTAAATTGAGAACCCCTTCTTCTAAAAGGTTATTGATTAAAATATTCAATACAGTATCATCAAAGAGTCTAACTGTACCACTTGCTAAATTTCCTCCTAAAACTTCTGCTCCTAGTCTAAGTAGTCCTTGAGCAGAGAAGAATCCTGAATTATTATTGTTTGTCGCGATATTTGTTGAAAATGTCGAACTAGGTGAAGATAAAGGATTTGAGCCAATAGCGCCATTGAAATCATTTCCTTGTGAGGTTAGTATTAAACTGTTTAAAAATTGATCGATATATTTTTCACTCATTTCAAGGAATCTAACTTGAACCTTAAATCTTTTAGCTTCTTTAATTTTCAAAAATGAGATTACTTTTTCTGATTTAGAGGAAAGTATAATATCTCGATAAACACTTTCTACTTGACTAAGGTGATTTGAGTTTTCATAGAAATTTATAAAGCTATCATCATTATTTCCTTGATTATTAAGGTTTTTGTCTTCACTCTTTAAACTGCCACCAGGATTTGAGTAGATTTTTATACCTTCATCATTAACGGCTTTCGCTGCAAAGCTTAGAGCAAGTAAAGCATTTTTAGCATTTGCTACTTCACCTTTTAAAAATATTGCTGCTTGATTTTTGTCTGATTGGTTAATACTTAGTTTAGGGATGACTTTTATTTTTTGAGTTTCACTTGCATCTTTAATACCAAAGTGTTTATTTAATTCATCTTCAAGTATCTTATAGTTAGGACTCACATTTATATTTAAAGAAATAAGCTCATCTTTGATTTTAAAGTTTACTACTGTAGATCCTTCACTTAGAGCTTTAATTAAAAATTCTTTATAGCCTTTATTCGAGGCTTGTGATTTTTCAATTTTAATAATGTTTTGGTCTTCATCAATGAAATGTATCTCAGAAACAGGATCTTTAAATTTTATAAGTTCAATTTCTCCTCGAAGCATTGATTTATGAATGCTTTGTACTTCTTCTGTATTGAAAATTACCTTTGCTTTTATTTCTAAACTGAAAGTAGTGAATATTAATAGACTAAGTATCGGGATTATAGTTTTCATTAATTGATGATTCCTTTTATCGAAAATAAAATAGATGAATAAAGTGGGTAACTTGCTAAAAACATCATGCTTATTACTGGGATGCTGATATAGAGCTGAATGTTTTCTATTAAGTCTTCTCTTTTTAGTTTGAGTTCTAAACTGATTTTTTCTTTAATTTCATTAAAGTATAATTCTAAATTCTCAAAATCACTGTATGAAAGAATTCTACGTAGTAATGATTTTATTTCATCGCTGTGCTTAATACTGAATGGTATAAATTCATCGATGTTATTTGTGTTTGCGTTTTCAGCTTCGTTTAGGATTTGCTGAATGAAACTTAAAAATTTTTCATCAGAGTTTGTTTCTATTTCTTTTAATGCTTGTATTAATCCGATTTGATTTTTTAAACAAAGTGTTTCTAGACAATATAGGAAATGAGATAACTGTGATTCTAAGTAATTTTTTCTTTTAACTATATTTAAATTTATTTTTATTAGTTCAAATATTATGCCAATCGTGCAGAGTAAAGTTAAGTAGTTTATTTTTATAAACTGCATTAGTAATAGAATTGAAGAGTAAACTAAGATTAAAGAAATAGCTGAGTAAAGCTTTTTAGGATCAATATATAAATCTCTATAGATAGCTTGAACTTTATTTAAAGATTTTAAATTTAAACTATAGAATATTTTTTCACCAAGACTATTTATTAAAGTTTCTTTCTTTTTACTTATTAATTCTAATTTGGGTGAATCATAAGAGCTTATTAATAAAAATAAACAGCATAAAGTAAAGAGAGTTAAGCTTGAAAAAATCATAATAAGTCTCCTTTCTTTTTATTAAGGAATATGTGTGAGCTAATATAAACTAGCCAAAATAAAATTGAACTTATAAATATACCTAAATCTTTACTCGTATCTGTAAACCATGCAGGGTTACTACTATTTAGTTTAGGGATTAGTATAAGTAAATTTAAATAGTAAAAAACAAGCATGAAATCTATACTTAAATTTATTAATTTATAACTGTTATTAAACTTCTTTCTATTTTTTTCTTGGTTATTAAGAAATATATTGATCTCTTTAAATATATTTACTGGTGTGTGATTGAATTTAAGTTCAAGACTAAGTAGTTGAATATAGTTTTTAAACTCTTTTATACTATGCTTTGTAGCTAAGGTTTTAAAAAAGTTAACGATTTCATTTTGAATATTATAGTTATGAAGTTTACAGAAGTTGGATATGTCATCTTGTAAATTCTTTAATTTAATTGTGCTGAAAGTATTTCTAATAGCAGTATCTAAGCTGAAAGATTCTTCAATGCTTTCACTAATTTCATTTATTAAAGTTTTAAGTTCACACATTAAAGTTTCTTTTTCTGAAGTTCTTTGATCTATATATAGGCGAAATATGATAATGCAGCTTATGAAAATATAGAGATAGATTGAGCAGTTAAGACTTAGGTTTAGGTATGAAAAAGCCTTAGCTAAAAGAAATAAGTTTAAGGACACTAGAGTGAGTATTTTTATATAAAAATTTACTTTGTTGATATTTTTTCTTAAGATAGAATTCACTACTGTAAATAGTTGCTTGAAGTAAACTCCTAGATTTTCAAAAAATATAACTAGTAAGCTTAAACATATCAGTGATAAGAAATTTATATAAATCAAAATTGGTAATTAACTCCTTTTTCATGAAAATAGTTTTCCAATTCAGGTATTCTATTTATTAATTTGAAATTTTCATTTTCATGTCTAAAAATTTCAGTGCTACTAAACTCAGTTACTTTGTTGAATATGGCTTTATTGATGTAATGAATACTATCTACTATTCTTCTTCGTGACTTTGATTCTTGCTTTAAAAGAATTAAAATTTTAATGTTACTTGCTATTTGAGATTTGATTTCTTCTATATTTGGGCTTTCTGAATTAAGGCTGCATAGATAAGCTAAATTATTTAATGCTTCACTAACCTTTTTGTTCTTTTCTCTAACTGTATAGTGATAAGTCATGAGACATCCATAGATGTTTTGAGCGAGTTGGACTATTTCCCAGGCATCACCATCTCTACTCTCTGAAAGCGCAACATATTTAATACTATGCCTCTTACAAGCTTTTACTAGGTCTTTTATATTTGATTGATTATCTTTTTTATTGATTTGTAATTGAATTAAGTTATCTATAGAACTTTCAATTTCTCTAGTATCTTCTATTAAAGCTTTTCTGGCATTAGGATTCCATTCTTTAATAAGACTACTTAAAAGGGTGGTTTTTCCAGTGCTCATAGTTCCTGCAATTGCAATAGAAATTCCTGAACTTTGTAAAGCTTTTAAAAATTCAAGGATCTTAGTATTAAACATTGAGGCTTGTTCAAGTTTTTCTAGTGTAAATGACTCCTGAGGGTGAAATCTTATGGTTAAACACGGGCTAGATGATGCTGGTGGAAGTATTGCTGAAGCTCTTAGTTGATTAAAAGCTAGTTCAAAGTCTAGTATCGGTGATGAGTAATTGATTACATAGTTTTGTTTTTTTAGGTGATTTGCTTCATTGATTAAATTGATAATAGTTCTTTCAAGGTGACTATTTGATATGAATTTATAGTCAAGCTTCACTATCTTTTCTGTTGATTCAAAATAGATACTTTTATGGTTATTGATTTGTAATTCAATTAAAGTCGTTGAGAATGTATATTTTAAGCAATAGTCAATGATTGAGTTTTCACTAATAAGATCAGATTTGATTTTTAAGTGTGAGAAGAAAAATGGTGTGAGTGGACCATAGTAAACTAAGTCAAGTATTAGTGTATCTTCTAAGAGTTTAGTCATCTCAAAGTTAAACTCTGATGCTATCTTAAGTTCAGAACTAATTTCTTGTATGTAATCTTTTAGGATTAAGGATTTGGTGAATTTTTCTTTTAGTAATGATTCAATATTAGAAATTTCAGTAAATTCTTTAAGCCTAAGCCTTTCTCTTAATTTTTGAGCTGAAATATTATTCGCTCCAGGCTTTAGATTACTTATGATTCTTTCATAGACTATCTTTCTATATTTATTAAATAATTTATTTGAAAATATATTGCTGTGATTAAGTTCAAAACTTGAACCTATATAATCTAATGACATAGTTCACCTGAGCTTTTACTGTTTATCTCAAGGTGTTTGAAAATTCTTTCAGCCAAATCTTGAGCTTTATTTTTTTGTTTTTCTTTTAATTGATTTGTTTTTAAAAATTTATATAGGTCTGAATTAATATGAGATTCTTTTGAGATTACTTTTTTTGAACCTTGCCTAGTTTCTCTTGGGCTATTTGCTGTAATAGGATTTATTTTTAAGTCATAGGATTTACTTAAGTAATCTTTAAGTTCAAAAAAATCATGAAAGCTTGATTTTGTGTTGTGAATATTAATAAACATTTCTTCAGCTATGCTAAAGAAATAACGACTACTGTGTGAAATTAAGTCGCTGCCTAGCTCTATTAAAATATAGTCGTATCTATCTTCGTATTTTTTCAGTATATGTCTTTCAATACTTATTGATTCTGATTTAAGTCTAGATAGAACTTTTTCTAATTCATCTAAATACTTTACTTTTTCTTTGAAACTATTATCAAGGTTGCGGTAGCTGTCATTTAATTTTTCAATTTCGAGGCTAATATTATTTATGAATTCTATTTTATGCTTTGCTTGTAATATTCTCTCAACGTAGTCACAATTTGGAATTTTATCTATTGGTCTTACGTTTACAAAGTTAAACTCAGATTCTAAGTTATTAAATTTATATTTTTTATCGTATAAAGATTCTTGATTATTACTGTTAAGGGAATTATTTATTAATTGGCTCTGAGAACCTTCCAGTAGTAAAACTCTTTTGCTATTAATAGACAAATATTTTGCAAAGCTTAAGATAGTTTCAAAGGAATCTTTTTCTGAATCTGTGTTTGAAGCAAATAGAATAATTTTCTTTGATTTATTCGATTCTGTATTAAAAAGAATTTTTGAAATAGTCTTTTCAAAATTTTCAACAGTACTAACGTATGCTTGATAAAACCCAAATATGTTTGACTCTTCAACTTTGATTTTTTCAAGGAGAATCATAATCTTAAATTCTTGATTTATATTTTTAAGCTTTTTACAAATCTCAAGAGCTTTTATTCTTTGATCTTTTGCGTTGATTAATACTAATGTTTCATCTAATTCAATGTTCTTGAAATATTCATTTGAAAAATCTTCAAGGTTAAGTCTAGAATTTATTTCTAATTTTAGTTTGTTTAGCTTATCCTCTACTTCCTTTAGCTCAAAAGGATTGTCAAAGTTTGAAATTAGAATAACTTTACTCATAGACTATAAACCTTTATATGTTTAGAGTTATTTACTAATAATTTTTGAAAACCTAATTGAGTAGTCTTGAAGTTTGCTGTTTTGCTAGCTTCTTTTTCTATCACTAGTTCTAACTCTTTTGCATTATGTGCACTGAGAACTTCTTTGAAGATTGAATTAGGGATGGCTAGGCTTATACTTAACTGTTCATCATTCGTTTTCTTTAATAGAATGATTTGCCCACTGTGATTAAACTTCTTACTACTCATTTTTTTTGACTTTCTATAAAGCTTAACTCTGTCTCCAGTTTTTAAGTATTTTTTAGTACCAGCAAAGTCTAAGGATAGATCTAGAATAGAGTGATTATCTGGAAGTAGCTTGGTTACTATATCAGTCGAATCATTTGCTATTAAATTTTTACGAATTAAATCACCACTAAGTAAGTCTTTTTTTATAAGAGCTTTACTCAAATCCTTTTTTATCAACTCAAGGTCTTTCTCTTTAAAGAATATGTCCCCATGCATAGATTCAAGTTCATTGATCTTTTTCAATGAATATGGAATGAACTCTATTAGATCTAGGCTTAAACTTTTTCCTGCACTTAGGTTTTCTTTAGCTGCTAAAACTAAAACTGTTTCATATCTATTAGCAAGTTTAAGTTTATTCTTTAAGCTAAAGTATTCCGCGAGTGAAAGTGAAATAAGTATTAGTATTAAAACTAACAAGCCTAATTTTATTTTTAGTTTTTGCGTAAGGACGAACTCCTCTACTTGCTCACTTAGGGTGAGCTGGCTCTTATTTTTTAAGATATTCATTTAATTACCTGTTTTACTGGTCTACACTTTGAAGAATTGAATCCATTTCTTCAGTTAATTTAGTATTTAACTGTGTACTTGTATTTTGAATAGAAGTGCTGATTTGCTGTATTGCGGGTACAGATGCCGAAATAACGGTAGCAACTAAAGCACCATAGATTAGTATTTCTTTCATTTTCTCTCCTTCATTCCGAGTGGTATGTTGAAAAGCTTAACTGAAAACTTAGCTATAAAAAACAAATGCAGTGCAAAACACATTTGTACACAAAACCAGTTGAGCTTCCCAGTTTACGATCTAAAACTTAGATCGTGATTTTGTATGTTAGCAAAATATTTTTTATGATTGTGAAGAGTTTGTAAATATCTTGAGTGGTGATCGCATCCCTTGACAAGAGATTAAGATAATTGTTAAACTGGTATTTCCATGGAACCATTATCTAATCAACCTACAGGCAGCAGTAGTAGTAAACCTCCTGTTGATCCAATCACGCAACTTAAAACTCAGTTGGAAAGACTTACTACTGGTCAATAAGGAGGCGATAATCCTCCGTATTCTCAGGATGACATTGATACTGTAATGAATTTATTGGAAAAACTTTCAGTGGATATACCGAAGGAGACAAAAAAAAGATTGGAAAAACCAATCCTTGATTTAAGTGATACTAATAAAGTTAAGGATCCAGGTGATTTACAATTAGCTTTTTTGATCTTGAAGAATATAATTAATACAATGGAGCTTCAACAATTTACTAATGTCTTTGAGCTTGATAATGATCAATCTTATCCAGAGGGAGATAGGGTTGTTAATGCTGTTGAAGATGTTGGCAAATTACTTGATAAAGAAATAGAGGAAACGACTGGAATTACTCGTAAAAAACAAGACATTTTATATAAATTATCTCAAAAGCCTGAACTTAACTAATTTCTTCATAATGTGAATCTTTGCAGAGCTCATTTTCTTCTCCTAACGACTAATATCTTAATTTATCACTACTTGAGCTTAATTAAGGGAATTATAGTATTAGAATATAACAATGTCTGACTTTGACTCTTCTAAATCAATAGTTCTTGGAATCACTGGTGCAAGTGGCACTCAGTATGGTTTGAATCTTTTAGAGTTTCTTTTAGAAACTGGTCACAAAGTAGATTTAGTTATTTCTGATAATGCTCTACTCGTTGCGAAGCTTGAAATGGAGCTTAATTGGGCAAACTTAAATGTTCAAGAACTTAAATTTAAACTCTTAAATTATTTATTTATCGAAAAAAGAGACTCTGAGAAAGCCTTAACTCTAGAAAGAGTCGAAGAATTAAAAGCAAATTTGAATATTTGGCAGGAGGAGAATATTGCAGCTTCGATAGCTAGTGGCTCTTACCGTGTGGCAGGAATGATTATTAGTCCATGTAGTATGGGAACTTTAGCACATATCGCCATGGGAACTAGTCATAATCTTATCTCTAGAGCAGCAGATGTTATGCTCAAAGAAAGAAAAAAGCTCATCCTAGTAGTTAGGGAAACGCCTTTTAGTACTATTCATTTAAAAAACATGCTTAGTTTAAGTGAAGCTGGAGCGGTTATTCTCCCAGCAATCCCTGCTTTCTATCATAGACCGCAGACTATTCAAGATCAAATCGACTTTATAACCGGGAAAACATTGGATTCTTTCGGAATTGACTCAGGGTTATTTAAACGCTGGAGATAGTGCTAAAATCTTACTTTGCGTAAATGTTTGATTCTCAAGATTTTTTCTATGTAGACTTTGAAACTACCGGGGTTGATCCGAAAAGTGATCGAATTGTTCAGATTGGGGCGATTTTACCGGATGGTTCAGAAATGGATGTTCTAGTGAATCCACAGTGTGATATTCCAGCTGAATCTACAGAATGTCACGGCATTACCAATGAAATGGTTAAAGATGCACCTATTTTTAGTGAATATGCTGAAAAATTACTAAAAATTCTTGGGCAAACGAAGTATTTTGTCGCATATAACTATGTTTTTGACTTCCAATTCCTGCAATATGAACTTTACAGAGCCACAGGACATATTATTAGTGAATCTGACTATGTTTTTGTTGATCCATACTTGATTTTTAAAAAGGCCTTCCCGCATACCCTTGCAAATGCATACAGGTTCTACTATAAAAAGAATTTTGAAGGGAATCACACCGCAATTCATGATATTAGAGCCACGAAAGATGTGCTTCTTGCGCAAGCAGAAAATCATGGAGAATTGTTTGAACATGGACTAGATGGACTTGAAAAAGACATAATAGGTACAAGAAAAGCTATTTTAGGTAAATGGTTTAACTCAGAAGATGGAAAAATTATCTTCGCGCAAGGTAAATTTAAGAGTAAAGTTGTCTCCGCTGAACATCGCTCATACCTTGACTGGATCTATGGTTTAGAGGATATTACCCTGTCTGAAAGAGTCTTTATCAAAAACTTTAGTAAATGATCTGAATTTTCTATAGGTATTACCTGTCAAAAAATCTCCCATTATCAACTTATATATTGCAGATAAGGTGAAAATATTATGGTGATGAATACAGAGATTAAAAATACAATAGAAACAAAATTTGTTAGAGAAACAGCAATTATTAACAAGTCAGTAATCAAAGATGATGAAGGACAAGAGTTAGGATTTGGGTATTCAGTTAGAGGGAATAAAATTGTACTTACTCAAGATTCGAAAGGAATTGCGGTTTCAATTGAATACTTAGCAGACGGCACGAAGATCTATCACATGGAAGAAGATAGTAAAGGGCTTCCTGCAATGCACGAGTTTAAACCAGATGGGTCAGAGTTTATTTATTTATTCGATGCAAATGTTAAGCTTGAGAAAATGGTTAACATCAAAGAAAATGGAGACAAAGTTACTTTCTGGTTCTCACCAGATGGAAAACAAATCATCAGTCAAGAGCAAAGACAAAAAGGTGGCATAGTCTTCAAAGCAATTTCAGATTTAGAAGAAGCTACAATTTGGTTAAAGAATGATGGAGATACAATTTCATCAGGAGCAGATGCTTTAATCGAACACTTACAATCGGTCTTTGCCAAATACCTCGACGGCATGAAAGTAGCTTAGGAAGCTGTTTATGACTTCAACTTCTGCGTTTTCGTTGTCGTCAAAATGCTCATGTAATTCCATTACACTGCGCTTTTTCCTTCGCCTCAGCCTTGAATTTGAAGCCCTAAACAGCTTTCTTCTTTACAGAGGTAAGTGAAGACATTAATTTATGGCTTTCTTTAAACTAAGGCTTCTTCAAGCAGACTTGCTAAAATACCGTTGATAAATTTAATAGATTCATCATTTGAGTATTTAGCTGCGATTTTTAGAAATTCAGACATCGCAACTTCTTTATCAACAGGAAAATGTTTCATCTCAATAATGGTCATCGCTAAGATGACCTTATCTACTTTACGGATGCGTGAGACATCCCATTTTTTAGAGACTTTAGCGATAATTCCTTCTGCTTCGTCTTTATGATCAAAGTATTTAGAAATTAATTCAATACAAAAAGATTTAGTTTTTTCGTCTTTATAGTGCCAGAAAAGTTCTGGAATCTGAACAGATTCATCTATTAAATTAATAGCTTCATAGCATTTATTGATTTCTTCAAGAAATTCCTCAGTGTTAGGAAGAGGAACTGGTCCTGGTTCAACATTTTTTTCGTTATCAGGGTGATTAACTTTATATTCCATAATCTTTCTTTCTACTTGTAGTAAGAAGGATTCAGCGGATTTTATATTATCTTCGCAATTATCTCTAAGCGTTCTTAGACTTGAGAGGCAGAGTGCGTCAAAATCGGTTTCGGCGAGCTTAAGCTCTTTTTTAGGTAACTGAAAGCACGCTAAAAATGCAATTTCACGTGCTGCGGATCTTTTTTCCATTGCGAACAAGTATAATAGCAGAATTCCTGAAAAAAACTCAAAAAGATCTAGATTATTTAACCTATTTTTAAATAAGTATTGACAAAGTTGGGGTTTATTAGGGTATAATAAATATTCCAAACTAAATAGGAACAAAATTGAATAAAAACAGACTTTGTATATAGTGGTCATTTAAGAACCAAATAGCAAACTTGCAAAACTGTCAAAAATCGACAACATTCTACTTTGTAAAATAGTAATACATATAATCCAAGGAGATATTTAATTTATGCCTAGAAAAAAAAGAGACATGTCCGAATCAATGGAAAACAACGACATGATGAACTACGAAGATTCTATGGAGTCTGATAGTTTTGATGATCCTGTTGGTTTAACTGATATCAGTTCAGATTCACTTGAAAGTGGAGTTATTTCTTCTGCTGCTAGTAGAAAAAATAATGATAATGGTGATGGCTCAGACGAAAACTTAGAGTCTGTTTCACCTCTTTCAGATGACTCTGTGAAAATGTACTTACGTGAAATCGGTCGTGTACCTTTATTAAATGCTAAGCAAGAAATTGAGTTAGCGAGAAGAATTAAAGAAGGTGATATCGACGCTAAAAGAAAATTAGTTAGACATAACCTACGTTTAGTTGTTTCTATCGCTAAGAAATACATAAATAGAGGTCTTCCTTTCTTAGATCTTATCCAAGAAGGAAACTTAGGTTTAATCCGTGCTGCTGAAAAGTTTGACCCAGAGAGAGGATATAAGTTCAGTACTTATGCTACTTGGTGGGTAAGACAAGGTATCACGAGATCATTATCTGACAAGTCTAGAACTATTAGAGTTCCAGTTCACATGGTTGAAACTATTAATAAGTTCAAAAAAGTTGCTAGACGTTTAGGCCAGCTCTTCGATAGAAGACCTACTGAAGAAGAACTTGCTGAAGTAATGGAAGTATCCACGCAGAAGATTAAAGAAATTGTAGCTGCGATGAGAACTCCTGTTTCTTTAGAAGCGCCTATTAATAATGAAGAAGATGGTAAATTAGAAGACTTTATCGCTGATTCTTCTGATAATGTTCACCCAGAAATGGCTGCTACTGATCAATTACTTTCAAGTGATATTTTAAAAGTGCTTGAAACATTAACTCCGAAAGAGAAAGCTGTAGTGCAGTTAAGATTTGGAATTGACTCTGGTCAAGAAAGAACTTTAGAAGAAGTTGGTAGACTTCTAGGTATCACTAGAGAAAGAGTTAGACAACTTGAATTTAGAGCTCTGAAGAAATTAAGACATCCAGAAAGAGCTGTTAAATTAAGAGACTATTTAGCTGTTTCATAATATCTCATAAATATATTTAACTTTAATAGCCTCCACTTAGTGGAGGCTATTTTTTTGCTTGCTATGTTATGTTTGAAGTGATGAAGCTCAATGATGTGTTCAAAACTGCAACTGATTATATACCGACAAAATCTGAAAAATCACATCCAAAAGAAAGGCAAAAGAGGTTATCTCGGAAAGTAGATCGCTTTTCTAAGCGAAAGATGCAACAGAAAATGGTTCAATTCCTTATTGAACAAGAGAAAATTAAAGAAAAAGATAGGATTAAAGAAAGAGTCGCATCATTTAAAGAGCAATTTCGTTCATTAAGTCCTGAAAAAAAAGTAAAAGCCTTAAAAACAGTATTGTTTGATTCAGTTGAAGCATTAGAAAAGCTAGCTAATGATAGTAAGACTCGAGAATTTTTAAAGCGAAGTTATTTGCAGCACTTAAAGCCCATAATCAGTGATTTAAGCATAAATAATTTTTTGATTGATAACTTTGATGCTATTTCAAGTGTGAATTTAAACCCTTATGAAAAAATGATTATAGATGAGATGAAAACAAATTTTAATTCTTCCATTTTATTAGATAAGGAGAAATTAGTAATAGCTCATGATTTTTTTCAAGCGATAGATAATGATTTGAAATCTCTCTTTTATATTAATGAGTCTGATTCATATATGATAGCTGAACCATATATAAGTCTTGTGAAGCAAATTAAAACTAAGATGTTTGAAAATATTGTAAGTACTATAGAAAATAATATATCTAAAATCAAAGATAATCATTTAAGAGATTATATTATGGAGAATTCTGGACAAGAACAAAGTAGCTTTTTCTATAAATTCGATGAAGGTGAAAAAGAGAGCCTCATTAAGGAAATTGATGACTTGAAAGAGAGTATTTTTAAATACCTGTGATTTATTTAAGGAAGTTTACAAAATCTAGTCTCAGTTCAAATATGGTATTATCTTGATGGTGGAAGGTGATACAGTTAATTCCTGTGATTTATTTTCCTATGGTTTCTTTAAAACTAGTGAAAAGAATATATTTGGAGGAGGAAATAAAACAAATAATTATGTTTTACTACAAGAGGCGCAGCAAGATCTTTTAAAGCAAGCAGATAATACGAAAATACATGACCAAGCAACTATTAATCCAGAATTAACCTATGACAAGTTATTGAGACAAAAATATGCTGAATTTTTAATATTTTTTGTTTCTGAAGATTTATTAATTGCAAGAAAAGACCAAGAGGAAGAAAGTTTAAAGTTACTTGCTACTTACGGTGACTCATTTAATGCCTTTAAAACCATGTTTCTTGAAAGAAAGAGCGAGGTTTTGTTACAAAACAATACTTTGAATTATAATAGTGGAGACGTTTTGAGATTTTTGTGTTTAAGTGAGGATAAGGAACTTAAAGCAAAAACCATGAAAAAATTCATGATGGAATTTTTACATATAAGGAAAATTAAAACCTTGGGAACTAACCTTGAATATTCCAAGACTCTTCAAGATGAATTCATAAAAGCAATGTGTTTAAAGTTTAAATTTGAGGAGTTTAATAAATTTTCAGACGATTATAGTAAATTAATCACAATTTTGGATGAAATGAATTTACCTTCTGATGGAAATCTTCATTCTGAGTTTCCTAAATTTATAAATCAAGTTTTTCTGAATGATTCCATTAGTAATGAATTTAAAGAACGGATTGCACATAGAGCTAATGATAGTTGGGACTTAAAGTATGAATTGAAGAACTATTTTAAAGATCCAAAAATAATGAAACTAGATATTCAACAGCTAATCTTAGACATGCAAGATAGAAAATCTGATTTTAGGAGTAATACTTCTGAAAGAATGAAGCATTTAAAAGATTATTTAAAGACTAGACCTGATATGAAAATAAGCTTTAAAGAATTTATGAATGAATCATTATTTGGTTCACACGGCTACTATTCTGAAAATGATATGACTTCTAGTGAAAATAAATTAATTGGAACAGGAGGTTTAAATAAAGGAGATTTTTCAACTTTTACTTCAAGTCAACCTTTTTGTAAAATGGTTGCTCAAGAGTATTTTGCATTTAAACAAAAAAATCCTAATAGTGTATTAGTTTTAGGCTCTGATGGAGTAGGTAGTTTAAGAAACAATTTGCAAAAATTAGGTGTTGAGCCTAATGAAATTTTTACTATTGATATTTCACCCACTCTCTTAAAAGAACAAATGAAACTAAGTCAGAGTTTCGGAGGTGAAAACCCTGAAGGGAATTTTATCGAGGGTAGTGCTTTTGATAAAGCAAGTTTTGATAAAATTCGACAGCAATTTTCAGTAGATAATGAGCCAGCTATTTTCATTATGGCAAATGAGCTTATGGATGTTCAGCCTATGAATTACTTTACATTAAAAGTAAATGATGATAATAGTTTTCAAGTTAAGGAATTGTATATTAGACTGGATAAAAATGATCAAATTATCTCTGAGTTTATAGATATTGATTTAAGCGAAAATCTTAAGGTGAAAGATTTTTTTGAATCAATGTTGAATACAGTGAATATAAAAGATTCAATGAAGAATAAAGAAATTCCACTTGCTCTAAACTTAGAGGAGGAAAATTTATGGAATAAATGGTTAGATTTAGATTTTGAAAAAATTAAAATTTTAAATATCGACTATGCTAAAAAATTTGAAAATATGATGACTGCTGGAAATGAAATTCGATTCTTTCCGTCTTTCATTTCTGATGTTAAGGATATCAAAAAGATTCATGAAGCGTTTGAGGCTTTGGACATAACTGCTGATATTAATATTGATGCTTTTTGGAGTGCATTAAAAAATCATCCCTTAGCTTACAAAGGAGATGTGAAATTACAATTAGACATGGTGCTTGAAGCTCAGCAAAATAGTAGGGATATTGATATAAGTCCAATAGCAAACGATGAGAGCTTTGAGGCTATGATGAAGAGGTATAGTTTTAATGGTGATTCATTTTGGGCAATGATTGCAGAAAAAAAATAAACTTATGAAGAAAATTTATCCAGAATACTGGCAGGAAGCCAGTAATGAATTATCAAAAAGAGATATCACTCTTAAGAGTCTCATTAAAGAATATTCTGATACGAAACTACACTCTAACCAAGACCCTTTTGTAACTTTACTTAAGTCTATAGTTGGGCAACAGATTTCAGTTAAAGCTGCTGATAGTATTTGGGCTCGGCTTGAAGATAAATTAGGTAGTGATTTATTATTTAGTGATTTTTTGAATCCTTCTGAAGAAGCGCTTCGCGGGATAGGTTTTTCACGAATGAAAATTCAGTATTCGATAAATATTGCGAATTATTTAAATAGTATTTTCCTAGCATCGGATTTATATAAACCTGAGAAAAAGCTTGCTAGAAAGTGTTTAGGGAATTTACAGAGAGCTATTTTAAACAAATATTTTATGAGCTTAAATTCTAAGGAACTTAGAACAGAGTTACTTGCTATAAAAGGTGTCGGTGAGTGGACTTTAGAGATGTTTCAAATCTTTTATCTAATGGATGCTAATGTATTTCCAGTGAAAGATATAGGCTTGATTAACACTATTAAAAAACTTTATGGAATTAATGATTTAGAAGAAATTAAAAAGCTTGCAAATAAGTGGGAGCCTTATCGAACAGTGGCGACTTGGTATATTTGGCGCAGTTTAGATGATGAGCCGGTGCAGTATTAAATTGTTTTAGAAGCTGATTTCTATTTTAGGTCTCTCAACGATTTGAATATCATTATTTAATGGATCTAAGTCATGATCGATGAAATCAAAGTATTTGATCATACCATCTACTAGTAAAGAGATATTGATCGGTCTTTCAAGTGAACTAAAAGTTAGTAACTGATTAATCGCAGCACGATAGATTAATTTAGAACCTTCTAATTTTCCTTGGTTTATTAATTCAAGGGCAGCACAGGTTTTTAATAGTGATTGGTAGAAATACTTGCGATTGCAAGTTTCTGATTTTTGCCAAAGTTTAAAAATAGTTTTATAAGCTTTAGAGTAGTAAGCAGAGTTAAAGTCTTCTACTGCACCTCTAAAATCAATGTCAAAGATTTCTTGTCTAAATAAGTTTTTTAATAGTAGAGTATCTACTGACTTCGAGCGGGTCTTAAGCATTAGCGGAGCTTCCTTTTTTTCTATTCTTTTTAACCAGCTTAAAATCATATATGCATTTTTGAGAATTGTTCTCAATTAATACATATACTAACATAATTTTCCACTTATTGAGAATAATTTTCAATAAGCTGGGTGGATGATTTTTACAAGGAAAAGTTAAACCTAGTTACAATAACGTGATTTAGCTCATCATCACTGAAAAATTGTTGGAGTAAATAAGTTAAAGTAACTTTTAATTTCTCAGAAATTTTTCTTTCAAGTCCTAGATTTATACGGTTTTGTTCTAAGTATTGTCCACCTAGAAAAGATTGAAAAATTTCATCAGCAAAAACTATTCTGGTTTTAGGATTTACTTTATAGCTAAGCCCGAAGCGGTTTCTTAGTCTAAGATCAAAATCTGTTTGGAACCTTTCCTCTAGTCTAATTCTTGAAGTAAAACTCCACCTTTTATTTAAATCCTTTTTATATAGAAACTGCTCAGCCAAACGATTTTCAACCCTATTACTATCATTAAAAATGCCATAGAAGTCATAGCCTAAAGATGATGTGAAATTATCATTGTGCTCATAGAAAATCTCATTCCTTAGAAGAAGCACGTCAAGTTCACTTAGATTACTTTTGAAACGTGGGCTGAAAGTTTCTCTTAAACTTAGTTTAGGGTGTATCTTATCGAGTTTGATTTTAGTACTGAAATAACTCCACTGTAATAATTCACTACTATTTTCTGCTTCAGCTGGGCTCAAGCTAAAAAATATTAAATATAAGACTAAGCATAGTTTCCATGATAAACATCGAAAAAATGCAAGTCAAAACCTAGGGTTTTTGGATGCAATATTAAATACCTTTAATGAAAAGTGTTTGAATATTATAGCTTGTTAATCTTTATCCTGCTTAATTTTGATTAAGCTTTACAGCGCAGATACAAATATTATTGTTATTTGCGTATTGAATAGCTTCTTTTTGGTTAACAAAGAAGGTTTCGTTTGCTTCAAAAACTAGGAAGCCATTTTTACCAATAGACTTTAAAGTTCTCAAACCTACAGTAGGTACATCAAATCTTTGGTCCTGATTAGGTTTAGCTACTTTACAAACTGTAATAGATTTGTTTTTATCCCAGAAATTTTTTAGAGACTTAGCTCTTTTAATACATTCATCAGTACCTTCTATAGCTTCGATTGCATAAATGCTTTTGTTCGAAACCACTGCCGTCTGTCCGATATCCTGGGCTGCAATTCCTTTAGCTACTTGCATACCGTAGTTAATTTCTTGCCATTCTTCTTCACTTGGTTCTTTGATTGTAAAAACTTGCTCGTCTGGGAAAAGGTTACGGAGGTATTTTGTCTGGTCGAGAATTTCTAAACCATGCTCTTCTTCAAGGTAATCAGCTAATTTGAATTGGATAGCGTCATCACTAAAACTATTTACCTTCTTAAGCTCGTCGAGTAATTTTAAATCTAGTTTATGGATGTTTTGAAAGAAGCTAAGTTTAGGTACTTTACCTAGAAAAACTATTTTTTTAATTTCAAGTTTTTTACAGTGATCTAAAATTTTTAAAACTTCAACCGGGCTATATCTATAAGTTTCGATTAATGGGTTAATTAATTTAAAGGCTGAGTCTGATAATGCACAGCAAACGGGTGTGAAACCTTCATTCTTTAGAGCGTCTACAGCAAGTACTGGTAATTCACCGTTTCCTGCGACTAGTCCGATTTTTTCTGACATGCTATTCAATTATACTTGAGATGATTAAAATAAGATAATTTGTAGCTTTTGATTGCGGAACGAGTTAAGATAATTGTGCGCAAGCACTGAAACATCATATTCTTCATATGTTCAGAAGAGGTGAATTGGCTCCTAAGTCAGTTGAGGTTTCTGGTAAAGATACTCCTTTAACTAAAAAAACATATGGGGCTCAAGGTCATTTACCGTTTTATTTTCATGTACATGTTCCAGGTCTAACAGTGATGCCAAATTATAAGTTGACGCCCGCTGATATCAAAACTGAGATTCAAGCTACTGAGACTTTTGAGCAATTAACATTTGCTTTAAAGGGTGTTAACGAAGCATTAGCTACAAAAATTGATTTAGCAGATATAGAAGAAATTCTTAGTAACACTTTGTATAAGATTGCTAACATGAATCTATCTAGAGAGCTTAGGCTGAGTGCCATTGATGATTTTAATGATCCCTTTGAGCTAGGTCTAAGAGACAAACTATTAGAATTAACAGAGTCTCTATTTAAGGTTGAAGAAAAAATGACTAATTTTTCTAATTATAAAGAGTTTATTGACGCTTTGGATGAAACGCCTCTTGAGGGTATTTTAAGCTCAGATGATAGCTTTATTAACTCAAAGCATCTTATTGATAATTTGCATCTTGATTTTGAGTATTACGATAATAAGGAAAAACATATAATTTTTTCATCTATAAATGAAAAAATATATCAAAATCTTTTAAAAATTAGAGAGGAGGAGCTTCAGAAATTTAAGCAGGCGAATACTTTTGAAGAGTTATATGAGCATATAGATAATTTTTACCCTGAAAATTATGCCAATTTTTTCAGGAATGATATTGAGAATTATAGAAATGGTCATAATTTTGTTTATGGTCATTTTCAAGATGTTGCAGATAAATTGTTGGGGAAAAGGTAATTTATGAACTGGGCTCTTAGTGGTTACAAAACATGGCGGGATGATGGGAATTTCCTAAGAGGCGGTAATTATGATTTTGTATATAAATCCTTATTTAACCAAAGATTAGCTAACATCACAGATTCTAATGAAGAAGTGCAAGGTTTGAAAACGCAACGAGAAAAATATCAACAAGGTGAAGTTTTCGACCTTTTTTTATTAGCTGATGAATTAATACCTAAGGATGCTGATAAAGACTTTAGAAATTTAAAGCTAGAGACTTTATTTAAATATATGATTGTTGACTTCTATAATCAGGGGGATGAAAGTAGGCAGGCTTTAAATTATCCTGATTATTTTATGAAAGCTTTTGATGAGATGCTGGTTGATATTGAAGCTGAAAAAACTAGATTTAATATTCCTGAAATTAGCCAAGACAATCTTGAAATTTATGCAGCAAAGCTATCTAATAAACTAGTAGTTGAACTTGCTGAGAAAGTTTTAGAGGGAAGAGAATACGGCTTAGATATTAGTGCTATGCGGAGAAATATTCCGGTACGAGATCACCAAGAAAGTATTCATAATAAAAGTGAAGATTTAGATTGGGATGATTTTTAAACTACAGCCTCACCCTGAATTACTATCTCTGAATCTTTTAAATCAAACCATTTAAGAATACTTGCTCCGATATCAGCAAAGCTTTTTCTAGTCCCCAAATCCTTGGCTTCTCCTCCAGGATTGTAAACCAGTAAAGGTACATATTCGCGTGTATGGTCTGTGCCAGCTGCACACGGGTCGCAACCATGATCAGCAGAGATAAAGAGAACGTCATTCTCTGTTAAGGCACCTAGTATGCGCGGCAGAGCCGCGTCAATATCTTCAAGCGCAGCTGCAAAGCCTTCAGGATCTCTTCTGTGACCGAAGTTGCAGTCAGTCTCAACTAAATTTAAGAAAATGATTTCTCTATCTTTATCAGAGAAGTTCTCTAAATGCTTGCTGTAATTATTCTCTAAAAGATCTGTAATTTTCTCCAAACCATCTAAGTTATCCTTTGTATGAATACTTAGTGGAACTCCTTGTCCAGCGAAGATGTCTTGGATTTTTCCAATGCCGATAACATTACCTTCGTTCTCAAGTACAGTCTCTAACATTGTTTTATTATGTGGTAGCACTGAGTAGTCGTGACGCTTATCGTTCAAACGAATATATTTTTTCTCTGGATTAGATTGGTCTGGGTTAGTAGTAAATGGTCTTGCGATAATTCTTGCGACCTCGTGTTCACCACGCATAATCTCACGCGCTTGCTCACACCATTTGTATTGAGTTTCTAAAGGAGTTACGTCTACATGTGCAGCTAACTGAAGTACTGAATCAGCACTGGTGTAAACGATAGGGTAACCTGTTTCTATATGCTTGTTGCCGAAGTCAGTCAAGGCTGTAGTGCCGCTGTATGGAGCATTAAGTAAAATATCTTCAACTCCCCAAGCTGCTTTTAATTTAGTCACCACGTCCTCAGGAAAGCCCTTAGGATAGTATGGGAAGACATTTGTCGCTTTGACTCCAGTCATTTCCCAGTGACCAGTGATGGTGTCTTTAGCAGGGTTAAGCTCTGCCATTTTTCCATAGCTTGCTTCAGTTTTTTCTAAAGCAGGCATTGAACTTAATTCAGTAATGTTTGCTAGCCCTAATTTGTATAGATTTGGAATTTTGATGCCTCTACCACTCTGAACACAGTGTTTTATCGTGCTTGCAAGCGTGTTAGCAGGAGCGACTTCGTCGTATTCAGCCCAATCAGGCATTGATCCAACGCCACATGCGTCGATAATAAAAATAATTGTTCTTTTTTTAATATTTTTCATATATTTCCTAGACTATATATTTTAGCAGTCTATGCTAAGATATTTCATCTGTAGGGGCCTTTAGCTCAGCTGGTTAGAGCGCACGCTTGATAAGCGTGAGGTCCCGTGTTCAAGTCACGGAAGGCCCACCATTTTGGATCAGTTAATAAAATATTTGATTTAGGTTTGTTAATACCTGGATTTTTAGGCATAATATAAATATAGTATGAGTCCCACACTTTTTAGGTATAAAGGATTTAGATTCTTTTTCTTTTCTAGAGAGGAACCTAGGATTCATGTTCACATTAGTAGCCCAGATGGTGAAGCTAAATTTTGGTTAGAACCTAAAATCGAGCTTGCATATAATTACAAGTTGTCAGATAAAGAAATCAATGACTTGGAAAAAGCGGTAAAGGAACATCAAGATGAAATCAAAGAAACTTGGCGAAAACATTTCAGAAGTTGAGCTTCAAGGTATATCTAATACAGGTATTTGGCTTTTTATAGATAAGGCTGAGTATTTTTTACCATTTGAACTTTTTCCATGGTTTAAAGAAGCGAAAATATCTGAAATTCAAAATGTTGAATTAATTCATGGACATCATCTAAGGTGGGATGATTTGGATGTTGATCTTGATATTGAGTCTATTAAAGATCCTGAGGGCTATCCTAAGGTTTATGAGTGAATAGTTACTAACCGTGAACAATTATTTTAATAGAAGTAGCTTCATTTATTAGAGTGAGATTGCTGTAATTTTTATTCAGGAATAATGTAACAGTAAATGTCTGAAAGTTTTAAGCCATTCTATAATGAAGCTGATTATGAAAGAGTTAAACCTCATGAAAATGAGGATAGAGATCATTTCTCTAAGGACTTGGGAAGATGTCTTCACTCTCATGCATTTAGGCGTCTCTCTCATAAGACTCAACTGCTCCCTACTTACGAGTCTGATTTTGCGAGAAATAGACTTACTCATTCATTGGAGGTTGCCCAAATTGCTCGAGACATTGCTGAGGAAAGAGTTAATTTAGAAATTTTAAAGGAGATTTATTCTAGCGAAGAAAAAGAAAAGAAGTTCTATTTAAACCTATACTTAGTTGAACTAGCTGGTCTTATTCATGATATCGGACATCCACCTTTTGGACATAAAGGTGAAGATGCTCTTCATAGATGTATGAAAGACTCTTGTGGCTTTGAAGGTAATGCCCAAAGTCTTAGAATTGTTTCTAAGTTAGAGAAGAAAACATTACTTACTCGATTGAAATCAATTGATGATTTGAAAAAAGTTAATTTAATTCAAGGTTCTGGAGAGGATAATAGATGCGGTTTGAATTTGACATATCGTTCGATGGCTTCGCTTCTTAAATATGATAAAAAATCCCTTCAGTTAGTGAGAAAAAAATAAAAGGTTACTATGAATCAGAAAATGATTTGGTTTCAGAAATTAAAAGTTCAATTTTTGAATCAGATTTTGGATCAGAGGAATCTAAGTTTAATTTACATACTATAGAGTGCTCAATTATGGATTTTGCAGATGATATTGCAAACTCAACTTATGATCTTGAAGATGCTTTGAAATTAGATACATTAGACCTTTCTCAAATACTCTTTAATAAAAGATTTGATATTTATGACAAAGTTATTGAAAGTATAAAAAAAGATATTCAAGGTCAGATTGAAAAATTTGAAAACTTTCTTAACTTTGAGTCTGGTGGCGGTGTTTCTGAAAACTATAAGCAAGTTCAATCTGAGCTGAGAAAATATCAAATCCAGTTAAAACAAGGTGAAAACTCTGAAGATGATGATCCTGAAATATATCTTAAAACTCAGCATAAGATGAAATCCTTAGTCACAGTTTTTTTTCTGTTTATTATTCGAAAATCATTAAAAGATGAAGAATATAGGGTTATAACTGAAGCTTTGAATAAGTTAAAACCGAAGATGCCAGAAATTAATGAATTATTTACAGCATTAAATTTGACTGATTGGGATGAGACAAAAAAAATATTAAAGCAAAATGATTCAGATGAAACTATAAATTCTTTTGATTTTTTACAAATCTTTCGTAATTTCAATATTAATGGATATTATAGAAATAATTTTACATCTCAGTTAGTGAAAAATTTTATGAGTAAAATTAAGCTTGCTTATGTCTCAAAGAATCCTAAGGTAAGTTTTGTTTATCTACCAATAGATTTTTTTATAGTATTGAAATTTTTAAAACATTTTGTTTATGAGTTTGTAATAAAGTCTCCAATGCTTCAGGTTACTGAGTATAGGGGAGCAAAAATTGTTGAAGATATTTTTAATACGCTAGTCGAGCATCCAGAATTACTTCCTGATGATTTCAAAAATGCTTATGAAGAATTTTCCATATCACCTCCAATAGGAGAATCTAACTTAAGAGTAATTTGTGACTTTGTAGCAGGAATGACAGATCGTTATGCTCTTGAGTTTTATGAAAAGCTTCACTCAACAAGCCTGAAAACAATTTTTAAACCTTTGTAAATAAACTACTTCTCTAACTTATCAAGAGATATACGATGCTTATCAACAACCTTATTCATAGTAATTTTTTGTATGAAAAGAACAAATCTCTTTGATCACAGCATTAGGATTTTCTAAAAGCATAAAATGCCCAGAGTTTTTGATTACTTTCTTCTCAACATGCTCTCCTTTTGGATCAGAGAAAAAGGATCCCTTCTCACCTATTAAAAGTAAACAAGGACACTTAGCTTCAAGAAAATATTTTTCAAGTACATTCTTTTTAGACCAATCCAAAATTGATTTTGCTGATTTATAAAATACGTAATCAGGTATTTCATTTAAAAATTCACCACGAATTTTATGACTTGCAATATTAGATTTTAATAATTCATTCTTTAAACTAGGATAGTATTCATTTTGAAATTCTGTACAAGCAAGACTTTCAAGTTTCTTACTTTCACCACAATCTTCAATCTTCATATTACCCTCAAGATTTACAAAAGATAGAACTCTTGAACCGATTTGACTTAAAAGAATCATTCCAATCATGGCTCCTAAGCTATGACCAATGATATGAAAATTTTGAATTTTCTCATTATTAAGAATTCCAATTAAAGATTTACTTTGTTCAGCAAGATCATAAGTAGACTCCTCAGGTTTAGCTGATTTTCCAAACCCAATAAAATCTATAGCTAGAATTGAAAATTTACTGAAATGCTCATCAGCTAAAATATCCTTGTAAATACTATGATTAGCTTGAAGTCCGTGTAGTAAAATTAACCAGTTGTTTTCATTGCGTACTATTTTTTTGTAAAACATAGAATTCTAAGTTTATATTTTACTATTAGTTTATTCACCTCTAGGTACAGCTAACTGTTTAGCTTCCTCAAGCATCTTCTCTGCCTGATCTTGATATTTATCAAGATCATCTATTCTGTTAAAGTTTCTAAAAGGAAAGTTCTTATTAATCTTATTCATAGAAATATCTGAAGTTTTTCTGATTTCTTCAAGCTTTTGCAAAAACTCTTTGCGTATTTGAAACTTTTGAGTATCTTTTTTTATCAACTGATTAATTTCAGGATTGAAATTAGGGTTTTCCTCAAACCAATTAAGGAAGTCAGCTTTTTCATATATCTCTAATTTCGATCTAGGGTCTAATTTCCAAAGACTGTGATGGATAGATATATCTAGAAATTTTTTATAATCATCTTGATTCTTTAAACTTGCAAGAAGCTTTTGTTTTGATGTCTTTGTTAATGAGTCGAATAAAAACTTTCGACTACCAAATCCTAATACTTGAAAGTCTTTGCTTTTTAATAAAAATTTTAAGGCTTTTATTTTAGATTCTTCCGAGAATCTAGACATTTTTTCTAAAGAATAATTTTGTATAAATCTTTCTTCTATACTTTCATAACTATCAGACGAGCGAATAATATTTGCTAATTCTTGGTGGTCAACATCAATCTCATTAAGAAACTTTATTCTTTGAATTAATTTTTGATGAGCCTTAAAGTCTATATGGTAAGCGTCTTGATTAGTTATACATTCAATGATGTCAAAGAAAGACCTGTTCCAGAAATTATCTCCTGGAGGGTGTTCTAGGTAAGCAATGAGTTCTGTTTTTGCGTGTGAAAATTCATTAAGATATTCATTTGGGTCTGAGAAATAATATTCTTTAGGAGCGAGGAAACCTAAGTTGTTTATATTTTCTTCCCCATTATCTTCTATATATTGATTTTGAAACTTGCCTAATACAGGGGTGAAGAAATTAGTGAAAATCTTATGCTCTAATTCATGTGCTATGACTGATTGTTCTTGGTCTATTCCATAGTTTCTTATATAGTTAGGTCGAGTAACAATGAAACTGGTTGCAAGCTTGTTATTCCATAGAGGGTTATTGGAATCTAATTCTGATCCATATTTCGCCGCATAAGAAACTCCTGCGATTGTGGCTTTATTATGTTTAGTCCAAAAAACATTATCGTTGAATTTAATTAAAACTACAGGAAAGTAATTAGAGATATCTATTTTTACTTTGTCTAAATCATAGTTCTTATCTATAGGAGGGTGTTCATGGGTAACTAAAGAAGCAAAGCTCATTTCTTCTAAAAAAAGTTTTTTAAAATTAGAACTATTATTAATTAAATCTTGATAGAAATTAATATCGTTTTTATCAGGTGATGCCCCAAAAACTCTTTCTAGCTCTCCATAAAGTTCTTCTCTTTTTGTATCCCAAAGTTCAGCCCCTTGTTTTAAAAGTTCTTCATGGACTGTAGTAAAGTATGGAAACCTATTTTTTGCTTCTTCACTGATATCTTGAAATAACTCAGCTCCAGACTTGTCTCCATGTTTTAATAGGGCTGGAAAAACTAGATCACTATAAATCTTCGCTCCTGTAAGTAGATATTTTTCTCTTTTTAATGCTCTAGATTTGCCGTGTATCTTATCAAGCTTATGATCTATTTCTCGTATTCTTGGGTTCTTATTTTTTTTACCTTTTTGTGCTTTTAATTCTGCTCTTTTATATTTGAGATCTGCTTTTTCTGTTTTTAAAGCAGTTCTTGCATCTATAAATTCTGGGTCTTTACTTGCTAAATCTACATGAGCTTCTTTCTTTCCAGCCTTATATGCAGCTTCTCTTCTATCTGTTGCTATAACTGCTTTAATTGACATTTTACTTACTTAGCTAACCTATACAAATTAAAGAAAATATATTAACACATCTGCGTGTTTATCTTAAATTAAAACTATCTAATCATTTTTCCTGTATCATAAAATTTTAGGGTAGTTTTGTGGGACAAGAAGTTAAAAGTGCAAATTTTAGTGAAGAAGACTTTATCCTTTTTAAGGATAAGCTTAGAAAAGAGACCAGTATTTTAAAGAATTGGTTTGAAAATGATAATTTTGTTTCTGAAGAATTAACCTGTGGTTTAGAACTGGAAGCCTGGCTGGTAGATAAAGACTACTCAGCTTTAGCTGAAAACCAAAATTTCTTATCGAAAATTCAAAGTGATCTAGTAGATTCTGAGTTAGCTAAATTTAACATTGAGCTTAATACTGTTCCACGCAAAGCAAAAGCAAATATGCTCAGTGCTTTTCATAGCGATCTTACTAATCTATGGCAGAGCTGTACTCAGTCAGCAGCTGAACTTGAAGCTAAATTATTAATGATAGGAATTCTCCCGACTTTAAGAGATGAGCAGTTAAATATGTCTCAAGTCTCGCCGATGCAGAGATACTTAGCACTCAATGAACAGGTTTTAAATCTAAGAGAAGGAAAGCCACTGCTAATAGATATTAAGAAAAAGGATGAACTTAATTTAAGTCATGATGATGTGATGCTTGAAGCAGCTGCAACTTCCTTGCAGATTCACTTACAGGTTCCACCTGCTAAAGCGAAGCGCTACTATAATGCAAGTCTCATCGCTTCAGCTTTAACCGTAGCTGCTGGTGCAAACTCACCTTATCTTTTTGGGAACGAGCTTTGGGAAGAAACTAGAATACCACTTTTTGAGCAAGCTGTTTCAGTGGCGAGCTTTAGGGATAAAAAAGGACGTAATGTCGGTAGAGTTACTTTCGGTACTGATTATGAGCATAAATCACTTTTAGGTTTGTTTTTGGAAAATTTGGATGGTTATCCGATACTATTACCAGATGTCTCTAACTCACTTCCAGAGAAGCTTGCAAACTTGAGACTTCATAATGGTTGTATCTGGAGATGGAATCGACCTATTATCGGGGTTCACTCTTCACTGGACTCATTACCTAATTTAAGAATCGAGCATAGAGTTATTTCTGCTGGTCCGACTTTAAGTGATATTACGGCAAATATAGCTCTTTATTTAGGTTTAAGTCACTATCTGGCTAATTTAGAATTGGCTCCAGAAGAATTGCTTAGCTTCGAGCAAGTTAGAGAGAATTTTTATAGCTCAGCTAAAGATGGACTTGATGCTGAAATTAAATGGTTAGATGGTGAAATATATAATATCGATAAATTATTATTAGGGAAACTTTTACCGGCTGCAAGAGAAGCTCTTTTAGAGCTTGAGATTGATTCAGAGGATATTGATAGATACTTCGATCAAATTTTAGTCGAGCGTGTCATTTCAAAACGAAATGGTTCTGCTTGGCAGAAAGCTTTTATCGAAAAGAATGGGCAAGATTTTAAAGCTATGACTTCTGCTTATCATAGTATGCAAGAAGAAGATTTACCTGTTCATAAATGGAGTCTTTAAATGAAATTACATTGTTTTGATTCGCTGCCAGAAGGCTTTTTAGATGCTAAAGCTGAAGATCTTGAAAAGATTTTACCTGGTCCTAGTTTAATAAGTATTCCTGGAGATGAAACTAAAGATCCTCTATTCCTTTCAGTATTGCTCCATGGTAATGAGACCACAGGTTTTTATGCTGTACAAAGGCTTCTAAAGGAATCTGAGGGTAAATTAGCTCGCCCACTTTTACTGTTCGTTGGAAATATTAGCGCTGCTGCAAAGGCTTTGCGTCATCTGCCAGAGCAGCGTGATTATAATCGGATTTGGTCAGGAGGGCATTCTGCGGAGCAGAAACTTGCTACTGCTCTTTTAGAGAAGCTTCGTGAGTATAAGCTTTTCGCTGGAATTGATATTCATAATAATACTGGTAATAATCCTTACTACGGTTGTATAAATTATTTGAAGCCTGAATTTTTAAACCTTGCTAGGGAATTTAGTTCTACCTTAGTTTATTTTATTAAGCCTGATTCTGTTTTGTCTATGGCACTCTCTAAGCTTTGTCCTGCAATTACTATCGAATGTGGGGTTTCTGGAGAAGAAGCTGGAATTGAATATGTTATGAATTTTATTAAGCACTGTATAGATTTAGAGGACTTAAGTTCTGAATATGCTACTGATGATTTGAATATCTACCACACAATTGGTCGTATTATTCTTCCTCAAGGAGCGACTTTAGGTTTTGGGGAAGATTTAGAGGATTTAGATTTTAGCTTTGTTCAAGACTTAGACCAATTAAACTTTCAAGATTTAGATCCAGGTACTGTTTTAGGTTGGCGGAATAACTTTGATCTTAAGTTATCAGTCCTAGATGAAAGTGGTGAGGATGTCTCTGATAAGTATATTGAATACCAAGGAAGGGAAATTACATTGCAATCTAAGATTACTCCAGCGATGTTTACGCTTGATACTGAAGTGATACATCAGGATTGTTTAGGTTATGTCATGGAGCATTATTTAGTTAAGTAGTAGGGCTATTTTCTTCTTCTGCAGAATCTGAATTTTCATCATCATTACTTTCTTCTTCATTATCTCCATCATCGGCACCCTCTTCTGAGTCTGCTGTGATTTCTATTTGAATATCTTCTTTTATGATATTAAGTTTATCTGCAATTTTGTCTTTAAGTTCATCAGTCCAATCTTCATCTAGAAGGGCTTTTGCTACTGCTACTTTGAATTTATATCTTGCTCTTTGAGCTTTCTTTGCAATTTCTTTCTTATCTCCAGGTTTCCCTTTACCTCTAGGTTTTTTAGGTTTATCTCCTCTTGGTGGGTTTCCTTCATCATCTCCATCTGGTCCAGTTTCATTACCAGGTTCTCCTGGTGGTGTTGAATCGTCACCTTCTTCTCTTGGACCTTCACCATCGCCACCACGTGGACCTCTAGGTCCTCTCATTGTTTTAAGGTCGGCTGGTGGATTTATTACTGGTTCTTCTTCTGTTTGGAATTTTTTAGATAATTTACTTTTAGGAATTATAACTAGTGGAAAAACAGCATCTATGTCTACTATGGAGATTGTACTGTCTTCTAGATCGTCACTGATACTGTTTATTGTGATTTCCTCTGGTGAAATAGCATCTTTAACTTTTTTACCATCAGTTCTTATGAACTTTAATTCTCGTCTTGCTTTTGATGGAGCTTTGAATTGATAGAAGCTGTTTAATAGCTCTAGCACCGCTTCTCTTATGCTGGAGTATGTAGCTTCTTCTGTAAATTTACTTTTATCTATCTCAACTGTAGCGTTAACTGTGAACTTATTTTCTTCACTGAGTGTATTAAACTTTCTTTCTATCCTTAAGTTAGGACTGACGCTTTTAATTTTTTCAAATTCTTCCATTGCTTTTGCAGGAAAAATTGTTAATAAGCTTATTAATAAAGATAAAACTAATATTGACTCTCTTCTTAGCATGACTTTATTTATATTCCATGTATTTATTGCTTTTAATAAAAACTTGAATTAAAAACTTAGTCCAAACGATCTACCTTTTACCAAATCTTAAAATACGGGTAAAATATAGATGTGTTAATGGTATCGGATGAGCTGATAGATAAATCTAAGTTTGCGTATATTATTGTTGAAAAGCAAATAGATTCTTCTTTTAATATTGAACTTGCAAATCAAACTGCAAAGCGTTTACTTAACTTCGATAGATCTGAAGATAAGTCACTTGCAGCTTTAGCCGCAAAGAATAAAAATCTTGCTTGTTTAGTAGATATTATCGAACAGTTTGAAGCTACGAATACTGACTATAAGAGATACACACTTCAGTTAGGTAATGACCTTTATACTACTCACATTAGTAAGATTGATGAAAATCAGTATCTATTTGAGATTTTAAAAGAATATAAGCATGACATTAGTGAAATTAGTCATGAACTAAAAAGACCTATCCAAAACATTAAAACACTTACTGAGACTCTTTTGATGGGTGCAAAAGATAAGCCGGTAATGTGTGATAAGTTTCTTAATAATATTAATGATGAGATTGATAGGCTTTCAGACTTAGTGAAGAACCTTCTTAAATTAAGTCAGCTAGGAGATTTAAGTACACTTATGTCTACTGCTGAATCTGATTTGAGTGAGCTCACTCATAAAGCGAGTAAATCTTTTAAAGAGAAAGTAGAAACTAAATCTATTATGTTTGAGATGTTTTGTGATGGAGTGATTCCTAAGAAAATAGACTCTGATTTATATAATCATTTGATTACTAATCTTCTTGATAATGCTTTGAAATATAATGTGCCAGAAGGTTTTATAGATCTCTGTTTAACGAAGAAAGGTTTGAAGTTAAGAAACTCTAGTATTGGTGTTAAAGAAGAAGATGTAAATGAACTATTTAAGAAATTCTCTAGGTCAGCTTCTAGTGCTAGGATAGCTGGAACAGGCTTAGGTTTAACTATCGTAAAAGATATCTGTGATTTGTTTTCATGGAAAGCTTCAGCTACATGTTCAGAGGATAATGTCTTTGAAATTAATATTGAATTTTAAGTTCAAAACAAACTAACTCATTCGAAATTTCTACCAGTACAGGTTAAGCCAAGCACCCTTTCTACAGGAAAGCCATTATCTATAAGTAATTTACTTAAGTTTACTATAGTGTTTCCGGTAGTGCTGATGTCATCTATTATTAAAATTATATTCTCTCTACTACTAGAGATTTTTTCTATGAGTGGCTTGTAGCTTAGGTTAAATTTAAAGGCTTCATTAAGTTCCTCTTTCCTCTCTTCTGAGTTTAGTTTAAAGAGAGCTTCAGTATTTTTAGTTCTCAAAAAAAGATCTTTGAGTAATACGATTTTATTTTCAGATTTTCTTTTTAATAAAAACTTATGAAAATATATGGCTATTAACTCTGCTTGATTATAGTTCCTTAAGTTAAACTTCTCTAAGCTAATAGGAACATAACTTATGTAAATGTTTCTATTAATTTTACTGTTAAATAAATATATTAAGAACTCTGATAGTGCGAGTCCCCAAAAATAAGCTAGCTCAACATGATTATTTTTTAAGTCTAGAATTAATTTTCGAATTAGCTTGTCAGAATATTGAAATAGAAAGTAGATCTTCATTTCAGAATCTATATTTTGAAAAGTTTTTAAATTAATCCAAGCTGATTGTAACTTTATGCAATCTTTACAGATAAATAAGTACTTTTCTGTGATTTTACTTTTACACTTTTTACAAAGTCTATAGCTGATAAGACCAAGAAATTTTTCAAGTATTTTAAAAACATATAGCCTTAGCTTTATCCCAAATCGCACATATCTTAAGTTAACTTAAATTTACTCGTAAATAGAAAAATGCAGTGCTTTTACTATATTTAAGCCATCTCGAGTTTTTGTAGTTTCTCGAATTCTTTTTCTTTTTCGATTTGGATTTTGTGTTCCCTATCTCCATTGATACCTTTAAGACGAGTAGCTAGGCAGTGACAAGCTTCTGCTCTTCCATAGCAGGTAAGAATATCTTCAGGTTCAATAATAGTATCTGCTTTTGGGACACCTATAAATAGTGAGTCATCTTCTGTAGGTACTCTACTAATAGATAAAACTAAAGTTCCTTCTTTATCGAGTTTTAGTTCTTGAAGGCTTTTTCCAACCATCCAGCTTTTATTTTTGACATAGATTTTAGAAATAATGAAACCTTTACTCACTCCTAGAATTTCTTCATAATCACATAAGAATGTTTGGTAATTTTTATTCATAAAATTTGCTGTGATCTTTTTTAGAACTGAATAAAATGCTTTTGATCTAGCGAGTATGAACATAATAATTAAACCGATTACAAGTAAAACAATCTTTTCAATCAATATTTTTTGGCTATTATCTAGGAAAGTTAAAATCAATGTAGCCATAGATGTCGTAATCCCCACATTCCCAATGATCATCATAGTCGTGATAATTTTTCTTCTCACTGGGGAATTCACCACTGACTCAGCTTCTGAAGTGGTATAACCAATTCCGAAAAAAGCAGAAATTGCCTGGAATGATGCAATTTCACTAGATAATCCGGTTAATTCAAGCAAGCTAGCGCCGATTCTCACAACAGTAAGTGAGGTTAGGATAATGAAGAAAAGACCTAATAGTGGGAGCATTTATATTAAAGTATAATCGCTGTCCGAGGTTAATATCTTCGATTTATTAGAACTAATTAATTTTTTTTGATAAATTCTCTATGCTATTGTGAATTCTATAGTTGTTTAATATATGCCAGCCTTTACTTCTACTTTATGGGGAGCAGCTTTAGCTGCACGTATTTCAGCGAAAAAGCCTGATTTTGTAAATTCATATATTATTAATCCAAAAAATAATAATGAATTAGTTGCTGATGAAGCTGAAGGTAAGAAGATGATTGAGGTTTTTCATAGGGCGCCTGATCTTTTCTATGAAAAAGTTTCTGAGTGTGACATGAGTGAGAATAATGAGATTAAATTTATCAATTCAAAAGATTTGAATTCTAGTATCTGTGTTGATTATTTTAGATTTTGGTCACAGGGAACTAAGTTGATTATTGAGGACTTATTTAAAAGGTCTCAAGCTGATTTAGAAGAAGTTTATCCTAAATTGAAAGAAATATTTGAAGATATAAGGATAAATATTCATTTCGTCGATAGTTTAGTCTTTGCTTTACATGAATTAGCTCAAAATGTCGGCAATGCTCATAAGTATAATTATTTTCAAAATATTGCTTTAATAGCAAGAGATCAGAATTTAAATTCTATTTTTTTGAGAGATGAAAATGGTTCTTATAATATCTATATTCAACCATCTGATTTGGATTTATTGAGAAAGAAGAAGCTTTCACAAGAGAGTATTGATTTAATTCATTTCTCCATAGAAAGTGAACTTTTAAAGAATTACGCATCAATTTTAGCTGAAAGAAAATCAGGCTTTTCTATTCAAAAATCTGATGCTCGCATGATGAATGCAGTGATTAATTTAGAAATGCTTAATGCTCTAGAAGAAAAATATAATTCGAATAATCTTAATTCAAATTTTGCAAGGATTATGAAGCGAAAATTACATAAGATTAAATCTAAAGCTCTCAAGGAATTGAATCAACAAATTCATTTTGAAAGTGAGATTAGAAGAGCTATGCAGTATAGTAAAAGAGAAAGATTGCTAAAGGTTTTTAATAGAGGTGATATTAAGGAGATTTAGCTTCACTCTTGATTTTGGGGTTGACGGTAATTTATCTCTACTTCAGTTCCTTCGGGCACATTTAGAATAACTCTACTGTTTGAGTTATTATTTTCTTCTTCTGGTATTAATATTGTTTGATTTTGATTAGTTGTGTCTGGACTTGTAACTTCGATATTAACTGGACTGAAATTAATAATTCCATTTGACAGCAAAGTTAAGCCACCAGTTGTAATAGTTCCCATAAGTCCCGTTCCTGTTAATAACTGTCCCTTTGGATTTCTAATGAATTTTCTCCAACCATTTAATTCATGAACTCCAGCCTGAATTAAGTCTTCAATATCTTCTATTGCATGCTTAACATCTACTGGTTCGTTGTTGATATAAATTCTGTTGCTACCATTTTCAAGTTTTCTGATTTCTAATTTTGGAATATGTAAGGCTTCTTCTAATTTTTCACTGCTAGGCAAATCCCAATTACCTTCCGAGTCTCTTGTTACATTAATTCCTGCAGTCGCTAAGAAAAAGGCAATAAGATCACTCTTTGTCTCTGAATCTCCAGAGATACGTTGTAAGAAATTCTCTAAAAGATTCTCAGAGTTAACTCTAATACTTTCGTTTTCCTCATCAGTTTCTGTATTGTTTTGAACTAAGGAAACTATGTTCTTAATTCTATCGATACTTTCACTAAAAAAGTTTTTCCACGATCCATTTGCTCTATTCATTGATTTAATTAATTTTGAAAACCTGGATTTATCACTAACGATTTCTTTAATTATTTCGTCAGAGTTATGAGGAGTGCATTCTTTTGAGCTTAGGATAGAACCTGGTATCTCACAAAAAGAAATTTTTTGCTTACCGTCACTATTTACTGTGCTTAAGCCTTCAGTGTAGTGAATTTTGGGAATTAAGATTTGCTTTAATTCAATACTTGAGTTGCTTTTATTTAATATTGTGTTGTCCTTAAAGTTAGGTTCAATTGATTTGATTTGTTTTGCCTTGTTTAAAGAACTTTCTAAAATTAAAAATACCAAAACAAGGTTTTCTCTAGAAGAGAGTTTATTTTCAACTTTAACCGGTGTTTGAGTTTGATCATTAATTAGCTTAAGAATTTCCTGTGAATTTATAGAACCTTGAGGATCAATTATCAGGTTCGTTTCAATTAGTCTTTCTTTGTTGTGAAAATCATTTAATCTATTTAAAACATTCTTTAATTCACCTTCTTTTAAGTTCTTTAAAAGTTTTAATGATTTATTTTTAGAAATAACTTCTTGGTTGATTTGTTTTATATTATTTGTTGCTGTTGTTAATTTAAACGGATTTTGAATTTCGTTGGGGAGCTTATTTATTGAGGAAAAGTTTAGGGGATTCGTGGAATTATTTGTTTGGAATAAAGCAGTAGGTATTATTGTCTTAAATTCGTCTTGTGCGTTAATTGGCATCGTTGGATATATTGTATTAAACTCAATTTGAAATTTCAGTAAATTCGATCGTGTTTATCTTGAGTTTTTCTATTCTTAATATTTCTCTATTTAACTAATATTTTTATAAGTAGTAAAATATGTACTAATGACCACAGAAAAGTTTCATGTTCCTTTACATGTTCACACTGAATTTTCTTTACTAGATGGAGCTAGTAGAGTTAAAGACGTTTGTAAAAAAGCTGCTGAAACTGGGATGCCAGCTTTAGCGATTACTGACCATGGAACTATGTTTGGTACTTATACCTTCTACCATGAGGCTAAAAAGGCTGGAATTAAGCCTATAATCGGTTGTGAAGTTTATGTAGTTAATGGTGATCACCTTGAAAAAGGAAAGCGCTCGAAGCTTTACCACTTAGTTTTACTTGCTAAAAACGATATTGGTTTTAAAAACTTAACGAAGATTTGTTCTGAAGGTTGTACTAATGGTTTTTATTATAAGCCGCGTATCTCTAAAGCCTATATCCGTGAGCACGCTGAAGGAATTATTGCTCTTTCAGCATGTTTAGGTGGCGAAGTTAATAATAATCTTTTAGCTGGGAGAACAGAAGAAGCTAAGGAAGCAGCTTTAGAGTATAAAGATATTTTCGGAGAAGACTTTTATTTAGAAATCCAAGACCACTTGTATCCAGAGGATAGAAAAGTAAATCCTTTGATGATGAAAATGGCTGAAGAGATTGGTGTGAAGGTTATAGCTACCAATGACAGTCATTATACTAATAAAGAAGACGCTATAGCTCACGATGCTTTGCTATGTTTACAAATGCAAAAGTATATCTCTGATTTCCCGCGTATGAGATTCTCTGGTCATGAGTATCTCAAGACTGGAGAAGAGATGGCTTCACTATTCCAGGATCATCTGGATGCAGAAACTATTGAACAAGTTGTCTATGACAACACTATGGAAGTTTTTGATAAAGTCGAAGACTATGATAGCTTTGCTAATCCTCAGATGCAAATGCCTGACCCTAAGGTTCCAGAAGGCTTTACCTTTGAGACATATTTAAAGCACCTTTCATACGAAGGAGCTAGAAAGCGTTTCAATAGAGAAACAGATGAAGATTTAGGTGATGAAATCTGTGATCGTCTTGAGCATGAGCTTAAGATCATGAACGGATCTGGCTTCGCTTCTTACTTCATAGTAGTTTGGGATTTCATTAACTGGTCGCGTGAGCAGAAGATTCCAGTAGGTCCTGGTCGTGGTTCCGCTGCTGGTTCACTAGTCGCTTATTGTTTAGGTATTACTAATATCGATCCTCTTAAATATGATCTACTATTTGAGAGATTTTTAAACCCTGAAAGAAAGTCAATGCCCGATATTGATACGGATTTCTGTATCGAAAGACGTGAGGAAGTTATCCAATACGTTCGTGATAAGTATGGTGACGATAGTGTTTGCCAGATTATTACCTTTAACCGTTTGACTTCTAGATCTGTAATTAAAGATATGGCAAGGGTTTTAGAGTATCCATATGCCAAGGCTGAGGATCTTGCGAAGATGATTCCTGTTGTTCGTGGTAAACCCCGTTCTATAGCGTGGATGATAGAAAATCATGCTGATTTCAGGAAGAGATACGATGAAGATCCTGAAGCAAAACAAGTTCTAGACTTAGCTTTAAAGAATGAAGGTTTGAATAAAACCTTTGGAGTTCACGCAGCTGGGGTTATTATCGCAGATCAACCGATCACAAATATTATTCCAACATCTAGATCTAATGATGGTGGGGTAATCACTCAATACGCGATGGAAGAGTCTGCAAACATGGGACTCTTAAAGATGGATTTCCTTGGCTTAAGGAACCTGACTATGATTCAGAAGGCGATTGATATTATCGCAGAGAATCGTCCTGGTGAAGAGCCTATCGATATTGATGAGATTAGTCTTGAAGATCCTGAAACTTTTGATACTGTATGTTCAGGGAATTTATCAGGTATATTCCAGTTGGAGACTTCTGCTGGGATGCGTCAAGTTGCAAGAGATCTTGCTCCTCGAAACTTAGAAGATATTTCAGCCTTAATTGCACTATATCGTCCAGGTCCACTCGATACTGGGATGATAGATGACTTTATTAATCGTAAATCTGGTAAAGAGGAATATAGTTTTGAACATCCACTTTTAGAGCCGATTCTGAAGAATACTTACAGTACTATCGTTTATCAAGAGCAGATAATGCAGATTGTACAAAGCTTAGGTGGCTTTAGCCTAGGGGAAGCGGATTTATTAAGAAGGGCGATGGGTAAGAAGAAACCTGAAGTTCTTTTACCTTATAAAGATAAATTCGTGCAAGGTTGTAAAGAGAATAAGCATGAAGTACCTATCGATGAAGAGCTTGCAGATAAACTCTTTGAGCAGATGCTTGCCTTCGCTGAGTACTGTTTCAACAAATCTCACTCTACAGCTTATGGTTTTGTAACTTATCAGACTGCTTACTTAAAAACTCATTATCCAGTTGAGTATTTAACAGCGTTATTTATTTCATGTAATGGTGATACTGACAGGATTAAAGGTTACATCATCGAAGCACAGCGCCTAGGTATTAAGGTGAAAGCTCCTGATGTAAATGAATCTGAGCTTGAATTTAAAGCTGATGTCGAGAATAAAACTATCATTTTCGGTATGAAAGCTGTTAAAGGTGTAGGTGAAGCTCCAGCCCAAGCGATCATAGTAGAGCGCCAAGAGAATGGTTCATATAAGGATTACCACGATTTCTGTGAAAGAATTAACCATAAGCTTGTAAACAAAAAGACTATTGAAGGTTTGATTAGATGTGGAGCAATGGATCAGCTCGGTGCTGGTCGTAAAGCGATGATTGAGAATTTAGAAACTTTCATTGATAACGCTAAGAAGAAACAAGCTAAAGCTGGTTCAGGTCAACTAAGTTTATTTGGTGCTGCTTCTGTAGAAGTCAATACTAGACCGAATTATATTAATGGTGAGAAAGATGAATATCCAGAACGTGAGATGCAGTCTATGGAGTATGAACTTCTAGGCTTGTTTGTTAATAACCATCCGATGGAATCTGTTAAGTCACTCTGCAAGATGGTTTCTGAGCATGATATTAAATCACTTAAGAACATGAAAGATAAATCTCGGGTTAAAGTCCCAGCCTTATTAATAGATTTTCAGAAGAAACTTACTAAGTCTAAGAAAATCATTTGTATCGCTCAGCTTGAGGATATGGAAGATAGAATCGAGGGAGTAATCTTTAGTTCTAAATTAGAGGCGATGGATCATTTATTAGTAAAAGGTAAACGACTTTTAGTTAGTGGTACTCTTTCCTTCCAGGCTGAGGGTAACTGTTCACTGATGATAGATGAGGCGGATGATTTAGATACTAAAGAGCTTATGGAGTTTGATCTTGATGTTGAGGGGATCTCTGATTATTTCCAAATGTTCCATTCCCTGCGTGCTTTCTTTGCAAAAGAAGAGAATAAGGGGGAGAATCTTGTTGTACTTAATATTAAGCAGGGAGAGAGTTTTAAAAAGCTTTCTTTAGGTGCTAGATATACTATCAGGAATGATGACCTTATTCGTGGTTCTATAAATGATCTTATTGATAAGTTTAGGGTTAGGTCTGTTAGTACTTCAGCTGCAATGCCTGTTTCTCATGGGGCTGGGGTAGCTTAGTTTCCAAATGCCTTCTTGTGCCTACCATATATCTCTGAAAGACTTCTTAATTTGTATGTTTCTTTCGAAAAATTCTTAAATGTATCAAGAAAATCTTTTAGATAAAGCTCTTTGTGATTATTTTTTAAAGATTCTTGTATCTTTACTCTACTAAATTCATAACCATCTTTTTGAGTTCTATCTTGAGTAAAGTATTTGATTGGAAATTTATCTAAATTACTTATATCCTGAGTAAAGTTGATATGAGTATCATTTAAATTAAATGAATAACCTATTGTTAGACATGGGTTTGGAACTCTTAGTAAGTTAAATATATCTGCAATATATTTGTCAGCTAACCATAGATATTTTTGAGTTCCCGTAATTATAAAAGGAAATAATTTATTGTCAGGTTCATTCACTTTATATGGATATATTATATAATTACCGTTTCGATCTCTTTTATTTAAATTAATAGCCCCATGGGGTTTGAAATGAAAAATTTTCGCACTATATATTTTATCAAAACCTTCATAAATTTCACTTTCAGAGAAAGAATTATGTTCAAAATATATATTTAAAAGATCATTGTAATATTTTTTCTTTTCATTTAGTCTTTGCTGGTTTAAGTCATCTGTTTTTTTAGAGTCATGTAATTTATCAATTGGAAACTGATCATTAATTAATGAGTCTTTGAATAATTTTAATTGAGCTGGATTAAAATGGTACCCTAAGTCGGTTTTAATGTTGAAAAAGTCTAAATATGATGAACTTAAATCTGACTCTTTTATTATTTGTTCAAATACATTGTCATAGTTGAGGTCAAATATTTGAATACTAAATCCATCTTCTATTAATGAATTTAATAAGTAAATAAAATTAGATGATATTTCTTCTAATTCATTATTTTTTTTGTAAATAAGTGTTGAATATAAGATTTCTTTTAATTTATTGAATATTTCATTACTTGGGGACTTGAGCTTTCTATAAAAGTTTTTATGAATTTCATTTTCACTATTAGTTTCATTAAAGTAGAAAGGTTCTGTTTCTGAATAAAAGTTAAATATCTCTTCTGTATTTTCTAGAGACTGAAACTTGCCTATAATATCTTCAAAGTTAGTGTTTTCATCTCTACTTTTTAAATATTTATATAACTTAGAACTTTCACTACTCTCATTGTTTAGTTCAAATATCTCTTCATCTATCTCTTGTGTTAAGGGTAAATTAGCAATAGCCTTAGAAAACCCTGCACCAAGAATGATGTTAAATATTTTTTGATTGTTATAGTTATTAATCAACTACTCCATAATCTCCCTAAGAAACTCAGGAGCAAGATCAGCCCCATTCTCCCAACTAATAGTTCCCAGTTCAGGACTAAACTTTACCGTTTTAAAGTTTTCAATTTCTTGTAAAGATTCAAACATAGCACCTTCTAGATGATCCTTTAAGTCTATTACTCCAGAACTACCATCATCAAAGGAAATTTTAATTTGATAATCTTTGATATATTCTGCTTCAGTTACATGTAACATTTTTACTCCAGTGGTTTTATATATTCTAACTTTTCACCGATCTGAGCTTTGCTCCAATTTTGTTCTAAGCTCTTTCTATTTATTTTAATCCACTCTTTGACTAATTTTAATGATCGGGATGGAAGAAATCCAGAAAGAATTTCACCAGTTAATGAAATAGAAATCTCATATTCATTATATTTAGCATGGATATGTGGAGGATTGTGATCTCTCCAGTACATTAGAATTATAATCCCTAAGAATCTGCTGATAACAGGCATTCCATAAGTTTAATGATTTGTGCTTCTAAAATGAGAAAATGCAGTGAATTCTGAACTTTAAATCCGTTCAATCACTTCATTCGTTCTATTATCATAAAACTCACCCATAGCCTGTGAACTCAAGCATGAGTGGACTGGTATAACTCCAATCGAATCTCCAATTTCAAACTGCTTAAATTCTTCTTCACTTAATTTAATAATGCCATGTTCTTGAGATAGAGACTTTATGAAGTTCTTTTCTAAATCTAATTTCTCCCAGGAAATTTGATTATTTTTCTTGACTAGTCTTGCAGGTAAACCAAATATTTTTTTACCGTCTTTCTCGAAGTTATCCTTGGAGAAGTGAACTGACCCACCATGAATTAATAATTCCTGTCTTTCTTCATTTTTATCAACTATCGTATTTTGCATACATAAAGCGATTTCATCTATAGAGCATGAACCTACTTGATTTTGAAACAAGTCATATAATGTGAAATTACCTGGGTGCATTTGTTGAATTTCCCCCCAGTCATCTAATACAGAAGCTGAAGGAGTATCACCTGTAGCAATGATAGTTCCCTCTAAATCATTACTTTTAATTAACTCATTAAATTTCTTAGCTATTTTAAGTGAAGCAAAGTAAGTTTTTTTAATCTGGCTTTCTGATCTTGCATCGTAAGTATGACCGGCATGAAAATAAATACCTTGTAGATTTAACTTGTTAGACTCTTTTACTATATTAAGTGTTTCAACAAACTCATTAAGTTTATCTTCTGAAAACCCAGTTCTTTTATAGCCTGTATCTACTTCAATAAAGCAATTAATAGGGTTTTTTAATCGTTTCACAAGTTCTTCTGCTGATTTTTTATTAACTATAAATATATTTGTTCTAATTTTACTATTTAACTCTTCTATTTCTTCCGTCCTTGTAAAGTCAACTGGAAACGCAATGGTTATTGATTCGATTTTCTCGTTTAAGTCACTCTTTAAAAGTGCTTTTGCCATGTCAATTGATGCTACAGTGAAATCTTTGACTCCAAGTTCTATGAATTTATTCGTTATAGTAAAAGATTGATGGGTTTTAATGTGTGGAACTAGCTTTATATTCTGTTTTTTAGCTTTAGAGTAGACTTTCTCTATATTTTTAGATACCTGATCCAAATCTATTAATAGTTTAGGTGAAGCCATATTAAACTTATAGCATAAAAAAATCCCTGCAATTTGTGCAGGGATAGACTCTAGATATTTAGTGGTAAAAATTATTTTCCAGCTTTTTCACGATTCTCAATTCCTGAGTAATCTTTTAATTTACTTAGTAACATTTTCAAATTTGTTCTTTTTAATTCTTTTTTATTGAATTTACTGGTATTAACAAACAGGTTGTGTTGTTTTGTACATTCCTCTTTAATTTCTTCATTTAAAGTGCTCGTAAATAGTGTTTTTAATTTTTTCATTTTATTTCCCTTGCTTCTACTAGATACAACGGATTAGTATGGAAAAACTATATATGTAATACCCATTGTGGCGGTGAACTTTATACAATCTAAATAAACTATCTTACAGATTTATTATGTAAACCGAAATGCTACTTGAAACCTTTAACTAAATATATAAAAGAAAAAGCCTGATCTTTCGACCAGGCTTTTGTAAATGAATTGAAAATTCTGATTAACGTTTCGAGAACTGGAATCTCTTACGAGCTTTCTTACGACCGTATTTCTTAGATTCCTTAATTCTAGCGTCTCTAGTTAATAATTCAGCAGCTTTAAGTGTTTTCTTGTTACCTTCGTTTAAAGATGCAAGAGACTTAGCAATAGCATACATGATAGCTTCAGATTGACCAACTGGTCCGCCACCAGTAACTTTAACAACTACATCATAGCTATCTTTAATACCACAAGCTTCAAATGGAGCAGCTACTCTTTTTTGAAGTAATTTTCTATTTCCTAGGTAATCCTCAAGAGTTTTACCGTTAATAGTGATTTTTCCAGTACCAGGAACTAATACTGCACGAGCGATAGCTCTTTTTCTTTTACCAGTATTACTTAGGTCTAATTTTCCTTTCTTAGTCGCTTCTTTCATTTATAATTTTCCTATTTTACTTGAGCCTCGTGAGGGTGAGCTTCGCCTTCATAGATTTTTAACTTAGTGATTAATCTATCACTTAATCTGTTATGAGGAAGCATACCTTTAACTGCTTTTCTGATAACCTCGTTAGGTCTTCTCTTTAATAAGTTTGCTAAAGTTTCTTCTTTATAACCACCAGGTGTTCCACTGTGTCTTCTGTATAACTTTTGGTCCATTTTCTTACCAGTAACTTTAATTAAAGAGCTATTAGTAACAACAACAAAGCTACCACAGTCCTGATTCGGTGTGAAGTTAGGCTTATCCTTACCTCTTAACGCCATAGCAACTTTAGTAGCTAATCTACCTAAAGTTTGATCCTTAGCATCAATTACAACCCAATCTCTCTCGACTGAATCTTTAGTGTAAAATTTAGTAGTCCCTTGATTAGACATGCTCAATGATCTTAGCAAATCTTTCTTATCTTTTTCACAATATTTTGTGAATATCATGAAATTTTAAGAATCTTTATACATTCCTCGACAAATAGGGGAATGCCGACAAAATGGAGTTTTCAGAGTGCCCTTAATAGTTTAATGCTACAATTGTTTTGCCCTATGAGAGGATCACACGCGATTTTTGATTTCTATAAAGCTGATAGCGAGAAAATTGCTAAAGAATCTGAGCTTAAAAAAGTTCTTGAAAAAGTATTTGAGGACTTTGGATATGAAATTATAAAAACCCTATATCATCAGTTCGAACCAGAAGGGGTAACAGCTTCTATTATTAGTTCTAAATGTCAGCTTAGTATTCACACATGGCCGGAACACGGTTCTTTTACTGTAGATTTTTATTCTGCTCAAGAAAAACTAGATATGTTGAAGCTGTGTGAAAGGATTAAAAAAGAATTTTTAGCAGATGAGTATGATATGCGAATCATTAGAACAGATGATGAACGTATGGTGAAGAGTCAGTAAGTTTTTCTTTAAGATTGCTTGTTTATATTTTTTCAATAAGTAAAAAAAAGAGCTCCGAAATGGAGCTCTTTTAAATTGGGTTTTAAAAATTAATTAATCTTAGAATATTGAAGCTACTTTTCTTACAGGGTAAGTGATCACTTTCCAAACTTTACAGAAAAATCCACATTTATCTTTATCTAATTCAGCTGCAATTTTCTGATCTTGGAATTTTTCATTGATAACATCGATTTCTTGATCTCTAATGTCTTGAGCAGCCTCTAAAACTGCTGCTTCTTTAGCGGCTTTAGCCTCGGCCTCTAATTTTGCTTTTTCTTTAGCTGCTAACTCTGCTGCTTCTTTTGCTGCAAGAGCTTCTTCTAAAGCTTTTTCTTCTTCACTTAACTCTTCATTCTTAGTGTCGAAATAGCTATCATCATCAATTGTCCCACCAACCTGCTGAAGCTTATTATATACACCAGCATTAGCTTTTAGGACATTTAGTGGTGAAAAAATGAAACTTAAAATAATTAATGATGTAAGGATTCTCATAACTTTTATTCAAATTATATCAGAGAAAATATTTTTTTAATCCACTTGAATCATTGATTTCTAATATAATTTTCTATTAATAGATATGGCAGTAAAAAAAGTTTTAATAGCAAATCGTGGTGAAATCGCGTTAAGGGTCATAAGAGCCTGTAAAGAACTAGGTATAAAGTCAGTAGCTGTTTACTCTGAGGCAGATGAAGATAGCATGCACGTAACTATGGCTGATGAAGCTTATTGTATAGGTCCAGCACCTTCTGCTAAAAGTTATTTAAATATTCCATCTATTATTAGCGCAGCATTAGTTTCTGGTGCAGATGCTATTCACCCAGGTTATGGTTTCCTTGCTGAGAACGCTTCTTTTGTAGATGTTTGTAAAGAACACGGTATAAAGTTCATCGGTCCTAGCTCTAATGCGATTAATAAAATGGGAGATAAGGCTACAGCTCGTAAAACAGTTATGGATGCTAAAGTTCCTGTTGTTCCTGGTTCTGATGGTTTAGTAGAAGATTTAGATAAGGCTGTTGAATTAGTAAACTCTACTATTAAGTATCCTGTCATGATCAAAGCTACTGCTGGCGGTGGTGGTAGAGGTATGAGAGTTGCCCATGATGAAACTGAATTAAGGAAGAACTTCTTAGCTGCTCAAGCTGAAGCACAGAATGCTTTCGGTAACTCAGGTCTTTATTTGGAAAAATTTATTACTAGAATGAAGCACATCGAGGTGCAGATCTTAGCTGATGCTCATGGTAACTGTGTTCATTTAGGTGAAAGAGACTGTTCCGTTCAAAGACGTCACCAGAAATTAGTTGAAGAATGTCCATCACCTGCTATTGATGAAGCTACTAGAAAGAAAATGGGTGAAGCTGCGGTTAGAGCTGCTCAGTCAGTTAACTATGAAGGTGCTGGAACTATTGAATATATTTATGTTCCAGAAATTAATGAGTTTTATTTCATTGAAATGAATACTAGAATCCAGGTTGAGCACCCGGTTACAGAGATGGTAACTGGTATCGACTTAGTCCAATGGCAGATTAGAGTTGCTTCTGGTGAGAAATTAGATTTTACCCAAGAAGATATTAGATTAAGAGGGCATTCTATTGAGTGTAGAATCAATGCTGAAGATTCTGAAAGAGGATTTATGCCTTGTCCTGGTCATATAACTGGTTTCATGCCTCCTGGTGGTTTCGGGGTAAGAGTGGATACTCATTGTTATACAGACTACTTTATGCCTCCTAACTATGATTCACTTATGGGTAAGCTTATAGTTCATGCTCGTACTCGTGAACAAGCTATAGCAAGAGCGCTTAGATGTCTTGAGGAATTTACTATTACTGGAATTCAATCGACTATTCCTTTCCACCAGAAGGTTTTAGCCACTGATACTTTCCAGAATGGTGTAGTTTGTACTGATTTTATTGAAAAGCATATGAGTGGCGATGCACCTAAGAAAGAAGAAGCTAAAGCTGAGAAACCTAAAGAGAAGAAAGAATTAGTTTCTAAGTAATTAATATATTTAGAAATCGCAAGGGCTTTCAGATTTGCTTAAATTCAAGGCTTTAGAGAGTGAGAAAGCGCAGTGTTGAGCATAAGCTACGGCTTTGTGCGTTTGATGAAAATCTTCTGGGGTCCCCTGCAAAAACGAAGTTTTTGTGGGGTAGTTCTCATGAGCATTCGAGGTCGAGAGTAACGCAGAAGTTAGGCAAATCTAAAAAGCCCTAGTAGTTGTTTTGCATATGTTTGATCAAGTCTTTAGCCTTCTCGTTACCGAGTTTAGAACTTAGCTGAATGTATTGCCATGCTTGTTCATATTTCTTTTGGGCTCTATGAACTAAGCCTAGGTTTAGGTAGATATCAGATTCATAAGGTGAACCTTTTTGTTTAATACTTCTTTCACGCGCTTTTTCTAAGTACTTAACAGCACGGTGATAATCTTTATTACCATGTTCTATCTGAGCGACTTCTATATATCTTTTAATTAAATAGTTATTCAATTTAGTAAGTTCTTCTGTGTCTTCTTCGTGGTATTGAATCCCTTCTTCTAGAACTAGAGATTCGGCGACTATGGATTCTTTTTTCTTACTAACATTAATAAAGTAATCTGAGCTTAAGTGAAGCTGGTGAGCTTGATCTAGCATTTTAATCATGAGCTTATTTTCTTCATGGAAATTAAGCTTAGCTATCATTTCAAGGAATTCTTCTCTTTGACTTTCTTGAAACGGCTCTAAGTGCTCAAGTAAACTTTCTGCCTTTGCAAACTCATTAGATTTAAGGTAAGTGTAAAAAAGTAAGAAATCAATTTCTGGATTCTTTTTTTTCTGTTGAAGTTTAATTCTTTCAATAATCTCTAAAGCTTTCGCTGTTTTATATTCCTGTAAAAGACCTTTTGCTTTATGTAAGCTTCTTTCTTCATATGTGGCTACATAGTAAAGTATTCCAGCGATTATTAAAGAACCGACAATGATTCCTACTAATAGGAATAAGTTACTTTTGAGTTTATTTGTATCTATCATTCTTAGAAAATTCTACTTAGCTATTCTATCAAATTGCTAAAATAGTGGCTAATGAATTTCACAGTAAAAGTCCCTGCAAGTACATCTAATTTAGGACCTGGGTTTGATACCCTTGGTCTTGCTTTAAATCTTTTTAATGAATATACATTTAGCACTGACTTTGAAGATAAAACTGAAACTGACTTAATTTATAGCTCTTCATTGTTTTCAGAGGATTTACCTGCAACTAAAGATAATCTGGTCTATAGATCTTTTGATTATGTTTTTAAGAAAGAAGGAAAGGTTACTCCACCTATTAAAATTCACTTTAATGCAGGTATTCCACTTACTGGTGGTTTTGGTTCTAGTAGTACTGCTATTTTAGCTGGAATTATGGCAGCTAATGAGATTTTAGGTAAGCCATACGATACAAAGCAAATTTTGAGAATTGGTACACAATTAGATGGTCACCCAGATAATATTACACCAGCTGTGTTAGGTGGTTTCGTGGTTTGTGTTTACGCTGATTCGGAGCATAATTATATTAAATTACCTTGGAATAAGGATTTGTTTTTCGTGGCGATAACGCCTGACTTTAAAGTACCTACAGCTAAAGCAAGAGCAGTACTGCCACCACAAATTAATTATCAGGATGCGGTTTTTAATGTCGGCTATAGTAGTTTACTCGTTGCAGCTGTAGCTGCTGGAGATACTGAAACTCTTAAAAAAGCTTTTAAAGATAGATTACATCAGAGTTATAGAGCAAGCTTAGTTCCAGGGATGAGTTATGTACTTGATATCGGATTAGAATCTGGAGCGGTAGGAACTATGCTTTCAGGTGCGGGTTCTACTTTAATCGCTGTAGTAGATTCTATGGAAATCGCTGAAACTGTAGCCATGGCTATGCAGGCTGCCTGGAAACAGAGTAGTATTAACTCTGAATATCGTTTCTTACACGCTGAAGAACAAGGTGCGCGCATCGAGTATTTAGATAAATCCAATGACTCATCAATGGATGAGAAGAATAACTTTGTGATTTAGTTAAAGTTCTAGACCATTTAACCGATAACTAGATATGTTGAAGTAGTTCACTTAGACCATGGGGTGGTTTAGGGAGCTGAGACATGGCAAGTATTGTATTCAATACTAATACTCTTACTAAAGCAGCGCAGAGATCTTTAAGCTCTAGCACTAATAAGATTGTTAATTCTACTGAAAAGTTAAGTACTGGTAAACGTATAAATAAAGCTGGTGATGATGTTGCATCGATGAGTATTGCAGCTAAGCTGAAAACACGTTTACAGGGCTTAGGGAAGGCGCAGCAGAATACTTTAGATGCGATAGGACATATTGAAATTGCTAAAGGAGCGGTTGATAAAAGTTTTGATAATATTTCCCGGATTCGTGAATTGTTTGTGCAGGGGATTAATGGTACGAATTCTGTTGATGAGAAAAATGCCTTACAAAGAGAGATTAATCATCGCTGGGTCTAATTCCCCGCAGCTCTGCTGCGAGCCTTAGCTGGTGTAAAAAAGATTCAAATAGCGTGATAATAACTGGATGGGAAAGTACATTCGAAAGAGTCATAATGTATCTATGCTTTTATATCACCTGGTGTGCCCAGCAAAATATCGAAAAGTAATATTTGATGAAGAAATAGATGCAAGTCTAGTAGAGATATGCAGTGAAATATCAATAAGGTATGAAATAGAATTTATCGAGATAGGAACAGATTTAGATCACGTCCATTTTTTGATTCAATCGGTTCCAACAAATAGCCCTCAAGCAATAGTTCAGTTAGTAAAAAGTATAACTGCCAAAGAGATGTTTCCTCGTCACCCAGACTTACGAAAAAAGCTTTGGGGAAGTAAATTTTGGACTTCAGGTTATTTTATCAACACAGTAGGTGCAAGTGGAAATGAAAAAGCAATAGCGAAATATGTAAAGAAAAAGAATATAAGAAAATTCACGAAGAACAACTGAAATTTGAGCTATTTGAACCATCCTAACAATACTCCGCAGCTCTGCTGCGGGGAATCGTTATTGAATTATTAGTTGCTCAAGAGAATTTAGCTAATAATACAAAAGTGGTAGGCAGTGGCTCTAATAGTGGTTTAGTAAGTATTGTTAGCTCTCAGGGTGAAGTCGATGCGACTTATGGTGACTATAATCAGATTTTTCAGTTCGGTGCTAATGATGGTGAGGAATATAATGTTGATTTTACTAGTGAAGCTAGTTTTTCTCCAATTTGGCCTACAGATTCAGAAGTTGTGATTCTAAATCCTACGGCAAATAACGCCCAGACTGGCTTGGATCTTGAACTCATATCATTTCAAAATGGGCTACGGAAATTGAAAATACCAGGAGCTACAGAAGAACCTATTTGGGGCGATGGCTCTGCTCCTGGAGTCGGTGAAGATTCTGATACTCTTGCTCATATTGATACGATTCTTTCTAATTTAACTCGTATGAATTCTATCGTAGAGGCTAAGCATTCCTATATTCAAGAAAGATTTGAAGGTATTGAAGCTGAAAGAATTTCTCTTAGTGAGTCATTGTCTCATTTTCAAGATACTGATATTGCAGAAGAAAGTACAGCTTTAATTAAAGAACAGATTCGCCAGCAAAGTGCTGGAGCTATGGTGACTCAGGCTAACTCTCAAGCACAATTTGCTTTGAGTTTGTTGCCTTAGGTTAATTTAAGATCAATTTTATAAAAAGTTTGAAGCTCATACAAAAATAAGGGTATAATTTTTATATGTTTCATAAACTTGGTTGTTCTGGCTTTCCATCACCGACAGATGATTTCTTAGAGTCTCCTTTGGATTTGAATAGTTACTTGGTCGATCATCCTGCGGCGACTTTTTTTATTAGGGTTTTAGGAGATACTAACGCACGTTTAGGTTTCAGAGATAAAGATGTCTTAGTCATAGACCGCTCTTTAATTCCAGAAGAGGAAGATGTTTTTCTTGCAAGTGTAAAAGGAGAATTGAAATTGAGAAAGTATAATCCGAAACGAAATAAGGAGGTTGATGAATTATGGGGGGTAGTGATCCATATCATCCGCTCTTTGAAGAGGCTCACTTGAACTTGGTGAGCTGCGTTACGCAGATATTTTTGATTTATCATTGACGGGAGTCAACTCAAAATCAAAAACATCTGCAAGCCTTGCTCTCCAAGCTCAATTAAGCCTCTTCCTTTTTTCTTGGAATTTGAGTTTTGTGGAGATTCTTATTCCGTTATGGAGTTTCTATGCCGAAATTATTTGCTTTATTAGACTGTAATAATTTTTATGTTTCTTGTGAACGGATTTTCCGTCCACAGCTGAAGTATCATCCAGTGGCGGTCTTGTCGAATAATGATGGTTGTTTTATTTCGCGTTCACGTGAAGTGAAGGCGCTTGGAATTCCTATGGGCGAACCACTTTTTAAGTGTGCTCATTTAGTAAAACAGCACGATGTTAAATTATTCTCATCTAATTTTAGTTTCTATGGCGATATCTCTTCACGAATCATGATGATTCTAAAAGGAATTTATGGAGAAAATTTGGAAATTTACTCTGTGGATGAAGCTTTCATTGAATTTGAACCGAAAGCCTTAGCCAGTAACTTGAAAGAAGAGTTTATTAATTTAAGGAAATATATTTACCGTTGCGTTGGCATACCGGTTTCCATAGGTATTGGTGAAACCAAAACACTAGCTAAACTTGCAAATGTACTTGCAAAAACAGATAAATCCTATCACGGCGTTACTTGCTTGTGGATGAACCCTTACCAGGAGAAGATCCTAAAGAACTTCAAAGTCTCAGATTTATGGGGCATAGGAAGAGGCTATGCTAAATTCTGTAAACGTCACTATATTTCAACAGCCTATGATTTAGCAAGTGCAGATATACATTGGCTGAGACAACAACTAGGAGTACAGGCAGCAAGAATTGCTTTGGAACTAAAGGGAGTCCCTTGTATTCCTTTAGAGAAAGAGGAGAAATTCCCCAGAACTATTATCAGCTCCAGAAGCTTTGGCTATACAGTGCGGAGCAAAGAAGAACTAAAACAAGCTCTAAGTAACTTCACAGAACTTGCTTGCCGCAAACTAAGAAATAAAAAAGCCTGGGCAAGCTATGTAGTAATTTTCCTAAGATATCTTGGAGAAGCTAGAAGAATACAAAAACTCAGCATCGCTAAACATTTATTAGAAGCAAGTTCCTATACACCTGATTTCTTAGAAGCAGTTACTGAACTTCTAGATCAAATCTATATCAGCGGACTAGATTACAAAAAAGCAGGCTTAATGCTAGGAGACATAGTCCCAGAAGGAGTCAAACAATTAAACTTATTCAAATCCAAGCCAGGCAAAGAAAAGCAAAATACCAGCAATTTAATTTCTCTCTATGATCATCTCAATTCTAAATATGGTCAAGGAAAACTATTCTACGCTTCACAAGGCAATAAATCCCAAAAATCCAATTGGCAAGCCAATCAAAGTTTCAGGTCACCGTGTTTTACAACTAGATGGGAAGATTTATATCAGGTATCTTAAGTACCCACTAAAAATTTCATTTCATTGTAAATCTTTAAGGCAAAAGACTCAAAGCTAACTGTGACTGAGCATTAGACTGGCTTAACATAGCAGAGGCTGTTTGTTGACGAATTTGAGATTTAGTAAATTCAGCTGTCTCTTGTGCAAAATCTGTATCTTGGAAATGTGACAGTGAACCTTCAAGAGCCATTTTCTTTTCATCTAAATAATTGAACTGTTCTTGAAATTTGGTTTTTACACCATTTACAATACTTAAATAAGCAGAAATATTATTAACAGCATTATCTAAATCCTGCAAAGTATCTGTTTCTGGTGGTACTCCATCTCCTGCTATTGGCTCAACTGTCGCACCAGGTATTTTATGATTTCTAAATCTATTCTCAAGATTACCAGTTTGAAACAAATTCGGACCATTTAAATAAAATTGACCAGGATTAACACTAAGCTGTCCTTGTGAATAATCCCTGAAATCTACATTTACCAAATTTTCCTGATTTGGTCCTAACTGATAATCTATACCTCTAGTAGAAGTACTTAAACTTAAATCTCTTGCAAAATTGTTACTAAAAATAACATCGTATTGATCAAATGGAACTGTAACAGCATCAGTCGGGATGTACATATTCAAACGTGTCTCATCTGCTAGAAATTGCTGAGCCCTAACTATTTCATTAATCTCTCTTTGGAGCATATTTTTCTCTTCAACAGAATTAGTACCATTTAAGCCTTGGACCATGAGCTCACGAACTCTTTGAACATTTTCCAAAGACTTCAACAAACCACCTTCTGCAACTTCCATATGTCCAATAGCATCCATGACATTACGTTGAGCTTGATCAATACCACGAATGTCTTTATCAATCTTAGTAGCAATACTCATAGAGGCAACATCATCACCAGCTCTATTCAGACGCTTGCCAGTAGAAAGCTTCTCTATAGATTTATTAAGGCTACGTCCATGACTTTGAACAGAATTCACAGCAGTACGGGTTAGACTATTCGATTGAGTACTAATGAAAGTCAATGATTAAGCTAAGCTCCTATATCACTTACACTAATCCAGCATATTTAGTTAACGGTTTTTCACAGTAAATTAATATAGTCTAAATGATTGAGATCTAATAATTTAAGACTAGAGCAAAGCTTATAACGAGGGTAGAACTTATAAAATTATTCCATCAAGGTAGAAGACTTAAAGCTAATTGCGACTGTGCATTAGATTGACTGAGCATAGATGAGGCTGTCTGTTGTTTGATCTGAGCTTTAGCAAATTTAGTCGATTCTGTAGCAAAATCAGTGTCCTCAAGCTGACTTCGCATATTGGTATAACCTAGTTTCTTTTCTTCAAGAAAATCAAAATGATTTTGGAAAAAGGTTCTCTTAGCATTCACAGTACTCATCATACGGCTTAAATGACGTACTGAGTTATTTAAAACTTCCAAATCATCGGTATCATAAGGAGGTCCTCCATCAAAAACAGAACCGATAGTAGAACCTGGAATAGTGTACTCAATCAAACGATTTCTAGTCAAACCCGGTGGAGGTGGGTTAGTAAAAGGAAATGGGTTAGTAAGTCCATTATTTGCAGGATTGACACCTAAATAATCGTCAAGATTTAAAGGATTACCAAGTGGACCTCCAAATTTAATATTTCTTGTATCTCCGTCTTCTTCACCAAATTGATAATCAAGACCAATATTAATATTTGAACCCATGTTGTCAGTACTAAAGCCCCAACCATTAGAAAGAATATTGTCATAGAACCCAAAAAAATCATCGATACCAGGTGGAACATACATATTAACTTCTAGGGTATCTCTCATATCCGCTAGAGAATCAACATAAGCATTCAGTTGTTCTTGTAGAATATTTTTTTCATCAACAGAGTTAGTACCATTTAAACCCTTAACCATTAAGTCTCTTATATTTTGAATTATATCCATAGCATCAGTTAAACCAGATTCTGCGACATCTAAATGTCCCATAGCATCCATTATATTACCCTGGGCTTTAGTAATACCTCTTAATTTAGAAGTAAGCTTAGTTGAAATACTTGAAGATGCAACATCGTCTCCTGCTCTATTCAAGTGCTTACCCGTTGATAACTTCTCAATAGACTTCTGAGCTTTCTGTCCATTCTTTTGAATAGAGTTAATGGTTGTCCGGGTTAGGCTATTCGATTGAGTACTAATGAAAGTCAATGATTAAGCTAAGCTCCTATGTCACTTACATTAATCCAGCTTATCTATTTAACGGTATTTGTAGTCAAACCAGCATAGACTAAATAATTGAGATCTAATAATTTAAAACTAAAGCAGAGCTTATAAACCTATTTCAATTATGGCAAAAGACTCAAAGCTAATTGTGACTGTGCATTAGATTGGCTGAGCATAGCAGAAGTTGTCTGCTGACGGATTTGTGATTTGGTAAATTCTGAAGTTTCTTTAGCAAAATCTGTATCTTGAAAATGTGACAGTGAACCTTCAAGAGCGATTTTCTTTTCATCTAAATAATTGAATTGTTCTTGGAATTTTGTTGTTACACCATTTACAATACTTTAAATAGGCAGAAATATTATTGACAGCATTATCCAAATCCTGAAGTGTGTCAGTATCGTCTGGAGGACCGTCACCAATAGAAGGTTCTACAGTTGCCCCAGGTATTTTAAATGCAGCAAGTCTATTTTCAAGATTGGGGTATCCGGACCAGTGACAAAAAATTGTCCTGGACTGACACTAAGTTGCCCCTCAGAATAGTCTTTAAAATTTATATTTATTAAGTCATCTTGCTCTCTACCAATCTGATAATTAATTCCATTCCATTGAAAAGGTTCATCTGCAAAAATTGTAAAATTGTGATTTGGAATTTTGTCATAGCCACCACTAAAAACACTAGATGCATTGGGCTCAATGTACATATTTAATCTTGTTTCATTTGCTAAAAAAATTTGAGCTTCGACGATGGCATTAATTTCTCTTTGAAGCATATTCTTCTCTTCAACAGAGTTGGTACCATTTAAACCTTGAACCATAAGTTCACGAATTCTTTGAACATTCTCTAAAGACTGAAGTAGACCACCTTCAGCTACTTCCATGTGCCCCATGGCATCCATAATGTTTTTCTGTGCTTGGTCAATACCACGAATATCTGTATCTAATTTTGCAGAAATACTCATAGAAGCAACATCATCACCAGCTCTATTCAAGCGCTTACCCGTTGACAACTTCTCAATAGACTTCTGAGCCTTTTGTCCATTCTTTTGGATAGAGTCAATAGTTGTCCGAGTTAGACTATTCGATTGAGAACTAATGAAAGTCATACTAATTCGATACATTTAGTTAACGGAACTTTTATGTGAAATACTATAGGCTATATGACCTAAAGCTAGGTTTTAAAAACTAGATATTATGATTTTTAGAATTTCAGTTAAGACTGATTGAGTAGGGCAGGGTTATTGTAGATGTCTTCACCAATGTTACCAATAAGAGTATCTTCGCCATTGATCATACCGTCTTGGCTTTGAGAATCCCATCTATAAAGGTCTCCATTCTCTAACATGTAATACCAAAGTTCACTCTCATCTTTGAGCCACTTTTCATTTAGTCCATTACTCCAATTAAAGTAATCGTTACCAGATGCATCTATTTGCAGTTCAAGATCATCAATGTTTGGCGGACTATTGGATTCTTCCCCACCTTCTAGTGATATGTTTTGAAACATGTTTAAGTCGCTATAAAAATCTTCACCAATATTACCAATTAAACTATCTTGTCCATTGAGCATGCCATCTTTCGACTCAGAGTCCCATTTGTAAAGTTCTCCACTTGGTATAATGTAATACCACTCTTGATCATCACCCATTAGCCATTTTTCGTTTAATTCGCCACTCCAGTTTAAATATTCATTATTATCACTAACAGCTAGTCCTAATGCAGCTATTTGTTCAAGTAGGGGATCATTATCATTACCTACATCATCAGGGTCATCAATTCCAACATCATCAGAACCATTAATAACAGCTTCAATGTCTTCTATACTATATACTTCTTCACTATCATCTGAGATAAAGATGAAGTTCTCAACTCCTGAAATAATTGTTTGATTCTCTGGATTTGAATTATCCGTAATAACGATATTAGAGTCTTCATCAAAACTGAAGCTGAAATCATCTGAACTGGCATCAAAAATTATTGTATCTTGACCATTCCCCCCATTGACTCTATTGTTACCTGAACCAGCTACAATAACATCATTACCGTTACCACCAAAGATATTATCGTTACCTTCTCCTGAATTTAAATAGTCATCACCATTGCCACCATAAATTTCATCATCACCTTGTTCACCATAAATAAAATCAGTGCCATTACCACCCCTAAGTTCGGTGTCACCTTCACCACCAAAGATTATATCGCTACCGTTGCCCCCACTCAGTAGTCCATTACCTTCTTCTGCTACTAATAAGTCATTATTATTTCCAGTTATAATAGGATTATTTGTAGTTATTGAGTTTGTTATATTGCTTATTCTTGAGCCGATATTCTCTATATCGAGATTATTAGCAATATTAGTGTTACTTTCAACAGCTCTGCTAAGAAGCCTATCATTTTCTATATGGTTTCTAATATTATTTATAGACATTACATTGACCTTGAATCTTCCTACTTAAGTTAACAAAAAAAAGTTAAGGTTAGTTAAAGGGTGTATTTATAAGTGTTGGTGCCATTTGACCTGTTAAACTAGCTTACATGTCAGAAGTTCTTGAAAATGTCGCCGATAAGTCAGGTGTTCGATTGGATGAATCATGGTTAGAACATCTACAAGATGAGTTCAATGAAGACTACATGAAAACTTTGCGTCAGTTTTTAGTAGAAGAAAAACAAAAGTTTACTGTTTACCCTAAAGGCTCAGATATATTTAATGCCTTTAACTTTACGACTCTTGATAAAGTCAAATTAGTAATTATCGGTCAAGATCCATATCATGGACCTGGTCAAGCCCACGGGCTTTGCTTTTCTGTGCCAAATGGCATAGCTATCCCTCCTTCTCTTCGTAATATCTATAAGGAACTAGCCAGAAGTATTGCTAGTTTCGAGATCCCAAGCCATGGAAACCTTGAGAAGTGGACTCAACAAGGAGTTTTCCTTCTTAACTCAAGCTTAACTGTAAGAGCGAATCAGGCAGCTTCACACGCTGGAAAAGGTTGGGAGGTATTTACAGATAAAGTCATCGATGTCATCAATAGAGAACGAGAATCTTTAGTTTTTCTATTATGGGGTTCATATGCCAAAAATAAGGGAAAGATAATAGATAGGACTAGACATTTAGTCTTAGAGTCGGTTCATCCGTCTCCTCTTTCAGCCTCAAGAGGGTTCATCGGGTCTAATCATTTTGTATTAGCAAATGAATATCTTGAGTCTAAAGGGCTAGAACCTATAGACTGGAACCTGTAAATGGACTATGAGATTGCTTTCTTATTAGCATTAGTATTAATGTTCGCTTGGTATATTCAGGTACATATTTTGCCGTCCTTAGCTCCGAAAATTAAGAAAAAATCTAGTGGGATTTTCAAAGCACGGATTATTAATGATGAAGAAGATTCTAAAAACAAGTGGGCAACAGATGCTGAAATAGCAAAAGAGGCAGCTAAACTTGGAAAAGAGGCTTTAGATGCTCAAGTCTTGAATTCTAGTGATAAAGGGATAGATAAAGAAGGTTTAGACTTAACTTTAAAGCTTTTAGGTGCTGAAATGAGTCAAGAAGAAGAAGATGGTCTTGCTTTCTCTGAAGCTATCGTGGATTTATTAATCTATTTACTAGACCTAAATGTAAGCTTGAAAGATAAATATGATGACTTTCAAAAAATCGGTAAGTTTAACCAGAAACTCCACAGTTCAAATTTGCTTAGTAGATTAAAGATTGAAGAAGAGGTTCTTCAAGAAAAATTAGATAAGCTAAAACTTTTAGATACGAAAAAAGAAGTTTTTACCAAATTTAAAATTATTTCAGAGCATATTAAGATGATAGATCAAATCTTCTCTGACACTGGAATACTTGAAAGCTACATGGAAGAGAATGCGATGATGCTTCATTCTAGATTTTTAGAGGTGCGTGCTTTATCAAGAGAGTTATTTGCTTTTTTAAATAAGTTGAATCCAGAAATGGCAGAAGAACATGAAGAGTTAATAGCTTTTATGCAAAAGTATCCAGAGTATTTTAAAATTAAAACTGAGAAGTAAGCCAAGCAATCGCTAGTATCTTTTTAACTTGTGTAATTACACAAAGAGAGAAGTAGACCTTTGTATAGCTTTAAATTCGAGGCTGAGAAGGATGAAGAAGCGCAGTGTAATGGAATTACATGAGCATTCTGAGGACGACGAAAACGAAGAAGTTAAAGCTATACGAAGGTCTAATACTAGAGGAAAGTCCGGGCACCGTAGAATCTAAACTGCTGGTTAATTACCAGTGCGCGTGAGCGTGAGGATAGTGCCACAGAAAGAAACCACCTGACGCAAGTTAGTGAAGGGTCTCTAGGGGGTTCAAATGCAAGGCTTGTGAAGTTTGAAAAATTTGAGCTGACTTCTTGTCAGTGATGATTTTGAAAGCGAACATAACGCAGCAGTTGAACATACTAGAGACCCTTCAGGGTAAGGGTGCAAAGGTGGGGTAAGAGCCCACCAGCTAAGTCCGTGAGGATTTAGGCTCGGTAAACCCCGTTGAAGGTGCAAGGTAAGAGTCTTAAGGAAAGGTGTACGGATTCTAAAACTTTTCTGACTTGATCCCGCTTGAGTTTAGGAGCAATTCTAAGCCTAGATAGATGATTGCTTTAAACACAGAACCCGGCTTATGGCTTACTTTTCATGTTTTTTTATATATCTTAAATAAGAGTTAATACACATTTTGTATTCTAAGAGTGTAATAAGATTTTTTTATTAGGAGTTCGAAATACTCCTTAGTTCTGCTGAGGAGATGAATAGGACGAACGAGTAACAAAAACGGCAGCGTAGCCAGAGCTATTTGGGGGGGAGAGCTCGAAGAGCTTTCACTCGTTGATTGTGAAGGCTCAGAAACACAAAGTGTTTCTCCAGATTTGTGTAATACCTCGTCAGCTTTGCTGCGAGGATAGCAAATCTCGATGCCGTCTTTTATTTTTATGTGTTTACAAAATAATTTTTAAAAAGGTAAAAAATTTCGAAGGTTTTTAGTAAGTTTCAATGTAATAAACATAGAAGTTTAAAGGAGAGCGAAATGAATACAATTGGACAACCCCCTGAAGATAGATTTGGTCTTAAGGATAAAGGCATTAAGCCTGAAGATATGGCTGGAATTACTCCAGAAATGTTTGAGCAATCTGGTATTGCTGAAAATTTAGATAATTTAAGTGCTGATGAATTAAAAGCAGAAATTTCAGCATTAAAAGAACAGTTACAAGCTGACGCTGGAGGTATAGCTTTTGGTGGTGATGCTATTGGACTCTTTGAAAATGAAGAAGAGGGTGAAGATGACCCACTTGGTTTAGCTGCTTATGGAACTAAAGAAGAGATAGATGCTCTTTTAGCGCAGGGGTATACTCCTGATGATATTAAAGCTGGTAAACATCTAGAAGGTGACGAGGCTGAAACTGAAAACACAGTTACTAGTTAATTTTTAGAAAAAAGGAAAGAGAAATGAATTACTTAAATACTCAGTACGGTGGCTTTCAGCCACCTCCACCCCCTGGCGCCCAAAGAGGAGGATTTGGACAACAAGGGCAAGTAAATTTAACTGATAGTTTAACTGCTTTGCAAAATTTAGATTCAAGTGAATTATCACTTAGTGAAAATTCTCAGGCTCCAGAAGCGGTTGTGAATACAGCCATGGGCTTTGCTGAATTATTTCAGTCAGGGGAGCTTGGTGAAATAAACAGTGAAGCAGATGCACAAAAAGCTATAACTTCTTACCTAGATGAAAAGGGAATTAATTTAGGAGTAGAGCAGTTGAATGCTGTGATGACTCACCTTGGGCATATGAAGAAGCAAGAAGGTGGGCAAACTCAAGCCATGGGCGGTTTTAGACCACCTGGAATGGGACCGCCACCACCACCTGGTAATGGGAATTTTTACCCTAATATTTTTGGTTAAGAGAAATACTTATCCCATTTAGAACTGACTAGATCTTTTACCTCGTCAGACATCGTGATTAGATTAGGCCATTCTCGAGTGAATCCTTCAGACTCCCATTTGCGAGTAGCATCTATCCCCATTTTTGAACCGAAGGCTTGCACTTGAGAGGCGTGATCTAAAATATCAAGTGGTCCTTTTGAGAAAAGAACATCTCTTCCAGGGTCAGTGTTCCCAAAGGCGTGCATCGCAGCCTCTGATGGGTTTTGGATATTTACTTCATCATCAAAGATGATGACATACTTAGTCCAGGCTAACTGCCCAGTTCCCCATATAGTGTGCATCACTTTATGAGCGTGAGCTGGGTATCTTTTTTTGATTTTAACTAGTGCGCAGTTATGGAAAACCCCTTCCCAAGGAAGGTTCATGTCAGTTATCTCAGGGCAAACTAACTGTAACAGTGGTAAAAATATTCTTTCGGTAGCTTTACCTAAGTAGCAATCCTCTTGCGGTGGGATACCGACTATAGTTGTAGCGTAGATAGGATCTTTACGGTGAGTAAGGGCTGTAAGGTGAAACTTCGGATACAAATCAGCAAGTGAATAGAAACCAGTGTGATCGCCAAAAGGTCCTTCCACTACTGGATCTTCATTTAAATCTAAGTATCCTTCTAAAACTATTTCAGATGTAGCTGGAACTTCTATATCGATAGTTTTACACTTAACTAGTTCTACTGGTTTTTTACGAATAAAACCTGCCATAAGCATTTCGTCGATTCCTGGAGGTAGTGGAGCTGTAGCAGAGTAAGGAATCGCTGGATCGTTACCAATAGCTATAGCTATCTCCATACGTTTCTGTGGTTTGTTAGTTCCAGATTCATTACCTGAATTTAAGTTCTCAACAGTTTTTAAAGTCTTAGCATAATTAGAGGCACCATCGTGGTGCTTATGCCAGTGCATTCCAGTAGTGATGTCATCAAATTTCTGAAGACGGTACATACCGACATTACGACCAGCACCTAATTTATCAGGATCACGAGTAAATACTGAAGTTAGCGTGATAAAAGGTCCACCATCTTCAGGCCAACATTTAAGAATAGGGATTTTGTCTAAAAGCTTTTCTCCAGAATTACCTTTTAAAGTGTGGGAATCTTCAGCGAGTATCACAACTTCCTGACAGGGAGCGCTTTTAACCTTTTTCGGGATAACGTGTCTTAGTTCACTTAGTTCAAAAATCTTACTGATTTTATCCCCTAATGTAAACGGTAACTCAGGCTTAATCAGTGAACGAATTCTATCACCGATAACGTCATAGCCAGCACATGGGTTAGCCTCTAATTCTGTTTCATCACCAGAATAAACTCCAAGTCCCATTTGCATGCGCTTATGCGAGCCCATAGCATTGATAAGTACTGGAATGTCATAGCCTTTTACATTTTCAAAAAGTATCGCTTTGTTTAAAGATTTTTCGCCTGGGGCTCTGCCTTGTTCTTTAGAGATCCTATCTGCTATTTCTGTTATTTCAAATTCTACTGAAACTTCTTCAGTAATTCTAATTAGTTCATTATTTGCTTCTAAATCAGCAATGTATTCTCTAAGGTCATTATAAGGAAAAGGCATATGTATAAATTATACACAGATGCCTTTCCGGGATTTCATTTTGCAATTCCAATGGTGGAAAATGATTATCAATTAAATGAAAAGTGGTTTACTGTTTGCCACCTTTCATTTTATTTGCAGCACCTAAGGCTCCAATCGTTACTAATGCTAACAACGTACCTGGTTCTGGAGTAGTTTTTGGATCATCTCCACCAGGGTTATCGCCGGGAGGATTCGTTGGGTCATCTCCTGGTATATCAGTCCATGGTTTATTAATAATAATCTTTTTATTTATAGTAGTCGAGTTATCAATATTATTAGTAATAGAGTTATCTGTATTATTAGTTACAGAGTTATCAATATTATTAACTAAATCAGTAATATCATCACCAAAAATCTGAACCAATGTTTCTCTAGCATCTATATTGTTGCTAATGATGTCTCCAAGCTCAGTTATGCTAACTGATTTATCATTAACTAACTTAGCAAGTTCATTAATATCTATTTGATCACCAATTACGTTTAGAATATCTCCAGCCTGTTCTTCTGTAAAAAGATTTGTTACATTTGTAACTTTAGAACCATCATCGTCAAATAAGTCGAAAATGTTTAACAAAGCATTAAATGCTCCAAGACCTACAGCTACTTTACCAAGGGTATCGTCACCACCTCCAGTACTTGCAGTAGTTAGTCCACCACCTCTGTTACCTGGGTTTTGAACTACAATACCACCACCGTTTTGACCGCCTGGGATAAACACATTTCCTGTTTGTGGAATTGGTTGCCTATTTAACCCACCACCAAAAGTTGGTACATTGAAAGTGTAACCACCGTTACCATCTCTATTTATGGTGATATCTCCTGGGTTACCTGGATTTCCTAATAATGGTTTACCAGGTATTACTCCTCTAGGTGGGACTCCACCGCCTCCACCACCATGAAGACATTCTTCTTTATTTTCAGTGTTAAATTTCTTAGCATCACCATAAGTGATTATCGCGATATCATTGTCGTCGCCTACTAGCTTAACATTAATATTTAAATCTTGATTCATTACATCTTTTTTGAATTCTTGACCATTTTTAATAGCAACTAACATATTATCGTCTGGTTTCCCTGTTTTCCCAGCTTTTTTAGTTATTTGCATTTTTGTTAAATCTAGATCCTTACATTCACCTAAATATGTAGTCGTTGTATTCTTCATGTTCTTTAAAATTTGATCAGTGCTCATTTCCTCAAGCGGGATTTCTTTTGCAGCAGCTTGGTTCGTTGTTGGATTTTTTTGTTCCACTACTTCTTCTGTTTTAGTTTCAGGATTAGTATCGTTTGCAAATATACTTGGAAGTTGAACTGGATTCCCTATAGTCTGGAATGCAGTAATACCCGTAGCTAATGTACCAACACCAGCGGTAGCTAGCATTCTTCCTGGAGCCCACTCACGACCATCTACTTTACCAGTTTCTGGATTTTCACTATTTCTTCTAACTAAATTTCCTATTTTTAAAGGCTCTAGACCATTAAACTTTATGATTCTTTAGAAATTACTAACTCGTACAACTCCTTTTCTAGCTCCTGATTGTTT
>JABSOS010000040.1 GCA_013216135.1 Candidatus Caenarcanales bacterium
CTGCATTCTCTAACTCCTTTTGTTTATTTACAAAGTTAGAAATATTGCACTGTTGCATTTCGGTTTAGAAAGAATCATTCCTTGAATCTAAATAATATTTAATATAAAAAATGAAATGAGTATGTCAGAATTACATCTCAATATTTAATTATGTTTAAAGTGAGACGAGAAGATATAGGAATACCATTTATACCAAATGAATATAATCCAGGACAAGGTTTAACTCCTGCACAGGAAGAGCTTTTCAGTGCATTAAAAAGTAAACCTAAAACCAGGGAGGTTTCAACGAATATAGCGAATAGTGGTATAGATACAATTCCTCCTCAAAGTAGGGCAGAGGAATTAGATCGTTATTTAAAGTTAATGCCTGACTCTGTCTATAATGAATTGAGTAAAGATCCTCAAAAGGATGATATTAGAGAAGTCATATTGAAGACTGGGTCTAAATTTCAAGTTCTTTACGCTAAAGGAACTACTAGGACATTTAATTATGGGGCTGGAGAAAACTTAACTCCAAGTGACTTAGAGAGTTTTACTCAGAAAAACAATTTAAAGTTTGATGATATTAAACTTAGGGCAAATATTCCAAATTCTCTTCACAGAGTTACAAAGTTTACTACACCAAGAGGTAATATTGAAAATTTACATATACGTTATGGAACTCAGTTTGCAAAACCACTTCCGACTAATTTTATGAAGGAATTAACATCAAGAATTGCGAAAAAGCAAAACATTGTCTTTATGGGAGTTGGTGGTGTTGGTAAAACCACTACTCTTAGAGAGCTTGCAAAAGAGTTGACCCAGAATCAGAAAAAAAGAGTAATGGTTGTTGACCCTGAATATGAAATTTGTGGACCTAATGAAAATTCAACTATTGGGGTAGGGCAAGCTGAAAGGGTTGTGCCATTTACTAAAGCTGAAAAATCTTCTCATCCAAATGATATAAAACAAAGAATGACCAATATGTCAAATAGAGCTCTTGCTGGAGCCTCTAATGCTTCTGTGATTTTTGATGAATTATTAAGTCGTTTTGATGCTCAAGCTGTGGCAGGCGTCGGTCCTGCTGGTGCTAATGCTATAGCTTCATTCCATGGTGATTCTCTTGATACAAACTTAATTTTAAAGTTTGCACCTATTTTCGGTAATCCTCAGATTGTTACTGTTTCTGACGATATCGCAAAATTATCAGATAGTGGAAGTAAAAATAAATTTGAAGTAGATACTAAACCAGTCATGGACGCATTAATTGAAATCACACAAGACGGTTACTATCTTTATGATATCAATAAAGACTCGTTAGAAAAGTTACTTAATGGTGGTGGTAGAGATTCATTTAAAGCTCAATTTTTCTCGAAAGATCCGAAAGCACCAACCACCCAAAATATAGAGGGCAAGTTTAATAAGAAAAGTAAATATTCATCTAAGCAAGAGAGGTATGTTTTTATTCCAAATTATCAAAAAATAGTTGTTGAACCTATTAAAAATTTATATTCTAGAACAGCACATAGCTGGAGAAAACAATATGATGCAATGAATGAGACAGGTACGCCTTCTGGAATTGTTTCTCAGAACAAAACTTATTTCGATAGAGTAGACAAAATTCTCAGGTCACTAACTGAGTTAAACGCAAAGTTAAATCCTCAGTTTGATGAATGGGGGCGGAATACTTTAACAGATAAGCAGATTCAAGAACGTATGAATTTACTTACTTTAGCTACAGATAATGTGAAAACTTATATGGATTTGAATAGGAGTGAAAAGGAAATAAAAAAGGCCTTAGACTCTGATGTTAAGAAATTCACTACTAACGATGATAGTTATAAGATTACTCAAAAAGTGAATCTGATTAAAAAGAATAGGATTGAAGGTTTAAAAAGTTTGATTCGTAATCATGCTTTAGAAGTGGATAAACAACTTGGCTATATTGAACACAGGGACTCTCTAAAAGACGCTAACGGTAGTTTGAAAAAGTCAGAAAGTCAGATACAAGCCCAATATGATGTGATTTTAGATATGCAAGATAAAATAGCTAATAAGCTCAACAATCTTACAAACACCTCTTACACTGATTATGTCAAATTAGCTGAAGATATGCTAAATAAAGAAAAAAATAAAACTCTTTAATCTTTTCCTAATAAATTTCTATGGAAGGAACTGAGTTTTTAATGATATAATAGTCGTTCGCATGGCCTTTACAAAAAAACCATCTAGAAAAACTATAAAACTAATTAATCTTGACAGCAGCGAGATTGATTATAAGAACACAGATCTACTAAGAAACTTTGTAGATAGCACTGGTAAGATTCTTAGTTTCAAGCAAGCTGGCGTTAAAGCTAAACTTGCTAGAAAGATTAAAAGCGCTATTAAGAGATCTAGAGCTTTAGGTTTAATGCCATATGTTGGTACTCTTTACGTTCCTAAGAAGGATTCACCTAGAAGAGAAGGTAGAGAAAACTACAGAGATAGGGATAATTCTAGATCAAGAGATTCTAGAGATTAATATTAGTATTTAAATTTAAAGGGATTTAGTCATGTCAAAAAGTTTCAAAAGTTCAGGAAGAAAATGTGCAATCAGTGGTAAAAAAGCTGGAAAAGGTTGGAAGTATTCTTTCTTAAGATCTCACTTTAACCCTACTGCTAAAAGAAGATTTGAGCCTAACTTACAGACAGTTACAGCAGTAATTGATGGTGTTAAGCAAAAAATTAAAGTTTCCACTAAAATTCTTAAAACTTTCCCTAATCTTAAGACTGGAATCACTTCTGGTGAACTTAAGAAAGGAAGAAGTCACAAAAGAATCAAAAACGTTGCATAATATAGAGTATATTGTCTGAAAATAACCTAATTACAGTTAAGGAGCTCGCGGCTAAATTAGAAGTAACAGATTTACTTTTAAAGAAGCTTATAAAGTTCTTTGAGATTCCAAGTCAGAAGATTAAAAGATCAATTAATCTCGACGAGGCTGCAGTCGAAACAGTAAAGAAAATTGTTGAACTCAAGGCCGAAGGTAAAAGAAATAAAGATATAAAACAGCTCTTTGATGAGCAGAAAAAACGTGAGCAGAAAAAAGCTCAAGACGATGGTAGTGAAGCTACTGAATCTGAGGCTGGGGCGGTTGCTGAAGTAGCTGGTGATAAGACTGCTGACACTACTAACGTTGAAGCTAAGCTTGAAGATGAGAATTCAAAGGCTGATACTTCTAGTGAAGCTAAAGCAACCGGACCAGTTGTAAAAGAAGATAAACCTAAGCAAGAAGAAGCTTCTGAAGCTAAAACAGAGTCTAAAGAGGAATCTAAAGACGAGGCTAAAGAAGAAGTTAAGTCTGAAAGATCTTCTAGGAATAATAACAATCGACGTAAAAAGTCTCCTCGTAAGGATAATAAAGCGAAGGAAGATAACGAAAAAGTTAAAGAAGATTCAGAAGAAGCCCCAGAAGAAGAATCTGAACCTGATTACATTAAAAGTTATATTGAAAGTGAAGAGATTGAAGCTAAATTTGACGTTGAGCAAGATGATCCTGTCGCTGAAGCCTTAGCACTGGATGAAGATGATGAAGAAAATGCTGATGATCTTGAAGATATCGATGATCTAGACGAAGAAGAAGTTATTTCTAAGGATAGTATCAGCCCGAGAAAAGTTAAAAGAAAGGCTTTTAGTTTCAGATACATCCAAAGACAAATCGCAAGTGATACTAAAAAAGTTAACTTCTTAAAAAATAAACTTAAGAAAGGGAAGCTTAGTCATTTAGAGAGATTAAATTTAAGAGATTCTTTGGATAGAAGAGCAAAAATGCTCAGTAGTTGGATCCAAATATTACGTTGGGTTAAAAGTTAATGCCACTTAGATTTCTTAGTTCAGGAGAGTCCCACGGACCGGAATTAAATATAATTGTTGAAGGAATTCCTTCAAATACACCACTTCTTGATGAAGATATCAATATCGATTTAAAACGTCGCCAAGGTGGTTACGGTCGTGGTGGTCGCATGAAGATTGAAAAAGATAAAGCGATCTTTACTGGTGGGGTCCGTCATGGTAGATGCTTTGGTGGAGCACCGGTAAGTATTAAAATCGTAAATAAAGACCATCAAAAATGGCTTTATGCGATGAGTCCAGCTCCAGTAGATGAAGATGATCCTGAAGTTAAAGCACAGTTAGAAGCTAAGTTTATCTCTAAAGTAAGACCAGGACACGCTGATTTAGCTGGAACCACTAAATATAATGCACCTGATGTTAGAGATATTTTAGAGCGTTCATCAGCAAGAGAAACTACATCAAGAGTAGTTGCTGGTGCGGTTTGTAAGAAGTTTTTATCACTCTTTGGTATTGAAGTTTTCTCACATGTTCTTAGAATCGGTGAAATTGAACTTAGTGATGAAGCAGTTAAATTACGCGAGTCTTTAAGCTATGAAGAGTTTAAAGAGAGAGTTGAAGCTTCTGAGCTTAGAATCTGTGATTCAGCTGAGACTGAAGAGCAGATGAAAGAGTATATTAATAAAATCCGTAAGAATGGTGATACTGTAGGTGGGATCATCGAAGTTTACGCTAAAGGTGTTCCTGTAGGCTTAGGTAGTCACGTACAGTGGGATAGAAGACTTGATGGTCACATAGCTCAGGCTTTAATGAGTGTTCACACTGTTAAGTCTGTTGAAGTAGGTATAGGGCAGGGTGCTGGAATGCACTTAGGGTCAATCGTTCAAGATCAAATTTTTAGTGATAAAGATAAAGCTGATAAAGAGTTCCGTTATTCACGTAAAACGAATAACTTAGGTGGAATCGAAGGTGGTATGAGTAATGGTGAGCCTATTATTTGTAAAGTAGGTGTAAAACCTATTCCTACACTAGTTTCTACACTTGAATCTATAGATTTAGCTACTAAAGAAAACTCCCAGTCCCACTTTGAAAGATCAGATGTCTGCGTAGTTCCTGCTGCTGGAGTGGTTCTTGAAGCTATGCTTGCTTTTACTATTGCAAGAGAGTTTTTAGAGAAATTCGGTGGCGATAGCTTTGAAGAAGTTAAGCGTAACTATGAATCATACGTGGACTATGTGAGATCTAAGTAAGCTTTCATTCCATTCTCTTCTCTAGTTTTTATAATAGTTTCACCTAAATTTTCAATAGATGCTGTGTGAGAAATTAAGTCAGAGACTTTGACTTTCCCCTCTTCTATAAGTTTATAAGCTTCATCAAGATCTTCTAAATTAGGTGAATAGCTACCAAGTACACTTAGCTCTTTATAGTAAATATCATTATTAGTAAAAGCTTTACTGATATCAGCTACGCTTGAAAATACTAAAATCGTGCCACCAATATTTATATGTTCTATCGCTAAATCTACGCAGGGATTAGCTCCAGCGGCTAAGAAAATAAAATTCATTTTTTTAGTATTAGGATCTAATTTTTCATAACACTCGTCAAAACCATTTGCTAAAGCTATTTCTCTTTTATCTTTTAAAAGATCAGCACCATAGTTATTTATATTTAAGCTTTTCTCTTTACGATAAAAATCAATAGCTCTACCGATTAATTGTCCTATAGAACCTAAACCGAAGATTAGTGAATTTACTTCACCTTTATACTCAAGAATCCTAGAACGTTTAATAGCTTTAATACAACAAGCCAAAGGCTCAGTGAAACTAGCTTCTTGATCACTGATATGATCAGCGATTTTTTTAACAGTATATTTTAAGTGCCTTTCACTTAATTCCAAGTACTCACAGAATGCTCCTGGTTTAAAGTTACTGACTTTAAACTCAGTGCAGAGGCTCTCTTGTTTGTTTTTACAGAAATCACATTCTAGGCAAGGCACATGATGTGATGAAACGATTCTGTCGCCTACTTTAAGCTTATATCTAGCACTAAGCTCATCTGAGATTTCGGCTATTTTACCTACCATTTCGTGCCCAAGGATAGCTCCTGGTTTAACGAGAGATCTTTCAAGTTTAAGTAAGTCAGAACCGCAGACACCACAGCCAGTAACTTTTACTAAGCAAGAATCTTTAGAAACCTTAGGCGCTTCAGCTTCAGTTAAGTTTAAAAAAGCAGAGTCTTTTTTCTCAGGATTAAATTCTAGAACTTTCACAAGTAATAATAATAACTCAGATTAAAGTGATTATTTATCTACTTAAACTATGTAAATTCTTTACAGGCTTGTGTCTACAAGCTTTTTCTCTTTCAAGTAGTCTTTGGTGATATTCTTTTAGCTGTTTTGCTTTAAATCTTCTAAATTCTCTAGCGATAAAGCTGTAAGCATTCACTGCAGCACCTAGAAGAGAGATGTTAAATAAAATATCTGAAAAGATTTTAAAACCGAAGCTATAGAAATGTTGATCAAATAAAGAACTGCTTAACCAAGGGTTTGTCGCTATAGCTAAAACTGAAAGAATTAAAAAACTAATAAGTGCTCTTTCCGGTGGAAAAGTATTCTGGATGAATTTATTGAAGCTATGAGCAGCTTTTTTAAGTTCAGCCATAGGCGTAAAGTTTTTTACGGCATTTATAAAATTACGGACAGATCTGATAGCTGATAAAATCGCCCAGTCTATAAATTTGAAGAAGTCAAGTACTGTCTTTCCAGCAGAATCGAATGTGGTTAGTAGTAGGTCTAACTTATCTTTCATTTGCTTAGAAGAGAAATCCTTGTATCCATTTTCGGATCTAATGCCTCTTTGCATGTATAAAATTATAACTTTTTCTTAAGCTTATTTTCAATATCTCTTAAGTATTAACTTTTTTGCTACAATTTGCAATACAAAATAATTCAAAATTAGGCCATTTTATCAAAATCACTGAAAAACCTTGATTTATTAGGTTTTTGTGTCAGATGATGTTATTTTGTTACAACTACTCTTTTTCTTAAGATTTTCGGAGACGATCTATTTAATATATTGAAAAAAGTTTGTTTTTTTGAAGATGATCTTTGAAGTGGTGATTTTTCCACTGTTAATACATTGAAGACTGCTATTTCATCAAAATTGTGAGATTTTACCCATGTTTTGCGGAATATCGTAAGCAAAGCAGCATATAGTTCGCTATGATTAAAGGTAATTAAGTATGAGTTTTACTGAGAACTTCAATTCTAGTGCTAAATTTTTTGTTGAGCAGTTAGCTCAAGAATCTGGGCATGAATTCCAAAGTATCGCAGAGAAGGTTTTAAATCATGAAAGAATCTCTGTCGAAGATGGAATTAAGGTTATTAAATCTAATGATTTGCCGGTTATAGGGCAGATTGCGAACTTTGTTCGCCAGAGAAAAGCGTATGAAGTAGCTCTTAGAAAAGGCTTTGATGAAGCTGTAGCTTTAGAACACACTAAAACTGTTTGGTGGAATACTAATCTTCACTTAAACCCGACGAACATTTGTATCGCAAGCTGTGATTTCTGTGCCTTTGCTAAAAAACCTAAAGATCCTGATGCTTACACTATGTCAAATGAAGATGCTGTTGAAAGAGTGAAGACAGCGCGTGATGAAGGAGCGACAGAAGTTCATATCGTCGGTGGTTTGAACCCGAAGTGTTTGATTGATTATTACGCTGATTTAATCCGTGCGATTAAAAAAGAAGTTCCAGGGATTCACGTCAAGGCTTTTACAGCTGTAGAAATAGACTTCTTTAAGAAGTTTGAGAAGAATATGAGCTATGAAGAGATCTTTGATAGGCTCATAGAAGCAGGGCTTGACAGTATGCCAGGTGGTGGCGCTGAGATTTTCTCAAGAGCAGTGCGTGATGAGATGTGTCCTGATAAGATTCCAGCTGATAAATGGGCTGAAATTCATTATATTGCTCACAGTAAAGGTTTGAAAACTAACGCTACGATGCTTGCAGGTATTGGAGAGGAGCCTGAAGAGCGTGTAGATCACTTAGATATTCTTAGAAAAGCACAGGATAAAAGTTTAGCTGCTAATAATCCGAATGAAGGTTCATTCCAGACTTTTATTCCATTAAGCTGCCACTATGAAGGTAATGATCTTTTAGAGCGTGGAGTGAAACCACTTACTGGACAGGATCAGATTAAAAATATAATAGTTTCGCGTTTAATGCTTGATAATTTTGATCATATTAAGGCTTACTGGATTCAGTTAGGTCCGAAAACTGCTCAAGTAGCACTGAATATGGGGTCTAATGACCTTGATGGAACTGTTAAAGCTGAGAGAATTACATTTGCGGCTGGTTCTAAGAAGCGCTCTATGGCTGAAGAGCAGTTGATTAATATCGTAGAGGGTGCGCGTTTAATTTCTAAAGAAAGAGACACCCTATACAATCCAATTGAGCTTAGTTTGCATAGGGTGTAAAATCTTATTGTGGATTAGTTTACTCGTCGACAGGCATCTTACTTAGTTTTGTAAAATCTCCTCTAGTCGGCTGAGGTTTATTAGTTTCTACTGTCTTGTCATTATTCATAGTTTCAGCCGCTTCTTTTTTAAGCTGACCTGTACTAATATCAGAAGTCTTTAATTGTGTTCTCAATGACTCAACTTCTGTAGGAACATTTGCTTTTTTCCTTGCTTCAGTATCTTGGTTTATCCTTGCTTGCATCTGCTCAATCATTTGTTGTCTATTTTGTGGGACTATTTTGCTCATAATTTTTCTCCTTTGAAATTAATTGGTTTTGGAAGGTTTTATGTTGAAATTTCAACAATTCAAAATAATATCAGGTATTTAATGTAAATACAAGTCTTTTTGTAAGATTTGTAAAAATTTTTCAATATTAAATTTATATACAATGATTGGACTTTATTAATTTATAGACCCAGCAAGGTGATTCTATATTTAAGGCTATACTTATTTTGTTATTAATATTTTTAATGGAAACTCATAAACCAGTATTCATAATAGGTTCTTTTCGTGGTGGCACCAGCTTACTTTTCCGATTATTAAGCGAGAGTAACGAATTCTGGTCACTTTACCGAGAATCTAATTTTATGTGGCAATCTTGGCATCGAGATACTAGAGAATCAGCAGATACTTTATATCTAAATGAAAATGATTTTAAAGAATCAGATCGAAACTATTTTGATAATCATTACCATTTCTCTAGCTATGATAATTACTTTTTAGGCTTTCTAGGAAGAGTTAAATTTCTAAGACATAAACTCAAATATCTTTTTAATTTAATCAATACTTTTAACTACATATATAAATTCATCAAACTAAAACTAAAAAATCAGCAATCTTATAGATTTATAGATAAAACTCCACCAAATTCATTTCGAATTCAGTTTTTAGCAAAGCTTTACCCTGATGCAAAATTTATTTATTTAAAACGCTCAGCTGAGGCTAATATAAATTCACTAATGAAAGCATGGAATGCACCAAGGCGTTTTCAGTTTAAGTTTAGAGAATATTTAAATGAAAGGATGGGTGGAGGACCTAAGATTAAAGGCTACTCTGGAAAGGTTTGGAAATTTGCTATGCCTGAAGGGTTTAAGGAATTCTGGCGGGGACATGATTTGAAAGAGATCTGTGAATTTCAATATCATAAAACTCATGAAGCGATAAATAGTTCCTTAAAAGAAATCAATGATGATAAATATATAGAAATAAGCTTTGAGGATTTTCTAACTAATCCAGATAATAAGATGGAGGAGCTTTGTGATTTTATCGATATTAGTTACAGTAAGCAAATGAGAAAGCTAGTTAAAGAAATGCCACGAGTGAATTCTGATTAGATTATCTTGCAAACAGAGCGCAAAATCTTTTTATGGGTATAAAATGAAAGAAGAATCATGTCAGAGCTTTATGTAAATATTGACCATGTTGCAACCTTGCGCGAGGCAAGGAAGACAAATGAGCCTAATCCAATGGAGATTATTAAGCTCATCGAGAATACTGAAGTTGCTGGAATTACAACTCACTTACGTGAGGATAGAAGGCATATTCAGGATCACGATATTAATGATATCAATTATTTTATTCAAGATTCCCGTTTAGGCTTTACCTTTGAAATGGCTGCCTCTGAAGAGATTCGTAAAATTCTTCTAAAGTCTAAAGCTAACATGGCGACACTTGTTCCTGAGAAAAGAGAAGAAGTAACTACTGAAGGTGGTTTAGATGTTCTTAACCAGAAAGAAAAATTAACTGAATTTATTAAACCTATTAAGGATAAGGGAATTCAAGTTAGTTGTTTTGTTGACCCAGTTTTAACTCAGATTGAAGCGTCTAAAGAAGTGGGAGCGGAATTAGTTGAGATTCATACTGGGAATTATGCAAATCTATTCATTACTTATCAGTACCAAACTGATAAAAAACAAAAAGAAGGTTACTTCCAATTACTGAAAAATGAAGTAGATAAAATTAATCAATCAGTTATCTATGCGCGAGGTATAGGACTGAAAGTTAATATGGGGCATGGTCTTACCACTAAAAACCTTCATATGTTAATGAAAGTAAGAAATATTCATCAATATCATATTGGACACTCTTTAATTAGTAACGCTCTTTTCTATGGTATTGAAGCTATTTGTGATAAATATTTAGATATTATTGCACCTAAGGTTGAGACTGTTTCTTAGTTTTTAATATCTTTAAAAGCTATCTAAATATTTAAACTTTAAAATCTTTAAGTACTTCTAGAATAGAATCTGAAACTAAATGTTCAGGGTAAACACTTACACCTGAATTTACTTTCAGCTTTCTAGCGACTTCTAAACTTACAGCAACTTCATGAGGAGTGGTTCTTTCACCATCTGTAATCATGTGTATGTTTAGGTTTTGCTTGCCCGTAAGCTTGCGCAGCTCGTTAATACTCTCAGATACGAAGCTTGCTACTGTCTGTAAACTTCTATCTTTTAGACCATGCCAGTAAACCATAGGCATCAGCACATCCCAGTTATCTGCCATAAACTTCCATGGATAAACAGATTTTATTTTAGGGGAAAATACTATTGCTATCATCGGGTATTTCTCTGGTAGCGCTGCTTTAAGAATATCTGTGTAAGCTTTTACAGATGAGACTTTCGTGTTTTCTTCTATGTCAGCAGCAAAGGCATCAAAGCTTTCTCCGTCTGGACTTACATAGAGAGCTGGTTTGATAAATTTTTCAGCATCAGACTTAATATCGATTAAATAAGCATAGCTCCAGCCGATAACTTTAATATCTTCTTCATGACAAGCCTTAAGTACTTCATCTACTTTCTCTTGATTTTTGAAAATCTCAGTGGTAGAGCGGTTTACCTGAAGGTAAACAGTATCAATATCAAATTCATCTAATCTATCAGTAAAGGCTTTCGTGTCGAGCGGATAGTTCCAAAGGTTCACCCAGATTCCTTTACCTGTGGTGATAGAACCTTTATTCTTCTTAATAGATCTTAATACCCCAGGGTCATAGCCTGCAATTTCTAAATCAGTGAAGCTTTTTAAATGCTTAGCTCTTTTAAAATTAAAATCTATGTGCTCTAAAGTTTCTTTCTCGGTATCTAAATCTAAGAAGCTTTCATCAAGCTTAACTTGAGCTTTGGTTTCTGCATAAGATTTACTAGCATTGAATAAAAGAGTTTGTGAAAGAATCACAGTTAGACTCGATATTAAAACTAGTAATGTTTTTCTCATTTTAGATTCTTTAGCTGCTCCTTAGATTAGTTTACCTATAAAAGTGTTTATTAAACTTAAGTAAACTATAAAAGAAATAATATCAATCATGGTCGTAATTAGGGGACCACTAGCTGAAGCTGGATCAATATCAATTTTCTTAAAGATAATTGGAGTTAGCGAACCTAAAAATACCGCGCTAAACATAGAGATAAGTAATGAAAGAGCAATTAAGCCACAGAGTAAAAGGTTTCCATTCATTAGGAAGGAAATCCCTGAGGTGATTAACGCACAAGTAAGTCCAATGCTAAGACTAATAAGCAATTCATAGCTAACTATTTCTGAACTTCTATCAGTATCTATTTCACCAGTAGAGATACCACGTACTATGATCGTGGTGGATTGGTTTCCAATATTTCCAGATAGCCCAGAAAGTAATGGCATAAAGGAAACTGCTATCGGTAATGCCGAAATTACATTACTGAATTTAACGATTAAACTTGCTGAAAGGATTTGTCCTAGAAGAGTGATAACTAACCAAGGTGTCCTTGCTTTATAAGCTGTGAAATATTTTCTGATATCTGTATAGGCTGAAACAGAGTCTGGCTCAATGTTGATACCACTTGATTGGTAAATGTCTTGAGTAACTTCATCCTCTAGAATTTCTACGACATCCTCGATAGAGATAGTACCTACTAGTTGTTTACTAGTATTCACGACTGGAATCGCGAGGAAGTGATATTTAGAGATTAACTCTGCGGCGACTTCTCTATCTTCATTTGTGTTTACTAGAATCACATCTGTATTCATGTGGTCACTTACTGAGCTATCTTCATTTGCTAAGAAAAGATTTTTTAAACTGACTACACCAGCTAGTTCTCCAAATTTTTGGGTTACGTAGATATATATAATCTGGGAGTCATTTTCACGTGCTTTTAAGCGGATGAATCTTAGTGCCGCGCTGACCTTTAGGTCAGCGCGCACACTAATAAAGTCAGGATTCATGATACCACCACAACTATCCGGCTCGAAGGCTAGTAATTCTTTGATCTCAAAAGGTCTTTGGATTTTATCTAGTATACGGAGCATACGCTCATCGTCGAGTAGACCTATGATATCTGCGGCGTCATCTAAATCTAATTCATTTGTGAATTTGATAATTTTTTTATCAGAGAGGTAGTCGAAGAGTTCTTCGATTTCTCTTTGTTCGAGCTCAATAAATACTTGGGCGCCTTGTTGGTAAGAAAGAATATCGAAGAGTAACTGTCTCTCGTTTTGAGTTAGTTTTTTATACTCTTCAGCTATATCCTGTGGATAATACTCATCTAAAGCAAGTCTAAGCTCTTCAACCCTAGTTTCGTCGATTTGTGAGATGATATTTCTTAGATTTGGGCTATGAATCATCAGAGAGTTCCTATTGCAATTTTGCTCATATTATTTTTTGCAATCGTTTACTTTGTCGGAGTAAAAGCTTGGTTTTTTACTAGTCTAGTAGTTCTTAGTTTAGCTTTAAGAGAATTTATAAAATTTACTAAGCAAAAATCTAAACTTAATTATACAATTCTTCAGCTAATCCTGACTCTGCTGATAATATTCCCATATATCCTTGCAAATCATATAGATGGTTCTTATTATTTAAACTCTTCTTTTGCTTCATTTAGTGTTTTTGCCTTGATGATTTTTATATTTTTCTATGGCTCAGTTTTAAAGCGCTGTAAAAGAAAATTTAAGAAGCGAAGAAAACTGAGTTCGAAGAACTTACTTAAATTAAATGCGATGTTTATGCTTTACTTAGCATTTTTACCTGCGCATCTTTTTTACTTAGAAGCTTTAGGTAAAAAGTTTTTACTTTTAGCTTTGCTTACAGCTGTAAGCTGTGATATTTTTGCTTATTTAATAGGTAAAAATTTTGGTAAACACCAAGTTTTACCTAAAACGAGCCCTAAAAAAACGATTGAAGGCTCACTTTCAGCTTTAATTATTACTACCTTTGTTTTTACTGCTCTGTATATCTGGATTACTGGAAAGTTTTATTTATTGAATTCACTAAAAATAGTTTTACCGATGCTAGCTGGTTTGTTTTTAGCTTTTATAGCTCAGCTTGGTGATTATTATGAAAGTCTTTTAAAAAGATGTTTTCGAGTTAAAAACTCTGGTGACATTTTAGCTTCTCATGGTGGGGTTTTAGATAGAATTGATAGTCATTGCTTGACGATACCACTTACGTATATAGTTTTAGTAGTTTTTCATCATTTGAATTTGTGACATTTGTTGAAGTAGAGCTGGGTCAATACCTTGCATTCCCATTCCTGGTTGAGTTGGCATTCCCTGCATTCCAGGAATTCCTTGCATGCCGCTAGGCATAGCCATACCGTTCATACCACCCATACCAGGTACTCCCTGCATTCCAGGAATTCCTGGCATACCACCAGGCATAGCCATTCCGTTCATAGCACCCATGCCTTGCATACCGAAGCCCTGCATCATAGATTCTAGACCCGACTGCTTATCATCATTATTATTACCTAGTCCTGATGAAAGCATTTTAGCTTGCATCATTTGCATCATAGCTTGGAACTGTTGTGCTTGAGCTGGGTTTACATTGGCACCTACAGCTGATGGATTAGGTACTGGATTTGCTCTTGCAACTCCTGGGTCGTAAGGAACTTTTCCTGCACTCATCTGCTCAATTTCTTCAATTCGATTTGTTAAACTTTCCATTCTATTTTCAGTGTTGAATGAAAATGATTTTCCCATGAAATCTGCCATACTAATTTTATAGGACTAGTTGGTTAAGAGTTGGTTAAGAGGGAATCTAATCTTATTTATTATGGCTTTACTTTTTTCTATATTGCTTTGATGTTCTTGGTTTAGCTTAAATTCATTGAATACTAATTTATCGATGTTTGTATTCATTTCATAGAGTCTAATTAAAAGCTTTGCAAAAATATTATTGGGCTTAGTAAGTAATTCTTCTTGAATATGTTCTTTACTTGGAGCTAAAAACAGCTTATTCTTTCTACTAAATTCTTTTAGATCTTTTGTGACATCGTTAGTCTTATTTTTCTCATTATCAATATAGTTTAATAGTGCCTCTTGAGCTTCTTCTTTGAAATTACTATTTTTTAATTCCTGGCTATGGCTTTCCATAAAATCATATATCTTTAAAAATAGTTTCAGTTGATATAGTAGTTTTTGTTTTGATTCTTTTATATCATCTTTAGTAATTATATTTTCAAATGATTCAGCATCTATAATATCAACAACAGCTTTTGTTTCTTCATTTTCATGAAGGTTTAACTCGTGCAGTGGTTGATTTAAAAGTGCTACGAGAAAGTCGTTGATTTGTTTGTTGTTAAGTGACTCTTCTTCTAATGCTTTATCTATAAGCCTTGCAGCGAGCCTAGGTTTTTTACTGAATTCATTAGTAATGATTCTTAAGAGTTCTCTATGGTTTGAAGTATCTTTTAGGAATTCGATATAGGATTCAGTATCTGATTTATGAGCTAGCTCTGCTCCATTATAATTACTTTTGAACCATGGAATAATTTCTTCATTGACTAATTTATTTTCGAGTGCAAATTTTAAAAATTGAATTTTATCAAATAAATTTGTTGTATCTCTTAATGATGTGTATTCATCTGTTAATCTCATATTTATCAAATTTTCTATATTCGAATTTTTGATTTTTTCGATGATATTTGGATTATCATTTTTTAATTCATCTAAGACGAGTTCTAGCTTATATAAATTTATATTAGTATCTATTAAAATGTCACCTAACATTTTTCTACTTTCATGGGAAAGTCTATCTTCACTTTTGTTAATTGGAGCTAATGACATAAATTTTAATACTGGGTCAGTGCTCCTAAATGGTTTAGTTTTGATAGTTGAAAATAGTTTTGCTAGCAAACCTTCAGCATACCTATAGAATCCTTTACTCTCTAGATTGATAAATAAATCTAGGGCATTGTTTGTACTATTTTCATTTAAAAAATCTACCTTATCTATTAGCTTTGGGATTAGATGCTTAAAATTCTTAATATCTTCTTTAGTCTCAATTAAAATTTCTAGCACTTTAGTAAAATCGAGTTGATTCTCTGAATCAGGGTTTACTGAACCAAAGACTCTTCTGTCAGCTTCAATAGTTGTATCTTTAATAATATCTGAATCTGTAATTTTTAAGATTGTTTGCTCAAATAAATTAGGTTTATGAATTTTAAAGCTTCTAAGCCATTCTGTAAATTTTTGTGAGAATTGACCTTTAGCAGAATTATCAAGGTATAGCCTCGATGCTTGTGCTTTTATTAAAAAATCAAGACTGCTCTTAATGTCTTGGTTATTGGTTCTTTGTTTGTTTTCTTCATTAATATCTCTTCTTAGGTTTTTACGATATAGGTTAAGTCTCTTTTTTTCATATGAGTTGAGTAGATCTGATTCTTTTACATCTTCTATGAATTTTAAAAGATTTTCAACACTCTCTTGAGAATTTTCAATACTCACAAGAGAATTTTCAATGTGAGTAAAAATGTTTTCTTTTACTTCATCCTTTTCTTTTGGAGTAAAGAGTTTCGAATTGATTAGATTTTTTTCTAATGATGATACATAGTTACTTAGACTTGCAGGAAGCTCACTGCTTAAATTTATTAGTGAAAGTTTCAAGATTGCTTTAGCTTCTTTATTGAGTCCAGCTTGAAAAGCTGCACTGATGAATTCTGAAACATTACCAAAGTCATTATCTTCAACACTTTTTTCAATTAGAAGACTTATATATTTTTTTGATTCTTTATCTATAGTAGTAGGTGTCATGTCGAACAAATTAAAATTGAAATCTAAGTTGTCACCTGATTCAAAAATGAGATCACTCTCAACTTCATTCCAATATTCATCTTGATCAATATTTTCTTGTGCTGTATCTATTGTTTGTGGATTAGATTGTTGATTTGCAATAATAATATTGCTTGCTAATAGATCTGGGTATTCTAATAGTTCTTCCTGATATTTATCTGCATATTTTAATAGTTTGTCTGTGTATATAAGAGCAAATGGTTTTAGGAAATGATTATAATCTAGATCTAGTAAGGTGTTGAATAGAGTTCTAATATTTTCTCTAATTTCAATTGTGGTATCTTCATCTTTGTCTTGATCAGCAATAAATAATTTTTTGATATCATTCTTCAGGGCTCTTTCAACTTTTCTTGATAAGTTAATTTCTCCAAGCTCTGTCTTTAAGTAAGAATCAAGTTCTTCAGCAAGAAGATTTTTCTTTTTTGCTTGCTTCTCTATACTTAGTAAAGTTGAGTTTAATGCTCCAGTGTTATTTCCAGGAATTTGAACTAAAAGCTCTTTTATACTTTGTTTTTTATTTGATAAGTTTATAGGTAAAATAGGTTCATTTTTTTGCTTAGCTTCTCTATGGAACCTCACTAGCTTTTCTGTTGAAATACTTAGTGTTTCATCTGGGGATTTGATTTGTCCTTTATTTAAGTTAAGTATTTTAACTAGGTGTTGCTTCCCTAAATACTCTGCTCTAATTGTTTTATGATTGCTCATTATCATTTACATCTAAATCTAACTTTTCTCTTCCTATCTCTAAAATATTTTTAGCCTCCACCATGAGCTTATGAGTTTCTGAAGGTATTAAGTGATGGCTTATACCAGCATACATTTCATCTATTAGAGTATAGTTTTCATAAATTCTTGCAAGTAATGTTTTATCAAGCTCTTCAGAGTTTTTTAGTATATTTTCAAGTATGAGAATAGGCTTAGAATAATTTTCTGCGAACTTTGACTTAGTGTTCCTTATATAATTCTCATCATCACTATTAATGATTCTTCTTAGTTTATTTTCTACATCTCTCTCTTTTTTATATTTAACTTGATCTTCCTCTGAAATAATTTCATTTCTAGCGTTAACATTAATATTTTGGAAGCCATAAAAGAAATCATTAATTTTTAGAAAGAAGCTACTTCTTTTTTGAGCACTTGCTTTTTGTTGAAGATATTCATTAATGGCGATAGGGATTGTTGCTTCATTACCAGATTCATTAATGTCGACTTGATTGTGAAAAAGCTTTAACGACATTTCTAAGTCATCTTCAGCGATTGAGGAGTGTATCGGAAGTGCAACTAAAGTTTTATTGACAAGGTCATATAATTCTTGATCATTTAATTGATTAGCTAATTCGAGTGTTAGTTCAAGTTTTTTTGCTAGTAGTTTAGGTTCTTTAGATACTTGGTTAAGATTCTTAATTAATGTATCTTTCATTTCTGGTTTAAAAAAGAGTGGAAGGTTATATTTATTACTTGCATTAAGAAGCTCTTCATTACTGTAAAAGCTATGAATATTTTCAATTTGAAATTGATCAAAAATACCCTTCCCATAAAGAAGTTCTGTGAATTCAAGAATTTCTTTGAGTTCCTTATTTCTTTTCTTAACTAGGTTTTTATCGACACTATTGTAATCATTATGTTTTTTTATTGGTAGAGTTCTTAATTCAAGTGCTTTTTCAAGCTCTTTCATTAATTCAGGTGAAACTTCAGTTCGCTTTTTTTCTTCTGATGTATCTTCATTTTTAGAATCATCACTGGCATTGATGTCTCTGACTTTAAAGGATAGAATGCTTAACATTATAATTAATGATCTAAGGTCGGTGTTTTCATTTTTAACATAGTTAATTAAATTTGTAATTCCAGAGTCTAAGCTATTACTATCCTGTGCATTATTAATTTGATTTGTGATTTGAAATTCTTTACTGCTTTTGATTTGATGATTTGAGCTTAAGTCGTCAATTAAATCATTATTTCTAGCATAAAAATATACTTGTAAAATATCACCTAACTCTCCAAAGAATACATCTGATTTAGGTTGGTTGATTACATCAATAATTTTTTCTTTAAGTAAGTTTTGTGCATGGGTGATAAAACCTTCATCAATTAGACTGAAGAATTTACTCGTAATCTCTTCTACATTATTGTCTTCAACACTTACTTTTTTAAAGAACTTTTCTAGTAACTGATTTTTGACATAGAAATTATCTGTGGCACTCTCAATTTTATCTAGATTTTTTTGATATTTGTCAAATAAAGAAACGATATTAAAGACTTCTCCTTCTTGGTAGCTATAATCATGAAAGTCAAATTTCTCATGTGGACTATTTTGCATTGCCGTTAACTTTGAGTTGAAATCAGATTCTTTATCAATAAAAGCTTGGAAAATTGTTTCAGAGTCAAATAAATCAAAGTTATCCATTTCATCATGAAATTCCCCATTCTCAATAGCAGCTTCTAGGGCTGCATCTTTTCCTGAAATAATCCCTTCTAAAAAGTCATTAAAACTCTCTAGATCTTTATCTTCAATTAGTTTTAACTTTTCTACTAGTAGTGCATTGATGGCAGGAACATCAGCTTCAGATAGGCGTTCTTCAAAATCCTTATCTGTTAATTCATCTCGAATTTCTATCATCAAGTCAGAGAGTGAATAAGGGATTTCATAATCATTAAAATCATCAACCTTTACTGTTTCTCCATTATCCTCATGAATTGTTTCTAATGATCTATATAATCGTCCTAGCTCATATATATAATTTTGTTTTTTTTGATGGCTTTGAAGATCTCTTTGGAACTCTTGTAAATCTCTTCTAAAGTTCCTGTCTTTAGTAATATGGTTTGCAAATTCAGGACAGTTATACAAGAGCTCTTTATTTTTTTTATTAGTTACTATCTCATCAATAAATTTAATAGGATCTTTAATCAATTGATTATCAGCTGATAGCTTGAAAATATCATTGTAAATTTTTAGATCACGGGCATTTTCAGAGTGATAGAAAGCATTTTTTAAAACTTTTTCAGCCAGTCTATGGAAGCCTTTGATTGTAGCAAGCATATGAAAGGTTAAAATATCCTCAGGGTTTGTTTTTTTGTAGTCAGTTTTGCTCAAGAAATAATCTAAGTGTTTCTCAGCTTTTGGACTTATGGGGCTTTGAGGCAAAATATTTTTTAAGGTGTTTAAATTTCTTTGGTAAATCTCAAAGGGAACTTCAATACCTATATGATGAATATCATCGTAATTAAATGTTTCAATCATATTATCAATTTCACTGTCTCTAATTCCATCTATGGCGTGTAAAGCTAAGGTTAGCCTATCTGGGTTTACACTTGGGCGTTGTTTTGCAAACTGTGACAGTCTCTGCTCAAATTTCTTAAGTTCGACTAATGCTTCAGTATTTAAATCGATTGCACTAAGATTAGAAACTAATTGATTAAATTTATTGAGTAGGGTATTTTCATCTGAAAAAACTCTATTGAAAATATTATAGTCAGCTTGATTTTCATTACTACTAATTTCTTCTGTACCTATATTTCCTGTACTTTCAAGCAGCTCACTTCGGTGTTCCTCATCATCTAAGTCTATCTCTTCACCTGTAATCTGGAAAAAAGTGTTTAAATCTTTAAACTCATGAGCTAGAACTTTTTTGATTGTATTTTGGAGAAGAATTCCTCCTGACATTGTTTTAAGGTTTGCTGCAAATTTTATTGCTTCAGGCTCTGCTTCATTGTAAATTTTGTCATCCATGATTTCAAAAAAAGCATTTAGACTATTTAGGTTATTAGAATGTTTTCTTAGTTCTAAAAGGTACTTTGAAAATCTTGCTTTAGCTCGTGAAATCGTTTTTAGTTTGCTTTTAACTTCATTTGAATTATCTATTGGAAGGGAGATGCTGAGTTCTGAATTAGGTATTTTAAGTTTAGCTTGAGGATTTTTGGTTATAAATCTTATTGAACCTTTTTTCTCAGTATTGTCTTTTTTTTGCAGGGTTATCTGCCTTAGATTTTTTGAATATGGTCTTTGAAAAAAATTGAACTGAGATTCCTTCGGCATATTCTGCCTAATATTATCTTATTGAAGATTAAAATGTATAGCAGCTTAGGTTAAATTTTTTTAAGCCTTAATAAAGAAACTCATTAAATTTTTTTGCTATATCTTCGTGATCTATATCTAAAATTTCAATTGCAAGTTGAAGTTGAATTTTGTCGTCTATAGATATTGTTCCTGATACCGAACTTCCTATAAGTTCATTTAGGTTTTTTTCATTTAGGAAAGTATTAATTATATTTTCTCCATCTTTACCTTCTTTAAATTTATCTATATAAAGAAAGCTAGCTCCTAGAACAATATCTTTTAACTCGAAATCCTTTTTTAATTGAGTTAATAAAGCTTCTTTATTACCATTTGCATTTAAGACTTGCTCTAACCTTGGAGCTAAATCAGTATCTTCTTGAATGTTTATTTCTTTTATGGAATCTTCTGTATATGCTTGGGCAAGCATTTCTTCTGTTAGGACTTGTATTTCATTTTGGAAAGGCTCTAGACCATTAAACTTTATGATTCTTTAGAAATTACTAACTCGTACAACTCCTTTTCTAGCTCCTGATT
>JABSOS010000041.1 GCA_013216135.1 Candidatus Caenarcanales bacterium
TAGCTTATATTTTGATAATTTACTGTATTTAAGCATATTCCAGACTAGTTAGATTTATTTTAACTGGTCTAGAGCCAATAAAAAACCTCCAGTACACACTCCAGAGGTTTTTTATTTTAATATCTTGTAATTTTCTTAATTACTGAACCTGACTCAAGTAAGACTCTAATTTAGCGCACTTACTAGGTTCTCTAAGTTTTTTCATAGCTTTAAATTCGATCTGTCTAACTCTCTCTCTAGTAATGTTAAAAACTTTACCTACTTGTTCAAGAGTACGAACTTGACCGTCTTCTAGACCATAACGTAACTTAAGAACTTCAGCTTCTCTTGGAAGTAAGTCTTTAAGTAATTCCTGAATATGTTCTTTAAGCATTTTTTCAGTACTAACTACATCTGGTTGACACTTAATGTCATCTGCGATGAAGTCAGAAAGTGAACTATCTTCTTCTTTTCCTAGAGGGGTTTCTAAAGAAACAGGAACTTTGTTAGCGTTCATGATTTCTTTTAGTTTCTTCATAGAAACACCTAGCGCCCAAGCAAGCTCCATGTCAGTCGCCTTACGCTTAAGCTTCATAGATAGCTGTCTAGAAACACGTTTGTAACGGTTAATAGTTTCTACCATATGAACAGGAACACGAATAGTTCTTGATTTATCAGCAAGACTTCTAGTGATACCTTGTCTTACCCACCATGTTGCATAAGTACTAAACTTATATCCTTTTTCATGGTCGAACTTTTCAGCAGCTCTTATTAAACCTAGATTACCTTCTTGGATAAGATCTAAGAAAGATAGTCCTCTATTTAAGTACTTTTTAGCGATACTTACAACCAGCCTTAAGTTCGCTTGTACTAATTTACGTTTTGCTTCGTCACCTTTTGCCCCACCTTTTGCAATTTCACGGGCTAGTGTTATTTCTTCTTGTGCTGTAAGTAGAGATATTCTACCTATTTCCTTTAAATATAGTTTGATGGAATCTTCTGCTGCCCCGCCCTCAGATTTAGTAGCTTTAGTATTGCTAGCTGTATTATCTGATTGCTCGGTTTCCGTCTCTTCTTCACCATCGAATTGTTTGTCTAAAAAATCGCTTAGGAAATCCTTGCTACCAGTTGACATATATTTATTATTTCTCCTTTTTGCAGTTTCGTAAATACACTAGATATGTGTACTTTCGAAATCACATGACACTATATCTAGTGAAATGCTACTGAAACTACTATAAAATATGAACTGTGAAAAAATCCTTAATTTTTTTTAACAATTAAGTACCAATCTTCCATGAATTCATGTATTCGTTCATTTCATCACTTAGTGAATCAATCGATACTCCCATGGAATCTAGCTTTAGTTGTGCTACTTCTTGATCAACCTCTAGGGCTAATGTTTGTAATTTATTATCAAGATTATCTTGATTTTTTACAAGATATTCAGAAGCTAAGGCCTGATTTGCAAAGCTCATGTCCATAACTGCAGATGGATGGCCTTCCGCTGCAGCTAAGTTTATTAGCCTACCTTCTCCTAGAACTAGTACTGCACCAGGTACATTTGACTTAGATGGATTTTTCTGATATTTCACGACAAAGGGTTTTACCTCTTCTTTAGATTCAGATATCTCATCAAGACCTTCTAAATTAAGCTCTAAATTAAAGTGTCCAGAGTTGCAAACTATAGCTCCATCCTTCATATTCTTAAAATGCTCAGTATCAATAACGTGTCTATTACCAGTAGCAGTTACGAAGATATCCCCTTCTTTAGAAGCTTCATTTATAGGCATAACTCTAAATCCGTCCATTTTCGCTTCTAAGGCTCTAATAGGCTCTACTTCAGTTACGATAACATCAGCACCTAGACCCTTAGCTCTAGAGGCAATACCTCTACTACACCATCCGTAGCCGATTACTACTACTACTTTTCCTGCGATAAGAACGTTAGTGGCTCTTAAAATACCGTCCATAGTAGATTGACCAGTTCCGTATCTATTATCAAATAAGTGTTTAGTTTTACTATCGTTTACCGCGATAGCTGGGAAAGGAAGTACTCCATCATTTTCCATAGCTTGAAGACGAACTATACCAGTAGTAGTCTCCTCAGTACAACCAATAACTTCTTTTATCTGATCTGGTCTTTCTTTAATTAAAGTCGCGATAACATCAGAACCATCATCCATGATGATCATAGGTCTAGTGTCTAGTCCGATTTGGATATGTTTTTCATAAGTTTCAGCATCTTCACCTTTTTTAGCGAAAACTGGAATGCCATAGTTTTTAACAAGTGCAGCAGCCACATCGTCTTGAGTAGATAATGGATTACTTGCTATAAGTGATGTTTCCATGCCACCTTCTTTTAAGGTGACAGCTAAGTTTGCTGTTTCAGAAGTAATGTGAGCACAAACTAACATTCTTACTCCTTTAAAAGGCTTTTCTTTAGCAAATCTTTCTCGGATTCTCTTGAGTACCTGCATCTCCCTAGCTGCCCACTGGATTCTTTTTTCTCCTAAATCAGCAAGGTTAATATCTGCAATATCGTACTTAATTGTTTGAGTCATAAGTACATTGTATGCGAGAATTATTTTTTTTAAACCCCCCTTGCGTTTTTTACGTTGATTTAGCGTATTTTTGCGGAAATATCTTGAGTCGATTATTAAAAAATTTAAAAGAAGCATACTTTAAGTAAATGTAAAAATAGCAAGGCATATGAACTCCTCCTTATCTGCCTCAAAATCTATTGTTCTCACGCCCACATCTCAAAACTCTCCAAGTACAGAAACACTTAAAGGTAGCTCTCCAGAGGAGAAAATTAAAGCGGAGCAAGCCACTCTTGCTAATGCCTTTTTTAATAATAAACTTCATGAAGTAGACTATGAAACTTTATCAAAGCGCATTCAAGCTTTAAGAACTCAAATCAACTTTGAATATCAAGATCCAGAAACTGGCAAAGTTAGAAAAATATTAGATGATGCTTTAGATTCTAGTAAGAAGCATTTATTAATTTTAGATATAGATGGGACTTTAAATCATGAAAATATAAGTTGTGAAAGCCATGAAAAAGTTAATATCCCGAAGGAAACTTTAACGACTTTATCTGAACTAAGTAAGCTCAAGAATTTTAAAGTTGTTTTTTTGACATCTAGAAGTAATCAAGATTTGAGACAAATTTTTAATGAGAAGTTGTCTGAAGGTAATCAGATAAAAGCTTATACAAATGACGGTCGTACTTATATTGAAAGCGGTCGCATAGAGAAGAATTTAATCGATGAATCTAAAGAGCCACATGAAAACTACCAAAATAAAGCAAATTCCATGAATGATAAGCTTACAAAATTACTTGAAAAACTTAATTTGAAAAATATGAGAACGGAGGTCGTGCCTGTGGAACCGTGGCTTTAACCTTTGGAGGTAACTTTAAAGACTTTATTGATAAGTTAAATACAGCTTTAGGCCATATATTTAAAGGTGGGAAAGGTTCTGAACTTAAGGATTGGGGCAAGATGCACTTTGGAAAATATTTTTACCTCTTTAAAAAGAATTTGAAGGGATATAAAGCTAAAGGCTTTGAAGAGATAGTGAAAGATAGTGAGAAGTTTTTGGATACTAGTGACGGTAACTATAAAGGCACGAATATATATATTGCAGGTAATAGTGGAAGTGATTATATTGCAATGGAAAGAGCAAAAGAAATGTCTAGTCAAGGTGATTTAACTAAAAACACTAAAGTAATAAATATTGCGGTGGGAGAACTTGCTAAGCAGGAAGTGGATGGCAAGCCTAAGGATGGGATAGATTTCTTATTTGATAGGCATGAGTCTGCAGAAGTGCTTTTGAGAATGATGCTCGAAGAGCATAGTTTAATGCTTTCTTAAATTGTGTGAATTTTTTATTACTTACACTTAATTTTGTTAAGATAATAGTCTGTGCCGGGTCGTGACTTTGATAAAAAAATTGCAGGGTTTCGAAAGGATCTTGAGCTAATAAAACGTCTCATAAACTTACCTCTTGTAGAGAGGAGAAGGATTCTTGCTGAAGATAACGCACGCAATAATCTTGATGATAGAGATGAATCAATTCAAGAGAGAAGGAAGAGAGCTGAGGACTTAGCGCGTCAATATCAAGATGCTCAAGTTATGGATTATGTATACTTGGGATCTCCGGTTCAAAAAAAACTACACGAGATCGGTTTTGATCGGGCTTTATATGAAAATACAAGCACAAATGTATTTGGACTAGATCAGGAGTGGAACAATTTTATTGACTTATTAAGCTTGTCTCTAAGGAGAAGGGGTGGAAATTTAAATACATCTAAGATAGATATTAAAGATAGGTTATTAAATATTAGCTTTAAGGATTTTATGCAAATGGAGAAGACTGGTCCTAATCTTTTTGAGGCTTTTGTGAAATCTCTTAAGCAAAAATATACTCTCTTTGAGATTAAAGAAGGAGAATTTTATAAATCATTCAATCAAAAACTAGTTAAACACACTCATATTCCTAGGCGCCGTAAAGAGCAAAATCTTGTAGGAATATTTTCTGATTATTTCTTCTCTAGAGCAGATTATATCGATGTTAGTGACATAAGGGACTCTAATTTTATTTTTGAAGATAAATTAAGGAAAGTAATGGAACGACTTATCAAAATTGAGACAGGAACGGAGGAAACAAGTCGAAATAGAAAAATATTTATCACAAGAGCAATGAATACTATAGCTAGAGCTTTAGAGAAGCAAGGAAATAATATCAACTTCAAGTGTGATGACAAGGATGTTTTTTATGAAGATAAACTTTTAGCGCTTAATATATTGAACTTTAATCAATCACAGGTTGGATCAAAATTAATTCATCTTATTGCAGATACTATGAAAGCCTATTTCACAGATGATGAATTAAGCAACTCCAAATTTATAGCAAATCTTCGTGAGAACTGGGATGAAATTAGTAAAAATAAAGCACTAAAACCTTTTACAATAACCTTTGATAAATTTCGCTAAATCATAATTAAACCAAACTAACTATTCAGTTTCTAAACTTTAAAACTTTTAACCCAGTGTTTTTAGATCAAAATAAGTCAATAAACACTACATGGAAAGAGCTTTACAGACAGCAGCTACTGGCATGCAAGCCCAGCAAACAAACATTGATGTTATTTCGCATAACCTTGCGAACATCAATACCACAGCCTTTAAAAAGTCTCACGCTCACTTTAGTACTTTATTCTCACAGGTTTTGACTGCACCAGGTGCGGTACTTTCAGATGGAAGGATTAGTCCGAATGGTGTGCAAATAGGTTTAGGTGTTGAGCTTAGCTCTACTGATAAGTCTTTTCAGACAGGAAGTTTAAACAATACAAATGATCCTTTGGATATCGCTATCGAAGGTGATGGTTTCTTACAAGTAGTTACAGCAGAGGGGAATATTGCTTATACTCGTGACGGGAACCTTCAGATAGACGGGCAGACAGGAGAACTTTTAAGTAGCCAAGGGCATTCTCTTTTCCCAAGTATTAATCTCGGGGATAATGTTCAGGAAGTTCAAATTAAACGTGATGGAACGGTAGAAGTTAAACGAGCAGGGATTGCGAATACTGAAGTAGTCGGAAATATTAGGCTAGCAGCTTTCTCTAACAATTCTGGTTTAATAGAACTATCTCAAAACCTTTACTTAGACACAACAGCAAGTGGTACTCCACTTGAAGGTTCACCTGGTGAAGCTGGTTTCGGTACTATTCGTCAAAACTTCTTAGAGATGAGTAACGTTAAAGTTGTCGAAGAAGTCGTGCATATGATTACAGCACAGCGTGCTTATGAAGCGAATAGTAATTCGATTAAAGCAGCAGATCAGATGCTTCAGCAGGCAAATAACTTAGCAGGCTAATAGTTTTTAATAGTGAAATCTGGGCAAATTGTATATAGTATAGATGCAAAAATCCCTTCGAATTTTGTTTTTTTTAATCGCTTTATGTGGCTTCACGTATAGCTTAGATGCGCTTGCTGTTAATGACACTAGCCCATTTTGGATTAATCTCAGACCTAAGGTGGAGCAGTATCTGAAAAGCAACGTAAACACTCAGATTTTTAGCTATAAACTCGATGGTCCTTCGGTGCCGATGAAGAAGTTTCTTGGGAATGTGCCTAATGCTCCTGTAACCATTAGTGGTTTTAATCCTAGATCTAAAAGGCATATTCAGAGTCTGGTGGCGAGATCAAAAAATGGTAAGGATATGATTACCATTAATGTCAAGGTTTGGAAGTATAGACAGGTCTTAGTCGCGACTAAAAGTTATAAAGCGGGGGAGATAATTCATGACACTGAAATTAAACGCGAGCGAAGAGCAGTTCGAGAAGGTGAGTGGTTTAACTATTTAGACCCGCCTATAGGGAGAGTTACAGCGAATAGACCGATAAAAGCAGGTTCAGCTTTAAGAATTAATTCTGTTACTCAGAAAAAGATTATTCAGTCTGGAGACTTTGTGCGTTTAGTGAAGGAATCAGCGGTTTTAAAGCTTGAATTTAGATGTCAAGCGCTTACAAGTGGCATTGTCGGTGATACTATCACCCTGAAGTGTCCAGATATTAAAAAACCATCAATAAAAGCAGTTGTCGAAGATTTTGGGCTTGCGAGATTGCTATAATTTTGAGCGATGTTAAAAGCAGGAATAGTTGGTTTACCGAATGTAGGGAAGTCTACCCTTTTTAATGCCCTTAGTAATAATGAAAACGCAGAAGCGGCTAATTATCCTTTCTGTACTATTGAACCTAATAACGCAACGGTTATCGTGCCTGACACTAGAATGAAAGTGCTTCAGGGGATCGTCAGTACTCAAAAATTAGTACCAGCGATCATCGAGTTTGTGGATATCGCAGGTTTAGTTAAAGGTGCTAGTCAGGGTGAAGGTTTAGGGAATAAGTTTTTATCCAATATTAAAGAAACTGATTTAATCGTGCACGTGGTTAGATGTTTCGATGACCCTAACGTAGTTCACGTTTCTGGTAAAGTTGATCCGATTGAAGATATTATGCTGATTAATACTGAGCTTGCAATCTCTGATTTGGATTTAGTAGAAAGATCAAGAGAGAAGTTCGGTAAGAAGCTTAGAAGCGGTGATAAAGAGATTAAGATTATTGATCAAGCTTTTGAGAAGATTTTACCTTTCTTAAGAGAAGGTAAGCCAGCGAAGCTTGCTGATTTGACTGATGAAGAAAGATTTGCGATTAAGTCCTATGGACTTTTAACTTTAAAGAAAGTTCTTTATGCAGCGAATGTTTCAGAAGCTGATATCGCTAAAGAAACTAATGAACATGTGGAAGCTGTCCGTAAAATGGCTGATGAAGATGGTTCTGGTGTAGTCGTCATCTGTGCTAACGCTGAAGCACAGTTAATCGGGCTTAGTGATGAAGAAAAAGAAGAATTTTTAGGCGAGTTAGGTGTTAAAGAAATGGGTTTGAAGAAGCTTATTCGTGGAGTTTATAACTTACTTGGTCTTCAAACTTACTTCACTGCTGGTGAAAAAGAAGTTAGAGCCTGGACTATAAATGTCGGTGACAAAGCTCCTAGAGCTGCAAGTAAGATACATACAGACTTTGAAAGAGGTTTTATTAAAGCTGAAGTCGTTGCCTTTGATGATTTTGTGGAACTTGATGGCAGAATCAATGCTAGAGCACAAGGTAAAGCCCGAGACGAAGGTAAAGAATACGTTGTCGCTGATGGCGATGTAATTGAGTTTAAGTTTAACGTTTAAGCTAATTTAGCTGGCAGTTCTCATACTTTGGGGCGATTGAGTGTTTTGATTGTCTTTTGTTAAGATGATCAAAATATTTGTATTCAATGGAGAGTATTTGATGACTGGATCTGCTGATTTTGGTATCCCTGATGGTTTTAATCAAGGAGCTTGGGGTTTAGAGAAAATTTTCCATAGGTCTGGTCGAGAAAATTCTTCTTTGGTTTCTTCACCTAGTATGATTGGGCGTGATAATAATATTTCAGAAAATGAATTTACAAAAATTTTACAAGCTGATCCAAGTAGTGTTTTATTACTTGAAAAAGAAACAGGTGCAGCATTAGGAAATGTTCGAATTAACTCCATGAATGATTTATTACTACTGAGTCCTCGCCAGATATTTCAGAAGTTAGAATCCAAGAGACATATAGTTGATCTTTTTGAGCACATGGCTATAAAGCTTAAGTTTCAGGTAGAAGAAAATGAGAAATTATTTGAACCTAGTAGTAGGTTTATTACAGATGCAGCTAATGGGACTTTTGATGCTTTTATTGAAAGTGAGTTGGAAAATATAGAGAATATAAATTCTCAATATCCTGATTCAAATCCTCAGTATTACTCTGAGAATTTATTATTATATAGCGGACTAAGACGGGCATTTGCTCCACTTAATAAAGCTGCTCAAGATTATATTCAAACTTTTGAAAAGTAAGTTTTTAGCCTTGTCCTATCAATAAGAGTATTAACAATATACTGGACGCCTGTTATTATCTTGAGCTGTGGGTTTGAAAAATTTAGGACAAAAGTTAATTACTAATGTTGTGCTGCCTGGAGCAGTTGCAACTGCGGCTCTCAGTTCGGGTAATTCAGCTGAAGCAGCTACTCTTCATAGGAATACTGATCTAGAGGCATTTGCAGAGCCAGTTGAAGAAGTTTATGATTTTTCAGGTGAGTCTGATAGGAAAGTTGGACAACTTTTATCTGGCGGTATAAAAGAAGATTTAGCTTTTAATTTAATCCCACCTTTAACAAGTCTTGAAGAGATTTTAAGTTTAGATTCAGTAGTCCTTCCTGATATTCCTAAATCTGCTGATATTCAGTCGACTCCATCTGTTAATCTTACGCCAAAGACTTCAGAAGAAACTTTATATTTTGAAGACTCTGTAGCACCTAGTTTTCCTCTCACTGATTATACTAAATTTAAAGGTGGTAAGAATCCTAGCTTAGGTGGCTACTCTGATCAGGTTGGGCACGACTTACCTCTTAAAGGTAAAGTTGGACATGATTTGCCTCTTAACGGTAATTTTAATGAAATCTCACCAAATTTAAAATTAAATCCTACTGGTTTTGATAATAACCCAAGTCACATGAAGAGAAAATAGAAGCTATTTCAAGAAATATATTAATACTTTTAGTAGATATGAGATCTAGATGCTAGAATAAAGTGCGTGGTAATGACTGAAGATTACTATGAAATTTTGGGTGTGAATAAATCTGCAAGTGATGCAGAACTTAAGTCTGCGTTTAAAAAAGCAGCGAGGAAGTTTCACCCTGATAACTCTGACACCGGTGATGAGGATAAATTTAAGAAAGTAGGCGAAGCCTATGAAGTTCTTAAAGATCCTCAGAAAAGACAGATCTATGATCAATACGGTGCTGAAGGTTTAAAAGGTGCTGGTGGTTTTGGCGGTGCTGGAGGTTTTAGTGGCTTTGAAGGATTCGGAGGAGCTGGCGGCTTTGAAGATTTAGGAGATATATTTTCCAGCTTCTTTGGAGGAGGTTTCAGTGGTGCTGGTGGACGTTCTCAAAACAGACCGAGCAGAGGGCACGACCATGAGGTCGCTATACAAATCGACTTTTTAGACCCGATCAATGATACTGAAAAGAAAATACGTTTAAATCCACTTGAGATTTGTGACGCCTGTGATGGAAAAGGTGCAGAGAATGAATCTGATATCACTACTTGTTCGACTTGTGGTGGAACTGGACAGGTAACTAGTGTACAAAACACTATTTTTGGGCAGGTTCGTCAAAACTCTACATGCCCTACTTGTGGTGGAACCGGAAAAGAGATTAAAAACCCTTGTAAATCATGTAAAGGTAGAGGTTACAAGCGAGTAGATAAAGAAATCGACGTGAAAATTCCTGCTGGAATCCAAGACGGAACTACTATGAGGCTTAGTGGTATGGGAGATATCGGTAAAAATGGTGGTCCAAGAGGAGATATCTACTTAACTATTAGAGTTAGAGAGCATTCGAAGTTCAAAAGAGAAGTTTCTGATATATTTTCAACACTTAAACTGGGTTTAGCTGAAGCGGCTCTCGGGTACGAAGTTACTGTACCAACTATTCACGGAGATGAAAAGTTGAAAATTAAATCTGGAACTCAATCAGGACAGGTTTACACGATTAAGGATGCGGGAATGCCTCTTCTAAACAGAAAAAATACTAGAGGAAATCACTATGTAGAGGTAGATGTCGTTATACCTTCTAACCTCTCACGTGAAGAGAAAAAGCTTTTAGAAGAATTCCAAAAATTACGGCGGGGACAAGACATAGAAGTTTAATAGAGAAGAAACTTCTCTTCGTTTTGTGCCTGTAGTTCAACTGGATAGAACATCGGTCTCCGAAGCCGAAGGATTGGGGGTTCGAGTCCCCCCAGGCACACCATTTTATTTATATTTTAATATTCCTTAGTACTGGGGGGAGTCGAACCCCGAGGGGTTGGTTTTTGTTGAGCGACCTAGAAGGTCGCGTCCCCAGGCACACCATTTATTTATACTAAGAATTGTCTATAATAAATTAAAAGAGAAAAATTTATGACTGTTGAATAATTTTTCTTTGTATTTACAAAAATCTCAATAATTCGCTAGAATAGTCACTCTAGCTATGGAAGGAATTGTTGAAGAATCAGTGTTTGAATGTCGTGAATTATATTTTGAAGAGTTTGAAGCAGCTTTAGCTTTTATTGCTGGCTTTCATGCGGACCTAGGTATTTTCCGTGAACTAGGTTTAGATACTGAAGATATGAAAAAGTATTTTAAACCTCGTCTGGGAGAGGCTCTTAATAAAGAGCTTGTGCTCGGCGTATTTCAAGACGATAAAATTTTAGCTGTAGCTATCGCAGATGATAATTCAGATAAAAACTTTGACTTCGCTGATAAACAGAAGATTTTAAAGAAACTTCAATACCATAGTTTAATTATGAAAAAGGCTTACGATAATCCTGTAATGGATGTTTTAAAAGAGGATAAAGTTAAGTTTTTCCATTTAGCTTTTATGGCTTTTAATAAAGAGAAGATAGAAGAGTCTATGATGATTGAACTTTTAAGTGAGCATTTAGATATCGCTGGGCGTATGTCTTATGATTATTTATTAGTTGATTGTTATAGCTCAATTCCACGTAAGACTCTTTCTATGATTGATTTTATTAGGGTTAATTCTTTCAAGCTTAATAATCAAGTGGGATTCAAGGATCTTGATGATGAAGAGAAGCTTGATATTTGGTTGAAAGAGATTTAAAAAGAAGATTTAGATTCTTCTAACTTTTTTGTTTATTGAACGTATTTCTTTTAAATCTGATTTGTTTATTATTCCGTCCTGATTAAAGTCAAAATTAAAATCATTAAGTTCCAACAAGGTGGAATTATTTTGTATGTTGGATTTCCTTAGTCTTTTATAATCTTTAATTATCAATCTAGCCTTTTTCCTTCTGAACTTACCATTGTTATCAATTATTGAATTTATTAGTTGTAAACTGTTCATTGATGATTTAAGATTAGTAATTTCTTCTTTACTAAAGATCTTGGTATATATTTCTATTGCATTTTGAGATGGTTCATAAGAAAATTGATCCTTAAAAGAGTCAACTATCTCATTGAAGTCATTGTTTTCTTCTTCCTTTTCAACACTGTCTTCTGTGAGTTCATCTTCGTTAATAAGCTCATCTGACTTTTCATTTTCCTCTAAGTTTTGATTTCCATTATAGGTAATATACTCATCCGAAAAATTACTAGTTAGTATAGCTCTTGATAAATAATCATATTTGGTGCTGTTGAAGCTAAAACTATCAGGATCCGTATCGAATTGATTTTGGAAAAAAATAGAGTCTTTATTGTCAATATACATTGAGCTTATTACATGTCCTTCTGGGAATGATACAGCACCATATGGCTTATTTAACTGCTGTTTTGATCCAATGATACTATCTTCTAAAGTAGCATCAAATGCAGTAGATACAAGATCTTCGCCAATAGAAGCCTTTAGGATACCACCAAAAGATTCTAAAATATATATATTGCCTTTTGAGTCCGTATCAATTTTTTTAATTTCTCTTAAATAAGCCGATTTTAAATTTCCAGTTGGATCATTTGTACTATTATCAGACCCAATAATAGAATTTAAAGTTTGATTTTGAAAGCTATATTTGAAAATTTCATGCTTACTTGAAATGAGTAGATCACCATTCAAGTCTATATGTATATCTGTTAAAGTGAAGAAGTTTTTATTCAATGCTGTAGCTAAAAACATTTCATGGGATATTAGTTCTTGAACTTCGCCAGAGTTATTTATTGTTACAATCCTTTCGTTGTCTATTTTTCGAGAAATACCATTTTCAAATCGAATATTTCTATCTAATAAACCATCAATAGCATAGATGATATTATTTTGATTAACTGCTGTGGCTAGTATACCCTGAGCATTACTTGAATTATCGAGTAATGTTGTTACTTCTGAACTGCTAGGATCGAATAATCTAAGTTTTCCAGTATAATTTACAAATCTTGAAGAAGTATCTAAAATAGGTGATTCAAGGAGAAGAAGTTTTCCATTATTTAGAACTTCAATATCTATTAGTTCATTGAACCTAGCTGCAAGACCGATACCATCGTAACTTTCTTCTGTGAAAAATAAAGAACCTGCTAGTGTCTTTAATTCTAATGATCTTAAGTTAATACTTCTTACAGAATGACCGTCTGCAAGATACAATAGATCATCAAGTCTTTGCATCGCATTGATAGATTTAATTAGTCCATCTTTGCCAAGAATTCCATCAACACCTGGGTCAAATCCTATTGCTCCATCTGAAAAAAAGTATGACTTGTATGGATCTTGACTTGCAAGTCCAGAGGTCGTTGTTATGGAACTGAATTCTCCTAAGTCACCATTTGCACTTACTGTTCTTATTTTATACTCGTAGCTTGATGAAGGTTCTATTGAAAGATCTTTATATTCATATCTAAGAGGTTCTTGATCTCCGATGTTAACTTTTTCAAAATTCTTCACTTCAGCACTCTCTAGATTTATAAATGCTATTTTTACACCATTTCTATGAACTTCAAAGCCGGTGATATTATTGATATTTGCAGATGATTCTTTATAATCCCATCTTATAATGATTTGCTCTCCTGGGTATGAGCCAGAGTCGTATCTACTTAAATTTGAAGGTTTATCAGCTTTACCAATGCTGAGGTCAGCAATATCCAATGCTTGCAAACCACTACTATCAAAAGTAGTTAAGATTAAGTGATAATTACCATCAGGCATCGATGATAGGTCTATACTTGCAAGTAAGTTATTATTAACTGCAGTTTCAAAAGAATTTGAGTAAACAACTTGCTCATTTGAGTAGTGTTTATTAAACGGAACAACCTTGATTTCATAATGACTAAAATCATCTGAATAGGCATTTCCTCTAATTTCAATTGTATTTGAGCCTGAGTATTTTTTCTTTGATAAAGTTGCTATTGGTAATGAATTATTATTGCTCAAAACAAGAGCTGCAATAGCATCAATTATACCTTTACCGACATAAAAATTTTGACCTTCTTCCGCTCTAAATTGACTTGATGAGATTGGTCTTGAAGAAGTTTGAAGTATTTTTTTTACTTGTTCAAGATTTAAATTTGGATTCATTTTTAAGATTAAAGCTGTAAGCCCAGATACAATAGGTGCTGCGATAGATGTTCCACTTAAGTAACCATAACCAAATCCATTAGATTGGTATTCCAAAATAGCTTGATCTCTTTCCAGGAAGTCTATAACCTCTTGTCTTTCATAGTCAAATTCACGTGCAGTCGATAAAATGAATTCACCAGGAGCGGCAATGTCAACGTACTTACCGTGGTTCGAAAATTTTGATGGATTATAGTCTCTTAATCTATTTTCAACAGTACCGAAAATATTATTAGTTTCAATAGATCCTACAGATATGACATTGTCATAAGCAGCTGGATAAAAAGCTTCTGATGAATTGTCGTTACCTGCACTTGCAATACTTAGAATACCTTTTTCTTCTAAAACATCAAATGCGTCTTTTAATAACTGAGAATCAAAATTAGTTACCCAAGAATTATTTGTGATATCGACAATTTCTAGGTCAGCAACAAAAATTAATGCACTAACAAGATCACTTAAGCTATTAAAATCTCTTAAGCTTGACAGAGCTCTGATAGGTAAAATTTTAGCTTTTGGTGCAACTCCTGCAATGCCTAAATTATTATTTGCCTCGGCTGCAATAACTCCAGCTATATGAGTCCCATGACCTACAAATAGATTGCTTGTGAAGAATCCGGAGGAATTATCATCTAAAAAGGACTGATCATTTGGATCTATGTCCTTACTTACAAAATCATAACCAATCATATCTGGTTTTAATTCATCAGGGTCAATTCTTTTATTGCCATTTATATCAGCATCATTTAAATCAATCTTTCCATCAAAGTTTACATCATTTATTACAAGTGGATTTACCCAGATATTATTCCAAAGATCAGGGTGATTATAGTCTACTCCAGTGTCAATTACAGCAACGACTATATCATCGCCTTGAGAAAAATTCCATGCATCAAAGATATTCATATCTTCTAAGTAAAAGTTACCATTTCTTTCTACCTTGAAAAGAGATTCAAATGTTTTCTTATTCAAAAGAGTATCATTTGGAGCAAGACTTAAATTTTTTGAGTTGATAATATAATTTGGTTCAGCATATTCAATATTAATTTGTTTTTTTAGTTTATTGATTATATTCTTATAGTCTTCGCAAGTGATGTCACCATCTCTAACATAGTTTTGAATTTTAACCTTATTTATTTCCCCTCTCTTATGAGTATTAGTTGCATTAAGACTAAGGTTAAATTGAGAACTTTTTCCAAGTTTTTTAGTGTATTTTTTCTTTATTAATTCATACTCATCTTTAAGTTTTATATTGCTTTGATTTATAGATTGATTAAGTAAGCTTACATTATTTTTTTTGCTTGTTTTATACTTAACTATTATTGAAATCAAATCTTTATTAATAGAACTACAATCAATTTTTTGATTATCCTCTTTATGCTCAATAGATTTTACTGGTATGTAAGAGCTTGATATAGTAAATACTATAGTTAAAAGTAAAGGTATTAAATTCACATACATCATCATTCCCTTTAAAAATAATATAAGGTTAAGGATGAGTTTAGAACTTAATTAGAAAGCTTAGGGATAGTCGGCTTAGGCTCCGGAGGCTTCTTCTCCGCTTCCTCACCAGTTTTTGGGTTAGCATCTGTTTTAGCTTCAGCGTCTAAACTCTCCTCAGGAGACTTGAGCTTCATCGTAATCTGATACTCTTTAAAAACTAATTCCCCATCGATAAAATCTCTAGAACCAGTTAACTGAGCATCTTTAAAGAATTTGGAATTATAATTTAAATTCACAGAAAACTGTGAAACGTCTTCAACACTCTCTGCTTTCCCGACTATGATTAGATTAGACTTCGCTGCGCTCATCCTTTCTATCCATAAGCCCTTCGGGCTTACTCTACTAAGATCACCTAGTATATCGTTCCAAGGAACTCTTCTTCTCGTTATTGAATAGAAAAAGTCTTTTTCTTTCTCTAGGTCGATAAGATTTTTTTTGACTTTCTTTTTCTTATCGATGAGATTTTCATATTTAGAGACTTTAGATTTAAATACTTTGTATTTTTTATCTAAGCTATAACCTTGTAAGAATGTAAAAGCACCAATTAAGATTACTAATGCAAAGCATACTATAGAAGCTAGATAACTGACATTTGGGGTGTCAAACTTATATGGTTCACTCGGCAATTTTACTTTTGCAGCAAGATCTGGGAAGGTTTCAACACGAGGCAACTCACCAGCTAGAACATCTAAATACTGACTGTGAGGGTTAACTCTGTAAGTCATGTTCCCAAAAGAATAGTCATTAACTGTAGAACCGAAGACTTCGATGCTTTCTATGTTTAAAGCTTTGCCTTCAAGCTGGTTTTGGTAGATATCGACAAAACGGTTAATATCATTCACTGGATCATCTGTAGCAGCTAAGTTCGATAGTGCAACAGGTTTCCTATCGTTCCAGTAAACGATTTCTCGATGATCATTTTCTATGAAAGCTGAGACTGTATCGTTTCTAGTTCCAGGAGTGAAGAGGTATAAGCTGGAGCTGAATTTGAAAAGCTTTAAACCTGCAGATTTACTAAACGCGTTACAAGTATCTAAAACTTTTTTCTGTGGCGCGATTAAAAGGAAATCACAAATCCTTTCACCTGCTACCAGGCGTGAAGTATTTTCCAGTCTTTCTAAATGGAAATTATTAGTGAAATTTGTTCTATCAAGTTCTATGCTGATTAATTTAAGCTTTTCTTGTTCAGGAGCTTCTAAAGGGAGGGGAATCGCTTGATGGGCTAAAAATCTAACCGGTAAAGAATAGATAACTCTATGCCCTTTAATTTTATAGCTGGTTAATTCTTTTTTTAAATCTTTAAAAGCTTTAGCTGACTTTAGGAAAAAGTCATTTGTACTTACATTACTTCTAAAAACGGCAGAATTTATTGAGACAATTAATGTCTCAGCACTAAAATCAATGATAATAGTCTGATTCCTATTCAAACTGTTAGTATCATAGCAACAAATAAAGCAAATGTGAGTGCTGGACCGAGACGAATTTCTTTGGAATTTTTTCTAAATATAAAATGCGCGATTAAACTTAGGGTAAAAGCGATGCTGATACTTAAAAAACAGTGCTGCAAGCCAGCTAGTGTCGCGATTAAAACGATAAAAGCAGTATCACCGCCACCCCAGGCATTCTTTAGACTAGTAAAGTCAATTTTTTTATCTTCAAAGAAATCTGCTGATTGATGGTATTGATATTTTTCTTGTAGAGCCTTGAATTTGATTTTATCTTTTAAAAGATTAAAGGCGAAGAAATCGATGAAGATTTCATTAACAATATATGATGCGCCTAAATAAGCTAGCAGGATTTTTATAAAGGCTAATTTACCGAGCGCAAACAAAACAGCTAAGCCGATTATCCATAAAAGATACATTTTGCTCACATGTTTCTCTAAAAAATTTAGCCTAAAACTGACAGCTCCTGGGCAGATCGGCAAAGCATGTTTTTTATAAATAATTTTATTTGCAAAGTGGTTAAAGGCATCAAAGAGTAAAAAGCAAAGCCCTAAAGTAAGTAGAATCATCATGAAGCTTTGCCCGAGGAAAAATTTAGCGTAAACACAGGCAAGCAGAATGCCAGTATAACTAAGTGAATGTGGGATTTTTGCGGTATCGTTATCGATAAATGCTGAGGCTAGACCGATCGCTATAAAGCTTAATACGAAGATATAGTTCAGGAAATTTAAAAATAATTCACCAGGACTAATCCCGACTTCGATAAAAGCTTTAATCGGTAGGAATATAAGCTTAAAGATAAAGGGCAAAGCCAGCACGCCACTTAGTAATTCCAAAAGGAAATAACGAATCGGCACTGAAGTGTCGCAGAAAAAACATCTGCCTTGGAGGAAAAGATAACTTACTAGGGGGATTTTTTGCCAAGCTTTAAGAAATTGATTGCAATGCGGGCAAAATGAGGGCGGATCAACGATAGAAAGCTCTCTAGGTATACGATAAATCAGCACACTAGTGAAGCTGCCAAAAAATAAGGCAAGAAGAAAAGCTATAAGAGAATAAAAAATTACAACTAGTATGTCAATATTTCCTATAATGCTTATTATAGTGCACATTGCTTTTCTATCACTCGGCTCAAATCTCGGCGATAAATTACTAAATTTAGAGCAGGCTTTAGAGTGCTTAGACGCTTGTCCAGAAATTAAAATAATAAAGAAATCTTCGTGGTTAGCGAATCCAGCCATAGAAGAAGCCGGTCCTAATGAGTTTTTAAATGGGGTTGTGAAACTTGAAACAAGCTTAGAGCCTTTAGAATTATTAAAGGCGGTTCAAACAGTGGAGCTTAAAATTGATAAGGAAAGGGCAAGTCGAGGAAGGAAGTATGCAAGGATGATAGACATCGATATTCTTATCTATGATAATTTAGAAGTGAACACCGAAGATTTGTGTATTCCACATCCGCGTATGTTAACTAGAGATTTTGTTATAGGCCCATTAAATGAAATCGAGCCTAGCTGGAGTGAAAAATATAGCTATGCTTGATTTTAAGGATCTATTTAAACTAAAACCTGAATATGAGATCAGAAAAATGACTGAGGCTGATATTGATCAAGTAGTAGTCATTGAAGCTGCAGCTTATGGAGAGGTTCATTGGACGCGTGATAATTTTCTCGCTGAGATAAAAAATAGTGTCGGTAATTATAGGGTTCTGGTGAAGAACAAGACTGAAGTTTTAGGTTACATCGGTGGTTGGGTCGTTATCGATGAAATGCATGTAACTACAGTTGCTACAGCTGAGGAATATCTTAGAAAAGGCGTTGCTGAGACTTTACTTACTCATGCGATTTTCCACGCTATGCAAAATAGAGTTAAGTGTTTAACTTTAGAGGTGCGTATCTCAAATATAAAAGCGCAGAAGCTTTATGAGAAGTATAACTTTAAACATCAAGGTATCCGTAAGCGTTATTACGAAGATAACCATGAAGCAGCTTTAATTCTATGGACTGAGAATATTAATACTGAAGAATATCAGAAGTTATTTATTAAAAATATAGTGGCGCTCGTAGAGCGCTGTGAGTTTTTTGAGAAGATGAAGCTTTTGAGTGCTTAGGGCTCCAACTCTGCTGCAGAAATAGCTTTGTCAATTTTATCTTTTATCGTATTTAAAGGCGACTCGTAAGTTTTTTTATTTGGATTAATATTCTCTTGTTTATATGCTGTTGTTTCATACACATCTTTAGGACTAATTCCCTCTATTCCCTTATCTTCTATACGTTCTGTGACTATTTTCATTAAGTAATCAATAGCCTTACCACTAGCTAAGCGCTGCAAAGGATATCCCCATCCAACTGAAGCTATCATATGGTTAAGAGCAGCTAAGGTATATTCTTTACTTTGTAAATCTATATTTTTTACAGTATATTCTTTTTCAGGTTTAAAATAAGGTCCTCCATTAGCAAATGAAATTAAGGTAGCTAAAGATTGAGTATTTCTTGCACCCAACTCTTCTTTTAAATAAATTTCGTTTTTCAATTGATAGGAACCGCGAGTTTCTTGTTCTGCAAATAATTTAGCCAATTCTTTTTGTTTAGCTTTACCTGATTTTTTGAATAGAGACTCATACTTAGCACGCGTAACAGGATTAATGACTTTCTCAATAGGCTCTTCTGGTTCTTGAACTGCATGTAGATCCTTTACTTCTTCTGATGTAGCTTTAGGTATTTCTTTTTTAGTAAATAGATTATCAATCTTTGGATTAGGTGACTTTAAAGGAGGGAATTTAGTTGGATCAACTTCCACTATTTTTTTCTTGCCACCCATGCTTATTATCTTAAAGCCCATGGCGGGGATTCAGGGCAACCGCAAAGTCTGCTTAGTTATTTTGGAAAAGAATATCTTGTAGATATTGATTACTAGAAGCAGCTTT
>JABSOS010000042.1 GCA_013216135.1 Candidatus Caenarcanales bacterium
GGCTCAATTACAAAACACCGATTGAGGTTTTTCAAGAAGAAATTGAGCGCTGTTGCATTTGATAGTAGAATCTATCACCTTACCATGGTTAAGATAATAAAGCCTATTCTTTAGATTGTCTTAAGGCTTCTATGTGTACCTTGTTAAAAGCTAGTAGATTTATATGAGCTTCTGAGTCTGGGTAATCACAAGCTATTTCTAGAACTTGGTTGGATGATTTTTTAATGACATTAATTTGTTCTCTTTGTTTTGGATTGGTATAAGCTAAGAATGAAAATACTAAGATTTTTTTATCACGATATCTGTCCAAAATTATTGTTAAATTACTCTTGTTATTAAAACGATCAATAGTAACATTTGGGAAAATTTCACTAAGAACAAAGTTCTCAATTTTATGATGATCAAAGCAAAGTATAAGATCAGGTTCATTAAAATCTTGTAAGTGATTGTTACAGAAAAGCTCTTTAAGAAAATCTTGTTGTTTTAAATACAGAGAGTCAATTTCTTGATCAAGCTCTTCTCGTTTTTGATAAGTTTTTACTCTTAAACTCAAAAACTCATGAAATCTATCAATTTTCTCAAAAGATAGTTTAATAGAATTTAATAATTCTGAACTCAGTTCAGCGTCACATACTTCTAAAGCTTCGTCTATATTAGTATTCCAAATCACTAAATCATTTCCAGCATGAATCATTTGCTTTGCAATACTTTCATAATCACCAAAGTGACTAAGAGCCTTCATTGTAATTTCATCTGAAATAACTAAGTTACTAAAACTTAAATGCTTACAGAGAAAGCTTTTGATTAACTTAGGGTTTATACTTGCAGGAAGCTTAGAGAAAGATTCTTCATCTTCAAGTTTTAATTCTTCAATAATCTTAGGCGGTAATTTAAATGTCGCATGAGCAACCATCACAGAATCAGTATCTAAGCTAATGGCTTTCTTAAAGGGCTGTAAATGACTTTCAAATTTGGTTAAATCAGATAAATCTATTTCAGGTAACGCTAAGTGGGAATCAATTTTAGCATCGCCGTGTCCAGGGAAGTGCTTTGCGCAATGAAGTAGAGGATAATTTTTAAATTCATTAATGATAACGCTAAGCTGCTTAGCAATTAAATTAGAGTCTTCCCCTAAACTTCGCGTGCCGATAATAGGGTTTAAAGAATTACTATTTAAATCTGCACAAGGTGCAAATACTAGATTAAAACCTAAGTCTATTAAATCAAGCGCTAAAAGCCTAGTATGAGTCTTTAAATTTTCTACCGATTTTTCACTTAATGATCCATCGCTATTTAGTTCTGAACTAGCTTTCCCTAAAGCGTATAAACTACAGAGGCTGGGAGAGACTTTGCGAAGACGCTCTACTTTCCCCCCTTCCTGGTCTACAGAGATTAAAAGCTTTTCACCGAGTAGATTTTTTAAATCTTTGATTAATTTTTGCACTTGGGGGCGGGACTCGATATTAGTATCAAATAAAATTATTCCAGCTGGTCTAAGCCTAAGTAATTTCTCTGAAATTTCATCTGTAAGTATAGTTCCTTCAAAACCAACTATAAAAAGATTAGATATTTTGAGCTTGTTTAATAATGTCATTTTCTAAAAGATAAGCTTCATATTTCTTTAGTGCTTTTTCGTGCTTTTCACTAAAGTCAAAATTTAACTCATTGTAGTAATCATATAGTACTTTTTTGCTAATGCCAGTTTTTCTATAAGCTTCGATGATAATATCTTCTAATAAGTTTTTAAGTGCATAGTCTTTTAATTCGTGAACTAGATCTGAAACTAATTCCGCACTGTTATCTTCTAGTCTATGAGCCCAAAGTCCGAATACCATTGGCAGTGTATCTGTAAACTGATACCATTCCTCGCCTAAGTCTAGAGCATATTTATAATCATCTTTTTGGATTTTTTCTAAAGCTTTATCACCGATTAATAATTTGTTTTCTAACTCATCACCATAACCAGAGAATTTGTGAAACTCAAGTTTAGAAAGATCATGCCCATATTTTTCTTTCAATAAAATTTTCAACAAACCTACAGAACTTGCACTTTCATTACTGATATTTATTGTTTTAAGCTCTTCTATAGCCGTGTTTGAAAAGAAAATTACACTTTTAACTTTTCCTATTGAGCTGATAGAAGCTTTAGGTATCAGTTTGTATCTCTCAGTTTCAAGGTTATTGTGACGAAGAAACTCAAAGCTAGAGATAGGAGCAATATCTAATTTATTTTCGTTAAGTAATGAATTAAGTTCACTTGGAACACCTTGAATTGTTTCTAGCTCATAGCCAAGTTCTTGGAGCTTTTTATAATTTTTAATTTCATTTACTAATCTAGAGTCACCTTTTAATAAAAGGTCTAAAGGGTAGTTGAAAACTAAACAATTTATATATGAGATTTGTCCAATTCTAATGAGTTTTTTCATGGATTGATGCTTCTATTTATGTTTATACCCTTGAGCGATTGGCATTTTTCTACCATAACCAAAGGTTTTTCCTTGTATTTTTACTATAGGTGGGTATTGTTGTCTTTTATACTCATTGCGATCGATAAGATTTAAAATCTTTTTCACTAGTTCAGGGTTAAATCCTAAATTAATAATATCTTTTAAAGACATCATTTCTTCAACATAGTGATAAATGATCTGATCTAGTATCTCGTATGGTGGAAGTGAGTCCTGATCTTTCTGATTTTCTCTAAGCTCAGCTGTAGGAGCCTTATGAATTATATTTTCTGGAATTATTCCAGCAGGGAACTCTTCTTTATGCTTTTCATTAATATACTTAGCCATTTGATAGACTTCAGTTTTCATCAAGTCACCTAGAATAGCAATTCCACCACAGGTGTCACCGTAGATAGTGGCATAGCCAACTGCGAGTTCGGATTTGTTACTAGTAGCAAGAAGTATTGAATTATCAGTATTAGATTGAGCGAGAAGAATATTAGCTCTTAACCTTGCTTGTAGGTTCTCTTCAGCAAGTGCACTGATTTCAGGCATTAGTGTTTTCATCTCACTGTGAAGACCATTAATGTTAATTTCTAAGTAATTATTTGTAGAAATTAATCCTAGATTATGTGCAAGCTCTCTTGCATCTTTTAAGCTCTCTTCACTGGTGTAGCGAGAAGGTAACATTATGGCTTTTAGATTTTCTTTTCCTAAGGCAAAAGCTGCTATATAAGCTACTAGAGCAGAATCCATACCACCAGAGAGTCCGAGGATAGCTTTTTTAAAACTACATTTCGCTAGATAATCCTTTAAGCCAAGCTTGATCGCCTCTAGGTTCATTTCTATTTTTTCATCTTCCGTGAACTCTAAAGTTGTTTCTAAATGTCCTGATTTGGATAAATCTTCAAAAGATACTTCGATTAAATCTTCCTCAAAGGCTTTTGCTTTGTTGATGATTTGATTCTCATGGTTAAGCACAACTGAGTTGCCATCGAAGACTAAATGATCATTGGCTCCGACTTGGTTTACATAGAGAATAGGTCTTTTATATCTTTGAGAACTTCTCTTTAAAATATTTTTCCTTTCTTCTAGTTTATTACTAGTGTAAGGAGATGCAGAGCAGTTAATCAAGACTTCTGCCCCATAAGTATTTAACCTTTCCATTGGATTATCCAGATAAATCTCCTGTCCGTCTTCAGTCCAGATATCTTCACAGATACTTACTCCAAATTTCTTACCATCGAATTCAAACGTATTTTCATCTATTTCAGCCGCTGGCGCAAAGTATCTTCTTTCATCAAAGATGTCATAACTCGGCAAAAGGCTTTTATTGAAAACTTTAGAGATTTTGTTCCAGTGTAGGTAGTAAACAGAGTTAAATAGTGGGTTCCCTGCTTCTGTATTGCGGGATAAAGCACCTATAAGTACTCCAGTATTAGCATCAACTTGTTTTGCTAGCTCTTGGACATATTTTAATTGTTCATCATAAAAGCTAGGCTTTAGAATTAGGTCGCGTGGCGGATAGCCAATTAAGCTAAGCTCAGGGAAAATAATTAATCTATGGCTGTGCTCGTCTGTTTTTTGAATAATTTCAAGATGTTTCTTGAAGTTGTATTCCAAGTCACCTACTGTGGGGTTAATTTGAGCTAGGTAAATTTTCATTGACCTATAAATTATAGAATAAAGAAGCTGATAATCAAATTAAACAAAGTGTTTATATCAATACCGAAAAGTTTATTATTTGACTAAACCTTTAGTACATCCTTTACAAATATCTAGAAAATGTTTTATGGAAAGAGGGGCTTTGTCACCACGAGATCCTGGTCCTATTTTTTTACTGTTAGTTAATACTTGTATATATTTTTCATCGCTAGGACGTAATTGTAATGGCAGGCTTAAGCTTTGCATAATTTGTTCACTGCCTTCTGGTTCTTCACAATTTTCGATACAGTTAGCTGCTGAGACTATGTTTCTAAGTTTGTCAAAGTTTTTGGGATTGAGTAAATCTGCTAAGTTTTTATCAGAATCTCTTAAGTCTTGATGAGAATCTTTTGCAATATTTTTTGAATTTACATAAGTCCATAAAGTTTCTATTTTGCTCATGAATTTCTCAGCTTTAGATAACTCATTTACTTCCATTTCTCTTATTTTTCTATTATTAATATCATTTGTAACTTCTTCTCTAAAGGTTTCTGGAATATATTCGTAAGTCCTTTGAATTATTTCAAAGAATTGATCTATCCTATAGGGGTTTGCGTATGGCTTGCCTGGTTGACCTTCTGAGGGGTAGCGACTATCTGAATGTGCATCTCTCATTGTAATGATAGCTCCAGATATGCCATTCCCATACCCATATCTTTCGCTCATTTCATATAATTTATTTAGTTCTGATACTATTTCATAGTTAATTCCAGGTTCTAGTACTAGATCTTCAGTATATTTTCTGCATAAATCTAGATATTCTGCTACATCATTAGTGGAACTAGTATTAAACTCATCTAAAATTTTTTGATTATTCATTAATGCTTCTTCATTCTTAATTAATGTTTGTTGATACTTTTCCTTACTTGGTTGTAAGGTGCTTGGTAAACTTAAGCTTTGTATAATTTGTGTAATATCTTCAATCTTTTCATTGTTCTGGATACGGTTTGCAGCTGAAACTATATTTCTAAGGTCATTAAAATGTTTGGGGTTTAAGAAATCTAATAGTTTCGTACGATTATAATCAGGCAGATTTACAGAGTTTATGTAAAACCATAAAGTTTCCATCTTAGTCATATTTTCTTCTGCTTTAGATAACTCTTTTACTCCCATTTTTTGGATTTTTTCATTATTAATATAATCAGTAACTGGATTTTTATATTTTTCTGGAATAAGTTCATAAACTCTATTAATGAATCTAAAGAACTTAATCATCCCATCTGGGTTTGAGTATGGCTTCGAATCACGTGATTTAAGTTCTTTATTAATTACATTGATATCTCTCATTTTAATGATTGAGTCAATTACATGTTTATAACCATGCCTCTTATCATAAAGTTGATTGAATTCATATACTATTCTAGGCTCAATATCAGTATCACTTTGAGGAATCTTGCTTTCTTGCTTTTGGATTAAACTAAATGGGTTTATGTCCCATTTGAGCTGAATTTCAGACAGCTTATTTATATAATTTTGCCTTATTGTTTTTTGAGGTTCCTTAAGATTCTCTTGTTCTTCTACAAATTTGCCCAAAGTACTATTTCGATCTTGCTTTATTGGCATCTTGCTTTTGCCTATAGTCCATGTACTAATCAATTTGGGTGCTCTGATGATTTTTGAATTATCACTCTGCATTGTCAAGATAATGCCACGGCTGTGCACCTTTTGTCAATACTTATTGATTGGCGCCTCAAAATGCTAAAATATCACCCTATGTCAAGCCAAACAGTTAGTTCAAGTCATCTAAAACCACTTACTTATTCAGTAGATTCTAAGCAAGAAATCTCCATCGGATCTTTAAAGCTTAAAGATTTAGTGAAACAATTCGGTTCACCACTTTATATCCTCTGTGAAGAAACTATTCGTGAACGTGCACGTCAGTATACTCAAGCATTTAAAGATTTCTATGAAGCTGATACTTTAGTGGTTTATGCATCGAAGGCATTAAATACTAGAGCTATCTGTAAGATCATCGACCAAGAAGGATTAGGCTTAGACGTCGTTAGTGGTGGTGAACTTTACACTGCCCTGTCTGTTAATTTTCCTAAAGAAAGAATTATTTTCCACGGAAACAATAAATCTTATGAAGAGCTTGAAATGGCTATTGAAAATGAAATTGGTTCGATTATGCTCGATAACTTTCATGAATTGAATTTAATTTCGACTATACTCGAAGCGAACGAAGCATTAAGATCTAAAAAAATCAGTTTTACTATTAGACTTACTCCAGGAATTGAGTGTCACACTCATGAATACATTAAAACTGGAAGAATTGATAGTAAGTTTGGTTTCAATTTAAATGAAGTTGATAAAGTTATCAAAACTATCCAAGAACTTCAAAGTAAATATGAAAATGTCTCTGTTAAAGGACTTCACGCTCATATCGGTTCACAGATTTTTGAAACTGAACCTCATAAAGACGTTCCTAATGTACTTCTTCAAGAACTTAAAAAAATCCAAGATATTCACAATATTAAACTTCAAGACCTGAATGTAGGTGGTGGACTTGGTATTAAGTATATGGAAAGTGATGATCCTCCAGAGATTAGAGATTGGGTGAAGATCATCTGTGATTCTGTTAAAGCTAACTGTGAGAAATTAGATTTAGAATTACCTAGAATCTTAGTAGAGCCAGGTAGAAGTTTATTAGGTCCAGCTGGACTTACTGTCTATGAAGTTGGAAATATTAAAGATATTCCTGGTGTCCGTAAATATGTAGCTGTAGATGGTGGTATGGCTGATAATGTTCGCCCAATTATGTATCAAGCTGAGTATGAAGCTACTGTGGACTCTAAAGTTAACTCTACTGATACTGAGAAAGTTACTATCGCAGGAAAATACTGTGAGTCCGGAGATATTTTAATCAAAGATATCGAATTACCTAAAATTGAATCGAAGGATTTGATAGTAATCTTCTCAACTGGTGCATATAATTACAGTATGGCAAGTAATTATAATCGTGTTACTAAGCCAGCTATGATACTTGTAAATAAAGGAAAAGCAGATATCATAGTTAAAAGAGAGAGTCTTGAAGATTTAATCAGACTTGATGAAGTACCAGAGCGCTTAGGGGCATAAAATCGAGGAAGAACAACTTAGTTTAGAGCTTAATTATTTAGATGTAGGGGAGTTCTTCTACAAATTTTTAGATCTCGAATACGACACTATGGGTATAGTTGCTGTGATTTTCCAGCTTTCTATACTTGCTTGGACTATGTATCAGATTTATGTGCGTTTCCGTGGTACCCAAGCTGAGCGAATACTTCGTGGTCTGATAATTTTTGTTCCAATTCTTTTGCTTTGTTATGTTTTAAAGCTTAGTATTATCACTAAAATCTTTGAGATCTTCTCACAGACTTTCATAGTAGGTTTAATAGTAATCTTCGCCCCTGAATTTAGAAGAGTTTTAATTCAGTTAGGTGGTGAATTTAATTTACTTAGTTATACTGACAGCGCCAAAGGCGCTGACTCCATCCAAGAATCAAATCACGCGATTATTGAATCTCTTCAAATCCTTCAAAAAAGCAAAAAAGGTGCTTTAGTAATTATCGAAAAAGCGAAAGCTGAGAGGTATTATATTAATCCTGGTTATACCATTAATTCTGAAATTACTAAGGAATTACTCATCACTATTTTCTCAGATAAGTCTCCCCTTCATGATGGTGCGGTGATAATTAGAGGAAATAAAATAGCTCTAGCAGCAGTTATTCTGCCGATGACGGAAAACCCTAAGCTTGACTGGCAGTATGGTACTCGACACAGGGCTGCAATTGGTTTTAGTGAGGTTACGGATGCACTTTGTTTTGTTGTTTCTGAAGAAACTGGAGATATTTCGATTGCAGTTCGTGGAAAATTGAAGAGATATGACGATTTTGAAGAGATGGAAGATATGTTGAACTCATTTTATGCTCAAAACGCTGGTAAGTCTCATCGTAAATCAAGATTTTTACGATCTGTCGTATCTATCTTTAACCAATATCTTAATCAAAAGAGTAAATAGTTAAATTTAAGCTTTTATCTATAATCTTGATTGTTTTTTGAAAACATGCGTATTATTTTTACTTTAAAATTTGCTAATCTCATACAAACACTGCTAAAATAAAACAAGATATGAATCAAGAACTTAAAAAAGATATCCTGGTAATCGATGACGATCCTGCAATACTAGAACTCGTAAGCTTTAACCTTGAACTTCAAGGTTACAATGTTGAGTCTTGTGATAACGCGATTGATGGTTTAGCTATGGCATTCCAAAAGCCACCTCACCTTATCATTTTAGATTTAATGATGCCTAACATGGATGGTTTTACCGCGTGTCAAAGAATCCGTCAAAATGAGTCTACAAAAGATACTCCAGTTTTAATGCTTACTGCTTTAAACAGAACTACTGATAAAGTTACTGGTTTTGATTCAGGTGCTGATGATTATTTAACTAAGCCATTTGAGCTTCCAGAATTATTCGTAAGAGTAAAAGCTTTACTTAGAAGATCTGGTGCTATCACTTTAGCTCAGTCTATTCCTGAAGTTCTTCACTCTGGTGATATTACTCTTATCCCTGAGTCTCGTGAAGTTAAGATCGAAGATAGAATTTTAAGATTAACTCCTATTGAGTTTGAAGTTTTACATTGTTTAATGCAAAACCATGGTCAAACAGTTTCTCCAGGTTTAATCCTTAAAGAAGTTTGGGGTTACTCTCCTGAAGATGATATCGATACGATCAGAGTTCATATTAGACATTTAAGATCTAGAATTGAAACTGGCCCTAAGAAGTACATTAAAACTGTCTATGGTGGTGGTTACCAGTTAATTCCTGAAGGTTTTGTTAAAAACCAATCTGCTTCAGCTACTTAAGTCTTAGCTCTACTGTTACAATAATCATATGCTTAAATTTAGAATTATAACTTCGTTATTCTTGGTAGCTGCCCTTCTTGTAGCAGTCCCAGTTAAAGCAGATGAACCGATTAAGAAAACTGCTTCAGTTTTAGTCTCTACTCCTGTAGGAGCATTTGTAGGCTTAGGGCGAGGAGCTATTTCTAAAGGTATTCAATACGCTGATGCTTTTAGTAATGATTTCGGTGAAGGTGTTATTCCTAAATTAATTGGAATTCCAGGTGGTTTATTTGTTGGTGGAATCGCTGGTGGCGTTACTGGTTTTGTTAGAGGTGCTATTGATGGGGTAAGAATTAGTACTCAGGATCCTTTCTCTGCTGAAGCTATGAGTTTAGATGGAAACTTCTTAGACTTTGATCCATATGATTTTTCTGGTACTTATTAATGAGAAACATTGAAGTTTATGACACGACATTAAGAGATGGCGCGCAGATGCGTGGCATCTCTTTTAGTGTTAATGACAAGTTAAAAATACTTAAATTATTAGATGAATTAGGAGTTGCTTTTGTTGAAGGAGGCTGGCCTGGTGCGAATCCTAAGGATGTAGATTTCTTTACTGAGGCAAAGAAGATTAAACTTGAAAACACTAAGTTAACCGCTTTTGGCAGTACTCGCAAAGCGACTAGTGTAGTTCATGAAGATCCGATTTTATCTGCGCTGTTAAGAGCAGAGACCGAATATATTTGTATAGTTGGGAAAAGCTCTTCTGCACAGGTTACTAATACGCTAAGAGTGAGCTTAGAACAAAATTTAGATATGCTTTCCGAGAGTATTGAATATTTAAACTCTCAGGGAAGAAAAGTGGTAGTAGATGCTGAGCACTTTTTTGATGGTTATTTAATTGATCCAGACTATTCTCAAAGTTATTGTAAAAGAGCTATAGAAGCTGGAGCTGAAACTTTAGTGCTTTGTGATACTAATGGTGGTAGTTTACCAGAACAAGTTTTCCAAGTTGTAAGTGATTTGAAAGAGAAATTTAATGAGCAAATTAAATTTGGTATTCACGCTCATAATGACGGTGAACTTGCTGTCGCTAATAGTATTAGAGCGATTCGTGCTGGTGCTATTCAAGTTCAAGGAACTATAAATGGTTACGGTGAACGTTGTGGTAACGCTAATTTAGTTTCTATTATTCCTAATTTAGAATTAAAGTACCAAGCTGAGAAGATTAGATGCTTGCCTGAAGGTAAGTTAAGTACTCTTACTAGAGCTTCCCATACAGTTGCTGAGATTGCTAATCGTCACCACGATGCTAATCAACCTTTTGTCGGTAGCTCTGCTTTTGCTCACAAAGCTGGTTTACATGCAAGTGCTATGAATAAGCAGGATTTTAGTTACGAACACATTGATCCGAGTAGCATCGGTAATGTAACGAAAATTATAATTTCTGATCAATCTGGTGTCAGTAATATCATGGATTGGCTAGGAAAGAAAAATTTGATTTCAGAAGCTGTTTCTGAAGAAACTTTGAAAGCCTTTGCTAAAAAGATTTTAGAAAGAGTGAAAGATCTTGAGTATCAAGGTTATAGTTTTGAGAATGCTGATGCGAGCTTAGAGCTGATGGTAAGAAAGCTTGTGAAAAGCTTTGGTGCAGATGAGTTGAAAGTCTCTGCCTATGAACCATACTTTAAATTAATTGAGAATAATGTTTCTATCCTAAATGGAGAAAAGACTGAAGCTACTGTAAGAATTGAAGTTGCCGGTGAAGAAAGACATACAGCAAGCATCGGAAATGGTCCAGCAAATGCTCTAGATAAAGCACTTAGAAAAGCACTGCTTGACTTTTATCCAGGGATTGAAGATTTCCATTTAATGGACTATAAAGTTAGAATCCAAGATAGTCACCTAGGTACAGCTGCATTAACTAAAGTTCAAATTAATACTGGTAACTTAAAGTCTGACTGGGATACGATTGGAGTTAATGCCAATATTATTAAAGCTTCTTGGGATGCTATTGAAGATAGTATTGAGTATGGTCTGATGATCCAAGGTGTTAAACCACTTGAGAAAGTGATTACATAGCCCCAACTTCTGCGTTATGCTCGTCTAAAGCAGAGCTAAGCTCGCGTCACTCACAAATGTGAGCAAGCTCACGCTTGATTCGTTTGTGCTCACTTTTAAAATGCTCATGTAATTCCATTACACTGCGCTTTTTCATCCTCCCAAGCCTTGAATTTGGGACTCTGTAATCACTTTCTACTACTGACTGTTCATAAACCCTCTCCAGCTCTTCAATTTTATTCTCTAGGTCTATGATTTCATCAAGCTTAGCTATTTGCTTTTCATTTGATTTTATAGATGCTTTTGTCCAATTAATGACGTTAACCGGTGTGTAAGCTAAAGCTTTTATGGCTATGCCTATAGATTCTAAGAAGTTTTTATTTCCATATTTTTCTTGAAGCTTATCTGGAAGCCCATCTTTAAGTAATTCCATTTCTTTCCTTTCCCAAATCTCAGGAATATCTCTAGGCATTATTCCTAGACCTCCATAGATAAATTTATTTAAGTGATAGTAAGTTGATTTTAGGTTATTTGCAAAGAATCCGAGTACTGGTTTGATGAACTTATGAGCTGTGTATCTTTGATCGTCACTTATTATATTTTTAATTGACATCGGGGTGAAAGTCTTTTCAAAAGGAGGAATTGTGAATTCTAGTATCATTCTTCCTATGTTAGATTTAGTTGCAGGATTGATATTTTCAAATGGAAGTAGCCCTGCAACCGCATCGATAGCGTATTGAGCAGAAGGAACTAAGAGTTTTCTTGAAATAATATTTTCGTATAGCTCATCCCATGATCTTCCTTCTTCAAGCATGCTAGGTACTTTTTGCATAAGCGTAGTATTCACTCTAGAAAAGACTGTGAACAAAAAGGTTCCTAAAGCTTTTAAAGGTGTATTTGCATCTTCAAAGCCTACTGCCGTAGTTTTTTTGTCTAAAGTAAATGCTGTGAGCAAGAAGCTTGCAAGCATTGTGCCACCTAATTTTAAATAGTTTACTTTTGCAAGGCTTTTAATTTCATTTCCTTCAGAGTCTAGAATTGCTTTTCCACTTTCCGTTAATAGTGTTTTAGGTTTTTCTATACCAAATAGTGCTTCCAAGATCTTATCTGTTAGTGGAGCAATATTATCTCGCATAGAGCCTTTCATAAATCTTATAAATTTCATTACAGGTTTATTTTTTGCTTGGTCTATTATGCTCTGGCTTTTTTCTGTTTTATTTTTATTGAATGCTTTTTTAAGCATGTCATTTTCACTTAGGGTAATGTTTATCAACGGACAAATAACTGATGCTGTAGCTTGAGTTATTAGGGTTGACGGAACCTGCTTGAAAAAAGGAATACTTTTAAAAAATGATTGAGAAAGTGACATGATACTTTCAGTTCCTATACGAGACCAGAAAGTAGAGTTGTATACGTTATAGAGTGTGTCATTTAAAGCGTTAGCTTCAATATTGGTTTTACTATTACTTTTTTCTTTGCTTTCTTCTTCTGAAGTATTTGTGGCTGAACTTGCTTTATACTCTACTTCACTCCCTTCACCTTTTTCTTCTTGCTCTGAATTTATTTGATTTTGAAGGTGGACTAGTTTTTTTTCTTTTTCTTGCTTATTCTTTTCTAGGCTCTGCAAGGTTTTTAGCTTTAAAACAGAGTTTGAAATTGCATCAGCTGGGACGCTTGTTAATATAGCTTTGCTGAAATTCTTGAGAACGTCAGCATAGATAGTGTGGATTGAATGTGTGAGAAGCATCCGACACTAACTATGGTATCTTTAAAAGTATTGATATATATTAAATGGTGCTAAGCTAGACCTAGACTTGATTACATTTTATTAATTAAAAAAAATTGGATATTCTTATCATCCTAAAGTATTAAAACTGATGAGTAAAGACTTTCAAAATAATAAAAATGTAATATCAAAGACGCTCTAAATGAAAGCAAATTAATTTACGGAATTTTTAAATAAGCTATATTTTGAGTGTAAGATTTTTTGATATTCAAAAAGTCGGACCTTTGCAAAACTTTCCATGTTTCTGTATTAAACATTGGTTGGGGAACCGTAAAACACTTTTAATCGAATTAATTAGAGGTGTAATTATTATGGGACTTTTTTTAGCACTCCCCTTCACAATTGGTGGCTTAGCTTTATTAGAGAGTAGAAAATCTGCGAGAAATGATTTTCAGAATCTGTCAAACAGCAATAAGCAGCTTTCAAGTAATAATAATTCAGTAAAGGACAAGCGAGCTAGTTTACAAGCTTTGCATGCAGCTTAATAATAATTAAGAACTTTTACTCTATATTTCTGAATTTTAAAGTTTTTATATTATTTATAATTTCTTTATGTTTAGGCCTTGTTTTTATCATATGGCTTTGCTAATATTTTCTTTAAGGTCAATTATCTTTCCGTGTTTCTGTATCAAATACGGTTGGCAAAAGCTATAAAACTAAACTGAATAATGTCAGTTCATAAATCTTCAATGTGTGTGAGGAGGGATTTATGGGTGCTGTTTTCTTGGGTGGCGCAGCTATGGCGTCTCTTGGTTATAATATCGTAACTAATATAAGAAAGAATCAACAAAAAGAACAACCACAACTTACTCATGGTAGAGCTGCGAATGTGGTTAATAATCCAGAAAAATCTAGGGGAATTATGAGCAATATGCTAAAGGCATAAGCTTGTATTTTTTGTTACTGGTATAACCTGGTTTGTGTGTCGTAAAAATAATAAAATGTTTGGCATTTAGCTTGTAGCCATAGCTGGTTCTTTTGCTTGAATGCCTTCATTTTCTTTTTGTTCTTCAGCTTCTTTTAAGGCATCTTGCCTTTCATCATATTTAGCTTTTAATAAATTCATTTCTTCATTATGTTTATCAGTTAGAGAAGCTGCTTCCCTGAATGCTCCGAATAGAGTTGATGGTACTTTAAATAGTGATTTAATTAATAAGACACCTTTACTAGCTGCAGATTTGTATTTCTCATCAAGGTGTTTAATATCTTCAGGTACACCTGTTGGAGTGAAGCCTGCTTTTTTGTTTTCTTCATCAGTTAACTCTTCATACATTAAGTCTCTGCCTGTTTCTTTGTCTATGATTGGTCTGTATAAGCCTGTTAATGGAGCATAGAAGTGTTTAAACAGATTCTTGAATAGCGGTTTCATACCTTTATCTGCAACATTAATTAATGGTTTGATTAATTTATGACCTACATACTTGAATTCATCTGGGATTCGGTTATCTTTCTTGATCATAAAGATTCCTTGAGTGAATAGTGGTTGGAAGACTTCTACACCCATTCTCATAAATAATGATAATGGAACTGTACCAATTTTCTTCGCTAAACTAGACTCTCTCATGCTAGAAGCAGCGGCATCAGCAACGTATTGTGAGAAAGGTCCAGGAAGCTTCTTGAAGGTTGAATTTTGAAGTATGAAGCTCATACTCTTACCATTTGGCAGCATTCCCATCTTACCGAATAGATCAGTATGAATTCTTGAAAGTACATGCACGAATAGGGTTGTGATAGCTTTAAATGGAGATGTAACCTGTCCAAACCCTGTTGGAGCTTCAGCTTTATCACTAATTAAGAACGTTAAACCTATACTTCCTGCAACCCCGCTTAATAAGTGAAGTGGATTGACTTTAGCTGCATAAGTTAAATCGTTACCTTTATCATCTTTTAGAACAGTTCCATCATTGGCTTTAACCTTCTCTGGGGCTTTGATACCGAATACTACTTCTAAGAATTTATTTAGAGGCTTTTTAATATATTTAATTCCATCAGTACTAAGTTTATTGAAGAATGTCAGTAACCAACCTGGATTCTTCTCATACTCTTCCATTATTTTTTTCTGTTTTTCTGTTTTCTTACCGTGTCCTGACTGGATAGTTTGTTGGTTTTTACTATTTGTAAGTGCTCTGGATGTAAGGTTGATAGGTGTTGCAACTAAACCTTGAAGAACATCCTCTGGTAAGACTTTCATCAAACCAAGCTTGTTTGCAAGAGGGATTATCACTCCGACACCTAAGTCTGTGATTAATCTAGCAGGAAGAGAATCGAAGAATGTATCATAGACGATAGTAGGTAAACTTCTCATGCCATTACTAACAAATTCATTGATTTTTTCTGGGTTTTCTTGAAGTTTATTAATTACTTCTTCACTGGTAATATTTTCAAGATCTATATCCTTACCCTTACCATTACCTTCGGTGATGATATTTCTAAATAACTCTGCGAAAGTTGAGTTAACTGATTTTGCAAAGTTTTTAATTAATGCATTGACTAAACTTCTAACTAAACTTTTGTTTTGATACTGATCGTAATTCCCTGGATTTGTAGTTATATTATTAGGTCCAGGAACTATGTCATTCGCTGGTTGAGATAAGCTTTGAGCTTGCTCGTATTTATTTGGATTGTTCGGTCCAGGAGTAATAGCATTTGCTGCTCCTGCTAAATTTGCACCGGCGTTAAAAATTGGAGCCGAAATATTGGGGCTCGAAGAAGTGTATTCAGTTGGAAGACTAGCTTGCAGGTTATCAGTACTGAGAGTACCGTTAGGCAAGCGGCCCTCCTCCCTTCTTTTTCAAACCTGATTTAAACTCCCTATTTGAGCTTGGGGTGCCGGGTTTTAATCCCACAGGGACTCCCGTCCTCTCAAGATAAGAGTTCTTTCTTCTAAGAAATCGTGTGATCTTTTTCATGTGAGGAGAAAGGTCAGGTATTACGTAATATATTATAAACAAAACATGATGTATTTACATAAAAATGTGTTAATTAATTGAATTATTTTTTATATTGAAATTGAATTTGTTCCCATAGTTTTCTTAAAAATTAATTCTTTCTATTTATAAGTACTTATTTCATTGAAGAAACCTGAAAAAAGTAATACTATAAAGATAAGGTTTCCTATGGAAAAAAGAGCCCTCTATCCAGGTAGCTTTGACCCCTTTACGCTAGGACATCTAGATATTATTTCTAGAGCTTCAGCAATATTTCATGAAGTGAGAATCGGGGTCGCTACTAACAATAAGAAGACAAATATTCTTTCTTTAGACGAAAGGATAGACCTTGCTAAAAAATCGACGGAACACCTAAAAAATATAGATGTTGCACCGATTGATGGTTTGGTTATAGATTACGCTAAAAAAAATGATTACAAAGTACTTTTAAGAGGCATTAGAGCTGCTAATGACTTTGAGCAGGAGCTTGAGATGTCTCAGATAAATAGGGCACTTTCTTTGAAAAGGCATGATGAAGATCCTATTGAAACAATTTTTTTAATGACTAGCCCAGAATATTCTTTTATAAGAGCAAGTAGAGTTTGGGAGTTGTTAAATTTAGGTGGTGATATTACATCGTTACTTCCTAAGGCAGTGAGTAGTTATTTGGAGGAGAAGAATATTGGATATTTACAAGAAGCTAGATGAAATTGGTGAATATATTGAGCAGGCTAAAACTGTGCCGATGATTAACCAAAAAGTCATCGATCCAGAGTATCTAATGAGAACTTTTGAAGAACTCTATACTTTGATTCCAGAAGAAGTTAAAGAAGCTAAAAAAGTTCTTGCTGATAAAGATCAGAAGCAAACTGAAATGGAGAAGCAGTCTGAAGAATTAAAAGAAAAGACTAAGCAAGAATGCGAAAAAATGCTTCTTAAAGCTAAAGAACAAGCTGAAAAGCTTCTTGATGAAAATACTATAAAGAAAGATGCAGAAAATGAAGCTAAAACTCTATTTATTGAGTTTAGTGAGCAAGCGAAGCGTTTATCTAAAGACGCTGAGCACGAGGCCGAGCATATTCGTAAAGAAGCCTTAGAAAGGGCTAGAAAGATAGAAGAACACGCTCTTTTAAAAGCTAAGAAGATTAAAGAAGATGCTGATCGTTATGCTGAACAGATTCTTGAATATATAGAGAGTGATGTCGTTAAGAAAATTGATGAATTAAATTCTCGTGGTAAAAATTTCTTCTCAGAGCTTAGAGAGAAAGATTTGTCTATCGACATGGTTTAGAAAACATTAATTTTTTCAAGAAAATTAGATAATTAAGAATCTAATTTGCTAATATTAATGTTTGCCTGCGGAAGTGGCTCAGTGGTAGAGCAATTCCTTGCCAAGGAATGGGTCGCGAGTTCGAATCTCGTCTTCCGCTCCATTATATTAGGTAGTAAAAACATGAATAAATTAGAGTTAATCCCAGAAGAATCAATATTTGAAGATCTTGGAGGCGAATTTGAGGCCCTCTTAGAAAGAAATAGTGACATCGGTAGTTTTAGTGCTGGTGACATTATTAAAGGTAAGTTAACCAGAATTGATAAAGATGGAGCTCTAATTGATGTTGGCTTCAAGAGTGAAGGTTTCCTTCCTACTAAAGAAGTTGCTAATAGAGAAGAAGAAAAGACTGTAGAAGATGTTCTTGAATTTGATAAAGAATATGATTTCTACGTAATCAGAGAAGAAAGTGATAAAGGTCCTTTACTTCTTTCATATAAGAGAGTTGCTCAAGCTAGAGGTTGGGTTAAACTTGAAGAGATTAAAGCTAACGATGATATCGTTGAAGGTGAAGTATTCGCTGTTGTTAAAGGTGGCGTAGTTGTTGAAATCCACGGTGTTAGAGGTTTCGTTCCAGCTAGTCAGTTAAGATCTACTACTGAAGGTGAGATCGAGAAAGGTGTAGTTATTAAGCTTAAGATTATCGAACTTAATAAAAATAGCCGTAAGCTTATCTGTTCTAGAAAAGTTGTTATCGAAGAAGAAAAAGCTAACCTTAGAGAGAAAGCACTTGTTGAGCTTGAAGTTGGACAAGTTATCTCTGGTACAGTTGTTAGAGTTGCAGAATTCGGAGCATTTGTTGATATCGGTGGTATCGATGGATTACTTCCAGTTTCTGAAATTTCTTGGCAAAGAATTAATCATCCTAAAGAAAAATTATCTGTTGGTGATCAAATCTCCGTTAAAGTTCTTAAAATTGATGAGTCTGGTAAAATCAGTCTTTCACTTAAGAGACTTGAGCAGGATCCATGGACTGAAATCGAAGATAAATTCGTTGAAGGTCAAATCGTTAAAGGTTCAGTTGTTAAGATCACTGCATTTGGTGCATTTATTGAAATTTATCCAGGTGTTGAAGGTTTACTTCCATCAAATGAAATTTCTGATGATGAAGATGCAACTCCAGATAGTTTCTTAGAAGTTGGACAAGAAATTGAAATTATTATCAAGAAACTTTCTCCGTATGAAAGAAGAATTCTTCTTTCCATGAGAGATATTGAACAAGTTCAGTTATAAGATTTATAACTAAATTAGTTTTAGAGAGAGCCCCGCTTTGCGGGGCTTTTTTTGTAGAATAGACTAATATATGGGTGAAATCTCAACTAATAAAATATCACAACAAAGCAATTATACTTCCATTAGTAAAAAACAAAAACTTACTGAAAAAGTGAATAACTATGTTCAAGAACTAAATCAAATAAAACGCTTTGATCCATTTGAAGATAAGTTTACTGAACTGAGTGATTTTATATTTAATAAGGCTCTAGACCATTAAACTTTATGATTCTTTAGAAATTACTAACTCGTACAACTCCTTTTCTAGCTCCTG
>JABSOS010000043.1 GCA_013216135.1 Candidatus Caenarcanales bacterium
CAATCAGGAGCTAGAAAAGGAGTTGTACGAGTTAGTAATTTCTAAAGAATCATAAAGTTTAATGGTCTAGAGCCATATTAAAAAGCATGAAAAATCTTAAAGCTAAAAATATCCACAGACTAGAAGCCTTTGCCCTAGACGGAATAATAATTACTCTTATTGACACTCTAATCTGCTTCATTATAGAGCAAGCCGTAGAACTCTTTAAGATAGGGATAGATAGTAGCCTTATTACTAATAGTTTGTGGATTTTAATTACTTTAATTTACTTCAGCTATTTTGAGAGTTCGCAGAAACAAGCTACTCCAGGTAAAAGATTTTTTGGGATCTGTGTATCTTCAGCAAACAACTGTAAAATCAATATTCCAGTAGCTTTTGCAAGAAATCTTTTAAAGCATATTCCAATTATTATCACTCTATACTATCTAAAAAGTATCTTTGGGCAAGTGGATTTCAGTGATGATTCCATGATTTACAACCAAGATAATTTTGCATTTATTCCTGAAATGGGAAGAGTAATTTTATTCGGTGACATATTTATTTTCATTTGGCTTATTCCTGTATTCTTTACTAAAGAAGGTTTCACTATTTATGATTGGCTTGTAGGTTCAAGAGTAAAAACCACTATAGTTACAGCTCCTAAAATAAATGTTTGTAGAATACTAGTAAGATTACTAACCTGGATTTTCATTCTAATTGCTTATCTATTTCCTTTTGTCTTAAGTACAGCCTCACTTGTATTAAAGGACCCAAAATTAAATCCAGAAATCAATATTTATAAGAAAAAACTTTTAACTAATGATTTTAGTAAGGATAATGGTTTCATTCATATGGTAGCTCTAGTATTTCCAGATAAAGAAAAAGCTTTTGAAGAAGCAAAGTCATTAATCAAACAATCTATGAGTGATAATTTAGATGACTATCATGAAGCTAGATCTAGATTTGAAAATCTTCGTAAAAAAAGTGGAATAGGTGTAGCTTCTGATGATTTGGAAGCTTTTTCAAAATGTGGTTTATACAGCATAACTAATAATAAATGTCTAACAACGAATAAGGCGCAAAAAATCATCAATTACAATAGAAATCTTCTAGAAAGATATAGAGAACTTTATAAATATAACTATGTAAGTACTCTAGGTGAAACCATTATTCCTCCTATAACAGAGATACTGGACCTTAGAAAATTAAATTACCTAGAAATAAAAGTATTACTCGATCAGAAAAAATACGAAGAAGCTTTCACCAAGCTAAAAGAAGATATACTATTCTGGCAAAGACTGCTTAATGATAAAACAAGCATTGTCATAAAGAGTGCCATTGTCATTTCTTACAAAAATGGGTTACATTATTTAAATAATATTCTCTACAATTACCCTGATGTTGAAAAAAGATTCTTAGATGAGATAGAAATAGTTCTAAGTAATTCTCCTCTTGAAAAGAATCTATTTCATATTTACAGACAAGATCTTTTAATAGATTGTTTTTTTACATCTAAGTATTTTGATAAATTACCTTCGGTTTCTCCAATATTATTTATCAATCAAGTTAAAAACAATATTTTTGAAGATAGGCTAAGAATTTCCAATTTTGCAAAATTACCTGTAAATGATATAGAAAAAGCTTACAAGGCTTACTCACTAAAAAAAGAGACATATCAAAACTCGCCAACATATTATACATACAATATCATTGGTAATGTTTTAGCTTCTATTACTTCACCAAATTTAGATAGATTTTTAATAAATTACCATAAAGTTATTGGATTTGAGAAATACTTAAAAGCCAAGATCATACTAAAAAAATCTAATCTTGAAAATGAGAAGAAACAAGCATACCTAGATGAGCTTCCTAAATCTTTGCAAAACCATTTCTTAGAAACCCCCTTTATTTACAAACCTGAAATTAATGATATTGATTGCTATGACGCTCTCAGAGGTTCATATGTAGATAAAGATTTAGTAAATAAAATTGAAAGCAACATTAAAAATAGCTTAGAAAGAAGAGTCTTAGGAGAGAGTAGAAAATTAAAATTAACTGGTGATGATTATAGTATTAAAGTACGTATTCAGCAAAGCATACCGAATGGCTTACCTAAAGTTACAATACTTAAAAGCAACGCTTCAAAAGCGATCAATGAATTAACGATAGAAGCTTCTAAAAAGCTAAGAAAAATCAAAACACAGGTACCATTCCTTTGTCCATATGAATTTAGTCAGGAAGTTGACTTCACAACATCAATCAAAGTAAATAAAAAGAATTAAGGCATATCAGCGTTACAAGAAATATCATCTAAGAGTACATCTTTAACTACTTTGTAGTCATATCGATATAAGCCTACTAATATTTCAGCTAAAATAGGATCTTTCTCATTCAGGATTTTAGATTTACATTCGTCAGTTAAATTTTCAATAAAAATTCGCTTACGAATGCGTAAAGAAACCTTCTTGAGATCAGGGTCATCACTTCTATAAGGACAATAAAATATACCATAAGTCTCACAGTTCTCAAGACTTGATTGTTCTTTATAGATTAACTTGTCGTCAAAACAATAATATCTTTTCCTGTTTTCATTACTTTTTATATTTTGGCAATGTGAAAAAAGATCAATCTCATCATGAACTTTATACTTAAAATACTTTCCTTTAAGTAACCTATCTAAGTCATAATCATAGATTTTAAACTTATACATAAATTTGGAATTTACTTCATTGTATTTTAAATCATCTGTTCCAGCAATCTGTTTTAGAATCTTCATAGTATCACTATCATCTTCGAAAGAAGTTTCAGGAGTAATGAAGTATAGTATCAAATAAACAGAAGCTATAGCTAAAATTATTGATAAGATAATTTTTTTCATTTAAAAAGCTTAGCAATATTTTGAAGATTCTTTAGTGATCACAATATACTAAAATTAAGATTAAATGGTCTAAATGAATAAAGTAAAACTTAACATTAAAAGATTAGAGGCATACACAATTGACTGCATTTTAATTGGAGTAATCAGCTATTTAATATCGATAACTTCAAAAGGAATTTTAACAGTATTTAATTCAAGTTTTCATCCAACTTTATTTATCGATATTTTAAACTTATTAATTACTATTTTATATTTTTGCTTCTTCGAAAGTTCAAATATGCAATCTACGCCTGGTAAAAACATTTCTGGAATTTATGTCTCCTCAAAGAATGGTAAACTTGATTTCTCCCAAGCTTTTATTCGAAATTCATTTAAGCTTCTCCCATTTAGCATCGCTCTTTACTATTTTTCAAATACAACATTTTTAGTAAAAGACACTGATTATTATTCATCTACCATAAATAATTTTTCTAATTTAGCCAGTCTTATAGAAATGTCATCCAATATATACATTGCTATTTTACTTTGTTTTATTCCAGTATTGTTCACAAAACAAAGTCTCACTGCTTATGATTTAATTACAAACTCAAGAGTGAAAATTACAGATCATATACAATCAAAAAAAAATATTTTACATTTAGTATTAAAATTTTTAGCCTGGGTAAATATATTAATTCTTTATATACTCCCTTTTCTTTTTCTAACGGCTTCCTTTCTACTTAAAGATGAAAAACTAAACCCAGAAATTCCCAAATATCGAAAAAGCTTATTGAAAAATGATTTTAGTAAAGATAACGGCTTTATACATATGCTGGCTCTTGTACTTCCAGAAGAGGAAAAGCGTTTTGAAAAGGCAAAATCTTTATTAATGAGATCTGTAAGCAAAGACCCAAATGAAAGGACTAAAGCTGAGAAAATTTATGAAAAATACCGTGAAGAAAATAGTATAAAACTACCTAATGCTAATGAAGTTATAAATATCAACAAGGCTTTATTAAAAAGGTATAGAGATCTCTATCAATATGAGTATGTAAGTTTTATCAATGGTAATTTGCGCCTACCATTTTATACATTAAAACATCTCAGAATAATTAACTATTCTGAGATAAAAATGCTACTTGATCAAAGGAAGTTCTCCGAGGCTTTTAATAGATTAGAGCAAGATATATTATTCTGGCAAAAGCTTCTTGATGATAAAACAAGTTTAATCCATAAAATAATTATTTTTCAAAGCTATTCAAGTGGACTATTGTATTTAAATAAAATTTTATATAAATATCCAGAGCATGAAAAAGTACTAATAAATAAATTTGAAAAAATCTTGAAAGAATCTGTCCTAGAAACAAAATTGTATGAAATTTATAAACAAGATGTTCTGATGAATAACTTTGTAAGTGGGAGAATTTTCAGCGATTTATCAACAATTTCACCATTGCTATTTATCAATCAAGTTGAAAATGAATGCTTTGAAAGGAGTTTAAGGGTCTCAAACTTTGCAAAATTATCATTAAATGATGCAAAAAAAGCTAATCAGGATTACTTGGACGAAGAAAAGGAATTAGACAAATTCTCTTTATTCAACATATATAACTTTTTTGGTAAAGCTCTTAAATCCATAACCAAAGTTGACCTTTCAAGATATCTGATTAATTATCATAAATTAATTAGTCTTGAAAAATACCTAAAAGCAAATGTTCTACTAAAAAAATCAAAGTTAAAAAGTAATGATAAACAAAAGTATCTAAATGAATTACCAAAATCTCTACAAAATCATTTTTTAGAAAAACCCTTTATCTACAACCCCGTAATTGATGAGATTGACTGTTATGACGCTCTTAAAGGTTCATTTGTGGACATAAATAGTATCGAAAATAATATCAAAGATAATCTCAAACGCAAGGGGCTAAGCTCTAGAAATGCTCAAGAGATAGATTATAAATATAGTATCCAAATAAGAGTCCAGCAAAACCCACAAGAGAAGAGACCTAGAGTCACAATACTCAAAAGCAATGCCCCAAAATCAATTAATGATTCAATTTTAAAAGCTTCAAAACTTGTAAAAGAAATGGAAATACAGATACCATTTATTTGTCCATATGAATTTAGCCAAGAAATTGATTTCAATATGCTTGTCAGGATGAATGGAAAATCAAGCGAGTCCCAAAACATAAATCAATAAACATTTGAATACATCTGTCAATTAAAGGAAGCCTTACAACCCAAGCAAAGAAGGCAAAGAAAATATTGATGCGTTCAAATAAATAAGACATAGCTCTAACTCCCTGCTCAACTTGATAATTCCCATCATCTTCATAAAGAATAATAACAGCTCTTTTAATACTTTTAATTCCAGGCATTAATTCAAAAAATTTATTTGCATCTTCATATTCAACTTTATCTAGATTGAAGCTTTGAAAAAAGTTTTCAGTATTAGAGCACAAATTACAATCTCGCTTAAAAAAAGCCTTTATTCTTATAGTCGAAAATGGTGATAACCTAAATAACCATTTCCTAACTTTTTTTAGATAAATGCTCCTATTATCATCTAAATCCCATTCTTTACTTATTGAGTAGCTCGTGAAAATATTTGAGAATAGAAAAGTTACTATTAGTAAAATTAATACATTTACGTCGTGACTAACTAAATACAAGTAAATAAAAAAAAGAAATGAAGATGTTTGCATAGGATTTTGGATATATGAGTATATTCCAGTTGTTACAAACTTTTTAGGTTTATCAAATGGAAGAGGCGTCCCCCCTCCTCTAAAATAGAATTCATTAACTGCAAATATCCCCAAGTAAATTGAAATAAATAACAAGGGGATATATTCTAAATCCTTAATTTTGAGTATGCTATCCCAAACAATAAGTAAAATCCACCCCAGATAAATCGCAATAGCAGCAAATACCCTCAAAGGGAGATTTTTTTGTTCTTGATAAGACTTAATCAAAAATAAGGAAGGAAAAAGTATCATCGAGAGACAAAAGACTTCCGCAATCAACCAATTTTCACCAAGAATAAATATTGGACTTAATAACGGAAGATATATCAAATCAATCATCAAGGCAATTAATAAAGTTAAATGGGTTTTCATTTTAAAAGAGGGAAGTATAAATGACCACAAAATCACCCATGAAAGTAAAAGACTAATTTGATAAGTTCTATCAGAATAAACCCAAAATGAGTATTTAACAGCTAATTTATCTACAAAGTAAATTAATGGCATTTGGAATAAAAAACCATAAGCATAGGCTATAAATTTTTTTGAATTTACTTTTTGAAATATAAATAAAGAAATAACAGCCCATGAAAGAGATGTAAATAAAATGATATTCGAGAGATCTTGTGGATTTTCGTAAAAAGGATTATTCATAAGCAATCAAATTATTTACTAATACTTAGGCAGCTGATTTTACAGCAGTATCCATAAGAGGGTGAAAATACCAAGCAGGAGACAATAGAGGTTGATAACTGAGTTTAACTTTAATTTGAGTCTGGTTATCATTTAAATCTTCGAATAGGAATTCAGCTTTCTGCCATGCAATATAATGGCTTATATAGCTCGTATCCTGAGTAGGTTTAAACACAATCTTGTTAAGCCTATCTCTTTCTATGACTTGCATTACCAGATCACCTGAATGTTTATTTACCCAAAACCATTTGTAATAGTCAAAGTGAATTTTTCTTGTATCACCTAAATCCAACCCTTTTCCTTCTATTGCTTTTGGCTTTGGAAAAATAAAAAGCTCTATAGGGCTTGATTTTATAGAATTTCCCTCTTTAAAGTTTTCTAGACTTTTTTCTATATCAAGATTAATAACTTGCTCATATTCAATATTTCTAAGTTCCTGCTTAGTAATTACCCCTTCCATTGAAGCAGGTATTAAAAGAGTGAAGAACGCAATAGAAAACAGTTTCTTATTGAGATACTTTTTAATGAACTCATATACTTTAATTATCAGAACAGAAACTATTAATACAATAGGGAATGCAAAGAATATACAAACAAAACCTTCTTTAAAAAGAATAGCAACTACTGCAGTTAGAACAGTTATAACTTTAAATGTCGTTTTTAGAAGTGTTTTTTCTTCGAATGGAAATACAATAACAGAATAAGCAATTAATGCAGGAACCCCGACATATACCAATGCCGAGCTTGCACTACGCCACTCTCTAAATAATATCGCATAGACAACACTAGCAAGTGAAACTATCAGTAGAATTAATAAATTATTTTTTGTATTTTTATTCATGCTTAAATCTCTGATCTATCAGCTTGAATAAAATAGCTTGTCTTTACCAACATAATTAATAATTATAAAACTTAACTATTCTGGAAGTGATTCAAAAACCCTTATCTTAGAGAATAGACTCTGAGAATTAGGATTTTCAACATCATAGTCATTTGCAAAGAATAAATACTTCATTTCACCTGTGTAGAACTGACCGACAGGGATTCTAAATAACTGCTTCTCACCACTAGCATTATAACGATAATCCTCAATAATAGAATCTATCTCTTGAGTACCATAAAGCTTGAAAAATCTATTTAGACTCAACTCTAAATCATCGTCAAAACCTAAGCCCTGTAATTCACCTATCTGAGATGAACTAAATTCAAACTCTATTACTGTGTTAGGTCCTACTGTATATGGAAAATTAACCGCTTTCCAATTATTACCAAACATATCTAGGGCAGTATTATTTTCTTCAAGGTTTACATACCCTGATAAATCTTGGTTTGTCGAGTAAGAGCGATGAAGATTAATACTAAAATCAATCTGCTCTCCTGAATATATAGAAGCTAATGACTCATAGACTCTAATATTTTCAAAGCTACTTTGAGAATTAGGATTTTCAATATCTTGATCATTTAAGAAGAATAAATACTTCATGTCACCAGTATAAAACTGACCTATTGGAATTCTAAATACTTGCTTATCGCCACTTGCATTATAGCTATAATCCTCAATATCAAGTTCTATATCTTGGGTACCATAAAGCTTGAAAAACTTATCTGGACTCCACTCTAAATCATCGTCGAAACCTAAACCATGTAATTCTCCCATCTGAGAAGAACTGAATTCAAACTCTATTACTGTATTAGGTCCTACTGTATATGGAAAATCAATCGCCTTCCAATTATTACCGAACATATCTAGTGCAATTGGCTCTTGAGTAAATTCGACATTCCCTGCTAAGTCTTGTCTATCTCCATAAGAGGTAAATGAGGTTGCAACTGAAGGTTCAGCAAAATCAACTTCAGATGCAGAACAGTAATAAGCTACCCCTTCTTGGATATGTGCAATCTCAGAATCTTTAGATTTCTCTTCCTCTAAAAATAGACTTAAAGAATCTGACGAAACATTTGTAAACCTAATCGCAATAGTATCTCCACCAAGGTAAGTTTGAGCTTGCGCAAAGCACTTAGGGACAGTATTTACGGCAAATGATTCACCGAAGCTTATTTCACTTATGTTATGGTTTACAGTAATTCCAAGATTACCAAGCCTAGTTTGAGAACCAGATAAGTTTATTAATGGATCTCTGTAAATAGCTAAATAAGAAACAGTTTCAGGAGCATGCACTCTATCATTCACTTCTTCTTCATCCAGACGAATAGTAAATGAATTACTAGAGACATTAGAAAGTCTAGGTATAACCGCTGAAGCTTCATTTACAGAAGAGACTTGAGCAAATACTAACGGATCATATTTCAAGAAAGCATTAGAGTTTTTATAAGTTAAACCTTGAGTAACAGCTGAACTTCCAACTTCTAAAGTACCAGCCTCAAACACAGAACCATCAGCCATTGGGTGTATACCTTTCTCTACCACCATATAGTTAACAGTCTCAGTCGTATGCCAGCCATCTTTATAGTCCCATTCATCAATCTGGAATTCAAAGCTAGTAGAACTTATATTTCTTACTCTAACAGTAGAAGGATCAGATCCTTTAAATGTAAGTGGGCTCATAATAACGACAGGATCATTAAATGATTTACTTAAGTTAACAGTAGTCCAGCTAGTGCTGTTACTTTGAAGGATGTCTAGAGTTCCTATTTCAACTTGACTTGATGGGTTTTGAAGATTGGTAAACTCTATTTGAGCAGGTGCAGAAGATTGATTACGAGCATCTGTTACTTTATAATCAATCGCTCCACTTGAGCTTAAAGAACCTGCATCGAAATCTATAGTTCCATCTTCATTCAACTTTACACGATCAGGTGCATTGAATATTTCTATATCTAAATTATCCAAATCAACTCCGGCAAAAGAATTCAAAGGACTGAGAGCAAAAATTCCAGAGTTAGAAACGTAATTAAAAGCAATAGTCCTAGGAAGAGGCTCAGATTTTAAAGCTAAGTTATAAGTTTCATCTTCATAAAGAATTATTGAATGGTACTTAATTAAATTAAGAATAGAAACATCTTCTTGAATATGTGCAATTTCTTGGTCTCTAGATTTTTCTTCTTGAATATAAACATTCATAGAACTAGAATCATCACTAGCAAAAGACCTTAAATAAGCTGTGTCACTACCTTTTGTGGTTTGCATATTTCCAATTAAAATATTGTTAATAGGATCAATATCAACTTCAGAAGGACTATGGTTGACTTGAAGAGTAGTGATATCAAAGAATTCAGATTCTTCTAAAGCGATATAAGCGATTTGATTTGTTTGTAGAGTTAAAGCTTGGCTTTCTTCAGCTTCTATCTGTAATTCAAATCCAGTCTCACTAATATTTCTAACTCTTTCAACAACTGGCTTATCAGAACTAGCAAGAGTTTGAACTTGAGTTAAAACGATAGGATCAGAAGCAAAGCTGCTAGAGAAATTAACAGTTTGAAAATCTTTAGTGGCAGAGGCAAAATCGGCAATTACTTTCGTGCCATCACCTAGATTATATTCACCAGCCTCTAATACAAAGTAATCAACTCTTTCAATACTTTGAGACCAGCTATTTTGATAAATCCAATTATTAAATTCAACATCAAAACTATTAGAGTTAATATTGTTAACCATTGCTACAGGAGGTTCCTGATCGTTATTAGAATTTAGATTTAAAATCACAACTGGATTTTGATAATGATGTTTAAAATACAATGTTTTTGTTTTTATTCTCTCAGCAAAAGGTATTTCAACAGATCCTGTTTCTCCGATAACTTTTGCAAGTGAAACATTTTCATCTCTATTAATTCTCAATTTAAGATTTTGAATAACAGAAGCACCACTCTTATCAGTTGCCTTGATGGAAATAGTCTCTAATGCTTCAGAATATCCTTGACGTTTGTAATCGCCAGCTTTAAATATCTCAACATTAGAGTTTTCTTTAGAACCAAGTATTAATGAATTAGCTTCAATATAGAAACTATTTAAACCTGGATCAACGCTAGTAATTTCTAAATCATGCATATCAAAGGTATTAGGATCTTTTACACCAAGGTCTGCAAGTTTAAAGTTATTAGCAAAATTACTATCAAGAACTTCCTGTTCATGAGAATCAGTGTCTAAGAAAACAATATCTTCCGGAGCTTTATTTCCTTGTTTACCAATGTCATAGTCATGAGCATCATCAAGCATTTGGCTTAACTCAGGTTTAGGGAATGAAATCGTGTACCTTCCTTCTGCAAGGTTTACTGGAATAGATTGAGGGTTACCAGGTTCGTAAGTGGTTTGGCTATCTTTAAATATTAAAGATAAATCAATAACATCACCCTTATCTTCATATTCAAGCTTATCTATACTGAAATATGCAGTAGAAATACTAGTAGTAACACTTCCCACAGAGTTCACAGAGCCAGTTTCATACCTTCTACTTAATCTTATAGACCCAAAGTTATTACCAATAGAGCTTACAGAACCAACAGGTAATAAAGATGCACTATCTAAGTTAATCTTCGAGCTAGAACCACTCAACAACTGCTTAATATTATTTATAAACATATGCTTTAAAGTAGGAGCTTGTTTAGAAGATCTACTTTGTCTGACTGACTTAAACGTAAGATCACCATCTATAGATGAACTACCGATACTTGCAACTTTTACAATAGAAGGAATAATTTGTTCATTCTTGAAGAAATCAATATAAATTCGATCAAGGAAGTTTCCGCTAAGATCTGGTGATAAAGTACCATTTGAGTTTTTATAGAATCTATTACTTCTTGAATCACCAGAGAAGAATTCTTCTTCATAGGGTTCAAGATTAGTATCATTATTAACGTCAGTTATACTGACAACACTTCTATTAAAGTAAGTCTGACCAAATAAGTTTTCTTTAATATCAATGAAGACCTTACCTAAAATATTTTCAAAAAGCTTATGGTCTCCAGCCTCATCTTCAATTTGAGTTATTACATGCTGACCATCAATGCTTCTTAGATAAGAACCAGAAGAATCTAGTTGTTCTAAACTAACAAAGCAACTAAAAGTAGGATTTGAGCTAGGTCTTAATATTTTTTTGAAATCAAAATCAAAATTATCAACCGCTAGAAGTTGAGATTCTTCAACTTTACACTTACGTCCAGAATAAGCTATCAAAGCATATTCGTTAGAACCACTAATATCAACGACATTATTAAATGCATCTACTACTTCGATATTTGCAATTACAGCATTTTCAAGTGGAGTATTTTCTTGTAATCTGAAAAGATCAGTGCCATCAATTGGACTTCTTAATCTAATTTCAAAAGGAATTCCAATTAAGCCTTCTTCAGTTTTAGTGATTTGGATTTGTAAACTTCTTTCAAAATCAGCTCCTTCACCAGAAACATAAAAATCTAAATTAAAGATTCTGGTTTCATTTGGAGCAAGAATATCAGATAAAAATTCAGTCGCTAGTAGACGATGTCTATATTCTCCATCAGCAAAGTCTCTAAATATAGTAAAGAATGAAGAGTCTGGATTATGGTTAAAGAAAATACTGTGAGTAAAGCCATTATCAGTTGAACCATTTACAAATAAATCTCCTACAAACATGTAACCAAAGCCATAGTATGAATCACTGGGGTTAGTTACATCAAGAGTATTATTCGTAATCCCAAAACTATTATCGTATGAAGGTGGTTCTTCATCTAAGTCATCTAAAAGCTCTTCTAGAGTCTGTAATTTAGGAGTATCATTCCCTTCATCAATTGACCAAATAGAATTAAAGTCCCAATTTAAATAAGCACCTTGTGTATTAGCTACTAAATCATCAAGATATTCAGGTTTAGCTAAACCAAAGGTTCCTGTATTAATAACAATAGGAACTGTATTAGTGAAGTAACAACTCTCTAAAGTTGGCGCCTGACTTTGAGTAATACCTGGAAAGAAAGAATAAACTCTATTAATATCGCTTCCTAAATTCCACTTAGAATCTGAGTAGCAATTCCTATAACTATCTTGGTTTGAGGAATATGCAGAAAAAATATGAGGTGTAACAATATTTAATGAACTTATATTTTTAGCTTTTGCATATGAGTTACTAACAAAACTCCCAAACTGAGCATATAAGAAATCTGACACATTTAATAGCATATTAGATGTCAAATCTCCGGTTGAGATCTCACCACCATCAAAAGCACAACTATCTAAAGTAGAATTATTAAGATCAAAAACAAATCCAGCTACATCAGCCAGTAAATTACCAGAGAAAAATTCATTGAGGTTAAATAATATATCTGAATCAGAGACTAAGTTTGCATAAAGACTACTATTTCTTACATATGCTGAAAAACCTGCCATGCGATACCAATATAAACCTAGAAAGGCATCTTGTTCTGCTGTAACTATTAAGTCTGAATCTTTAACTAGGTTACTAGATATATTAGATCCAGAAATAGAACCAATGAAGGTAGAAAATCTATTTTCTTCAGTCCATGAAATAGGTTCGTAATAATTATCAACAAAGGAATTAATAAAATTTAAATTTAACTCAGATTCCTTTACTAAATTACCATCAATTAAGATATTGTAAGGTTTAAGAATCTCAGGTCTATTCGAGCTACTAGATCCTAAAAATAAACCTATAGAACCAATAGGAATCTCTCCATCAAAATTAATATTAAGCTTAGATTTAAATACTTTTGAAAAAATAACATCAATATTACTACCAATTAATTTTCCAACAAGTAACCCCAAACCTGATGTTCTTCCAGTACTGTTAATTTCAGAATTTGAAACTTCTACGTTAATAATAGTTGAACCAGATAAAGCTTTACCAGCAAGAATACCTGCGTAGAAATCGTTATTTAAGAACATTTTCACATTATCTATTTTTAAATTATTTATAGAAGCACCTTTTAAAGATCTAAAGATTCCTATATCCTTACTCAATGAAGGAAAGTAGGTATTATTGAGGAAAAGATCTTTGATCACATAACCTTGACCATCAAGACTTCCCATGAATGGTTCATAGGCACTGAGATCAGCTCTATTTTCTTTCATTCCTGAAATAGGAGTAAAACCTGCACCACCATTCCAGTCAATACTGCCAGCACATTCAATATCATTAGTTAGGTAGTAGTCAGCTGTAAGATCGTTATATATATTTTGTAACTGCTCGCAGTTACTAACTGGGATTTTATTAGCTTCATCTAAGATATTTATTACTTCTATGTCGCTTACCGATTCACCGTCTGTGTTAAAGGCTGTTAACCTAATTAAAATAGGTCCCGAAATCCCACTTAGATTAGGATTTGATAAAAATTCGAAGTCATTACCGAATAAATCAGGTTGAGCTTCTACGCTATTTGCAGCCAACTGAACCCAGTTTGCTGGTGCCTGTAAGACATTTGCATTAATAAAATCATCATAAGTAAGGTAACTGAGTTCATAACTTGCAAAGTTTTCACCAGAAGCCTCACCTTTAAAACTAAGTTGATTTAAATTTGAGCTTAAAACTTTTTCTAATTCAGGGTAATCATTACCAAATAATTCAATTTTCAAATCTACATTTAAGATATTTGATGACTGGAAACTAGAAACAGAATTCAGAATACTTGGCATTACTTTATTAGGGAAATTTCTAAAATCCTGAATAGTAGATAATGAATTACCTAAATAATCTATTTTCAGTAGATTTTTCAATTCTTGATTAGTAAAACTAGGGTGACTAGCTTTTAAAAGAGCAAGTGCTCCAGAAATATGAGCAGCAGCCAAAGAAGTACCAGAAGAGTAGGTATAAGCATAGTCATCAAATGGAAAATCTTGATAGAAGTTAGGTAATCCTTGAGAACTTAACCTAGATAGAGTCGAAACAATATCCACACCTGGAGCTAAAACATCTACAGATGAACCATAGTTACTAAAAGAAGCGATACTTGAGTCAGGATTCGCAGCAGCGACAGTGATAGTTTCAGGGGAAGAAGCTGGAAAAGCGAAGCTAGAGTCAGCTGATGAATTACCAGCAGCAGTAACAACTAAAACACCCAGGTTACTTGCATAATCAATAGCTTGCTTCAATGGATTATTACTTAAATCATCAAGATTTTCAAAATATGACCCCCAAGAAATATTTATAATATCTGCACCATTACCAACTGCATAGATAATACCTTGAGCTGCTATGAATTCATCAAGGAAATTAGATGGATAAGCCTGAATAATCATTATCTTAGATTCAGGTGCAACACCCACTATACCTCTAGAGTTATTACCAGCAGCAGCTATAACACCAGCGACTTGTGTTCCATGTCCCTCGAAATCCATAAAATCTTTACCAAAATCATAGAAAAAGCCGTTTTTAAATGCAGCTTCAGACCATCCCATAGAAAATTCTATGATCTCATTTTCATCTAAAAAGTCATTATTATCAGTATCTAAATCTTTATAGTTAACTTTGCCATCATTGTTAATATCAGCAACCAAAGTGGGGTCGACAAAAATATTCTCTTTCAAATCCGGATGATTGTAATCAACACCAGAATCTACAACAGCTACTATTACACCTTCACCTCTAGTATCAGTCCAAGCAGAATTAGCTCCAGTGGCTTTTAATCCCCACTGCTCTTCTAGAGGTTTGCCCCAGAACTGACCAGTACCATTATAGAGAGGGTCATTAAGACCATTTGGTCCTGTAATATTTGAGTAAAATTCTAAATTATGTTGATAGTTTACAGATTCTATAGAATCTTGCTTTCTAAGTTCTTCAATTAAAGTTTTACATTGTTCTTCTGAACTACATTCAACACTTACATGATTTCTGATATGTTTTAAAATTTCGCGGTTTTCACCTCTATTTGCAAGCTTCGCTCTAGCTTTTTTCTTTGCAGCTAAGTCTGCAGCTACTCCAGAGTTTATCTGTGTCTCTGGATTATCAGGGATATGAAGGCTATGAAATTTAAGAGAATCCGTACCTTCAAGCTCTAAACTATTAATAAGTTCTATTAATTTAGCTTCAGCATTATTATTATTTGCAAATAAACTATTAATAGACTCACTGATTAAATTACCTGATTTCAGGTAAACATCGAGCCGAGTTTTAACAACTGAACTTTTGTGATTTTCACTACCTTTACCTACATTAGCGGCAGTACTAGCTAAACAATCCCCCGCTATCAATAAAAATAAGACTAAAACTAAATTATATTTTTTTATCATCTTTGACTTAGTTACAACTTCAAAATAATATCACATTTTATAGGTCATACTTTTATAAGAGAGTTGAAGTAATCTTAAATTTATCTATTTTTATTTAATTAATGGTTAAAAATAAGAAACATTAATTATTTTTAAGCCAAGGTATTTAAAATAATATCATAAGTAATTGACAGCTCTTATCTTTGTAATATCGAAGAGATTATTTGAAACACACATAACACATAGGGAGATATGAGAAATGAGACCAACAAGTCAAATAATAAACAATTATTAAAATAAGTAGAAAGATAAAGAATAAATAAGGAGCTTAACAATATGTACGATTCTTTCTAAACCGAAATGCAACAGTGCAATATTTCTAACTTTGTAAATAAACAAAAGGAGTTAGAGAATGCAG
>JABSOS010000044.1 GCA_013216135.1 Candidatus Caenarcanales bacterium
AATGAATACCAAATTATGAGTAGTTCGGCTCACATTTATAACACTCAAGATGATTCGCTTGAAGCGAAAATTCATGCGTATAAAACAATGCGTAACGAACTGCATAACATTGAAAAAAGTCAAAAACTTTCTCAAACCAAAGAATGGCAAGACCGACTTGGTACTGAAGAAGAACTTAAACAGGCTCATACCGTTATAAAAAACAGCCTTAGACGGGCTTTAGATAATATTCCTGATGTTGACCTTCAAAAAGCTCAAAGACAGCATTTAATGACTGCTAAAGAGGTTAGTGATTTTTTAGCTGATAAGCAAAGCTTTGGAAAATCTTCTGAGCAGGAAATAGATCGAATTGCTCAAAATAAAGCTGATATTAAAAAGGCTAGGTCACGGTCTGTGAGTAAAGAACGAGAAAAGGATTTTGATAGAGATAGATAACCTTGATTGGACCTATTGTTACTTACCTAAGGTCAAATTTAATAATACACTTTTCACTTTCAAAATTAGCACCAGTATTTGAACAATAATATTCTCGTACAAAGAAGTACATTAAATTGAGGATATCTGGCTTGTTTTCTTTCAGCAATGAGCTGTTGGTTACCGTTTAGAGTAAATCAATCACTGACCCTAATTTTTTGACTATTTCCGGTATTTCTTTCTGTAGTTCCAAAGATAAAATATTGGCTCTATTTATCGTTAAGTATAAATGTTGCTATTAGGGGAACGAATTATTATATTCAAAATGTTATATATATCTGTTTTTGCTATTGAATAATTAATAGTTAGGCCGCATCTATATATCGAAAAGAATAAAAAGGATGGTAGCCAAATGTATATTAGTTCCCTAAAGATTAGAAACTTTCGTAATTTTGATAGGTCCAAATTTGTTTTTAAAAAAGGCGTTAACACAATACTAGGTGAAAATGGTTCAGGTAAAACCAACGCTTTATATGCCCTAAGATTATTATTGGATGATTCACTACCAAGAAATATAACAAAGTTAAGAGATAGTGATTTTTGTAGAAATCTGAAAACATGGAAAGGTCATTGGATTATTATTTCGGTTGAGTTTGATGAGTTGTCAGCCCATGAAGGCTGTCAAACATTGAAACATAATACAGGGCACATGGATGGAAGCGAAAAAGGCACCTTAACTTTTTATTACAGGCCATGCCTAAGGGTTAGGCAAAGTCTTTTTGATGCTAATGGAGATAGAGCTAAATCTAAAGAGCTTATAGATAACATAAACATTGATGATTATGAAGTGCTCTTTACTGGACGTTCTAGTACTGACTTTTTACTGGAAGATAACTATAAAAACCTTGTAGGTGATTTTGATACTCTGATATTTCCTCAACCTAATGATAAAGATTTAAAATCTTATGGTGTAAAAATATCGCCATTGCATGAAGAGGTATCATTTACGTTTGTAAAGGCCCTGAGAGATGTGGTTTCTGACCTAAAAAACTATAGACACAGTCCACTAATCGAATTGTTGAAGGGGGTGGCGTCAGATATATCAGATGTAGATGCAGAAAAAATAACGAATCTTGTGGCTGAGTTAAATAGCAACATTTCAGAACTTGATGAAATTAAACAGGTATCAAAGGGGATTCAAGATACTTTGCATAATACGGTAGGGTATACGTTTTCACCTACTATCGATATTGAGTCATCCTTACCTAGCGAGTTAAATAAGTTACTACAAAAATTATCGCTTACAGTTGGGGATAATTTTGTAGATGGCTATAGTGGTGATTTAAGTGAATTAAGTTTGGGAGGTGCGAATTTAATTTATTTGGCACTAAAACTATTAGAATACGAAAGAAAACAAGATATTGATAAGGCCGCACAGTTCCTTGTAATTGAAGAGCCTGAGGCTCATATACATACACATATTCAAAAAACACTATTTGAAAATCATTCTGTAGGAAAAACTCAAGTTTTTTTATCGACACACTCAACACATATATCATCTGCGGCAGAAATATCAGATATGAATATTTTAGGGTTGTCAGAAAATGTAGTAGATGTTTATCAACCATCGTTCGGTTTGGGGAAAGATGAATGTAGCCGAATAGAAAGATATCTAAATGCGACTAGGTCAACACTATTATTTGCTAAAGGAGTAATTCTTGTTGAAGGTGATGCAGAATTAATTTTAATACCTTCCTTAGTTAAAAAAGTTTTAGGTGTTTCGCTGGATGAATTGGGCGTTAGTTTAATTAGTATGGATAGTGCGTTTTTTGAACATATTTCAAAGTTATTTTGTGAAGAACGGATTAGAAAAAACTGTGCAATTATAACTGATTCTGATACTTCAATTGTCGCTTTACATATCAATCCATTAGAAGACACTCCATTACAGAAATCTTGTAGAAACTCTCAAATTTCTGGCATACAAAGAAAAACGAAATTGGACGAATACGTTCAAGAAAATCAGTATATACAGGCATTTTATGCTAAACATACTTTTGAAGTGGATTTTTTACTTGAAGATAATTCGATAGAAGTTATCGAGACTTTATCAAGTATATATTCCAAAGAATCAAGTATTAAAAAATCAAAAAAACTTTTAAAATCTTCTGATACGGATATTTTTGGTATTGAAATATTAAGGTTAGCTAATAAAGAAGGAAAGGGTTGGTTTTCATTGTTATTGTCCGAAAAAATTTCTTCAGAAACGTATATGCCTAAATACATAATGGATGCATTAGCATTTTCATGCAAAAACAAGCTTGCTGAACCAATTTTACATAAAATGTGTGTGTATCGTTTAGAAAACGAAATGACTCTTACTAAGGAAGAAGATAAACCAATCCAATATTTTGAAGACAATTTATCAAATAAAACTGACTGTATCAACGAGTTTCTAAGAGCTTGTCCAGATGATGATTTGACATATTTAATACATTTATTGGGTAGGTAAATATGGAATTGAGTAAGGAGCAATCAGCAGCTGTTCACTTTGAAGGGAATGTGTATGTAACCGCATGTCCAGGTAGTGGTAAAACAAGGGCTTTAACTGCAAGGTTATCTCTTGGTATGAGTCAATTGTATGGTAAGTCAGAGAAAGTTCTAGCAGTCACCTATACGAATCGAGCTGCTGAAGAAATTAAGTCTCGCATCGAACAGTTTGTTGTTTTTGATTCGAAAAAAATTTGGGCTGGCACAATTCATTCATTTGCATTGGATTGGATTATTAGGCCATATGCCGGTTATTTACCCATTCTAAATAATGGGTTTGAAATTGCCGATGAGTATGAAACAAGGAAAATTATTGCGGATTTAAAACAGGAAAAAGGTTTAGGATTTTTTCAGGAAATAAACACATCTTTTGATAGAGCTGGAAATGTTGCAAACTCAAACCGACTTGCAAGAGAAGTTGAACAGGAATATAGACAGCACCTTCAAGCCAGAAAACAAATCGATTTTGACCAAGCCTTATATTTCACTTATCAACTACTTGAACTCAGACCTGAAATAGCTGAAACATTAGGTACTATTTTTAGGCTGGTGTGCATAGATGAAGTTCAAGACACCCAAGATTTGCAATATGCAATTCTCTCAAAAATATACAAATACTCTAAAATTAAACCTAAGCTATTTATTGTTGGAGATGTCAATCAAGCTATTTATGACGGTATTGGTGGCCTTTCAAAGAGCTTACTAGAATTAAATGTTGAATTTGAAGGCAGTAATTTAAATCATTTTAAATTTTCAGATAATTACCGATCTACACAAAGAGTTGTGGATTATTTTTCTTTTTTTAGAAACACGCATGGTATTACAGCTAAAGCTGACTACTCAAAATCTGCTGGGGTTATTCAGTTTTTAAATCAATCGATACACAAAGACCAACTAGCAGATGAAATTGCATCAATAATAAAAAAAGAACTTAATAATGGAGTTAGCGAAAACGAAATTTGCATAGTGGCACCACAGTGGGCACCGATTCGTTCTTTAACCAGAAAGTTAATTTCTTTGCTGCCAAATGTTAAGTTTGATGCTCCTTCTTCATCCCCCTTTTATGGTCAACATGATAATTTTTGGCTAATAGTTGCAAAAATTGTTTTGACAATTCCTTCAGGGAGCTTGTATTCAACGAGAATTAGATGGGCAAATGAAATTATTACCCGCCTTGGTGATAGCTACCATAAAACTAGCGATTTAACTGCAAAACAATTACTTAAAATACTAAATTCATTTTCTTCGGAAACCATTGTAGGAACTGATTATCTTTGTGAATGCTTTAATTATCTTATAGAACAATTGGATATTGAATTAGAAGTCGATTCTTCTTTACATGAAGCACATGGCTTGTTTTTTGAAAAAGCTCAAAGAAATATAGAATTAAATGAAGATCAATATAGAAATGAAGTTAATGTGTTTAGGAGTTTTTTTAAAGAATCTACAGGTATTGTTATAAATACTTGTCACGGCGTAAAAGGTGAAGAATACGAGACAGTAATTGCTTTTGGTATGTTGAAGGGGTTTATTCCTCATTGGGATATTATCATTAATCAGACAGCCCAAAAAGCACGATCTTCTGAATCAAAATTACTATATGTTATAGCATCTAGAGCAAAAAAAAATCTATATATTATAGCTGAAAATGGTAGACAAACACGAACTCGTAATCCATACGAAACATCACAGATGTTATTGCAATATAATTATCAATATGATTAGTTTATAAATTAAATTTAGTGCTAGTTGATTTAATAACAGACAGACAAATCCTCTTTTGCTAGGGGGCGAGTTGCAGTATGATCAACTTGTACAGCTCAAATCTATTATCACACTTTTCAGGAAACATTATTAATCTAAAATAAAACAAACCAACGTTCGTTTATTCTTTTATTATCGTTTAATACGTTTAGAGCCTGTTTTCGTAGCTTCGTTAAGCCGTCAAAAACATTAAATATCACACTTCTAAGGAGAACTATCACGCTTTTCAGTAAAACGATCACACTTTTCAGGCGTATTATCACGCTTTTCAGGAAGCGATATTCAATTATCACATTTTTTGGAATGGTCTAACTATTATCACAAAATTTGCATTCCTGTGATAATTCAATAAAGTAAAATCATTATCAAATAATCAATCGATTATGACTCTACAAGAAATAACAAAAATTGACTGAAAAAACTCAATGGTTAGATCAAATGATTACACTTCAGCGTCATATACTTTATCACCTGATGCTCATCGAATTATCTCTATCGCCATTGCTGAAATAAGAAAAGATGATACATGTTTCAATACTTTTAGAATTTACGTCAAAAAATTAGTCGATTTTTTCCCTATGCTCAAATCAGATAAAAACGCTATTGCCAGAGTTGATAAAGCCACTGATTCGTTGATGTGATCATATATTAAGATTAAACAACAAGACGGTCGGATCAAAAAAAATCTCGTTCAATCTTGTCAATTTGCGAAAAACTCCGGCAATGCCTATGTTGATATAAAGCTTGATGACGATATGTTGCCTTACCTTATCGGTGTTACCGAATATTTTTCAGCGCCAAAAATAGAAAATATTAAATTATTCAAGAAAGATCAGCACTTCAAACTACATTCATATTTCTATTCATTTCTATATCGTTGAACTACAGGGATAGTTACCATAGAAGAGCTAAGAACAATTCTCAGCGTTGAGAAACATCAATATAAGTTGGTAGGGCATTTAAAAAGCAGGTTACTTATTCCAACAATCAATTTGATAAATAATGTTACTGACATAAAAGTTAGTTTTGAAGAAGAAAAAGCGTGAAAGAGAATTGTTGGTTTTATTTTTACTGTTAGTAAAAAAACAAAAATGCTTAATCAAAGTGCTTATTCAATTCAAAAAGAAATATCATTAAAACCAACTGGTAAATCGATACTAGAAGCTGAATTTGTTCAACTAGGCATTAGCATAAAGGATTTTAATAAACTTCTTCAGGAACAAGGGGGAGGGTACTTGGAACAACTCATTATTTATGTAAAATATAAAAAATGACAAGTAAAAGGGAAGTCAGTTAAAAATTATCTTTTTGGTATTTTAAAAAATAAACCGTCAATTGATCAACTAAAAACGCCAAACTGTTTAGTAAAAGAAAAGCAACACAAGCTAGCAGTACAAGTCAATAAAGACCAAGTTGAAACGCTGGAAAAACAGGAAAGTGAAAGCAAAGAAAACGAGTTAAATAATGCTAACGTTCAGTCATATTTAAGTAATTTATCGAGTAGTCAGTTAGAGGCACTTAAAACTGAATTTAACAATTCACAATTTGCTAGAGGATTAAAGTTTTGACAAGCCGAAGTTGACTTTGAAAAATCATTTGTTCAAGCAACTTTTTACAGTTTTATTAATCATAAAATGCAAAATGGATAAAGTCTACTTACGTGTCTAGCTTGAGTGTATCTTAGGCAATCCGTTCATTAAACTAAACTACCCCTGAGTTACTCAACCAGAGATTTTTAATGCAACTTTACTATGGAATTGTCCCATTGGCATTCACGCCAATGGGAAATAGTGCCATTTTCATTACACTCATTGCAGATCCATTCAATATGCCCATCGTCATGACACCAAGCGTCAATTTCACCTGAGCACGTGGTTCCGTTTGGCTCCCTGCATTCAACACTGGTACATATTATAGGCTCGTCAATTTCCTTTGAAACTTCAGAAATAATGTCAGTTAAAAACTTTAATAACACAATAGACTCTTCTGGAAGTTCAGGTATTTCACCATTCTCGTCTAAAAAATGGGTGATATTAGTGATCAACGACATAATATTCTCCTTAGATATTGATATTCTTTATTGTAGAATATTTTCTTTGATTCTGAAGCTAAAATATCAATAATTATTAGCGGCTTAATGCCATTCGAAAGTGCATTTGTAAAAAGTCTGGTTATTTAATGTTCTGTTAATAAGTCATTCGTATAATGTGACGGTGCTTGAATAGTATTTGAGAAAAAAAAGCCACTTATTGCGGGCTGATTTTTAGTTTGAAGCATTGCTATTGATATGAACTATTGTTTTTTAAAAGGAAGTTAAATATTGAATACAATAATGCCTTATAAATCGCTAGTGCAAGGCAACTATTCACAGCGTTATCTACCTGCTAACAGAACGAAGATATAGAGGTATTTAGGGGGCTTTTAGCTATTAATAACCTCGATGAAAAGCAAGAATCAATTTGGTATAAAATATTTGTACAAACAACTACATAAATTATATTCAGTTATCATGGTGTCATTTTTTCAGTTGCACCTTTGAAAGTGAACTTACGGGAGCATAGCTTGACTCAATAAATTTTCTTAAATAAGCGCCTTTTTAGAAATTTTCCACAGTAAAACATGACCTAGAAAATTGATCTAAGTCAGATATTTTATTGTAATTTAAGAAGTGATTAACTATTTTCTAGATAATTCCAAGGAAGATAATTTTCAGGATTTGCCATGACTTTTTCACGTTCACGTTGTAGCAAGTTGAAGTAATTGAAGACATTAATACCTGCTTTCCCTGCTGTAGCAATGATTGAAGTGATCACATCACTGATACTGGCACCCGATAACGTTTTGTAGAACATCGCGTTTTTTCTGTTTCTAATTTTCAGTTTTAACTGCGCTTCCATGGCATTATTATCCAATTTCGCTCCTTCAAGTCGGCAGAAGCTCGTCAATTCATGGTAAT
>JABSOS010000045.1 GCA_013216135.1 Candidatus Caenarcanales bacterium
AAAGCTGCTTCTAGTAATCAATATCTACAAGATATTCTTTTCCAAAATAACTAAGCAGACTTTGCGGTTGCCCTGATAAAAGTAAAAAAGGCTCCCATTGGGAGCCTTATAATTAACTTAAGTCCTCTTCAGGAATTTGCGAGGTCAGAGTTCTGATTATACCTGCTGTAGATGATTTATCATCTACATTCGTTAAACCTGAACCAAAGGTAAATTTATATTTATGGTTATCTTTAAATGGACCAGCAACTTTAACTTTATTTCCTTCTATCGTAATTGTAAACTGACTTGTAACATCAGTACCGGTATTATCTTTTATAATTAGACCTGCCTCTTTTATCTGATCATCAAACTGGAAGAACAAGTTCGCCGGATCAAAGGTTTTTTGAGGAGGGGTCGCATTTGGATCAAAGTTCTGAAGAACAGGAGCCGTAGTGTCGGCACCACCACCAGAAGCCTTAGGTTTAATAGTTACAGTTGCAGCGTCGTTAGTAACATTCTTATCATTCTCATCTGCTATCTGACCTGCCTTAATTTCGATACTATTATTTGCACCTGGATTAAGCCCTAGAGTTTTTAAAGCTGAAGCTTTAATTTCTAAGTTTTTACCATTTACGCTAACATCTGCTGCATTAATTTCTTTATCTGTACCGTTAACTTTAACTTTTAATTTTGCATTCGGGTCTACTAACTGTATTTTATTCTTAAACTCTATACTTGCCTTATCATTCTCATCTGCTATCTGACCTGCCTTAATTTCGATACTATTATTTGCACCTGGATTAAGCCCTAGAGTTTTTAAAGCTGAAGCTTTAATTTCTAAGTTTTTACCATTTACGCTAACATCTGCTGCATTAATTTCTTTATCTGTACCGTTAACTTTAACTTTTAATTTTGCATTCGGGTCTACTAACTGTATTTTATTCTTAAACTCTATACTTGCCTTGGCGTTTGCATCATCAGTATCTATTTCACCTAAGTTTGCATTCTTAACTTCTGGTTTTGTGCCTGCAGGTGGTGGGTTACCAGAACCTGCATCTGTATTAATTTGACTAGCATAGTAATCCCACGTTTGCTTAACTGTAGCATCAGAGCTATTTGCAAATGCCCATGCTTTGTCAACATTATCCTCAGTAGGAGCAAGCTTTTCACCTCCACCATTATCTACTTTTGTAGAACTAGGGTTATCAGCATCAAAATATCTTGTTTTTAACTGTTGTGGCTGTGTTGAATTATTAATGGCACCAGTAATTTCATCTTTAGTACCATAAGTTATATAAGTATCACCTCCACTATGTTTAATCAATGCATACTTACCTCTATGGTTAGTATCTGTAATACTTGCATCATTATTGATTTTAATAGTCCAAATTTTATCATTACCAACTTGTTTACCCTCTCCAATTTGCTGGTAATATCCGGAACCAATTCTTGCTGTTAAGTTACTGTCTGTCATAATGTCTCATCATCCTTATGCTTATGTATGAACATAAAAAGCCTATGTTCCGGTTTTTTTGATAATCATTCGTTAAATTTCTTAACTTTTCCATAATATTCCGTAATACGTGTTAAAAAATCTTCATCTTTTGCATTTTATCTTTATATAAAGAAAGAAAAATGACGATAGACAGACTTAATATAATTCAAACAACTACAACTAGCACTGTTAATAAGGCTAAAACTAATAATGCTGAAAACAATACTGCTAATACTGATATTAAGTTAAATAATAGTATTCCTAATCAAGATTTAAACTCTCAGATAGGTTTAACCAGAACTAAACAAAGAATGTTAGATGTTGTATCAATGGTTGAAACATACGCTAAAGATATGAAATCAACTATTTTAGATACCAAGTATTTAACAGAAGGTTTCAAATATGGCAACAGTTATTTCGATAGAATGCGAGATATAGTAACTAAGAAAAAAGCAAACGGAACTGCTGATTTAAACATTGCTCAAAGAATTGATAAAACTTCAAGCCTAAATACAGATCTATTCATGGCAGAACTTTATCAATTTAAAGATAGCCCTGAGGTAAAAGAAGAGCTTACTCGACATGGCATCGTAATGGATGATATCGAGCAGAGTCTTGAATACAAATTTAAGATGTGTATCGATGAAAACTGGTTTGAAGGTAGAAAAGACTACATGGAGTATTTTTTAAGCAGTGATGCTGGAGCTAAAGCTGTTGATGATTTACTTTTAAGTAAGCATGCCAAAGGCTGGTGGGTAATGGGTGATATCAGTGGTGATTATATGATTAACCAGCGAAGAAAGCACGGGCATCCTGATATACATAAATCTTTCGGTGAAACCCAAGAAGTCGCTAGTTTATTATTTACAAGTGACAAAATTAGCAAAAAAAACAAAAAAGTATTACTTGATAATATTAGAAACCTATTTGTTGTTAGAGCATTATGTGGAGATTTGCTTTACAACTCAACAGAACATGACTGGCTAAAACAAGAAAGAGACTTCCAAGGAATTCATTTTAATACAGTTTTGAACAATAATATCAACATTGATGGTTTTGATATAGATTTTAAGAAGCAAATCAACTCACCCGATTTCTTTGAGAGCCATGTTGGTTTAAAGTATGAGAACGGATCTTTTTCTGCAATTGAGGGCAAACATACTGATGAATTTATATTAGCTGGTGTATGCAATGCACAATATCACTTAGATGATGATATTAGAGAAGCTTTAAATAACTATGTTAACAGTGAGGAGTTTATCAAATCTAAAGAAGGTGGGGAATACTTTAGAGATGCACTTAAATTTGGTAATGGTGATTTAGTACACAGCTTTATATCAGCTTTAGAACCTGATAAATTAAAAGATGGTTTTTATAAAGAGAATGAAATTAGTGGCTGGGAACTATGCTGGGCTCATCATGAACATCACTTAGGAGACGAAAACTTTGAAAAAATTGAAACAGCTTTAGCTCAGCTGGCTAATGACAATGGTTTTTATGTAAATGGAGTAACACAAGCTCAAAGTGTTTTTAGAAATATATATAAAGCTGAAGCTATTCGCCCTGAGCTACTTGAAAGATTTGCACCTCCACTTGGAGAGTATGTCTTTTCAAATCTAAAAGTTGACTCTCACAGTGGTGCCGATATTGAAAGTACTGCTGGTTGGCATAAAAACTTTACAAAGGATTATGAAAATGAATCCAGTTTATCTTCACTAACAAAAGCGCTGAAAAAGTATACGACTCTCAGCCATGATGCTATACATGAGTATGCTTCAAAAGTAATAGCTAATGATATTGAAAATTTCAAAGAAGATGGTAATTTAAACCAAATGCTGAATCTAACTAGAACAATGGAATTTTTAGGTATGGACACTTCAGAGTTCAGACAAATCGCTGCAGAAAAAGCAACAAGCTACCCAGAACTAGTTATTAACAAACCTTTTTTTAAAGATATATTAGCTAAGCAAAAACCAATACCCGAAAATTGGAATTTTGATTTTCTAGATCCAGTAGTTGAATATTTTAATACTGCTGCTCAAGATTTAGAAAACCCAAGCTATGTTGCTCATGAATACATAAAAGATCTTAAGACAGCAGCGCAGTCCTTCAAAGAAAATTTAGATGCAATCAACTCAGGGAAAAATGTTCAAGCTAACATGAAAACACTAGCTTTTACTCCAGCCTCACTGAATACAGTTTTAAAACAAGTTGGCACAGCCTTTATAGAAGCAGATAGAAAAATGCCACAAGCCTACTTGCCTGCTTTATACATGCTTGACAGTGTTGATGATAGTTTCAAAGCTAAAATTGAAGAAATTTATGATAAATCTAATACCATCAGGAAAGCTAATTTCATAGCAAAGATGCGTTCATTTAGTCCAAGTGCAGAAAACCTTTCAAAGATTGAAGAAATGGAATCTAAACTAATCGATTCATGTGAAAGCTCAGAGCATTTAAATACACTAATAGTAGCTTTCAATCGTAACGAAACATATAATTACAGCCCGTCAATAATTAATAAACTAGTAGATAAAGTAGAGAATGATAAAAACCTGGTATGGAACTTACATAAAGAAGATAAAGAGTCTTTTATTGCTTCACTAAAAGAAGCACAGGGTTCATCAGCTTTAAGAGATAAAGCACTGCTTGTAGCAGCTGCACAGCAACTGAACTCTGACAAAGAATCCATTGAACTACTTTCAAAAGACTTAATAGCCTCATGTTCAGATTCTGACGATTTAAACTTTGTCTTAGAGCAATTAAACCAAAATAGTGATTTCAAATATACTGCAGAATTCAGAGATGTAATGAGAGAAAAAATTTTTAGAGATGAAAGTTTTGAATGGAAAGTATCAGATCAAGATGTAACAAATTTCAAAAAATCATTCCCAGTGTTATTCAATAAATTAAACTTAGAGACACTTGATTTAATTGGCTATAGTGAATCAAAATGTGACAGCCTAGCTACTTGTGAAACTAAGCTAGAGCATGATACTGACGCAGATGGAAATGTCAAACTACATATACTAAGGAATGGTGAAAGATTTGATATCGCAACTATTACTAAAAATAGAGTCGATGAATACAAGACATTCCAAGACTACACGGTTCGTTCTCCTGAGCGTGAAGTAGATAACATCTACATTTCAGTTGCAGGAAAATGGGGACACCAAGGCTCAGATTATTTTAGACCTGGTGATTACTTAAAAGTAGATAATGAATTCTATTATTGCCACCAAGCTGAGGGTTCTGAAGGTTTTGAGTTCATTACAGTAAATGAACAGAACCTAGATAGAATCTTAGACCTATCAGATGAACATAAAGATTTCTTATCTCCAATGAAAGCCCTAAGCTATGTCGTAGATTCAGAGAGAGTAGTTAGAGATGGAGAAGGAAAGTTCATTAACTTCGGATTTTCTTATGATAATGAAGAGCTAAACTCTTCAAACTTCCAGCCTTTTGCAGAGAAAATGATGATAAGAGCTTGGGAGAGAGCCATTAACTCTGGGGCTGATATGAAATCCTTCCTAGATACCGACTTAGTTGAAAATATAGAAACATTAAAATATATTGACACGAAAAAAATTGAATTAAAAATCGCTGAACTAGTCCTGGACAACCTTCCTAAGACAGGTATACCTTATGGCAAACTACAGAAGCTAACTCGTGAAGGGCGTATGTATCCAGATACCCCAAACATGAAATTAAACATATTCAAAGATTTTGAGAAAATCGAACACTTGGCTCCGCTCCTAAACAATGTTTCAGATTCAATGAATTTAGCTGAAGATATATACAAATCTATTTATGATTACCATAATTACTCAAAAGATGCCGCCTTTGATTTATTAAATGTAGAGCCTGAAAAAATGGATAAAATGCTAGATCAAGTCGGAGACATCTTTGCTCACATCGACGATGCTGGAAATGTAAATTACACTTTACCTTTATTTGAAGGAATTTCAGACAAATTCCAAGCTAAATTAGATCAAAGATTTGCTCAAGCAATGGTTCCGACTAAAGCCTCATACGTAGCAACTTTACAAGGAAGAGCTAATGCTACTGAATACCCTAAATTTGTAGAATCCTACAGAAAGCGTGAAAAAGAAATGGTAGAGTCGTGCACTAGCTCAGATATGCTTCATGATTTATTAATAGAATTAAATGATCATCAATATGAACTTAATCAAAAATTCATAGACCTTATAGCTGAAAGAACATCAAAGGATGATTTCCACTGGAATATGGATTCATATAACCAGGAAATATTCATGAATGACCTTAATAGTGGTCAAGTACCTATCATCCCTCCTGCACTTAACTCAGAGATAAAAGCCAATGGCGAGATGTCACTCCAGCAATATATTTCAGGACAAGCCATAGAAATAGGAACACTTGTTAATAATAGTGACACATTTACTTTAAACTTGACTGATTCAGCAAAGTCATTAAATATCGGTGTAAATGGTATAGCTATTGAGAATAAAGATGAAAGCATTGACCTTAAGCCAGGAAGCTTCTTAAGAATCGATTCAAAGTTATTCTACGTTGCAGAAAATAGTTCTCACAGCGATGATCAAACTAAAAGATATGAACTTCTCCAAGTTTCCAACAAAGCAAGTTTAATTGAAGATTTATTCTTTGAGAACGGTGAAATAAGAGTCTCTCAACACGGCTTACCTGAATGTATGCAACTTTCAGCCTTAATCATTGCACTTATCAATGACTCAAATGGAGATAAATTAAGAGATGTCCTTTCTGGGATTTCCCCTGATGTAAACTCTAAAGGTGAAGTAGTCTTTAGTATTCGCTTTGCAGGAAGTGCACCAGATTCAAGAATAAACGGCTTAGATACTAAACGTATAGTTATCCCTAGGGATCAACAACATGGTCTAAGAGAGGAAGATGGTCAGCTAGTAGTAACTGAGTTTGCTTACTACCCAGATGGGGAAGACGATGGCGTTGCTATCTACAAGAAAAGACATGCTTCTGGGGTTCCAGGTATTTCACTATTAAGCTTCGCCCTTTCAGAAGTTGATAGAAGAACCAGTTTAGCTTACAACATCAACCAAGGACTGGATGGTGAAAGAACTCATATTACTCATAGATTAACCAGAAGAACAGCAGCAGAACTTTTAGGCTTTAAATTCATTAACAGTTCAGATTCTAACAATGGCATCATAGCTTCACTCCAAAGTGATAGAGAAGAAGGTACAACAGTTGATGGCGCTATTGCTAGAGATTTTAGTACTCAAAGAGAGAAGAATAAATTTATCAAAGATGTAAAAACATTTTTAAAAGATTCACACTCAAAAGTATTAATCGGAACTAAAGTAAAAACCGTCCAGGAAACACTTCGAGACGCAGGAAAAACCGACCCTGCTGACTATAGCAACTGTAGCTGGGACCAAAAGCATAAATTCTTTGAAAGAGATGGTCATTACCTAACAGCTCATCATGCTTTAAGCCTTAGCTTAGATAAAGATGATAATTTTGTTATTAACTGTCCACATAATTCACTTGTCCCATTTAATATAACGGATGATGAACTCTTAGAGTATGCTAGCTCACTCCACTATTTTGCAATTGAGGAAAGAAGGTTATTCATGGAGAACCCATTACCACTAGATGTTAATAGTAATGTTTACGCTGGCAGCAAATCTCAAGTTTAAGAACAAGGATTCTTTCTAAACCGAAATGCAACAGTGCAATATTTCTAACTTTGTAAATAAACAAAAGGAGTTAGAGAATGC
>JABSOS010000046.1 GCA_013216135.1 Candidatus Caenarcanales bacterium
GCCTAGAAGCGGCAAATATAGCTGATTATATTGCCGGTAAAAGCCAAATTATCCCCATTAATAGCATTGAAATAAATGAACGCATTGAAAAAGTATAACAAAGCGAAAATTATTGGAAAGCGCGTGTTAACAGTTACAAGGTGTTTTTTGCTAACAACCAACAAAACGCGTTATCTATACCAGAAAAACAACTAGCATTAAAAGCTTATGCACAGGAAAACTTCTCTAAAAATGAGTTGAAACGTTTGCAGGTTTTTATTCAAAATCCAAGTTTACTGGGAGTGGCGGATCAGTAACTTGGTTAACTTGGTTTAATCGCGACTATTTGTGCAATAGCTTACTGAGTATTTTCATCTTCAGATTGCTTAACAAGGCGCTTAACTTAGCGTTATCGATACAAAACCAAATCCCAGGTACAGTTTGACGTTAATGACCTAATGTTCCCTTGGTGGCAGCAGTTAGCCTTAGCTATGTAGTCAGGGATGTCTTCTTTTAGCGATCAGTTGACCTAAAGAGCAACCGATAGCTAACGTCAGCAAAGCGAACAAAGAAGCCCTTTGGATAAGATCACAGAACAAAAGATCTAACTTTATAAATTCAATTTCAAAAGGACAGTAGCTACCACAAAGCCGACCAAAACTATTAGCTGAAATCATTGAATATTAGGCTCACTCTCGAATCATAAGCAGACATAAATATATGAGATAAAATGAGGACTCTCTTTCCATAGATAACATCTGGTCTTAATTTTAAGAGCCTACCCTCCCAAAACAGCTTTAGACTTAATCAGATATATGAATACACAATATTTGGTAATTATGCGCGACATGAAGATTTTTATATTTAAAAAATCCTCACCGCAATAATCCGATAGTAACAAAAACCAACAAAACTTAACCTTGGCAAAACTCATTACATTACCAGGAAACTTGTTGAATACTTTAAAATACCTCAGCGCTTTATTTTTAATAATTATTTTTAGCAATATAACTAAAGCTGAACAGCAAAAAAATATTACATATAAAGTGAATATCCCAGAAGTTAACCAAGAGCCTAAATTATCAGCTTATTTATCGGCAATGGAAAACGGAAATTACCAAAGCTTAATCGGTCATAAAATAGATAGTTTACTTACTCGTTCTCCCATTAATGGCGCACAAAGCTCACAAAAAACGGCAGTTTATCTATCGTATGATAAAGCGCATCTATACAGTGTTTTTATGTGCTTTGATGATGCCCCTGATTTGATTCGATCTACAGTTTCACCAAGAGATGGGTTCTCACAAGACGAAGATACAGTTGCTTTACATTTAATCCCATTTGCGAATTCGCAACAAATGTATGGATTTCAAGCAAACGCGGTTGAATCACAAATTGATGGCATGTTTAGCGAAGGTGTCGGATGGGATTTATCTTTTAATCCTATATGGTTTACCGAATCGTTAAGAGCAAACAACGGTTATCTTGTCAAAATTAAAATTCCACTTTCAAGTTTAAGGTTTCCGCCAGGAGATGTACAAAACTGGGGTTTTTTTGTTTATCGAGGAATTCCTAGAAATAATGAAAATGCTTTTTTCCCTCAATATTCAACTAATATTTCTTCAAGAATTTCACAAGCAGGTACTTTAGGTAATATTAATGTCGAAAGAAAATCATTAAAAATTGAACTGACTCCTTTTGTTACTACAAAAAAATCTCAATCGAAGTCCTCATTAAGTCGCGAAAGCTGGGAAAGTGATAGTGAAAGCGATTTAGGTCTGGATGCTAAATTTGTATGGGATGATCGAATTGTTTTAGATTTAACTTTGAATCCTGATTTCTCCCAAATAGAGTCTGACGACCCACAAATTGTCACTAATGAAAGGTTTGAGGTTTTCTTTCCTGAAAAAAGGCCCTTTTTCATAGAGAATGCCGACTATTTTAGTACACCGCTAAATTTACTTTTCACTAGGAAAATAATTGATCCTAGTGCTGGTTTAAGAGCAACAGCGCAACTTGGAGATTGGTCAATTGGTGGCATGATAATCGATGATGAAAGTGCTACTTCAAATAGTACAATAAGCAAGGACGCAAAAATATCAGTCTCTAATATAAGAAAAACTATAGGCAACGATTCCTATTTAGGTCTATTTATATCAAATTATTCTAATGGTGAAGTAGATTCAACAAACATTGCGCTTCAAACGCGTTATAGATTCAACGATAATTGGAATATGGACTCGCAGATCGCCTATTCAGACAATTCTTCAAACACAAGTTCAAATGAAGCTGGTGCACTATATTTAACCATTGGCGGGGGAGGTGAATATTGGAACTATAGCGCAAAAGCACAGAGTGTTGCTGAAGACTTCGATAGTCCAATTGGTTATCTTCCGCGTAAGGGAATAACTGAAATCACACAACAATATGCTTATCGATTTCTAGCAGACAACCCTCTAATTATATCTTATACAACTGAATTTGAGCTTAGTAATGTCTGGGATACAAAAGGCACTTACCTGGATCAAATTCAATCGACGGTAGTCAGTACAGAATTACCGGGACAAACACACATAAGATTTAAAGCAATACATAAAAGTGAACGTTTGGGGGAAGACGATTATGCAACACTTTCCCAATTAACTACATTCAATCAAAACACATTTTATATTGGCGTTGAGAGTTTATGGTTTCCTTTCATTGGGTTTGATATTAACTATAAACAAGGTGATGCGGTAAATTATCAGCCTGCAAACGGGTTAACCCCGGAGCTGGCAAAATTACAACAAGCCGTTTTATCAATGTCATTTAAAGTTACACCAAAATTAAAATTCAAAATCCAGTTCTTAGATAATATGCTTAAGACCGCTGCCGATGAAAAGATATTTTCGAGTAGGCAACTTAGATTTAAAACAACTTATCAATTCAATCAAGATTGGTCACTTAGGTTAATTCTTGATAAACAAAAAGTTAATAGCAATGCCTCGTTCAGTAGTATGAAAGACCAAAATATAATTGTTGGAGATGTATTATTAAAATGGGAATCCACACCTGGAAATTCATTGTTTTTAGGCTATGGTACATTCCAAGATGAAAATGAAAACCCTTCATATGTAACCGTTATAAAGGAAGAAGAGAAAAGACTGTTCTTAAAATTCACCCATAGATTCAATTAGTAACCTTATTTAGGAGACATTATGAAATACCAAATAACCCCAATATGTAAAGATTTTCTAATAAAAGTAAGAGAGTCTGGCATTGATGATCAAAATCAACCCATAGTACATTTAATTGCCGCGGGTGGAGAGCCTTGCCGGGATGTATTGAGGAGAGCTGTTGCAGGTGAAGAGCTAATTCTTGCAAGTTACTGCCCTTTTTCTAAGCCTGGTCCTTTCAAAGAATACGGAGCAGTTTATGTACTTGCAAATCAATCTGATGAAGCAATTAGTTATGATCAAATCCTTTTAGCCAGTAATTCTGAAAATGATTATTTTGGAGATAACTTAGTTTTGAGGGCATACGATAATGAAGAAGGTATCTATGACGCGCGTGTAGTCTCTCCTATAAACACAGAGCTGACTATTAGTGAGTTTTTAGCACATAGCGAGGTTAAATTTATTATGGCCAGGTTTACGGCGTATGGATGTTATGCTTTAAGGCTTGATCGAAAATAACTATCAATCGGTTTTAATAATTGCGCCTAACTAATATTAGTTAAGCGCAATTATCAGATAGAAATAGAATGATTTTAAAAATACAATGTCAGTCTTCAACAAAATTAACGGTAATCAATATGTCTAATGACGTTTACTGGAAAGCGATAGTTGCACAAGATACAGCGTTCGACTTTCAATTTTATTACGGTGTTAAAACAACAAAGATATTTTGTAATCCGTCATGTCATGCTAAAGCGCCACTAAGAAAAAATGTAATTTATTTTGAGGATACTTCATCGGCTTATAATGATGGATATCAAGCCTGTAAATGCTGTAAACCTGAACGCAATGCAAGTCAGGACAGCGGATTACTAAAGCTGTTACATGTTTGCCGTAATATCGAAGAGCATACCGAAGGACCTTTAACCGCGCTGAAATTAGCAAGTTCTGTTGGGCTGACTCAATTTCAATTACATAGGTTATTTAAAAAATATCTTGATGTCACACCTAAGAGTTATATAGATCAAGTCCAGTTGAATACATTAAAGGTAAATTTGAGAACTTCCGGTAGTGTTACTGATGCTATTTTTGAATCGGGTATTGAGTCTACTTCCGTCATTTATGGTCGAATGAATAGTCATTTAGGCATGACGCCTAAAAAATACCGCGAAGGTGGTGATGGTGTCCAGATTTCATATGCTGTTGGTATCACTGACTTAGGTCTTGTTTTAATAGCCGCTACAAATAAAGGGCTATCATTTTTGCAATTTGGAGAATTCGAGCATCAGTTATTAGCTCAACTAGTGTCAGAATATCCACGTGCGGAAATAGTGCTGATGTCTTCAAAAAATGAAGATCAGTTGAGTCATTGGTTAAAGTTACTTAACTTATATATAGATGGAACATCAATTGATTTAGATATACCGCTAGATGTAAGAGGAACTGCATTTCAAAAAAAAGTATGGGATTTTCTCCGAAGTATACCTTATGGAAAAGTCATGTCTTACGGTGAAATCGCTCAAGCTATTGGAGCACCAAAAGCTTTCAGAGCAGTTGCAAATGCCTGTGCTGGCAACAACGTAGCACTTGTTATTCCGTGTCATCGTGTAATACGAGGAGATGGCGCTATTGGAGGATACCGTTGGGGAGAAAGTCGAAAACGTGTGATTATTGACTTTGAGAGAAAAAATACATCTATCGAATCTTAAAAATAAAACATTCTTCTTATGACATTGGAGCGAAAGGGTCATACCTCCAAGTCATCAACATTATTCATTACATCACTATTTGATTTTCCATAATGGCACAAAATGATCTGCCGATTGAAAATCTGAAAATCAGCTTTCTAAATCCAAACTGTAATGACTGCTATCAAGTAAAGTGCGGAAGTTTAGACTTATAGGTTGCTCAATTCCGCTTAGCGAACAAAGAAGCCCTTTGGATAAGATCACATAATTTCAAAGCATTAGTAATCATAAATATGAAAACTACTTTATATAGTTATAAATAGTCCCTCTTAGGGTCGAGAACAAAAATCAAAACACTGAAAGATAAGTAACTAACCACCAATAAATGTTTCCTAACAGAACATAAGCCACTTACTTTAACTGTAGAAACTCAAATAGCTAACATTGGAATAGTTCACGCAGAATATCAGTTCAAAGTGTGACCTATACACGAGAAGACAATCGCCAAAATAATACTATGATTAGGTTATGCATCGATATTATAAGACTGAATGTACCTTCTGATTGCCTGACGTGATCAATGGCGCAATTTTCTCAATATCGTTAGTAAAGCGAGAACAGCTTGCGAAGTATCCGACAATTAATTAAAGACCATTTTACCGATGTCGGGAAAATGGTTGAATTAGGCTCTGCCAGCCAGCTAGAAATCAGCGATATCATGTTAAC
>JABSOS010000047.1 GCA_013216135.1 Candidatus Caenarcanales bacterium
GCACACCATGACTAAATCATTATTGGGTTCGCTCAAGGTTATCGCACGCCCAGAAAATACAAAACATAACCCATTGTTAAAAAATAAAGAACGGCTCCTCACTAAGCTTGATGTACAAAAACCTATGGCACAGGCGCATGTAGCAGGAGAAACTTATACCCATTACAAAGAAAAATGGCAGATGAATCCTGAAACAAAACTTCGTGAAAAATTAAGTGTTCCGAAGAATATCAAGGCATGGTTTTACAAGCGAAACAATCGGTATTTCTTAGAAGTACGTCACGGTAATAAGGCGCTAGAATTACAAAAAGGCATGCATGCTATTGATGTTGGCGACCTAGAAAACTTGGTGCCGACGATTGAAACTGTTATCAAGGCTGTTGTGGCAGGAGAATTAGATAAATTCCTCACTCCCATACCACCGATTAATAAAGGCAGTAAAAAGTAATTACTAACTCATGTGCAGGTGCCTAATTATCAACTAAGCATTACAACGGCACCTGCCTACTTCTTCTCTGACTACTTGAAATACCTACTTTACAATTCAACGGAATAAAATAATGACTATTTGCATTAAACGAGAAAGCTTAGCCCTGCCCGTATCGCCACATTTCGCGCTTTATATTGCTGACTTATTGGCACCCTATAAAAATGAAAATGTCGTTACTATTAATTTTAGAGATCCAAACTACAGCGCCGATGGTGGCGGTTATCATCCTGTAGAAATACGATTGGAAAATGATGGTGATGGCTGGCGGTTTTGTTACATTACCGACTTTTGTTATGTTGGTAGTGGGTATATGGCTGAACTTGCCAAGGATCTGGATTTTGACTTTCAGGCTGGCATTTTTCAGAATTTGTTTGGTACATTTCCAATTGAACAGGCTGCGGAAATGTACCAAATATGGGAAAGTAATTTTATTTATTATGCTACAACCAATAAGATATTTAGAATTGAAGTCATATAAAATTATATATTGCATGAGTACACATTAATTCAATGGGTCTCCAATAATATTGTTTTTTCCGAAAATGTAAGATAACTCATCTAAAGCATTTTGGGATAACTCTTGCGTAATTAATAAAGACATTCGTTTCTTTGCTCGAGAGCAAGCTACATAAAATAGATTTCGGTTTCTTTCAAATGTATCAGTCTTATCTTTAGGGAAACCATCTTTAAGCCAAACAAATAACTGATCCCAATTGTAATGATTCCACCCTCGTCCTAAAACAATTAATACATTGTCAAATTGAGCACCTTTAACACCATGCTTTGTTGAAAAAGGTGTCTTGTCATTTATGTAATCAACTAACTTAATGACTTCCGAATATTTAACTTCTTTTAGATTTTTGATCTTGTTTTTGAGTCTAAGTTCTGAATCAGTACAATCTTCATCCTCTATGCTTTGCAATTGATTAAACCGTCTTTCTAATTGCTCTACTTTTGGAGATAGTCTAGGTCGTTTTTGTTCTTTTAGCATTGATATAACGTCACCAACAGTGCCGGTTTCTCTTAATAAGTTAAGATTAGTAAGCATATCTATCCATATTTTTTTATCTGCTTGTTTGGTTAATTGCAGCTCTTTTTTATTCAAAACACTAAATAGCTTTCCATAATTTTTTAATTGAAATGCTTCGCAAACAGGTTCGACTATGTCACAAAAAAACTTTATATAATGGTCCCCTTTTTTTAGATAATCATCAGTATCTCGAAAGCAATCAGCAAGCTCCTTAAATCCCTGTTCAGTTGCTATTGCATTATTTGTTAAAAATAAAACTTTGCTATCTCCTTCATTAAAATTCCACCCTTGACTAACAAGTGATTTTTTTACTCTCTCAAAATACCGTTGTGACTCATCCTGAGGTAGATCTCCTTTCCAATGCCCGCCAGGTCCACCTGCTCTCCTATCACCAACCCAATTATTAGAATGATAAACTGTGATCTCGCCATTAGATTTAGGGTCAGCTTCAATCTGAGGAAGTTCTGGACGCAATCTATTTAGACAAGCAACAATATTTTTGTCTGAACGGAAATTAACTTTTTTACCAATTTCCAGTATGTTACTTTTGCTACTTTTGATTAGACCACAAGCATTAGAACCGTATATTTTTTGCCAATGGTCTCCAAAAAAACCAATAAGAACTCCTGAATCTTGATCAACTAAATATTTTACAATTGCTGCGGCAAGTTCCTTGTTAGTATCTTGATATTCATCAATAAATATAATAGGAAATTTAGATTGAAGCATTAATCTGAACTTTGATTTTGCTAGAAACAAAACCATTAGCTTAATAACATCATCGTGATGTAGACTGATTTGAAACTCATCTATTTTGGGATAACCTAAATCGTATACTACCTTTTGATATTGAATTCCCTCTGATTCTTTAATCCTTTGAATCCATCGTTCACTTAATTGATAAATTTCGTTTCTAAGTTGTGCTTGAAATCCTTTTAATAAATTCCAACAAAACGCATGAATTGTTTCTGAATATATTAAAGGATGATTATCCGTCCTCTCATTAATTTCATCCTTAGCAACATTTGTATAAGTAATACATGCAATTTGCTTAGAGTTTTTTATAAATTCATCCGAGGAGTCTCTTATCAAGCGATTCAATGCATGTATTAAAGAATACGTTTTTCCTGCTCCTGCACCAGCTTCCAAACGAAAGTGCTGTTTATTTTTTATCGCTGAAAAAACACTTCTAAGTGCTTCTTTAGATGCTATCTCTGCTGGATTATCACTCATTATCATCTCCAGCGTTTTCAGAAGTTTCATTTAACCAATGAAGTCCATCTTGAATATACTTAGGTATTTTCCAGTCAGGTACATCTATTGCGTATTGGATAGCAAAATCTGCTTTACTATTATTTCCAATCATCTTAGCGCATTTAAAAGCTTTTTCTTCACAGATAAATTCACTAGCCTTAGTCATTACATCGGCATTTAATTCATCAATATCAAAAAGACCTCGATTTGCAAGAATGAATGCATCCTCAAAACTTCGCCCGCAGGCATAAGCCTCTTTTTCTGGTACCTGATATGCTATTTTTCGAAATCCAGAGATTTTATCTTGCTCACTCTTCGCTTGAATTAAACCTAATTCAACATATCCTTCATCTTTTATTTTAAACCAATTCTTAATACCAGAATTGGTTGAGTGTGTACTTTCAAGAGGATGATTACTCTTATACGTAGTTGTTTCACCGACTTCTTTTTTAACTGAGTCTAAATCAGTAATAACCAGTGTTTTAATTTCCAAAAAATCTAAAAATTTATAAAATCGTTGTGCATAAGCACCACCTATCTCGATTGTGGAAATATATTGTCTTTTTAATGTACTTTTGTTTATTTTATCAAATTTATGAATCAATTCAGGGAGAAGAATTCGTTCTGTCATCCCTTCAACAAGAACTGCTTTATCAGCAAAATACAAATCACTTTTAGTTAGAGTTAAATATTTATGAATAAATTCTTTATCTTGTCTATTGCTAGCTGAATTAAACTCTGCACCTAAATCTTTAATTTTAGTTCCCGTATCATCTTTAGCCATAAAATATCTGACTTTACTAAAGTCGGCTTCATTCGCTACATGAGAGGAGTGAGTGCTAATTACAAATTGAACTGGCCATATATTATTCTCATTAAAAGTTGCTTCAAACTCGGTAACTATATGCTCTAACTGGCTAATAAATACTTCTTGCATCTGAGGATGAAGATGAGCTTCTGGTTCTTCAATAAAAATTAGATGGCCATTTGGTTTTTCTTCACGTGTTTGAAAACCTCTAAAATATTCGTAAATTTTGAATAGAATTAGAATTAAATTTCGTGATCCCAAACCATTATAGGTTTCAGGTAAAGTTAAGTGTTCGCTTTTTTGATAAAATACACGCGTGTTACTTTCAATTAGTGATTTAACATCTAATTCTGTCAATGCACTTATGTTTGGATCCTGTAAACTTGGGTAACCGAAAATTGAGAGTTTAGGTAAAAGTTGTTTAACCTTATCTTGAAAATCTGAGCCCACTGCTTTCTGAAGTTTTTCAACTTCTAAATTTATCTGATCAGACGTTAACTTAAAATCTTTAGGTGCTCCAGGAAGAGAGGCACTTTTAAAGATATTACCTAATGATTTACCCAGTAAATCTTTTTCATTATGAGTTTCATCATCCAAACCTCGCTGTGCATTGATGCAATCAATTAATAATAATCGCCTAAGTGCACTAATTTCCAAATGACTTGTATTATTTTCATCCGTTGGATCTACAGCCAACAAAGAAAATTCAAAATAACTACTAATTCTTTCTTTTAACTCTTTGAAGTAAGTTGTTTGGCAATCTATGCTCAATCCATCAAAAAAATGATTAAGATTACCTTCAGCCAACTGATATTTAGCCAAAATTTTAGTTTCGTACAGAGATTCATCTAAATCTATGATAAAACCACCAAGTATCCCATATGATTCACTATCATCTTGATAATTAACTCGAAGCTCAAGCTCTATTTGTGGAATTTGATTTCTAATAATTTCGACATCACTTCCGTTGTTAAATTCTTTTAACGCTTGGGCAAATTCGTTTAACGAACAGTGGTTGAAATCTTCAAACTTCAGCTTTTGAGATGATTCAGATATAAAACTCTTAAATATTTCAGTTAACGAGGTCTTCCCCGTATTGTTCCGGCCAACAATAACGGTTGTTTTAGGGTCAAGAGTTAAAACTACATCCTTTAATTGCCTATAATTCTTTATTCTTATTTCTGCAATGTTCACACAATTTCCCTTTCTGATGGCAAAAGTATATTTAAATAGTTAATTAGCTCTAACAACCTAACATCTAAAGAAAAATACATCTACATTGAATGATTTTTTTGCACAAAAAAAGCCCCACTCCGTTAAGAGCAGGGCTTCTAAATAATGGTACCGGTGGGCGGACTCGAACCGCCACGTCTTTCGACAACGGATTTTGAATCCGTCGTGTATACCAATTTCACCACACCGGCTTAAACTTTTATTGCAAAAAATGCTTCATTCTTTGCAAACCTTCACATGTTCCTGAGCGATTTATTGCTCAATAACCCATAAAGGTATTTAATTCTTTATATTGTAGGCTAACGTTAACTGGTTGTTCATACAATACCCTAATACTTTGGTTCACATAAGTAGAAGAGGCGTGCATTATACGAAGTATATTTACTTAATGTAAAGCTTTTATTCAACCAACACCCTTGTTTTTAAAGGGTTGTCTAATTATTTATCAAGTTAGTTTTATTAAAATTAGAAATTTGTTTAAATTTCCAGCGTGTTCA
>JABSOS010000048.1 GCA_013216135.1 Candidatus Caenarcanales bacterium
GCTTATATTTTGATAATTTACTGTATTTAAGCATATTCCAGACTAGTTAGATTTATTTTAACTGGTCTAGAGCCCTATAAATTTAATGATACTCCCCTAGATAAAAACTCTATAGCAGATATGACTCATGCCAAATTTGTAGCAAAGCTTTTAATCAAAGATCAAAATTTAAAAATAGGTGATGGTTATAAATTACCAGCGAAGATTTCCCTTGTGAATGATAACCTTTCGGATAGTAAAAGAGATTATTCCAGTAGTGATATACCAGGTAGTAACCTTAATAGTCTTTTTTACGATGAAAATATACTTACTTTAAAAAATTCCGCAACCTCCAATAATACTCTTAGTGACTTACAAAGATCTTTTATCGATGAAATATTCAAAGGTAATGTTGCTGTTATTAACTTAGATGATGAAAAATCACTAGGTCATTACTATACTTTTAAAAGTGGAGTAACTGGTAGTAGTAAATCAGGGACTTCTATTAGAGAAATGAGTTTACTTGAAGACATACTTAAAGAAGCTCAACCTGCAATTCAACAAGGTATCAAAGATAAAAGAGAAGGTTATTCAAAACTTTTAAAAATTAATTATAATGGGAAAAACCAAATCTTAGTTCCTCAAACACTCCCATATAATCAGGCTTTAAGACAAACACTCCTTTATCCTGATGGTGTAGGGATAAATCCTGCTGTGAAAAATGAATTCACGATTGTAAATAGACCTCACGCGGAATCGTCTTTCACAATAAATCCAGAATCTCAAGATCAATAAAATAGAAAAGCCAGCTGCAATGCAGCCGGCTTCACAAAATAAACAAAGTAAATTCAAATTATTCAAATACTTTTAAACTTGGATAATCTAAGCCTTCATCTATAGACCAAACATCAGTAAAATCCCAGTCTATAAAACTAGCTTGACTCTGCATTGCAGCAGTAGGTAAACCAACACCACCATCAGAGAACACTTCTCCAGAAACATCTGTATCCCAGTAACTTGAAATAATTACACTATTAGGACTTTGAACAGAAAATAATCCTCCAGTAAAGGCAAATGCAGTAAGTGATCCAGCAGCATAAACATTCTGAATAAACGGAAATGCTCCGATCGAAGTAACATCATTTGTAGTACCTGCGATACCGCCAACAAATGCGCCACCAGCAACATTTGCTTGAGAGTATGAATCGATAAGATCAGCAGCAAATATAGAACCTATAATTCCACCTACATCAAATCCAAATGTATCAAAGCTTGAAATATTTCCTGTAACATAAAGTTCACGGAAAATAGCTAAAGCTCCAAAACCAGCAACTCCACCTGTAAAGTCAGTAGCTGTGATATTTGCATTCTCTAAACCTAAGTTTGCAATTATTGCAGGAGTTACAGTGTTAGCTCCGATAACATCTGCAAATAATCCAGCACTCGGGGCAAATGGTCTATTAATAAATAAATCATTAATCACGTGACCATTACCATCTAAGGTTCCTCTAAATGGAATTCCAGTACCGATAGGATCGAATCCAGCTCCAGCGTTCCAGTTTACTGTATCACTACAATCAATATCACGAACAAGTTCATAATCACCATTCAAATCATTTTGAATATCTTGAAGCTGCTGACAAGTATTAATAACAACTAGATTATTTTTCACAGTTAGGGTGTCAACGTCAGAAAACCTTAAAGTATTTCCAAGCTTTTTACCAAATTTCGCTAATGGTGATGTATAAAGAACTATACGGAATTGATAGTTATCATCTAAAAGTGTAGTAGAGTCAAGTGTACCTAAGTCTATTAAATCTGAATTATTAATTTGAGATTTTCTATCTAAGTTTCCAGATTTAAAAGTAGACCAAGCTTGATTTCCAGATTCCTCAGTTTCTGAACGAAGCTGTAAATCATAGCTAAGTGGCAAGTTGACATTATCAAGTCTAGGGAAAGCTTGATTAGAAGCAACATTAACTACGGCTTGAATTTCAATTTCTCCTTGAGCATCTCCTCTTAGAGTAGTTTCATCTGAACTAAGTTCTAATCTAAGTTCATTCGGTAAAAATTCAAAGATAGTTCTATCTAAAGTTCTTGCTTGCTCAAAAGCTATCTCAGCATCAATAACCCCTTCACCAACATGCTTATCAAAAGCAACTAATCCGTTACATGCAAAAGTTTCTAAATCTCCCTCACTACAGATATCTCCACCTTTCTTAAATGAGTTTTTAAGTAAAGTTTTAATTTGTTGAGCAGTGAACCCTGGGAAATCAGAAATTAAAGTAGCAGCTATAGCTGCAACATAAGGTGCTGAGAATGAAGTACCAGCAAGTCTAGCAAAAGCATCATCTGCATTAGGGTTAGGTCCGATAAAGAAACTAGAATCTACAGCAAGACCATCAGTTGGATAAGTAGCTACTACATTAAAAAGTCCTGTTCCATCTAAAAGCTCATCAGCTTGTCCACCACCAGGTGCAGCAATATCTACTTCTCCACCAAAGTTTGAGAAACTAGTTCTAAGATTCTCTCTATCAGTAGCTCCAATAGCCATAACTGACTTAATATTAGCTGGTGTAAACAAACTAGCATCAACATCATCATTACCAGCAGCTGCAATAGAAACAATTCCAAGAGCATCAGCAATATCAAAAAGTACTTCAAAAAGTGAACTTCTTCCAAGTCCTCCAAATGAAGCATTGATTACATTTGCACCATTATTAATCGCAAAAATGATTCCATTTCCAATATCAAGCTCAGAACCAGCACCAGTTTCGTCTAAAGAGCGAATAGGCATAATCTTTGCTCCTGGAGCTGCACCGACGATACCGATAGCATTATTAGGAGTAGCTGAAATTTGTCCAGCGATAAAAGTTCCGTGTCCATAAGGATCACTTGGATCACTGTCAAACTCAACAAAGTCAAAACCTACTGACTCAGGTAAAATTTCTCCTACATCAATTAAATTATTACTATTCGTATCAAGATCTAAAAAATTAATTTGACCATCATTGTTCAGATCAGTTACTACAAGTGGATTCACCCAAATACTATCTTGAATATCAACATGATTAAAATCTACACCTGAATCTAAAACAGCAACAACAGTATCCTTACCTGCTAGATGTTCTTCTGTATTTCCTCTACGACTTCTAAAAAATCCTCTACCTTCTCTTACCTTAGTAAAAGCATTTATTTTATCGTAAGACCATCTAGGAGCATAAGTAAAACCCCATCCAGCAGGAGCATCTGAATTAAAAAGTAAATCATCAGTTACTTCTCTTAGGGGTTGTTTCAAAAAACTTCTAAACCTTGAGTTCGCCTTAACTTCTAACATCGGCTCTGCACTATCACAGAGATCATTCTCTAATAAAAGATCACAAAGCTCTATACATTCTTCTTCAGAACTACACTCTATAGTATAGAATCTATTTAATTTAGCTAAATAAGGCTGAACCTTAGGGTTTGACTGGATTTCAGGGTTTAAAGTATTCACTAACGATTTCTCAATCTTAAGATTAGAGTAATTCACATTAGAACTTGCAATAATATCCTCAATCAAATTTTTAGCACTACTAAGTGAACTTAAGTCACCATAGCTTGAATTCTTGTCGTTAAAATTTACGTTAAGAACTCTTGCGTTAGCGTTATGTAAACTAGCTTTTTCAACTGACCTATCTTCAGCGTCAAAGTTTGAAAGTAAATCTAAGAGTTTTTGATTCTTTTTTTCTTCAAAGGCAATTTGCTTTTCAATCAAATCATTATCAGTAACTGAACTTCCAGTATCCTCCGCTTTTACAGCAGTTGAGAATGATGAAAGTAATAACATTACTACTAAGAGTAATGAGTTAATTTTCTTCATTTAATATAAGTCTCCTTCAAAATTCAGAATAACACTGAGATATTAGAAAAGACAGTCAAGAAAATAGATAGTCTTGCAAGAATATGACATTTAGAACTTAATTCAAGAAAAATAGATATTATGTCTTGACTTTTAATACTCAAGATAATATCATTATCTGTATGTACTTGACTAAAACAGACACACCCTGGTATTTAGGAAGAAAAACAACTCCAGAATCTGGGAAAATAAGAAGAGCTCGAGAAAAAGCAAAGACTTATAAGAGACAAAAAAATAGTGGAAAGAGTTATGCAAACACTCAAAAATCATCGCTACTTTCTGCTAATCAAGTAACAACTAAACAGCAAATGCAAGCTAGTCTTATTTCACTCATCAAAGATGGCAAAGATAAAACCACGATCAAGGGCGTAGGAATGGGAGAAGGTGGTACAAAAATGGGACTTGTTGAAATTATTAAGGCTCTAGACCAGTTAAAATAAATCTAACTAGTCTGGAATATGCTTAAATACAGTAAATTATCAAAATA
>JABSOS010000049.1 GCA_013216135.1 Candidatus Caenarcanales bacterium
TAAGTGTAATTAGGCTGACACACTTAGGCCAAAAGGCAATGTCAGGAGGAACGTTATTCTGTTATGAACGTTCATGGCCAAACAAATCCTGACCGGTCGATAGCGGGCACCTAACCCAACAGATACTCAGAAAGTGGAACGTGGAAACCCCGTATATCTCCCTCACGGGTAGGTCATTCGTGAGAATCACCGATGGGTATGCGGGTTTGGGATGTCGGAAAAAGCGAATGTCACACTGTAATGGTGGGAATACAGGTTCAAATGTTACCTGACACGAAAGTGGGCCAACGTCCGACGGGTCCTGAATCGTAAGATAATTTGGAGAATCGAAACCATGGGGAAAAGCAAATGACGGCTATTAAAGCTGGTGCATCCCCGGCCTACCAAGCATAACAGTAGGTAATTCGACTGCAGATGCGTATTATGAAGGTAGTAAAAGAAACGTACCACTTTCACTGCCGGTTCAGCTTTACCACTGGACTTTGAAGGACTTGAGCCGTGTTTGCGAGGGGAAACTCGCATGCACGGTTCTTAGGAGAGCGAGCAGCAGTAATGCTGCTCGCTTATCCGCCACCTTTGGTAACTGATAAGTAATGTCTCTATTTGCGATGGCGATTCAGTGCAGATTTTGTGATGCACTTCTATGCTAGGTATTATTAAAGTAGTCTAAAAATAAAAAAGAATCGTTTGCCTGATTGCCGCGACAGATTTAAAAGAAAGGATTTCTAGTGAAAAAAATTGATTTTCATATGCATACCGTTTCAACGGTGAGTGATAGGCCATTTGAGTTTTGTCTAGATGCTCTGAAATATTACGTAATTTCTGCATCTCTTGATGCTATCGCTATTACTAATCACAATATGTTCGACCTCGCCCAATTCAAGACCATTAAGGATTCAGTCGATGCAGTTGTTTTTCCAGGAATTGAGATAGATCTAGAAGGATGTCATCTGCTTCTTATTGCTGATGATAAGGAGTTGTTTGACTTTAGTACACGTTGCAATCGAATTACCTCTGCAATACCGACAAATGATTCTTTTATTACATATGAAGAATTAGTTGAAATATTTCCCGACTTAGATAAATACATCCTAATACCGCACTACCAAAAGTCACCTGAAATAAGTCCAGAAACACTTAGAAAATTTGGTTTACTTATCACCGCAGGAGAAGTTACTAGCCCTAAAAAATTTATTTATTGTTTACGGGATGAAAATTCTTTAGTACCTGTATGTTTTAGTGATTTAAGAATCAATAAAAATCTAACAAACATTCCTTCAAGACAAACATATTTAAATATTGGGGAGCTGGGATTATCTGGGATAAAGGGTTGTCTACGGGATAAGCAAAAAGTGTTTTTATCACTAAAAGATGGTCATAATATTTTCAACGTGTTAAATGGGAATTTAAGGCTTTCAACTGGGTTAAATGTTGTAATTGGTGAAAGGTCATCAGGTAAGTCCTATACTTTAGATCATATTTATGACCAAAGCGATGAAATAAGAGTTAAGTATATTAGACAATTTTCTCTACTACAAAGAGAGCAAGATGAAGATTTAAGAAGTTTTTCCGAAAGTATTAACAGAAGTCAAAGTAAACTTACTGAGGATTATTTAGCTGAATTTAAATCAGTGGTCGATGACGTTGTAGATATAGATTTATACGTTAACGAAAGAGCAGTTGAAATTTATATAGAATCCCTTAAAAAGCATGCGCATGAAATTGAAAAACAGGATGCATTTTCCAGAGCAAAACTTTTTAATGAATCAGAGTTTCCTGGAAGCGATCCAAGTTCAATTCGAGAATTAATCTCATCAGTAAATAACCTAATCGTTAATTCTGAATATAGATCTACTATTGATAATCATATATCAATTGGGCAATTGAAGAGCCTGATTGTTGAGCTGATCGCTATTCACAATTTCGAAGAAGAGTCGCTACTTAAGAAAAGATATTTAAATGATTTGATAATTTCAATAAAAGACAATTTGAGATTAAGGTCAGCATCTCAGCCAATTGAAGACTTTGATTTTTATAGTTTTCTTATGGATAAGAAAAAAATTGAAGTGTTTAGTCATCTTGTTCATCAAATTAAAAAGGATAGAGAAACTTTAAGAGTTGATGTTCAAGGGTATCAAAGAGTAGCTAGAAGTGTATCTTTCAGAGGTGCACAAGAGCTTAAGAAAATAAGTAAAAAGGTCATTTCTTTTGCAGGAGCCTATAACAGTTATGATCATCCTTACAATTATCTTTGTGCACTTAAACAGATCGAAGGCTTAGAAGTAGTAGAATTGTATAAATATTTTGTCCGATTGAATTATGAGATACTAAATTCAGATGGATTTCCAGTTTCAGGTGGTGAACGGTCTGAATATAGGTTGTTGCGAGAAATTAAAGACGCGCAAAGATATGACATGCTCATGCTAGACGAGCCAGAGTCATCATTTGATAATTTATTTTTATTGAAAAAAGCGAATGCCTTAATTAAAGATATTTCAAAAACGATGCCCGTTGTGGTTGTAACTCATAATAGCACTATAGGTGCATCGATAAAGCCAGATTTTATTGTTTATACAAAGAAACATACAGGCGGTAGCAAAGTTTATTATGATATATATACTGGGTACCCTTCTGATCGTTATCTAACTGGACTGAACGGCGATAAGATTAAAAATCATGAAGCAATAATAAATTCACTTGAAGCTGGTGAAGATACGTATAATGAAAGAAGAGAAGGTTATGAAATACTTAAAAATTGAAAGATTTAATGCGCTTTATTCGTTGGATGGCAGGGAATGGAAAACTATTGAGCAAATTGATAAAAATGACCTGTTGGTACTTTTAAACTTGGCGGTGTGCGGAGAGTTTCTTATGGATGATTATGTTGATGGAATTATAAAAAATCCTGCGCATAATATTATTTATTCCAATCTTTTTCGCAAGTTCAATGAACTTTTGAAGCAAAAGAATAGATTTAAAGATGAAAGTGAATCTCTCTACAAAGATACCTTGATGAAATATTCAATCTCTGGAGATGAAATACGGGAAATATAGTGTTGGAAATCTTATTAGTATCTTTTTAATTATGATCGACAAACGTAATTGTGAATAGAAGTGTAATATATTGAGTTGTTAGTCCTAAAGTGATATAGTTAAAAAAATAAACTGCTTGGGAGGCATTATGGGTCAAAAAGCCTATAGAATTATCTTCGAAACGTATGATCTAACTGATCCAGCACTTATTCTAAATCGTTCAACTATTATGGAAGAGTCACTGACCCAACCCACAAACCTTCATGATTTTTCGATAGATCATGAGAAACAAATTGAATTACTCCAAATCTCACTAGACAACATCATAGCCGAAAAAGTTAAACTTCTGAATCAAAATCAAACAGCGTGCCCTAAATGTAAAGGGCAATTAGCAAAGCTAGGAAAACAAACATCTGCATTTTATGATGTATTTACCGATCATCACGTTAAAATTCAGCGGCTCAAATGTAAAGACTGTGGTTATGAAGCACCTGCGACGGTAAGAAACCTGCTTAATGGTAACCTCTCGGGGGCATTGGTTAAAATACAGTCTGAATTAGGGGCA
>JABSOS010000005.1 GCA_013216135.1 Candidatus Caenarcanales bacterium
TAGCTTATATTTTGATAATTTACTGTATTTAAGCATATTCCAGACTAGTTAGATTTATTTTAACTGGTCTAGAGCCTCATTATTTAGCTAGTTCTAAATATTTTAAAGATCAGCATAATTTTAGAACAAAGGTTCCTTTAAATTTTGAGAATTGTAGTGAGATACTTGAACAATCTGATTTCTTGATTAAGAACCGTATCCATTTTGATAATGCTTTAGCAGTGGGAGCTACAATATTAATTTTAAATACTGAGTGCCCACGTAATTTAAATAGGCATGCTTACTACAGTTATATTTTATTAAAAGATAGGGAAGCGACAAAAAAATATTACAGTATGGCTGCCACTCAGGGAAATACTAATGCCATGATTAATTTAGCTCGTTCATATTATTATGGATTATTTACTGAATCAGATTATGGTAAAGCAATTTACTGGTATAAAAAGTCACTTGCAGATAAGAAGCTTGCGAAGAATTTATCTATAAAGAAAAAGATTAAATTGATTGAAAAAGAAATTGTGGGAATATAAACTTAATAAATCAAAGAGGTTTCTTTAGTTCTGCTTCTTGTTTTTCAAAGCTTTTTAACTTTTTGTATATTTGATCTGCAACTTCTGCAAACTCATCAGTACCATATTGAATGATAATCTCAAGATTGTTATAGATTTGTTCTTTTTTTTCAGGGTGTGAAAACTTACCCCAGGGATTATTTCTGATTGATCCAGCATCTATTTCTGCTGTGAAGCTAATGTTTTCATACACCTCCAATGCATTCATAAAGTCTTGATGTATAGTAGGCAATAATTTATCTAATTGAGGTATTAACTTTTTTTTGTTTTCAACATTTAAAATTATTTGTGCCCAAGCGTAACTTAGTAAACCTGCCCCAGATAACATGGGGATCCCAACAGCAAGCATTTGATTAATATCTTCTGCGTTAATAACTTTTTCAGTTTTTTGTTTTTTGTTAGTTGTTTTTGGGGGATTGTGGTGTTGAGATTTTAAGAGATCTTTTTCAAGTAAACTAAGACTAAGGAAAAAAGCGCCTGGTAAGAATGTTTTAATTGCTTCTCTGCGTGTTTTAAGCCCTATGGCTGTATCCGGATGGATAGGAGCCTTAGACCCTACAGGTATTCTATTATTCATATTTTAGATTTTAATACTTGGGCTTCTAGATAATAGCTTGATACTGTTTGTTAAATTACAAATTCCCCACCCTGTTCAGTTTCATGATCTTGAATATGAAGACCACACTCGATCTTATCTTTTCCTGCCCAGCGGGATGCTGCTCTATTGGAGCCATGAGAAGTACAAGGTTCACAGCCTATACTTTCATAACCTTGGTCTAGAAGTGGATTATACGGAACTTGATTTTCATGGATATATTTCCAAATATCAGACTTAGTCCATTTTATAAGTGGGTTAATTTTTCCTAATTTAAACTTATTATCGAACTCAAATGCTTTGGCTTTAGCTCTATGTTCTGTCTGCTCGCGGCGAATAGAAGTAATCCAGGCAAGTTTATCACTCAGTAATTCTGCTAGAGGAACTAATTTCCTCATAAAACAACAATCATCAGGTTTAGTAGAAAATAAATCCTTGCCGTATTTTTCATCTTGCTTCTCTACTGAAAGAGCAGGCTGTTTTAAAAAAATCTCAAAATTATATTTTTCTTCTAATTTTTCTTTTAGCTCTAAAGTTTCTTTGAATTGATAACCAGTGTCTAAGTTTGCAATTGAAAAAGAATTTTTTTCAATTCTCTTTTCTGCTACTAGTTTATGAAGCATCGCTATTAATACACAACCTTCTGGTCCAAAGGCTGTAAGAAAAAGGATTTTTCCTTTATGGCTTAATTCATTTAATGCATGCACTAGAATCTCTTCTGTAGAAGCTGCTTCAAACTCTGCACCTAATTCAGTCCAATTTATCTCTTCAGGTTTAGTAATAGTTTCTGGCATTACTGGATAGCTGCCTCAATTCTCTCTAAGCCAAGCCTATCAACAAAGTGTCTAAATAGTTCATCTTCAGACTTATTCTCTTTATAAAAACTAAAAAGCTTCTTTAGGGTCATATGAATATCTTTATGAAGGTAACGGTTTTTTAAAGCTTGCCCGAATTGTGCTTCATCGCCGAGTCTACCACCAAGAGTAATTCTAAAAGCATCTTCCATTTCCCCAGCTTCATTTCTGAGCTTGGCTCCGACTAAACCTATGTCAGCGATAGAATACTGCGCGCAGTTATTAGGGCAGCCAGTTACTGAAACCATAAGGTCTTCTGAGAATTCAGGAAATTCAGCGTCGAGATAATCGAATAAGTCTTTCGCTCTAGCTTTAGTTTCTACTATGGCTAAATTACAGTATTCTGTTCCAGTACAAGCTACACCTAGATTTGTGAATGGTGAAAACTCTGTCTTCAAGTTATACTCAGCAGCCTTTGCTTTGCAGGCATCTATTTTATCTGCTGGAATATTTACTATGATTAGGTTCTGTTTATTTGTGGTTCTGATTTCAGAAGTAGTGCTGAATTCTTCAGCGAGTTTAGCTACGTTCGTGAAGTCAGGGTTACGTGCACGTCCACTAATAAAAGCTATGCCTAAAGCATAGTTACCATTCTTTAATTTAGTTACCCCTAAATGGTCGTGGTGACTATCAGCTGGACTCGGAAAGTATTCTTTAGCACAAGTTTCCATAGTTCTAATTTCTGGAACTCTAGTAAGTTCATAACCTAAAACTTTTTCAGTTTCTGCTAGAAATTTTTCTACACCCCAGTCTTCTACTAGAAATTTAATTCTAGCTTTCTGTCTTTTATCTCTAAAACCATTATCACGGTAAACAGCTGTTACTGCTAAAACTACATCTTTAGCTTGCTCACGTGTAACGAAGACAGGAAAGTTTTTAGCGATCATAGGTTTAGTACTCAGTCCACCACCTACTTTTAAGGTATAACCGAGTTCACCTGTTTTCGGGTGCTTAACCCCCACTAGGGAAACACAGTTAATATCAGGCTGTGAGCACCAGTGTGAGCAGCCAGTTACTGACATTTTATATTTTCTAGGAAGGTTAGAATACTCACGATTACGATTCAATTCTTCATCAATCTCTTTTAACTCTGGACTAGCATCAAAGTGTTCATCTGCTATCAGACCTGCAAGCGGGCAGCCAGTAATGTTTCTTGCGATATCACCACAACCACCATAGACATCCATGCCTACTTCTTTTAATTCTTTTACTATTGTTGGGATATTTTCAATTCTAAGCCAGTGAACTTGTACTGCTTGACGAGTAGTGATGTCACAAACACCATCTGAGAAACGATTTGCAAGGTCTTGTAATTTGAAAGTTTGCTGTGCATTCAGCTGCCCACCTGGGATTTTTATACGCATCATATAGTAACCGTCTTCTTTCGGTTTCTGTGCATATATTCCAAACCATTTAAATAAAGGGACTAGCTCTTGATTAACAGCTGAAAAACCAACTTTAGATGCTTCAAAAATATGATTCCACACATCCAAGCCATCAGTTTCTTTTTTTAAGTCTTCGATAGCATTTGCCATGGCTATATTATAGCTTTATTTTTTTGCAGGCTTCTTTTTCATTTTCTTAGCTAAAGCAGCTGCTTCTTTTTTCTTCTTAGCAGCTTCAGCTGCAAGCCGAGCAAGTTCTTTAGCTTTCTCTTCAGCCATAAAGCGTTTTATCGCTTCACCACTTTTAATATCGGTATCTAGTGTTTGAGCTTGATTTTGAAGTTTAATAAGTTGAGCTGATTTAAAGTTAATTTCAAGAGTATCTCTGATTCTAATTGCATCTTTATGCTCGTTACTTGCAGCAATTAATGCCCAAATATAGGCTTGTTCAATATTTCTATCTAAGCCTCGCCCTGCTGAGAGCATATCTGCGAGGTTGAATTGGGCGTGAGCGTAATCTTTAAGGGCTGATCTGGTGTACCAGTAATAGGCTCTAGCGTAGTTTTGAACAACTCCTTTCCCCTCATCTAACATTTGCCCTAATTTATTTTCTGCTTCGGCGTAAGATTGTTCAGCTGCTTTAAAGTACCATTCATAGGCTTTTTTATAATTACGAGGGGTTTCTAAACCTTCATAATAGATTTTTCCCATAAAGTATTCAGCCATGGGGTCACCTGACCTCGCGTACTTCTCTGTACAGCTTAGTAGGTTTTCATAGAGTTTCTTTTTATAGATTTTATAGCAGTGGCTTCTTTTGAAGCTAGTATAGGCGTGGCTAGTGAGTGAGATATTTAATAAAAAACCAGTTAATAGTATGATTCTTAATATCTTACTTGCCATATATAATTAATCATACCCAGTTAACGTGTAAAGATGAAAAATCAAATTGCTTTTAAATTCTTTCTTTTGAATTTATGATTTTTTATATTTTCACGTCATATTTGAAAATCACATGTTAAGATAATCCGCATGGTTGGAATTCCTAAAGACCCTACTCAATCGGCTAACTATAACCAAAAGATAGATCAAGTTAAAGCCCCAAGTGAGCCACCTAATAAGAAAGATAATAAGTACGTTGCTGACGTGAATCCTGATTACCAAGCAGTAAGTTTAAAAACTTATAAATCTTTAGACCATAAAGAATTACCTTCAGTAACTATTTCAAGTAACTATGGTGATAATACGTACCAAGTGAAAGAGTATAGGCAGGATAATGGTAGGGTATTCTCAACTATATCTAAAGACGGTGAAAAGACAGAAGATGTAAGGGATGTGTTTGATATTGCTCCCGGAGGAACTGATGGTCTTAGACCTGTAGCTTTTCTGATGGATGTAAGTAGCTCAGCTTACCCAGCTGTTGCTGAAATTTTAAAAGAGTTTCCGAAAAAAATTAATGAGCTTGTAATTCAAATTAACAATTTACCTGAGACTGATTACAAGCAGACGGTTGAAAACCTAAAAGCTAAATTGCCTAGGGATAATAAGGATTTTCTTTCAGATGAGGGTAGTCCTACTTTTACGGTGAAACTTGCTTTAGTTGAAGCCTTAGATTCTTTGGCAAAAACTAGCCAGGCAAATGTTATTAATGACTTTGAAAGAGAAGCTGCTGCAACAATGGCTACAGTTTTAGAAGATGATAATAATTATTATTTAGTGAGTATAGGTGATACTAGAATTGCTGTTGAAGAAACTGGCGGGGTTAATAAAGAAAAAAGTATTATCAATCCTGAAAACAAAACACCTTTTGCATCATTTGGTAATGATAAAAAAGGTAATTATATTAGTATCTCTAGTGATGCAAAATTTGAAATTCCTAAGAATCTTAAATTTATTACTGTGCCTAAATCAGAGTTGACCACTGACGCAAAAATTTTATTAGCGACGGATGGAGCATATGCAGATAATTCAGATGATTTAAGTAAAGTTACAGATTTCAATGAATTAAGTAAGCTCGAGGAGAATTCCATATTAGATTCACATAGAGCTGTTTTGATGAAGCTTGATAATACTAAGAATGAGCTTCGTTTAAATGAGTTTGATTTTAGTGCTGATAAATTAGAAGATCATAGAGATATTTTACTTTTATTAAAAGATCTTCAAGGTCTTAAGTTTAATGTAAATAATCTTGATGAGAGTATGAATAACTTTTTTGAGAAGAAAGATGTAATGCTAAATGAACTTAAACAAGCTAAATATGCTGATGTAAATTTAGCTAAAGCAATTGTTAAACGTGATAATGATTTTGTTCTTATGCGAGATGAGGATGGTATGCCTGAATCAATGATTTATGATGATTATCGTAATTTTATATCATCTTTAGTTGAAGATATGAAGTCATTATTAAAAGACGACACTACCGTAATAAGCTTTAACGCTAAGTAAAGCACTTTTTAAAAGCACATTATCCTTATTAATAAAGAGACCTACGATCGTACTAATTCCTAGGCACTAACCTAAAAGCAAGCCAAGTAAAAAACAAAATAATTAAAAACAGCACCCAAGCAAGTGCACTTGCATAGCCCATCTCGAAATCTTCAAAGGCTTTCTGGTAAATATACAGCGAGTAAAATAATGTAGAATTCTTAGGTCCACCAGAAGTCATAACATAAGCTGGGACGAAGTACTGGAAGACTTGAATAATACCGATAACGACATTAAATAAAATCACTGGACTAAGTGAAGGTAATGTTATATGCCAGAGTTTTTGTAAATCACTGGCTGTATCTATATCAGCAGCTTCATATAGAGACTGTGGGATATTCTGTAAACCTGCTAAATAAATAAGCATTGGGTTTCCAAGTGACCACATACTGATAATTATTAATGCTGGCAATGCTAAATTCGCGTCTGAGAGCATGCTTGGTTCGTGTAACTTTTTGAATATCCAAATCCAAGTCACACTGGAAGCGACTAAAGGTACTACAGTCGGGATATAGAGTAGAGTTCTAAAAATACTTCTGCCTTTAATATCAGTATTTAAAAGCAGCGCAAATAAAATTGCAAGGAAAGTTCCTATACCTAAATTAAAAAATGCAAAAGTAAAAGTTACTTTTAAAGAAGCGTAAAGACTAGGGTCACTGATTAATCTAGTGTAATTTTCAAAACCAATATTCTCAGGCATATTTAAGCCATCAAAATTAGTAAATGATAAATAGAAACTAGCTAAAAGTGGTCCTAGAAAAAGACATAGGTAACCTATAAGCCAAGGCGCTATAAATGGTAAAAAAGAAAATTCTTTTAATTTCTTAGGAAGCTGCATCCATTAACCACTTCTCGATAGTGTAAGTAGTAGCTTCTCTATTCGCTCTAGCGATACTATCAGTAAGTGGGATTTCTTTAGGACATGCTTGAACACAGTTCTGAGCGTTACCACAGTTGTTAAGACCATTATCGATAAGAGCTTGAGTTCTATCGTCTTTAGTAGATTTACCGTTAGGGTGACTGTTAAATAAAACTGCTTGAGAGATAGCCTGTGGTCCGATGAAATCTAATTCATTTGTCCACTGAGGGCATGCTTCTAGACAACATCCACAAGTCATACATCTACTTAAAACATAATTTCTTTCTTGTTCGTGAGGGTAAACCTTAGGTCCTTCACCCATATCATAAACACCATCAATTTCAATCCAAGCTTTAACTTTTTTAAGAGCATTGAACATGTTAGATCTATCAACTACTAAGTCTCTTCTTACTGGAAACTTAGACATAGGTTCTAATTTGATCGGTTGTTGAAGTTTATCAACTAAAGCTGTACAAGCTTGTCTAACTTTACCGTTAACGATCATGGTACATGAGCCACAAACTTCTTCTAAACAACCACTTTCAAAAGAAACTGGAGTGGTTGCTTTACCTTCACAAGTAGTAGGGAATTGTTTAGTCTCCATCAGAAGAGTGGTGACATTCATTCCATCTTGATACGGAACCTCAAAAGTATCATAGTATGGCTTTGAATCAGGCTCGTCTTGTCTTTTTACTGTAAATTTAACGGTTTTAGTTTCTTGCATAATATACTTCAATTAGTAATTTTAACATCACTAATCCTTATTACATTTATAATTTTCCCTAAAAATATAGCTTTATTCAATGCTATTGCGTTAATATCAGATTTGGTGTCCAAAAAATCTAAAAAGAAGAAGAAAGGAAACGCCCAAACCGCTAGTGGTTCAGCTACAGTCGCGCGTAACCGTAAGGCTTCCTTTGATTTCCATTTAGGTAAAGACATAGTTGCAGGTTTAGTCCTCCAAGGAACTGAAGTTAAATCTTTACGGAGTGGACATGTACAGCTTAAAGGTGCTTTCGCTAAGATAATAGATGGTGAAGTTTGGTTATTTAACTGCCATATTGCAGAGTATACTCACGGTAATAGGTATAATCACGACCCCTTAAGGGCGAAGAAACTTTTATTAAACCGCCAAGAAATTTTTAAAATCGAACAGAAAATGAAACAGACTAATGAAACTTTAGTTGTGAGTAAGATTTTCTTTAAGGGAAATTATGCTAAAGCTCTGATTCACCTAGCTGAAGGTAAAAAGAAAGCTGATAAGCGTGAGTCTTTGAAGAAAAAAGATGTTACTAGAGATATAGCAAGGGAGCTTAGAAGGTTTAAGTAGTAATTTTAGCTTGAAATTCCTGTGGGAAAATTACGAGTTGGTAAGTTTTTAATAGGGAAAAGTTGCAAATCTGTAATTTTTTCTGGGTATAATTTATTTAAATGAAAAGGTTTATACTTGAAAAATTAAAATCTTGGCAAAGCTCAGCTAATAGAAAGCCTTTAATCTTAAGAGGTGCTAGGCAGGTAGGGAAAACTTATGTATTAAAAGAGTTTGGTCAAAACTGTTTCCCTAACTATCACTATATAAATTTTGAGAAAAACAAATTAATTCATAAAGCTTTTAAAGAAAATTTTGAACCAAACAAGATATTGGATTTAATATCTCTTGAAATTAATCAAAAAATTGCTGAGGACGATTTAATCATTTTTGATGAAATTCAAGAATTACCTGAGGCTTTGACCTCACTTAAATATTTTGCTGAAGATTTACCTAAGCAAGCTATATGTGCAGCTGGATCATTACTGGGGCTTAAGTTTAACGATTTATCTTTTCCTGTTGGAAAAGTTGATTATTTGGATATGTTTCCCATGAATTTTTATGAATTCCTGAATGGTGTTCAGAGAATGGATCTCTTAGAATATATTGATAAGCCTTTAGAGGAAATAGACTCTATACCAGAGTTAGTTCATGAAAAGCTTTGGCAGGAACTTAAAAATTATTTCGTTACAGGAGGTTTACCTGAAGTTGTTGAACGTTACAGAGTAAATAATAATTCAAGTCTTGAAAAGTTTAATGAAGTTCGCTTGGTCCAGAAACAAATTCTTTCCTCATATTTAGATGATATGGCTAAGCATTCAGGCAAAGAAAATTCGATGAATTTGGAAAGATTATTCAGAAATATTCCTGAACAATTAGCTAAAAATATAGATGCCTCAACAGAGAAATTTCGTTTTAAGTCAATTATTCCAGGAGTAAGTGCTTACTCACGCTTAAGTGGTCTTATAGACTGGCTTGAAGCTGTGGGCTTGATAATTAAAGTTAAGATTGTTCACAGAGCAGAAATACCTTTTTCAGCTTTTACTAAAGAAAATCGTTTTAAGCTTTTTGTTTTTGATATAGGTTTACTAGGGGCTTTAAGTGAATTAAATCCGAAGTATATTTTGGATTTTAATTTTAGTAATTATAAAGGATTCTTTGCTGAAAACTTTGTTGCTCAAGAGTTTAGAGTAAAGTTGGGGATTAATAATGGACTTTATACTTGGACAGAAGGGCAAGCTGAAATAGAATTTTTAATGGATTTAGATGCAAAAGTAGTTCCGATTGAAGTTAAATCAGGCTTGAATTTGAAAGCTAAGAGTTTAGAATCTTTTAAAAACCGTTATTCACCAGATAAATCTATACTTCTAAGTGCTCAAAATTTTGAATATAATCATGATAAACGATTACTTAAAGTACCTCTATATCTTGCAGGAAGTATTTAATAAGTCGATTCTTGATGTAATTTTCTGCTAAAATAAGCCCTATTATGCCAGAAACATTAGTTAAAGAAGGGAATCAGGAAACTGCAAATATGCAAGAATTCAAGTTTTTAAACAAATTAAAAGATAAAGTTGCTATCGTAACAGGTGGTACTAGAGGTATCGGAAAAGCAATTGCTGAGCTTTTCGTAAGTGAAGGCGCTAAAGTTTTTATTACTGGAAGATCTCCAGAAAGTACAGCTGATGCTGCTATTAATGAAGCTATTAAAGCAGCTGCTGCTGAGAATAATATTGCTGAAGAAAATGTCGGTGAAGCTATTTATAAAGCTTGTGACATTTCTGATGCTGAAAGAATTAAAGCTTTTATAGCTGAAGTTATGACTGACGCTGGAAGAATTGATGTTGTGGTAAACAACGCTGGTATCACTAAAGACACTTTACTTCTGAGAATGAAAGAAGATGATTGGAATTCAGTTATCAACACTAACTTAAATAGTCTTTTCCATATCTCACAAGCAGTATTAAAGCCTATGTCTAAGCAAAAATCAGGTTCTATTATCAATATGACATCTGTAGTAGGTCTTCATGGAAACCCTGCTCAGACTAACTATGCAGCGAGTAAAGGTGGCATGATCGCATTTACGAAAGCCTTCGCTAAAGAGTATGGTCGTCGTGGTATCAGAGCTAATTGTATTGCTCCAGGTTTTATAAAAACTGATATGACAGCAGAATTGCCTGAAGAAGTGCAAAAACATTATAAAGAAAATATTCCTTTAGGTGATATGGGAAATGTTAGTGATATCGCTGAAACAGCCTTATTTTTAGCTAGCGCTGGAAATTATATTACGGGACAGGTAATACAGGTTGATGGCGGATTATTTATGTAGTATCCTTGATTCTCGATACTATTTTTAAGTACAATTTTTTAAGGAAAATCTAAAAAGGAAAAAACAAGTAATGAATAGAGAAGATGCGTTAAAAAGAATTTCTAAAGTTGTAGCTGGACAACTAAGTTTAGACGAGAGTGAAATCCAAGAAGGTTCTAGCTTCACTGCTGACCTAGGTGCAGATTCACTTGATACAGTTGAATTAGTAATGGCTTTTGAAGATGAGTTTGGTGTTGAAATCCCAGATGAAGATGCTGAGAAAATCACTACTGTAGGTGCTGCTGTTGACTATGTAGTATCTAGAGCTGCTACTGCTAGCTAATCTCTTAAAACTATTTTTAAGTCTTTAATAAAACCTGGCTTTCAGTTAAGAGGGCCAGGTTTTTTATTTATGGAAATCAGTATATTTTCTAAGTTACAATAAGTATTTAATTCTTATGAAAACTAAGACTAAAATCTTAAATTGGGCGATATTCGGAACAGGGCGCATAGCTAATAGATTTGTGGACTCATTTAAGTATTTAGATAAAGATGTTTCTGAATTAAATAAAGTTTATGCTATCGCTTCTAGGAAACTAGAAACAGCTAAGAGCTTTGCTGAAAGATATAGTATCGAAAACTTTGAGACATATGAAAATTTAGTTAAAGACCCTAAGATAGATATAGTCTATGTCGCAAGTCCTCATAATATTCATTATCAAGATATTAAACTTTGTTTAGAGCATGGTAAGCATGTGCTTTGTGAAAAGCCGATTACCACGAGCTTGAAAGATTTAAAAGAGTTAACAGAGCTTGCTAAAGCAAAGTCTTTATTTTTAATGGAGGCTATGAAAACTCCTTTAACACCGCTTTATGATGAATTAGGAAAGATTTTAAGTTCAGGAGTTTTAGGGGAAGTTACTTACTTAAGAGCTGAAGCTGCTCGTAAAATGCCTTATCATGATGCTTCTCGATTATTTAAAGCAGAGCTTGCTGGTGGCGCACTTTTAGATGTCGGTGTTTATGGATTGTTTCTAAGTCTTTTTGCTGCTAAGTCACTAGGACTGAGTTTTAAACCTGAGATATTAAAAGTTAATTCTCATTTTTCTAGAGAAGATAAAGTTGATCTTAGTAATGATATTTTGATGCGCTTCGGTGAGAATCTGAATGTAAATCTTTTCAGTTCTATTAGCCATAATCTTACCCGTGAAGCTTACATAGGTGGTACTAAAGGATTTATAAAAATAGAAGATTTTATTGCGCCGACTAAAATGCAGTTAAATCTTTATAAGGACATTAATTTTGATATTAATGGTTATGATCTTGAAACGAAAGATTATGATTTTCAGCTTCAGGGCTCAGCTCTTCAGTATAATATCAGCCACATTTCAGAGTGCTTTAGTAAAGGTTTAACTGAAAGTCAGATTATGAGTCATGCTCTGAGTCTGGAGCTTCAAGCTTTGCTTGAAGGGGTTCAGGATAAAGATTTTTAAGTTTATAGTTTTTCTTGATTTAGTCTTTCTGCAACTTTTTCTATAAATTCAAAGGAGCTTTTTATGTTCGATATTACTGTTCTAATATTTTCAGTACCGTAATTAATTTCTGGATTATGACCAACCCTACTCACGCCGTCATTCATCCCAGAGCATCTGCAGAACCTTCAGGGATCTCAGGGAAATCTTCATTAACGTCGATTTTGTTTGCAAGTCCTTTGAGTGCCACTACTATATCTGCTAGGCTCGCACTTCGAGTTGTTCCATTATATTCTGCTTGGATTTCTGTATTTGATAAACTATTTGTTCTTATCTCTTGTGAGTTTTCGCGGTTATTTAGTAAATCCATTAGTATTATTAAGTTTTTAAGATCATCGTATCCTTTGTAATGTTCTGCAATTTTTGCTTTATTATCAATAAGGAAATTTTTAAATTTTTCTATGCTTAGATCAGGTAACCCTCCTAAAAGTGCATGAGTATTTAAAAATTTACCGGCACCTTTTGGTCTAAAAAGGTTGCTAAGGCTTTTACGATTTCCCGCTTGCTTATTTTCCATGTATAAATCAAAATATACGTTACTTTGAGTCACGCTATCAGCCAAATCTTCAACAGACTTGTCTTTAATAAGGTTTTTGAATTTCTCATCTGGTAATGTAATAGAACTGTCTACTTTAGAAGTTTCAATTATTTCCTGAGTTTGTTTTTTTAAATCTTTAAGTACAGTTTCTACTTTACTGGGTTCAAGTTTAAGGATTTCGGTTAAATTTCTTAAAAGTTCTCTTAGGTCTTTATTCTCAACTTCACTAGCTGCTTGATTTAGTTCTTTAATATCTGGATTAAATATTGATTCAAATCGCATTGTTAAGATAATAGCACGACTTTACTTGTTCTTTTTCATTGGGAGTTATGGATCATAGTCAATAAATAATCATAAAAAAGCTAAAATAATACTTAATGCCTAATTTCACTAAATCTAAAGAACTCTTCGAAAAAGCTAAAGAACTTATGCCAGGAGGAGTAAACTCTCCCGTTAGAGCTTTCAAATCTATAGGAATAGATCCTGTATTCTTTGAAAAAGCGAAAGGTTCAAAGCTATATGATGTCGATGGTAATGAGTACATAGATTACATCGGCTCATGGGGTCCAATGATTTTAGGTCACGCTGATCCAGACATAGAAGAAGCAGCTATAGCTGCTCTTAAAAATAGTTCTAGTTTTGGAGCACCTACGGCGCTCGAAAACACTATGACAGCTGAAATTATTAAATTAGTGCCATCCATAGAAATGGTAAGAATGGTAAATTCAGGTACTGAAGCAGTTCTTTCTGCCATTAGGCTTGCAAGAGCTTTTACATCTCGCTCTAATCCAGCTAAAACTAAAATTATTAAATTTAAAGGTTGTTATCACGGTCATGTAGACCCACTTTTAGTGCAAGCTGGTTCTGGAGTTGCGACTCTTTCTCTTCCTGATAGTCCTGGAATTACTGAATCTGTGACTAAAGATACTTTAGTACTCCCGTATAACGATGTCTCAGCTTTAGAAGAAGCTTTCAATGCACATGGAAAAGAGATTTCAGCAATTATTGTTGAGCCAATAGTCGGGAACGGTGGTTGTATTTTACCTGAGAAAGCCTTTCTAGAAGCTATGCGTAAACTCTGTGATGAGAACAAGTCTCTATTAATCTTTGATGAAGTTATGACTGGGTTTAGAGTTGCTTTAGGTGGCGCACAGGAAAAATACGATATTATGCCAGATCTTACTACTCTAGGGAAGGTTATCGGTGGTGGTTTTCCAGTTGGTGCTTACGGTGGACGTAAAGAAATTATGGAAATGGTAGCTCCTGTAGGTCCTATGTATCAAGCTGGAACTCTTTCTGGAAACCCTGTTGCTATGGCTGCTGGTTATACTGCTATTTCTAAAATCCAAAGACGTGGTTTTTATCACGAGCTTAAAGCTAAGTCTCAGTACTTAATCCAAGGCATGCAAAAAGTAAATCAGCAATTTATAGATAGAGCTATGACTTTTGTGGAAGCAGCTGGGATGTTTGGTTTATTTTTCTCTGAGAAGCCCGTTAAGAACTTTGAAGAAGCCAAAGCAGCTGATACTGAGTTCTTTAAAAAGTACTATGTTGAGATGCTTAATAATGGAATTTATTTAGCTCCTTCACCTTTTGAAGCTTTATTTATGAGTGCTGCTCATAGTTATGATGATCTTGATAGAACCATAGAAGCGCATGAAAAGGCATTAATTTCTTTAAGAGAAGCTGCTTTAGCTTAAAATTTATGGCTGACCCAAAGAAAAAATTAGTAGCAAATATCGAAGCTGATTTTTTTGTAGATTCTACTTGTATTAATTGTGATACTTGCAGGCAGATAGCCCCATTAAATTTTAGTGAAAGCGAGGACTATTCCTTTGTCAATAAAGTCACTGAGAATGATGAAGAGTTTATTGATTCATATAAAGCTCTTTTGAGCTGCCCTACTGGTTCCATCGGTTATACTGGTACTAAAAAAGTTACTGAAATTATTAATGAGTATCCAGAGAAGCTTGTTGATGAAGATGGAATCCAAATTTATTTTAATGGCTTTACTTCTGTAAAATCCTATGCAGCTAAAAGTTATTTCCTGCAAACTTCTGAAGCTAACTGGTTAATTGATTCTCCTCGTTATGTAAAACCTTTAGTCGAAAAGTTTAAAGCAATGGGAGGCATAGATTATATCTTCCTTAGTCATAGAGACGATGTTGCTGATGCTGATAAATACGCTAAAGAATTTGGAGCTAAGCGTATTATTCATGAGTATGAACTTTCAGCTCAGCCTGACTCTGAAATAGTTATTCAAGGTGAGCAAGACTGTGACTTTAACTCAGATATTAAATTTTTATTTGCTCCGGGGCACACTAAAGGGCATTTGCTTTTTTATTTAAAAAATAAGTATCTTTTTACAGGTGATCATTTGTCTTGGAGTAGACGTAAAGATTCAATAAATGCTTTTAAAGATTTTTGTTGGTATTCGTGGGAGCTTCAGTTAGAGTCTTTAGCTAAGCTCTTAGAAGTTGATTTTGAGTGGCTTTTACCTGGACATGGTATGTATAAGCACTTAAGTAATGAGCAAATGAGAGCAGAGCTTAGAGATATGCTTGAATATTTTAGTGAAAATAATTAAAATAATATTCAAAATTCCAATTGTGTAAATACTCTTGGCAAATGGTGTTATTATCTTGAAAGTGCGTGCACGTTTATCGCCACTAACAAAGGATCCTAGTAGCACTGAGTATCGCCTTAATAGGAGAGTATCTGTAGCTGAACCTGCAGATTTGCAAGCAACTTTTAAAGAAGAAAGCGCACGATTAATTAGACAAATTAAAGAACAGCTTAGTACTTTGCAAGGAAACGACTCTGTAGTTTCAATAGCTAAGAGTATTTCTGAAGAAGATAAAAAGTTTTTTATAATGCTTTATAAAAATACTTTTCCTGGGGCTGATGATTATGATTTTGCTGAATTACTTTTAAGTAGTGATGTCGCTACTTTTAAAAATACTCTTGAGAAAATTGAAGAAAAGTCATATCATCCAGAAACATTTTATACATTGAAAACTAATTTCTCTGATTTAACGTCTTCCAAAGAATCTAATTTCAAACCAGTTCCTCGTTTTTCACTCGAAAAAAATAAGAGTCAAGTGCACCAGGGTATCCAGGAAAGATCCTTATATCTTATTAAAGAAGCTTTACCTCATAAGCAGATAAAAAGTTTGATTGAATATGGTAACACTAAGTTTTTCTTAAATGAAAATAATGATTCAACACGGGAAAGCAAAATTTTAAAAAAAATAATCAAAAAATATTTTCCTAAATATTCTATAAATGATTTATCAAAATTTTTAGACGATGTATTTGAGACTGAGTCTTTAAAAAATAAGTTGTTTCAAGTTATTGATAAGGAATGTAAAATTGAAGCTATTGAGAAATTAAGAAACTATTACTTAACTCAGTTTTATGTTGCCCAAGATAAAGATAAATTTGAAAATATTCCTCAAGCTTTAATTCAAAGGGATTTTACTAATATTCAATATAAAGCTAATCAAGAATTTTTGTCTTTGGTTAATAATTTTTACAATTCAGGTGAATTCACAAGATTTGAGAATCGGGTTTTAAATACTTATATTCAACATTCTGATATTACGGTAAGTATAGACTCGAAACCTCATAAAGCTTTTCAAATAACTATTCCAGGTAATTTAGATGAATTTCAAAAAGGTGACTCTAGCTCACTTATTAATAAATCTCCTTTTTATATTTTTAAAGATGATAGTAATGAGTTAAAAGTATATAGCGAATATTCACAGTCTATTTTAAACAATGAAGATGCAGAAGCCTTGATTGACGAGACAAAACAAGTAATTTTTTTACGTGAGTTGCAAGCTGCAAAGCACTTTCAGGATGATTATGAAAAAAATGATAAGAAGTTTAATTTCAAATTAAATGATAGTTCATTATCCAGCTATTCTAAATATGTAATTGAAAATAATCTCCAGGAAAAGAATCAAGCATTTCTTGCTTTTGCATATAATAATCGCAAAACACTAGAAACCTTGTGGGGGCTTGCTTATAATAAAGTCTTTAATCGTGGTACCTGGGAGCGATTTTTGATTAATCAAGCTTTTAAGGAAATTCCTAAAGGTGAAGGTGGAAGTGTAAGGAGTATTACTACTAAGTCGATCAGGGCTTTTCAGGATAAAGCTAAACAATTATTTTCTTCTCTTGATAAAGAAATTAAAGAACATCCTTATTATAATTATCGTAAGGATAAAACTGATTTTAGTGATTTTAGTATAGTTGGTGCTGCTTCAGGAAAGGGTATGCAAACTTTAATCTCAGATAATAATTATATTTATCCAGAAATTCCCTTCTTAAAAGATTTGAGAAAACATAAAGCTTCTGATAGAGATACACCTGCTGGGCTTAATTTAATAACTACCAATGTTTTAAATCAACTTATAAAATCAAATGATGGTTTTATAAATTCAAAATTAATCAGTGATTCACTTGAAGGTGAGTTTGCAAAAGCTGAAATAGAGTTTAGAGATAAAGTTTTGAATATTATCTCAGATTCTGGAAAAGTAAAAAAAACTGATTCATCTCACATAGGTTTGAATTCAATTAAGGGTGACGCTTGGGAGCAGCTTGCTATTTCTTTTTTAAATTTAAAGTACCCAGATTCAGAGATTGTTCCCCAGCTATGTACTTATGTCGATCATGAGACTGGAATTTATACTCATAGAGTTGATGCTGCTGTAAAGAACTCTGAGGGTAAGTGGGATCTTTTTGAGGTTAAATGGGGTGGTGATAATGGTAATGCAGATTTTGCAATTAATGAAAGTATTCTGAAGCAGAGGAAGTCTGCAAAATTAACAGGGCAAGATAAATATTTTGGTGATTACACTGTGTTTACTCTAACTGACGGTTACACTCTTAGACAAGATTTTAAAGACCAAGGAATTAAAGTTGAAGACTCATATTCGTTTTTGGACTCTTTAGGTAAAACCTCTTTACAGGATGCCCCTCTTGAGATACTAGATAAACTCGAGAATGCTGCAAAGGCTGGTAAAAAAGATTATTTAGCTTTCGTTACAGATTTGTTGTTAAACATAAATATTCAAGCTCAAAAAAGAGACTTCACTGCTGAAGAAAGGCAAAGCTTCATTATTAAAGGTATTGGTGAAGTTTTAGGGTTTGATGATGATAAATCTCAAGATGAGTTGAGGAAAGATTTTTTCAGTTCTAAGTATTTTTCTGAGATCTATAACGCAAATGAATTTTACGGAAATTCTGATGCAAGAAATAGAGCTTCAGCATTAATGGTGAATGATAAAGGCGAGCTTGAATTAAAACGAAACTTAAAACACTTAGTCGGTATGAATGCAACTTTAGAAGCCTCATTAAATAAAAAAATAGATGAATATAATCCAGAAGAAAATGCTGATGAGACTAAGATAGATATAAAAGAACTAGAGAAAAAAGTTAAGAATCTAACTTATAAAGAATTTCAAGATTTAGTTGATTCTAAAATAACTAATTTGAAAGAACAGCAATCTTCTAGCTCAAAAGAGCAAGTAGAAGAACTTTTATCGATTAAAGCAAAGAATATGCTTGACCGTTTGATGATGAAAGATTTTAAGAATTTAGTTTTATCTGAGTTTGGTGAGGGACTCGATAGAATTCAGTTTATAAATAAAGTATTACAACCTAACGAATCAGAGAAAGCTATTAAGCAAGACTCGATGTATTCTTCAGAAGACAAAATTTTTTATTTGATGATAGAACTTTTAAAAGATGATGATTTAAAAGATCAGTTATTTAAACCCCAAAGCCAGTTAGATTTTCTAGATGATTTTAGTAGTAGTTCTTCTAAGGTTTATTACAGTTGGTTAACTTTAGCTAATACTAGAAATAAAGCCTTGAGTGAGGAAAAGAAAGATGATCTTTTAAACTTTGTCAAGCTTTTAATGGAAAAGGAAGTGGAAGGTGTATCTTTTGATGAGTACTATTTCTATTTTGATGACCCACATAAATACATAGAGACCATTAATGCAACTGCATTTGAAAATCCAAATGTAAAAGATTCGAAATTGATTCGTGATATTTACTTAATTTCAATGTCAGTTTTGCACAGTGATTCTCGTAATGGTCCTGATCAAATAGACTTCTACAGTTCTAGAGATTATAAGAAACTTATAAGGAAGTTTAGACAGGAACTCGGTGGTAGTTTTATTGATTCATTAGATAGTGCAATTGAAAAAGATAAAAATAACTTAGAACCTAAAAAGCTTTCTTTGTTACACGTTAACCAAAATTTAGTTTTAGACGCTATGAATGATTACTCTGAGTTGTCATATAGGCAAGCAAGGCAACATTTAGCAATTATAAATTCTTTACTCAAGGGAGAGCCAGAGAAAGTTCTTAATACAATTCGTGCAATTTCTCAAAATAAAGAGAAGGGAGCTTTGATTTTAGATAATCCCAATCTTAAAATTAATAAACTTCTTCAAAAACTTCTTAGGATTACTGTAGGAGCTCTTTATGAAAATTCATCATTAAGAAGAAAAATTAAAAAAGATATTCCTTTATTAAAAGATATCATTCACTTTAATGAAAAGTTTATTGATTTAAATCAAGTTTATGAAAATCAAGATTTAATAAATCTAATGGAAAAAGTTATCGGTTTTAAAACAAACTTTTTTAATGATGAAAGTCTCAGAGATTTATTAGATAAGTATGTATTAAGGTCTTTAAATTCAATGGAGCAGTCTCAAGATGCTAACGATATTAAAGCTGGCTTGAGTCTTTTTCAAGATTATATAACTAACCAGAGTTCCTATGATATTCCATCTAGAGTTAATACTCTTTCAAGAATGTTTGACTTATTTAATAAGAATTTTGATGAGATTTTTAAAGGTGAAGAAGAGGTAGATGAGGAGTTAGTAAAATATCTTTATATTTCATTAATAGGTTTGCAGGAAAAAGAGCTGGAGCCACATGTGCAGTCTAAAGTTGCAGAAACTAGTATTTCTTTACTCAGTAAATTAACTAGCTATCTTGAAGATAAGTCTATTAGATTTGAGCACTTGCCAATCTTAACCATATTTCAATCAAGTGAAAATGGTTTTGCTATAAGAGACAGGAATTTAATTGATTCCTCAAAATTCTTTTTAGAAAAATATGGACTGAATGCTGCAGCAAATGAAGATTATCAGAAATTTGTAGCAGAGGAAGCTTACAGGATTTTCACATCATTTGACGGTGGTCTTGACCCTAGATTACAGGTTTCAAACGATGATATAGGTGTTAGTAACATTTTGAAATTTTGTAACGCTATCATAAATCATGATTTAGAGTTAATCAAAATTTTAGAAAAAAATATAGATACCTTTGATGTATTGGACTCAAAGAAAGAGTATCGGTTAGAAAAGTTATTAGAAGGTATTATCGATAGAACTGAGGCTTACACTAAGATGCTTGTTGATATAGCCTTGGAAATTCCAAGTGAAGCAGAAGCTCGTATTTTAGGTATGCATGGCTCTTCTATGTTACAAGCTACGTTAGCTGAAAGTTTTACTTTTATGGAAAGACTTGCTAATAGTAGCTCTTATAAGCATAATGAGAAAATCTATAAACTCTTTAATAGCTTGAAAGATGCTTATGTAGATGAAGGCTTGAAAAATAGAATCAGTAATAAATTTGAAGATCAAAAAAATATAGCTGAGTCAAAAAAGCCAACTGAGCCAGCTAAGAAAAAAAGAAAAAAGAAAAAAGGCTTCGGTGATCTATAGTTCAAGAAATAACTTTTTGCTATAATCACACGCATGAGTCAAAAAACTTTTTTAGCGGTAAAACCAGAAGCATTCAAAAGAAATGATGCTGTAGGTATTGTAAAAATGTTAGAAGAAGGTTTAGATGCTAAATGTGTGTCTATGAAAGTTTATACTCCTTCTAAAGAGCTTGCTGAAGCTCACTACGCTGTACATAGTGAAAGACCATTTTTTAGTGAGTTAATTGTATCTTTTACTTCAGGTCCTGTTTTAGGAATGGTTTGGGAAGGTGAAGGAATTATCGATAAAGCTAGAACTCTTATGGGAGCTACTAACCCAGAAGAAGCTGCTGAAGGAACTATTCGTAAGAACTTCGCTAAGAGTATTGGTGATAATGCTATTCACGGGAGTGATGCTGCTGAAACTGCTGAGAATGAAATTAAACTTCATTTCCCAGAAGCTGAATTCTCTGAAATTGCTAGCCCAAGTGCTAAAGCTGAAGATTTAGTTAAAGCTGTTGCTTAGTTTTTACAATAAAAGGGCTTGAGTTGTGGATTTTAAAGCTGGTTCTCCAATCCATCAGAGAGATATTCTTAAATTTTTTGGTGGTCCTGATCTGAATTTAGATAAGCCAACTAACGATTTTTTTGTTAGTCCTGTAACTTATCGAGAGTATACTGGTAAGCCTGATCCTGAAACTAGAAAGGCTGCAATCAAATTATCTATGGTTGCTGGTAATAAAGTGAACCGTTTAGGGGTTCAAAATTTTGATTCGAGACCAAGATTTGATGGGACATTAACAAAGATTGGTGAATCACAGCAATTAAAATTCCAGTTGAAGCCTTCAGGAGATACTCGTTACTCTTTCTTCTTGCCTGTTCCTGATGAGATTCTTGCACCTGATAATATGCAATCATCTGATTTAATTACTTCTGATGAAGCTCAATTAGCTGCTAATGAAGTAAGAAAGTCATTAGATGAAGCTTTCTTTCTTGCAAGTCAACATGTCGATAAAGAGAAAAAGGCAAAAGAAATTTTAAAATCATTAGAATCTGCATACAACGCCAGCTAAAAAACCTTAATCAAACTTAAACATTTCCTCATAAATTAATCTTGCAATAATTTATCAAGTGCGATAGAATAATCTGCCTATGCTAAAAATTAGGCTACAACGCTTCGGTAAAAAGAAATATCCTATTTACAGGATTGCTGTAATGCACAGCACTGTAAAAAGAGATGGTAAGCCAGTTGAGAAACTTGGTTTCTACAACCCACACACTAAAGAATTAATCCTTAATGAAGAAAGATTTAATTACTGGAAAGGTGTAGGTGCTCAGGTTACTGATACTGTAGCTAAATTAGTAACTAGAGGTCTTACTCATAACTTAGCTGAAGGTAACTTTAAGTTCGTAGCTAAGACTAGAGAAGAAAAAGAAGAATTAAAAGCGACTATTAAAGCTAAGAATACTAAAATAGGAAAAGCTGAGAAGAAGCGTAAAGAAGCTGAGGCTGAAGCTGCTAAAGCAAAGGCTGAAGAAGAGGCTGCTGCTAAAGCTGAGGCAGAAGCTGAAAAATCTGAAGAAGCTGCAGCGTAAGCTTAGTTTAGTTAAATTTTTGATGGGAGACCCGAGGCCATGCCTCGGGTTTTTGTTTTGGGAATAATTAAACTATGGATCCCGATATATCTATAAACTCAAGAGATAAAGTAAATATATCTATTGCTGAGCAAACTAGAGAAACTAAGCTGGATCAAATTTCTAAACTTCTTTTAAAAGATTTTGGTGCTAGTGATTCTGATCTTGGTAATTATAGGGCTTTGTCAAGTAAGCTTATTAAGTTAGAAGATAAGCAAGCTTTTGCTGGAAGCAACTCTAAATCCTAATTTGGATACTTTAATAGATTTAATATCTAACACTGGAGCAGAATACTCTCTCTATTTGAGTAAAGAGGACCATAAAGCATTTTCAGAAGAGTTTAAAACTATTATTGCTTCTGATAACTATATCGAATTTGGCGAAGATCATATTAAAGACCTTATTGATAAATACAAAGATAAAAAGTCTATTGTGAATGATTCGAAAGGTGATGGTGTAGTATTTACTGCTCATACTGAACGTGGGGAACAGGAATTTAGTTCTATAGATGACTGGTTGGGTATAGCTAATAAGCCAGTAAATATTAATTCTTTAAGTAGAAATGATTTTTTTAATTTTAAATTTAAGGATGCTGAGAATGCATTGATGAAGCATGGTTTTACTAAAGAAGAAGCAGGTACTTTACTTACAGATTTAGCTAATAATGTCATAAACGATAAAGATCAAGACACTTAAAATGGTGATGAATTATCAAGGTTTGCAAAGAGTAGTTTGTCTAATAAATTAAACATGATCTCAAAGTTAGATTTTATAGATCCAAGTCAAATAAAGAAAGAAGATATTATTGAGCTCCTTAACTCTAAAGAGTTTGCTGAGGATGATGGACTTACTAATAAGATTTATGGAATTACTCAGAATCATGGATTTAATGAAGCCGTTATAAATTCAGATACTGGTGAAATTGATAGTTTTTTAAAACAAGGCTTGAACCCTAGTGATGATTTTCTTCATCAAATTGATGGTGATAATTCTCAAAAACAGTTTTATAGTCCCATCTTTTTTGCAAGTGAGCTACCAGATAAACCTAAAAATAATCAAATTTTCAAAAAACTATTAGAAGTAATTCCAGTCGAATCTTTAACCCCTAATTCTCAAAACATCAGCTAGATTTCATCTGCAACTGAGAATGTAATTCAATCTGGTAACTTAGAGCGTTTTAAATCAATTGAAGAAAATGAATTTATTGATCCAATGAAAAAAATTAGTAAAACTAGCAATTTTATTCACTTTGCTATTAAAAGTAATGATTCAGAGATGTTTAATTATATTAAAGATAAATATTTTGATGATCCAGATAGTTATGGGCTTTATTTGAATTCTGCAATTGAACAAGCAAGTCAGAAAGAGGGGGGCTTAAACCCTGATGTTTTATCTGGTGCAGTTGAATTATTAGATGAAGAGTCAAGTAACACACTTCTGTGGTCTTTATTTCTTCGATTAGACAAAGCTGATGAGCAATTTGACAATCAGTATATTGTAGATATTTTAAAAGAAATGAAAAGTCAGGGTAAATTAGATCTTGAAAATAAAAGAAATATTGACTTGATTAGGGAAAAAGCAGGTGAGCAAGGCTTAAGTGAGATTAGTGGTATCTTAGAGGATTTATAACTTATTCACCTATTTATACTATTGCAGATCCTGAAAATCCCTATATAATCTATATATGACGCTTTCGCTTGAAAGATGGAAAAACAATTTAATAGACTTTAGTAGAAGAAATAAATTACTTCACTTCAAGAAGAATTTAGGTCCATCTATCAAGTTAACAGAGCCGCTTGCAGACATTTTTAAGAAGTTTGTTGTCGAGCAGAAAAGCTTAGGTTTTAAAGCGCGCGTCGAAGTTAGTAAAATCGAAGATTTTGATTCTGGCTTAGCGCCATTTGAAGATGATGAAGATAATTTAAGCTTCGATGATGGTGTTTTTGATGTCGCACCTTTAGCTGGTGTTGATAATGATTTAGATTTATCAAATCTTTTAATGACTGATAAAGATCAAAGAGATTTAGATCAAATTCTTTCTCGTTTGAGAACTAGATCTAGAGACAGTTTAAATGATCAGGGTGTGAATATTCTTTTCATAGCTTTTAATTTCCTTCACTGGCAGGATAAAAATTCTAACGATGATCAAATCTTTGAGTCACCATTATTATTAGTTCCTGCAAGCCTTAATAGAAAAGGTTTAAGTGGTTCTTATAGCTTAGAACTTCTTCAAGATGAGATTAGAATCAACCCTACACTTGCTTATAAATTTAAAAGAGATTACGCAATTGATTTAAGTCCTCTAGAAGAGAAACTAGAAGAAATTATTGCTGGAGACGATGAAGAATTAGATATTTCAGATCTTTTTAAAGAATTACAAGCTACTTTAGATAAAAATACTGATCTAACCAGCTCATGGAACCTAGTCGATGAAAACTATCTGAGTTTATTTTCTTTCGCTAAGCTCTCTATGTATCAGGATTTAGAGATAAATAAAGATGAGATAGAATCTCATTCTATTATTAAACGTATTTCTGGAGAGGAATCTAATGCTACTACTTTTAGTGTTAACCAGAATTATGCAGATGTTAAACCTGAAAATATTGATGATAAGTTTAAAGCTTTAGAGTCCTATCAGATTCTGGATGCTGATAGTAGCCAACAGGCTGCAATTTTTAGTGCAAGAGAGGGGCAGAGTTTCGTTCTTCAAGGTCCTCCAGGTACTGGTAAGTCACAAACTATCGCAAATATAATCTCAGAGTCACTTGCGACAGGTAAGAAAATCCTTTTCGTCAGTGAAAAGAAAGCAGCTTTAGATGTAGTTCTAGATAGACTAAAAATCGCTAATTTAGATCAATTCTGTTTAGATCTTCATGGTTCAGGTCAAAGTAAGTCTGTAATTATTCAGAAGCTTGCTAGCTCTAATGAAGAAATTAAAAAACTTGGTTTGAAAGCTGATCCTGAGAACTATGTGGAGCCTTTAGATAGATTGAAAGATGAATTGAATGGAAATCTTTCTGAAATTCATAAAACTAGATATCCTGTGAATCTTTCTCTATATCAGCTTTACTCGAAACTTAGTTTAATTAATTGGGAATTACAGAGTTATCCTAAACTCGAATTCACTATTAAAAATATTGAAAAAATTGGTGAGAAAGAACTTTATGAGCTTAGATTTTTCTTTGAAGATTTAGGTAGAAAGTCTTTTATTATCGATAACTATGATAAGTTCGTTTGGAAAAATGTTCGTATCGAACAGATTAATTATGAGTTAGAGAATGAGATTCGTTCGAATCTTATTGAGTTTAAAACTTTAACGAACAAAATCTTTAACCTCGCAAATCCTCTTGCTGAAAAGTATTTTAGTAAAACTATTCATAGTGTAAGAGAACTGAAGTGGCTTGCTGATGCCGCTAAACTAGCGATTGAATCACCATTCCCTCAGGAAACCTGGCTTTCTAAGTCTAAGATTAGAGAAATTGAGTCTGTGACTTTAAGTGCTAAGGATAAATATGATGAGTGTAGTTCTATTAAATCTAATCTTTTAGATAACTATAGTGAGAAGTTCTTAAACTTAGATCACTTTGATTTACTAGCGAAGTTTAAGTCTGATTATAGTGAAGACAATTTCTTTAGATTCTTAAATATTAATTACTGGAAAGATATGCGCAAGATTAAAGAACTTGCGCTCTATGATCAGGTTAGAGGCTTACACTCTCTTGTAAGAGACCTAGAAGCTGCTGCTAACTTAGATAAAAAGAAAGTAGATTTAGGTAAGCAAGAAACTAATCTTGAAATGAGTTTAGGTCATTTCTATAAGAAGTTTGATACTGATTGGGAAGAGACTTTAACTGCTGTTAGATGGGTTAAGAAGGTTCTAGAGAAGTTAGAGTCTGAAGAACTGCCTAAAACACTATCTGAAGTTCTCGCTGAAAGTGAAAACGAAGAAGCGTATAAAAACTTCCACACTGCTGCAGGTGAATTCTTAAAAGCCTTTGAGCTATTTAAAGGTTACATGGATTTTTACTTCAAGTTATTCCCTGTTCCTAATGTAGATCTAGAGGCAGTTTCACTTAGAGAATTAGATGAACATTTAGATTTATTGATTAAAAATATTATCCAAATCGAAGATTGGCTTGAATTTAAAAATCTTAGAAATAAGGCGATTAATCTAGGTCTAGGACAGCTTTTTGAAGCTTTAGTTAATGCTGATTCTGATGAAGAGTTTAGTAGTGAAATTTTAGAGAAAATCTTCTTACAGAAGTTTTATCAGTCTTGGATAGATAAAATTGAGATTGAAAATCCACAAATCCGTAAGTTTAGTGGTGATGCTCAAGAGTTGCTTACAGATAAATTTACTAAACTTGATAAAGATCAAATTGAAAATATTCGTCGTAAGCTTAGTGAGAAGCTGGCTTTGAATTGGCTTGAATACTCAGCGAGTCCTATTAATCAAAGAGCACTCGATGTTTTTAATTTAGAAACGAATAAGAAAAAACGTCATAAGCCTATTCGTATGCTTATTAAGGAAATTCCTAATCTTTTACAGACGCTCAAGCCGTGCTGGATGATGAGTCCACTTACCGTAAGTAGACTTTTAAGTACTGATAGTGATGAAGAGAATTTACTTGATAAGACTTTTAAATTTGACTTAGTAATCTTCGATGAAGCTTCTCAGATTAGGACTGAAGATGCGATTCCTGCTATCTACAGAGGTGATCAGCTGATACTTGCTGGTGATACTCATCAGTTACCACCTACTAATTTCTTTAACTCAGGTGCAGCAGATGGCGATGATGAAAACTTCGAGAAGAGTATCTTTGAAAGTGTTTTAGATGAATGCTCTGTATTTTTACCGAAGAAAGATTTACTATGGCACTACCGTAGCCGTCATGAAGAGTTAATCCAATTCTCAAATCACAGCATTTATGATGGTAAATTAATTACCTTCCCTTCACCGATTAAAAATAGTAATGATTTAGGCGTTCACTTCGAATTAGTTCCAGATGGTAAATTTGAGCGTGGTGCTAGGTTTAATAAAAAAGAAGCTAAGCGTGTAGCTGAAGCTATTCTTGAGCATTACACCAGTGATTCTAAAAACTATTCTTTAGGGGTTATCGCTTTCTCTGAGGCTCAGCAGATGGCGATTGAAAGAGAGCTGTTAACAGCTATTCGTAAGAACCCTGATCTTGATGAAAGTGTCATAGCAGATGATTTATTTATTAAAAATTTAGAGAATGTTCAAGGTGATGAAAGAGACTTTATTTTCTTTAGCATAGGCTATGCGAAGGATAAAAAGAATAATCTTTCACATAACTTTGGTCCACTTAACCGAGAAGGCGGACACCGAAGACTTAATGTCGCGATCACAAGGGCTAGAAACAAGATAAAAATCTTTAGTTCAATTACATCAGCTGATATAGATATGAGCAGAACTAATTCTCGTGGCGCGAAGATGCTTAAGGAATATCTTAAGTATGCAGAGTCTAAATCTTTATCCATCATTAAGGCTAGCCAGCTCCAATCTCTAAATGAAACAGGTGATATGCATAAGATTATCGCTAAGACTTTAGAAGCTAAAGGTTTTATCGTTGATCAATTCTTAGGCTCTTCATCTTATAAATTAGACCTTGCGATTCGAGATAAGGAGAATCCAGATCAATATTGTTTAGGCATAGAACTTGACGGTTATGTTTATAAATCTGCACATAGTGCAAGGGATCGAGAAAGGCTGAGAATGCAGGTCATGGACTCACTTGGCTGGAAAGTAAGTAAGATTTGGTCTAGAGACTGGGCTAAGAACTCAGAAGCAGAAACTGAAAAAATTATTAATATATTGCTACCAAGCACGAGTCTTATTTAAAGTTATATAAAGGCTTTCCTTTATGTGGGTATAAGCTTGATAGTGGGATATAATAACTTATAATGGCAACAAAAGATCAGGATAAAGAACAACTACACTCAGTAACGATTAGATTCTGTGGTGATAGTGGTGACGGTATGCAGCTTACTGGTACTCAGTTCACTAATACAAGTGCCCTTTTCGGTAACGATATTAGTACTTACCCGAACTTTCCAGCTGAAATTCGTGCCCCACAGGGTACACTTGCTGGAGTTTCTGGTTTCCAAATCCACTTTAGCTCGAATAACATCCACACAGCTGGTGATGAGCTTGATGTTTTAGTTGCGATGAACCCAGCAGCGTTCAAAACTAACATCGAAGACTTAAAACAAAACGGAATTTTAATCGTTAATGAAGATGCCTTCACTCCAAACAACTTAAAGAAAGCTGGTTATATAGATGACGAAGATATCTTCGCTCCATACGAATCTAGAATTAGAGTCTATAAAGTGCCTATCACTAAAATGACTTTAACTGCTTTAGAAGACTTCGATATGATGGCTAAAGCTAAAGAGCGTTGTAAAAATATGTTCGCTTTAGGTCTTACTTACTGGATTTACTCTAGACCACTTGATTCTACTGAAGAATGGTTAGCATCGAAGTTTGGTAAGAAGCCTGAAATTTTAGAAGCTAATATTAAAGCTCTAAAAGCTGGTTATCACTTCGGTAATACTATTGAAGCTTTCCAGAACACTTATGAAGTTCCTGAAGCTAAAATTCAGCCTGGAACTTATAGAAATATTACTGGTAACCAAGCTGTAGCGATTGGTTTTGTAGCTGCAAGTGAACTTGCAAAGAGACCACTATTCATTGGTTCATACCCGATTACACCAGCTACTGATATTCTTCAAGAGCTTTCTAAGTATAAAAACTACGGCGTTAAAACTTTTCAAGCAGAAGATGAAATTGCTGGAATCGGTTCAGCGATTGGTTCAGCGTTCTCTGGGCATTTAGCAGTTACTACTACATCTGGTCCTGGAATTGCTTTGAAATCTGAATTTATGAACTTAGCTGTAATCACAGAACTTCCTGTGGTTATCGCTGACATTCAGCGTGGTGGTCCATCTACTGGTCTTCCTACTAAGACTGAGCAGACAGACTTACTTCAAGTCCTATATGGAAGAAACGGTGAGAGCCCGATCCCTGTAGTTGCAGCGAAGAGTCCATCTGATTGTTTTGAAGCTGCTATCGAAGCTTGTAGAATTGCTGTTGAGCACATGACTCCAGTAGTATTCTTAAGCGATACTCAGATTGCGATCGGTTCTGAGCCATGGAAGTTACCTGATTTAAGTAACTTAAAAGAATTTGAGTATGACTTCCATAAAGATCCTGAGACTTTCGCTCCATATAAGCGTAATGAACTACTAGCAAGACAGTGGGCTGTGCCAGGAACTCCAGGTTGTGAGCACACTATAGGTGGTTTAGAGAAAGAAGATATTACAGGTAAAGTAAACCTTAGTCCTGAAGCTCACGAGCACATGACTAAAGTTAGAGCTGAAAAAGTTCAACTTATCGCAAGTAAACTTCCAGCTACTGAAGTTTTAGGTGAATCTAAAGGTGACTTATTATTCTTAGGTTGGGGAAGTACTTATGGTGCTATTAGAACTGCTACTGAGCAGCTTCAGGCTGAAGGTTTAAAAGTTTCACAAGTTCACTTAAGACACATCAATCCATTACCTAATGATTTAGAAGAGATTATGAGAGGCTTTAAGCAAGTAGTAATCCCTGAATTAAACTTAGGTCAATTATCTATGATCATTAGATCTAAGTTCTTAATTGATGCTAAAGGAATTAACCAAATGAATACTAAGCCTTTATCTGTTTCAGATTTAATGGCTAAGGCTAAAGAATTTTTAGGAGAATTATAAATTATGACTCAAGCAAAAGAGCTTACAAAAGCTGATTTCGTTAGTGAAGGTGATGTTAAATGGTGTCCAGGTTGTGGAGACTATGCGATTCTATCTTCAGTTCAAACAGTTTTACCGACACTAGGAATTCCAAAGGAGAAATTCTGTTTCGTTTCTGGAATCGGTTGTTCAAGTAGATTTCCATACTATATGGATACATATGGTTTCCATACTATTCACGGTAGAGCTCCTACTGTAGCTTCTGGGGTTAAGCTTGCGAATCCAGATCTTTCAGTTTGGGTAGTAACTGGTGATGGTGATGGTTTAAGTATTGGTGGTAACCATACAGTTCATATGATCAGAAGAAATATGGACTTAAAAGTTCTTCTTTTTAATAACAGAATCTATGGTCTAACTAAAGGTCAGTACTCACCTACATCTGAGCAAGGTAAAGTAACTAAGACCTCTCTTTATGGTTCTATCGATAGCCCATTAAATCCTTTATCTTTTGCTATCGCTTCTGGAGCGACTTTCGCTGCAAGAACGAATGCTGCAAATCCTAAGCATATGCAAGAAATTCTTAGAGCAGCAGCTGCTCATAAGGGAACTGCTTTCATTGAGATTTTCCAAAACTGTAATATCTTTAATGACGGTGCATTTGCTAAGTATTTAAATAAAGATACTAAAGCTGAAGAAAACTTATTCTTAGAAGAAGGTAAGCCACTTTTATTTGATGGTGAGACTAAGGGAATTGTTATGAATTTAGATGGTAACAATCCTAAACTTACTGTTGAAGAGGTTGATCCAGACAAGGCTGGAGTTTCTAAAACAGGTAAGAAATTCTTAGTTCACGATCCTAAAAATGAAGATCATACTCTAGCTTATTTAATTAGTTACCTAGGTAGCATCAGTGACCCTGAAAACCCTGCTGCTATGGGTGTTTTAAGATCTGTAGATAAGCCTACTTATGGTGATGTTTTAAACGCACAAGAAGAACAAGCAGTATCTGAAAAAGGTAAAGGAAGTCTAAAAGACCTTGTTTACTCGAAAGACACTTGGACTGTTAAAGAAACAGCTAACGCTTAATTAAGAATCTTCTCCTAGGATAGACTTTTTGATTTCTTGATACTCGTCTTCATCTTTACCTAATGGGTAACCTTCTAGTCCGTATTTAAGAAGGTTGTCTCTGCCAACCATTTCTATAAATATTATTATTTCATCTGCGGCTAACTCACCTTTGAGCCCTCTATCAAGAAGAGCTTGAGGTCTTGTATCTCTAAGACTAAATTCAAGTCCTTGTGTTGTAAATTCTACTTGATTAGCTATTTCAAGAAATGCTAGTTTCTGATATTCTGCATCTAAAAATGATTTATCTGGATTGTTTGATAACTTTTCTAAATCCTGAGTAGTTAAATGACTCTCTAATCCAAATTTCAGAAGATTAAATTTCCCTACTAAATCAATTAATTGTCTTACTTCATCCCCTTCTAATAACCCTTTAAGTCCTTTTTCAATTAAAGTCATATTTTCTTTTTTATCTACAGGGTTTTCTATTTTAGGTGGCTTTAAGTTTAAGTGCTTACCAGTTTCGTTTAAGAATTCATCGATTATTTCTTTTTTGAAAACTTCTTTATTAGTTTCTTCGAAGCCAGAAACTTTCAATCTTTTTTCTAGAGAATCCTTTATATCTGAATCATTAAAGTTAACTCCATTTTGAGTTATGTCTACATTTAGTTCATCTGAAAACAGATGCAGGCCTAGACTCTTATACATTTGCTCACGGTTAGAATCGGTTAATTTATCTGCTTCTTTAAGATTGCTAAAAGTTTTTGCGAAATTAAATCCACTATTTTCGATTAATAAATATGCTGCAAATTCTTCTTTTTCTTCGTTATCAAAATCAATATTTTGAGCATGGTTTAGTAACTCTAATGATTTTGAGTCCAGTATTTTAAAGGTTTTCATGTCTACTAATGTTTCTGCGAGAAGATATTCTTCTTTATCAATTAGTGTAGTGAAAATATTAAATTCCTCAGTATCTAATTTCTGTTTTTCTGCTTTATCTATTAAATTGAACAATTCTTGATCTTTAGTGCTAAGAATCTCTAAGCCATCTTCATTGAGTTCAATTTCAATGTTATCGAAAATCTTCAATCTTAGTTCAGTGTATGTTTTTTGAGTATCTTCTTCAAAGCTTGTATCTGATTTTATACTGTCTAAGATTATGACATAGAGGTTTTCTTCAAGGTCTGTATCAATTTTTTCATTTACTGTTTTTAATTCATCGATTAGTAACTCATTTAGTTTAGGAGGGATTGATTCTTCTAATTCTTCAAAGTTTTTATACAGATCAATAAAAGCTTTTTCTATGACAGGGTTATGTAGATCAGCTTTGCCAATTAAAGCTAAATCAAAGGTATCCATACTATTAAGCATGGCTGGATCAGGTTCATTGAATTTTGATAGATTTAGATTAGCTTCTTTTTTAAAATTAAGAAGTTCTTCTGCAAGTCCTAAATTTTCATCTAAGGCTTCATTGAATTGTTTTTGTTCTGGAAGATTTAAGTTCAATTGAGCTGATTCACGGATAAGCTCATGCTTAAGCTCGTCTTGAACGATACTATCTTTACTGTAATTTTGGTTAATTTGCAAGTCTAACTTGAAATCATCCTCACTAGGCAAAGCTGCTGAAGTTTCACCACGAAGATCATTTAGAAAATCATCTAAATTTTCTTCTGAATTATTCATTTTTTTTACCTTTGGAAGACCTGATATCAAGCTAAACTCATCGTTTATCTTGTTTACACCCACTTTGGATCCTCACACACACATGGATATTTAATCAAAAATAAATTAAGAAGTGGTTAAGGTTTCTAGTACTAATTGAGACATTTCTTTAAGGTTCATGCGCTTATCCATGGCTTCTTTCTGAAGTCTTCGGTAAGCAACTCCTTCAGGAATTCCGAACCTGTCCATGAGTAAACCTTTAGCTTTTTCGACCAACTTTCTAGTTTCAATTTTTTCTCTAAGTTTGCCAACTTCAGATTCTAATTTTTGGACTTCTATAGATCTAGCTAAAGCTATTTCTATAGCTGGAACTAAATCTGGTTTTCTTAAAGGTTTAGTTAGGTAAGCAAATACACCTGCGTTACTCGCTTGTTCGATTAAATCTGTTTGGCTATATGCTGTAAGCATAACTATAGGAATTCTTTTAGAAGCTTGATCTTGGATAGCTTGTGCAGCACTGATTCCATCAAGATTCGGCATGCGAATATCCATGAAAATTATGTCTGGTTCTTGATTTTGAACAAACTTGATAGCTTCTTCTCCATCCTTCGCTTCACCGATTACGTTATACACTAGTGACTCTAAAAGCATTTCTTTAAGATCCATACGGATCAATGGCTCATCGTCGACAATTAATACATTTATTAGATTTTCATCCATTTTATTCATCCGCCTGTATAGTACTTAATTTCTTCACTGGGATTAAAATCTCTATTTTAGCCCCTGAATGTTCTTTATCAATATTAATTTTAGCATCTAGACACTCTTGAGCTAGGTTTTTTACGATTTCCCAGCCTAAACCTGTATTGTTTTGGAAGTCAAAGTCGTAAGGGAAGCCAGTTCCATCATCTGCAATGCTTAAGCTTAAAGTATCAGAGTCGTATTCAAGGTAATTCAAGGAAATGTCTAGCTGACTTAGTTTTTCACCTGCGTGTTCAAGAGAGTTTGACATTAATTCATTAAGTATTAAAGCAAGATTGGTAGCTTCTTCACTTTGAATTAAAATCTTTTTAGGGCAGTAGAAGTTTACTGAGAGATTCTCTTTACCGAAGGAGGCGAGTAAATTTTTTATGATTTGTTGCGCTAAATAACCGAAGTCTACATTTTCAATATCATCACTATGCGAAAGCGATTCGTGAACGATACTGATACTACTAGTTCTATTAATAGCCTCTGAGAAACATTCAGCAAGTTCTGGGTTTCTTCTTTGTTGCATTCGAAGTAGCGAAGCTACGGTTTGTAAATTATTTTTCACTCTATGGTGAATTTCTTTAAGAAGAGTTTCTTTAATTTTTACTTCTGAAATGTCTTTTAAGATTACAGCTGAGTATCCATCTGTAAGCGAGACATAGCGAAGTCTTAAAGATTTTCTTCGAAGTGTGATTTCTTGTATTTCTTCTATAGAGCAAGGCTTTGACTTTCCACGATATTTTTTAGGATAGCTTCTAATGAGTTCATCAAATGATCTTCCCACTAATTGATTAGTGTGTTCAGCAATCTCTGCAAGTAAATTTACAGATATAGGATTGGGGAAGAAAATGTTTCTATTTTCTTTAAGGAGTATAACTCCTTCGCCTAGACTGATTGAAGGCAGATTAGTGTCTTCCTCTGTCATTTTATGTTTTAAGGTTCTAATTAAAAGGTCAGCTACAAAGTCCCAGTGTCTACCGAGTGAGAATCTAGTAAGGTAAATATCTCTTTGTATGGCTATGACAGCAATAGCTTCATCTTTATCTCCACCAAAATCTGAATCTAAAATTGGATAAGCAAACTCTTGGATTTTTCGGTTCTCAATTACCAAGCCATATTGACCCACTAGAGGGCGTGCAAGTTGGAATGCCTTTTGAATAAAGGCATCTTTGTGAATTTGAAACTTTCGTCCTTTATCTATAGTCTTTTCAGCAGAAGCTAAATAAAAAGAGTCTTGCTGTGAGTGATAGAAATTGTGAACGAAGATTTCTTCTTGACCGTCACTATTAGTGGTTTTCACAAAGAGTTTTATATCAGCGAGTAAAATCTCTGATATAAAAGGTAAATTAGTGTCGAGGAATTTAATTAATTCAGACAAGACTTTCTACTCCTAAAGCTTCTTTGACGGCAGCCATAGCGTGAAGATAGGTCGTGTCATAGAGAGGGATAGAAGCATCACCATCTTTAAGCAATAGTGGTATTTCTGTACAGGCTAAAGCTACAGCTTCAGCACCTGAATTTTTTAACTCTTCTATAATTCTTAGGTATTCCTTTTTAGCTGTTTCTGAGATGATTCCGCAGCATAGTTCTTCATAAACTACTCTACTAACTTCATCTCTATCTTTTTTCTCTGGAACTAACATTTCAATTCCGTGTTTTTCTTCAAGGCGTTTACGATAGAAATCGTGTTCCATAGTGAAGATTGCACCTAAAAGACCGATTTTCTTAAAGCCATCAGCTTTTACTTTTTCTGCAAGTGCATCAGCGATGTGAATTAAAGGAACTTTTACTTTAGCTTCTATAGTAGGAGCCGTTTTATGCATTAAGTTTGTACAAATGAAAATAGATTTAGCGCCGCAGCTTTCAAGCTCAGCTGCTGCATTTGCCATTAAATCATTAAGATCTTCCCATCTGTCTGCATGCTGAAGGTCAGCGATTTCTTGGAAGTTCATGCTATTTAAGATGATTTTCGCTGAACTGAGTGGACTGGTTCTTTTTCTTACCTCTTCATTTATGATTCGATAATATTCGACAGTTGATTCACAACTCATACCACCTAAAAGACCAATTTTATTCATATATACCATTATATTATTTTCTAAGATAATCTTTCTAGCTCAGCATTGAATTCATACTCTTTAGTCTTTGAGCTGTCATTTACTGATACTGTTACTGGTATTTTAAATTTACTTTTACTAGATTCATTTAAGTATTCATAGTTTGTTTCCTCAAAAGGATTTCCTGCTTTCAGTAGTTTGATATCATAAGCTTCAATTTCAAGTTCTTTGGGTAGTAAAGACTCTATATTTAATGACCTGTGACCATCTTTGATACTATTTACACCTTCTTCTTTCACTAGTTTACTAAGAGGTTCCACTAAAAAATTATTTATTTCTTTTTCTATTACAGATCTGATGTTGTTTTCATAAGAAAAAGCTATAGGAAATTTGTATTGAATTTCTGGTGAAGATTCGTTATGCACTTTTAAAAATCCATTTAGATTTACTCTGTTTTGATCTCCTCCAAAGGACTTCATTAGCACGGCATGACTATCTTCAGAAACTATATATTTCTCCTTGGTACCAGTATCTATTTCTTCGCCTTCATTGAAAAGTAATATGTCTTGAGTATTGATTTGATCATCACTTAATAGCATGTTTACTAGGGTTTCTTTATTCTCATAGAGTTTAATTTTAGGTCTAACATCTACTAATAAATCTAGTTTTTGAAATAAAGATCTAGGTATTTTCTCTCTTTCTTCAGGTTCCGGGTATACAGAAAGCCTTCTGATTGATTCGGTTATATATTTAGGTGCATGAGCTAGTGACTTAAATGAATTTCTAGTTGCCGGAGCTTGATGATGATAGTTATTATTATCAGTTTCTTTATTAGGATCACCTAAAATAAAATTTTCAATTTTATCTAAAGTTTTATCGGGTTTTGTAATGATGTACCCTACAAGCTTGTCAATTGCAGTATCTCCACCTAGCATTATTTGCTAGCTCCTACACGGAAGCTTCTTCCTGTCATAAAGCTATTGATGTATAGCAGCATATTTGCATACTCTGCTACTTTTTTGAGTGGGAAGAATTCTAAGGTAGATGGTTTGTAAGCTTTGAAGCCACCATCATGGATATGATTTTTGTTGCCTTCTATTTGTTCCAGAACACTTTTTTGATCATCTTTTGCTGGAGTTTTTTTCCACAGTCCAAACTCTTTTGAAGAGTTTACTTTTTTTCTTAAATAATCTTTATCGTATGATAATTCTACTTGAGCTAATTTTTTAGGATCAAATTTTACAATATTGTTTTGAGGAGTAGTTGCTCGAGCAGCATCTTGAGTTCTTTTATTCTCTTCCTGAGCAGCTTTTAAAGATTCTTTATTCCAGATTCTTAAATTATCAGGACTACCTTTTTCGTCCATTAAGTAAAGATCACCATTTTTATCAACGCCGAATTCTAATTTTAAGTCAGGAAACACTAAACCACGGTGTTTATAGTGGTCATCAATAGCATTTAAGCTTTTTATCGTGATTTCTTTCATCTTTGCATATAGCTTGTCAGCACCACCAACTTTATCGATGGCTAAACTCAGTTCTTCATTTCCTTCAGCTAAGCGCTTTAGCTCCTCTATCGCTTCATCGTTACTTAAGTTTCTATCGTCTTTATCTTTTGTCGTCGGGGTAAGAATTGTTTTACTTAACTCATCATGAAGATTCATATTCTCAGGGAGTGTTATATCATCAAATTTACGTTCTCCATCTACGAAGTAACGGTGACTAATAGATGTATCTGTGGTTCCCGTTAAATATTTTCTAGCTACCATTTCAAGTTTTATCGGAGTCAACGCTTTTCTAATTACAAGTTCTGCTTGACTGTTTCTATCTGCTAAAGGTACAGCTTGGTAGTATTTTAAATCCCAGCGAACAGTATCGAATTTAAGGTTCCAATCCTTGTTTTTTTCTGCTAATGGGGTAAGGATTTTTTTTTCGATGAAATCACTAATTGAGTTTAGTACTGCACCTTTGTAAGGTGTCTCTGGGATTAATACAGGGACATTAAAAGCTGATGTTCGGTTTGAGGCTACGCTGTATATGACTTTGTCACCATCTTTAAGATTAAAATGTTCTTTTTCTTTATAATCTAGTGTTGAGTTTTTTACATCGACTAGAAAATTATTTCTGACCTTACCGATATATGTTTTTTCAACATCTTCTGGCTTTAATCCATAGGTTTCTGGTTTAATTTCTTGAACTTGATTTATGTCATAGCCTTCAGTATTTAATAATCTATCTACAGTAATGATTTGCTCAATTTCATCATATTTGTAAGGTTTGTTCATTAAAACTGGTGATGGATTATTATTAAGGGAAACTTCTTCCTTTGCATCTCTAGTTTCACCTGTTTTTTCTAGGTTTATTTTATTTTTATCAGCGAAGGTAAGTATATCTACTGGCTGCTGACCAAATCTTTTAGCTTCATCAATTGACATGACTTAGCATTCTAAAATAATCAGAACGTGTATGTCAAAAAAGATCTAGATAATAGATGGTGCTGGTTCAGGTGTTTTTACTGGAGGATCTTCTGTAGCACCTTGAAGTGCATAAATTTCTGCTATTGGGTTAAGTGAGCAACCAATATGGTGTAAGATCTGACCGAATTTATTTTCCTGGAATAAACCACTGAAATCTGAGATTGCTCCAGTTAGGTATATTAAGCCAGCTTGCTTAACTATAGGATTACTTTCATCCCTCGACATTTCATAGTCTCCTAAAAGACCTGTTCCATGTCTGATTAGTGAGCTTATTATAGTGAGTGGTTTTCTGAATATTCCAAATACTGGTGAATCAAAGATATTGCTTAATACAGCACCAGCCATCATCCCAAAGCAAAGGGGAATGATAGATTTTGTATGGTCTTTAGGTGCATTTATTTTGAAATATTTTAGAAAAGCTATAGGGTCTTTAAATAACTCCTGCATAGTGTCTTTAATTGCAGCTTTTGATTCACGCCAGCTTTCCCCAAAACTGGCATATTTTGTTTTACCAGTAATTGGATTTATCCCAAATGGCATAGAATCCAATCCAGAAGCTATACCTGACCATCTGTATAATCTATCAAATCCAGAAAATAATTTAAAAGCTTGTGAGAAACCTGTTATTAGTAAAAGGATGTTTTTAGTTTCTAGTGATTTCTTTATATAATTTATTCCTATTCCTAATGATTGCGTTCTAGCTGTTATTAACCCTACTTTTTCTAAGGATTCTGCTGAATTATTTAGCTTATTATTTTTTAGGCTCAGGGCGGAAGCTAACACGGAGATAAGGTTCACGCCTGCATTTGCAAAAGTAAACTTTTGTATGAGATTATCGAACCAGTGTGTTTCTTTTTTATTATCCTCAGCTTCTGAATTACTTTCTAACGGGAATTCATGTAAATTACTTCTATCTATTGATTCAGTTTTTAATACTAAGTTTTCTAACTGCTCTCTTGCAGCCGATAATTCACGCTCTTTACCTAAATCCTTTAAACCACTGTAATGCTTATCAGTAATTAAAGGGCTAGTTTGTTCTAGATTTGCTGTTATCAATTAGCTAATTAGATTATCACCTATTTAAGCTATACATATTAGCATGTTTCTTGATTATGCTGGGATTGCTTCGAGTTGTTCTTGTCTTTTAAAGTCTAGTATGCCGTTTTTAGGGGTGTTTGTATCACTCTCATCTTCAGATGATGAACCTTTTATTAAAAACATTTCTGCTAGTGGGAAGAAAAGATAACTCATTTGGTGCATAATGTGACCAACTTTTTCATTTGCAAGTATACCTAAGTAATCAGCTGCTGTTCCAATTGTGTATAGGAATCCAGCTTTACGGTTATGATGATTATTTTTGTCCATTAATAAACTGTAATCACCAACAAAACCACCTCCGTGTCTTGGAAGTGATCCTAGGGCAACTAATGGCTTTCTTAAAGCTCCAAAAATTGGAAAGTCAAATATATTACTCAAAAATGCTCCCGCTGCCATAAAAATGGAGGCAGGAATAAGTGGTTTTGTAGCTTCTTGTGATTTAGGATCTAAATACTTTAAGAATTTAATAGGTGCACTAGCAAACTCATTCCAGACATCTTTAATAACTTTAGTTCCCATTTGCCAACTTTCTTTAAAGCTTTCATATTTTTTCTTTCCTGTAATTGGATTAATCGCTGCTGGTAATTGGTCTAAAGCTGAAGGAATGCCGGCAAGTCTGAATAAACGATTATAGCCAGAAGGTAATTTTAGTGCTTGAGCTATACCAGTAAATAAAAGCATAATATTTTTTGTTTCGAAGGCTTCTTTTATGAATCCTGCTCCAAGAGTTATTGCTTGCATTTTATTGACTGAAAGACCTACTTTCTCGCCTTTTTCAGCTGTATCATCCAAGTTATTATTTTTCAAAGCTAAGCTAGATAAACCAATAGATATAGCATTTACCCCAAAGTTACCATAGGTCATGAATTTTAGAAATTTATCCATTAGACCTTCTTCTTTCGTTTTTACTTCACTCGCTTGTGGGTTAATCTGACTGTTTTGATTTTCAAGTTCATTTGCTGCAAGCATTTCTTCAGAACCAACAGCATCTTTATGTAGTAAATCTTCTAAACCTTGTTTTTTAGCTTCAAGTTCAGCAGGATTTAGATCTTGTATTTCGGGAATTTCAAGATTTTCTGTTTCATTTTTTGCCAAATCCTTAACTTTTGAGCTATTTTGGCTCATAACAGTCTGATTTGGATTAGTCGTATCCACTGAATTCACTAAGTAATTGGTTATACGTATTAACTCTTCTAGCTAGTATATTAGCATATCTTTAAGGAATGCTTAACTTTTATTTGTTAGCTTAGGTTGAAGAGGACAGATCATGGGGTTAAAGGTAAATAATAGTCTTTTAGGGGACATTCGGAATAATGTTTTTAACAATGGTAGAAGTAATAATTCTACTGCAAATCAGTCAGATATAGATCAAACTACAAACCGTGCAGGTAATATCGTTGAAGATATTAATAATACTAATACTCCTGCTTCTAATACTCCTGCTAATGTTACTCAAACTTCAACTGAGCAGAATCAGATCATTAATGAAATGGAGCAAAGCTTTGTTCAAAGTTTTACAGGTGGTGAATTAGATGAATATGATCCTAGGGCGATTATGATTGCAGCTGAGTTTACAAAATTACAGTTTCAAGAAGAAGATGAACGATTAGGTGATTTTTCAGAAAAATTAGCTGAATTTGGTTTAAGTGGTTTAGATGACCAGGTAAAAAGTGAAATAGCTATGCAGGCAATAGACATTGTTGATGCTTTTGAAAGCGGGGATGAAGATACCTCTGAAAAAATGAAAGGAGATTTGACTGATGCTTTGCTTTTAGATAGAAATTTTGATTCTGAAGCAAATAGAGCTCGCTCTAATTTTGATACTGACGCTCTTAATACGGTTTTTAATTTAGCTGATTTGGATGAACCAGAAATAGAGAAAGTTTATACGATATCTGCATATACGACTTCGACTTGGCAAACTCATGATTCCTTAACGGTAAGTGAGATGCTTGCTGATTTTAGTGGTCAAGCTTCAGAGCATGATTCATGGTGGCACAATAAAGAAGGTGCAATAAATAATGGTGGTGGTTTTTCTGATCATAATATCCATAATGGTGATAAATCAAATGATGCTGAATTGAGAGAATTAAAGCAGCTAATGCAGGAGACTAATCCTGAACTTTTAGATCTTACTTTTGATCAAGGTGAAGCATATATTTTTGGTAAAACCTCAGATGGACAGATTAAACTTTTATCTGTTGCTGATGGTGACCAGTTAGGAGTGAAGCGTAGTCATACCCATTATGGTGAATATAATCATAAGAATCTAGATACTGCTCACAATAATGATTTTCAAATGTTAGATGATGCAAATTTAAATGCAACTGGTTATCTTAGTAGTGCTGGAAGACCAGATGTGGCTCAAGAATTTGAAGGCAAGACATCAATGAAAATCGGTGACATGCTTTTAGAAGATGTTGAGACCATGTCAATTCATAGAATGTCTACTCCACTAATCCTAGACTTAGATGGAGATGGTATCGATTTAAGCTCTAAAGAAGATGGAGTTACTTTTGATTTAACAGGTGATGGTGTTAGAGATGAAACTGCTTGGACTGATGCTCAAAACAGTTTTGATGATGCATTTTTAGTTTTAGATAAGAATAATGATGGTCAAGTAAACTCTGGGAAAGAACTTTTTGGTGATCAAAACGGTGAGGATAATGGTTTTGATGAATTAGCTACTTATGACACTAATAATGATGGCGTGATTAATTCTGATGATGAGGTTTTTGAAGATCTTAAGCTATGGGCTGATATGGATGCTGATGGTAAAGTCGGTGAAGGAGAGATGAAATCTTTAGCTGAGTTAGGTATTAAATCACTTAACACAGGTTTTACTGGTGAGAAAGGTGATGTGACTGATGAGCATGGTAATGATTTAAGTATGCAGGGAAGTTTTACTAGAGAAGTAAATGGTGAAGAAGTTGAAGGCAGTATGGTTGATGCTCTTTTTGTTAACCAAGATGCTGAAGCTCAAAATCTTGATGATATCGTAGCGATACTTTCTAAGAAAATGTCTGATTATGAAGATCGGCAGATAGATGATAGTGAATTAATATCAGGAATTAAAAGAGAAGATAATGGTAACGCCTCAGGGTCTTCATATGCTGATAATACTATTAGGCAAGGTGGCAAAAAAGCATCTGAAGAAGTTCAGAAACTTACTCTAGAAAATGAATTAGCTACTATTAACTCACAGTTAGGAATATTAAATTCTGAACTTTCAGGTTTAGAAGGTGGAGGCGCTAATGCTGGAGCTGGTGTAAGCCAAGGTGGAAATAATCAAGGTTCAGTAACTAATAATACTGGTGCTAACACTAATGCGGGGAATAATACAGGTGGAGCTTCTCAAGCAAATAACAGTGGTGGAATAGATTCAGTGAGATCAGAAATTAGTGATTTAGAGTCTGAAAGATTAAGTATCCAAGCTCGTTTATCTAGTATGGGTGATTAATTGATAATCAATACTTAACTTTTATTTGGTAGTTTGTAGAGAAGAGGTCAGATCATGGGGTTAGAGGTAAATAATAGTCTTTTAGGGGACATTAGAAACAATATTTTTAACAACGGTAGGAGTAATAATTCTACTGTAAATCAGTCAGATATAGATCAAACTACAAACCGAGCAGGTAATATCGCTGAAGATATTAATAACGCTAATACTCCTGCTGCTAATACTCTAGCTACTGTTACTCGAACTACAACTGAGCAGAATCAGATCATTAATGAAATGGAGCAAAGCTTTGTTCAAAGTTTTACTGGTGGTGAATTAGATGAATATGATCCTAGGGCAATTATGATTGCAGCTGAGTTTACAAAATTACAGTTTCAAGGTGATGAAGAGAGAAATGAGATCTTCTCTCAAAAATTAGCTGAATTTGGTTTAAGTGGTTTAGATGATCAGGTGAAAAGTGAAATTGCTATGCAGGCAATAGATATTGTTGATGCTTTTGAAAGTGGGGGTGAAGATACCTCTGAAAAAATGAAAGGAGATTTGACTGATGCTTTGCTTTTGGATAGAAATTTTGATTCTGAAGCAAATAGAGCTCGCTCTAATTTTGATACTGATGCCCTTAATACGGTTTTTAATTTGGCAGATTTAGATGAACCAGAAATAGAGAAGGTTTATACGATTTCTGCATATTCAACTTCTTCCTGGCAAACTCATGATTCTTTAACGGTAAGTGAGATGCTTGCTGATTTTAGTGGTCAAGCTTCAGAGCATGATTCATGGTGGCATAACAAAGAAGGTGCAGTGAATAGTGCTGGAGGTTTTTCAGACCATAACGTTCATAATCATGATAAGACTAATGATGCTGAGTTGAGAGATTTAAAGCAGCTAATGCAAGAAACAAACCCTGAACTATTAGATCTTACTTTTGATCAAGGTGAAGCATATATTTTTGGTAAAACCTCAGATGGTAAGATTAAACTCTTATCTGTTGCAGATGGTGACCAACTAGGAGAAACCATGCACTTTAATGTTCATGGACATGAAAGCTGGAATTTAGATACTGCACATAATGATAATTTTCAAATGTTGGATAACTCTCAGCTTAATGTTACTGGTTATATACATGGTGTTGCGTCTGCAACAGGTGCGCAAGAATTTGAAGGTAAAACATCTATGCAAATCGGTGACATGCTTTTAAAAGATGTTGAAACCATGTCTATTCACAGGCATTCTACTCCATTAATTCTAGACTTAGATGGAGATGGTATAGATTTAAGCTCTATAGAAGATGGAGTTACTTTTGATTTAACAGGTGATGGTGTTAGAGATGAAACTGCTTGGACTGATGCTCAAAACAGTTTTGATGATGCGTTTTTAGTTTTAGATAAAAATAATGATGGTCAAGTAAACTCAGGTAAAGAATTATTTGGTGATCAAAACGGTCAGGATAATGGTTTTGATGAATTAGCTACTTATGACACTAATAATGATGGTGTGATTAACTCTGATGACGAGGTTTTTGAAGATCTTAAGCTATGGGCTGACATGGATGCTGATGGTAAAGTCGGTGAGGGAGAGATGAAATCCCTAGCTGAACTGGGTATTAAATCACTTAATACAGGTTTTACTGGTGAGAAAGGTGATGTAACCGATGAACATGGTAATGATTTAAGTATGCAGGGAAGTTTTACTAGAGAAGTAAATGGTGAAGAAGTTGAAGGTAGTATGGTTGATGTACTATTTGTTAACCAAGATGCTGAAGCTCAAAATCTTGATGATATAGTTGCGATACTTTCTAAGAAAATGTCTGATTATGAAGATAGGCAGATAGATGATAGTGAATTAATATCAGGAATTAAAAAAGAAGATAATGGTAATGTTTCAGGATCTTCCTATGCTGATAACACTATTAGGCAAGGTGGTAAAAAAGCATCTGAAGAAGTTCAGAAACTTACTCTAGAAAATGAATTAGCTACTATTAACTCACAGTTAGGAATATTAAATTCTGAACTTTCAGGTTTAGAAAGTGGTGGCGCTAATACTGGAGCGGGTGTAAGCGAAGGTGGAAATAATCAGGGTTCAGCAGCTAATAATGGTGCTAACACTAATGCTGGGAATAACTCTAATTCTACAAATACTCAAACTAATACAGATGGAGCTTCTCAAGCAAATAACAGTAGTGGTGTAGATTCTGTAAGGTCAGAGATTAGCGATTTGGAGTCTGAAAGATTAAGTATTCAAGCTCGTTTATCTAGCATGGGTGATTAATTGATAATCAATGCTTAACTTTTATTTGTTAGCTTAGGTTGAAGAGGACAGATCATGGGGTTAGAGGTAAATAATAGTCTTTTAGGGGACATTCGGAATAATATTTTTAACAATGGTAGAAGTAATAATTCTACTGCAAATCAGTCAGATATAGATCAAACTACAAACCGTGCAGGTAATATCGTTGAAGATATTAATAATACTAATACTCCTGCTTCTAATACTCCTGCTAATGTTACTCAAACTTCAACTGAGCAGAATCAGATCATTAATGAAATGGAGCAAAGCTTTGTTCAAAGTTTTACTGGTGGTGAACTAGATGAATATGATCCTAGAGCGATTATGATTGCAGCTGAGTTTACAAAATTACAGTTTCAAGGTGATGAAGAGAGAAATGAGATCTTCTCTCAAAAATTAGCTGAATTTGGTTTAAGTGGTTTAGATGATCAGGTGAAAAGTGAAATAGCTATGCAGGCAATAGATATCGTCGATGCTTTTGAAAGTGGGGATGAAGATACCTCTGAAAAAATGAAAGGAGATTTGACTGATGCTTTGCTTTTAGATAGAGATTTTGATTCTGAAGCGAACAAGGCTCGCTCTAATTTTGATACTGACGCTCTTAATACGGTTTTTAATTTAGCTGATTTGGATGAACCAGAAATAGAGAAAGTTTATACGATATCTGCATATACGACTTCGACTTGGCAAACTCACGATTCCTTAACGGTAAGTGAGATGCTTGCAGATTTTAGTGGGCAGGAATCAGAGCACGATTCTTGGTGGCATAATAAAGGTGCGGCTGTTAACGCTGGCGGTGGTTTTTCAGATCATAATACTCATAATAGTGATAAATCAAATGACGCAGAGTTAAGAGAATTAAAGCAGCTGATGCAAGAAACTAACCCGGAATTATTAGACCTTACTTTTGATCAGGGTGAAGCATATATTTTTGGTAAAACCTCAGATGGCAAGATTAAACTTTTATCTGTTGCAGATGGCGACCAACTTGGAGCGAAGCGAAGTTATACTCACCATAATTTTGCTGGTTATGAACATATGAATTTAGATACTGCTCATAATGAAGATTTTGAGATGTTAGATGATTCGAAGCTTAATATTACAGGTTATATTAATGGTCATGCTGGAGCCGGTGGTTACAATGGTGCCGAAGAATTTTCTGGTAAAACATCGATGAAAATCGGTGACATGCTTTTAGAAGATGTCGAAACTATGTCAATTCATAGAATGTCTACTCCTTTAATCTTAGACTTAGATGGAGATGGCATAGATTTAAGCTCTAAAGAAGATGGAGTTACTTTTGATTTAACAGGTGATGGTGTTAGAGATGAAACTGCTTGGACTGATGCTCAAAATACCTTTGATGATGCGTTTTTAGTTTTAGATAAAAATAATGATGGTCAAGTAAACTCTGGTAAAGAACTTTTTGGTGATCAAAACGGTGAGGATAATGGTTTTGATGAATTAGCTACTTATGACACTAATAACGATGGTGTGATTAACTCTGATGATGAGGTTTTTGAAGATCTTAAGCTATGGGCTGATATGGATGCCGATGGCAAAGTCGGTGAAGGTGAGATGAAATCTCTAGCTGAGTTAGGGATTAAATCACTTAATACAGGTTTTACTGGTGAGAAAGGTGATGTAACTGACGAGTATGGTAATGATTTAAGTATGCAGGGAAGTTTTACTAGAGAGGTAAATGGTGAAGAAGTGGAAGGCAGTATGGTTGATGCTCTTTTCGTTAATCAAGACGCTGAAGCTCAAAATCTTGATGACATAGTAGCGATACTTTCTAAGAAAATGTCTGATTATGAAGATAGGCAGATAGATGATAGTGAGTTAATATCAGGAATTAAAAAGGAAAATAATGGCAACGCTTCAGGGTCTTCATATGCTGATAATACTATTAGGCAAGGTGGCAAAAAAGCATCTGAAGAAGTTCAGAAACTTACTCTAGAAAATGAATTAGCTACTATTAATTCACAGTTAGGAATCTTGAATTCTGAACTTTCTGGTTTAGAAGGTGGAGGCGTTAATGCTGGAGCTGGTGTAACCCAAGGTGGAAATAATCAAGGTTCAGCAACTAATAATAACGTTGCTAACACTAATGCCGGAACTAATTCTACAAATGCTCAAACTAATACAGGTGGAGCTTCTCAAACAAATAATAATGCTGGTATAGATTCTGTTAGAACAGAGATTAGTGATTTAGAGTCTGAAAGATTAAGTATTCAAGCTCGTTTATCTAGTATGGGTGATTAACCACTTTATTTAAAGCTTTTAGATATTTGTCATGTTCTATCTTAAAGCGATTCTTACGTTTTTTAAACCACTTATCAAAATCATTATGATTAAAGGCTTCTTTAATTAAGTTCATGGAATGTTCTTCTATTTCAAATCCATATTCGGCAGCAAAGCGAAAAGCTCTGTAGGTTCTAGTGGGGTCGTCGATGAAACTCAAATCATGAAATACTTTGACTAAGCCAGTTTTAATATCTTTTAAGCCATTCACGAAGTCTTTGATTTGACCATAGTTTGATGAATTGAGTGAAATTAATAAGGCGTTTATGGTGAAGTCTCGGCGCGGTAAATCCGCGCAAATAGTATCTATGATGGTGACTGTAGGGAAAGCTGCTGGTTTAGCATAAGCTTCACTCCTAGTACTAGCAAACTCAATTTCAAATTCCTCTAGACCTTGGACACTTACTTTAATAGTTTTGAATTGTTTGAAGCTATCTTTGATAATAAGCTTTGCCTTAAATTCTTGGAAGAATTCATCTTGGATCTCTTCTATGAAATTGATGGCATCACAGTTAATGACTAAATCTAAGTCAAAGTTTATTTCAGTTTTTGTATCAATTTCAAAAATATCTTTCAGTAAATTTTTCTGCCTAAATCCATCAGAGAGTATGTTTTCACCCTTAAGCATCTCCAGGTACACTATCTCTCTTACCATGCCACCGACAATAAAAAGCTCCAGATTTCTCCTCTCTGCAAGCTTGCCTAGCAGTTTTAAAGAATCCTGGAGCTTTGAAAGTTGAGTTGTCAAAGTTCTTTCTTACTTTTTAAGACTTTTTTTGTATCTTTCTACTTCCCACTGACGAATCGCAAGATCAAGTTTCTCATAAGAGTTGATTTCGTCTTGAAGACCTGCTTGAACTATAGTTACTAACATGTCTTGGAAAAGGAAGTAAGCTAAATTCTTTTCATCCTGTTCAGGAATTACTGTAGTGATGATAGGTGCTCCTTTCTCGATTAGATAGTTTCTAAGTGGTTGAATATGATTTCTGATTAGAGATTTATGATTAGAATCGCCTTCTAAATCTTTCATATTTTCTAAATCGATAGCTTCATTAGTAGCTTCATAGACAGGATTCTTGAAATAGATCTGCTCTAAAATTACTTTATTATTATCTTTTAAAAGTAACTCTAAGTCAGAGTGATGGTTCACAGTTCCAATTCCAGGAATGTGGATCGTAGAATCGATACCATTTTTATTTAGTGATTCACCTTTAAGCTGGGCTCTGAATTTATTTACTGCTTCAAGTGAATCAGAGTAAACCATACTATAACGGTCAACAATTCCAGACTGGTTTAGAGATAAATCGATTAGAGCAAGTTTGCTGATAGTGTTTTCTTTAATAGATTTTTCATTGATGAAATCATTTAAACACTCTTCAGCACCAGCAAGCATAGCTTTGCTATCGAAGCCTAAAAGTTCAGTTGAGAACATACCTACAGGTGAGAACATAGAAAATCTACCACCGACTTCAGGGTGATTCTCTAAGAAAGGAACTTCTATTGAAAATTTCTCTTTAATTTCAGCTGAAAGCTCTCTCAAGAAATTCTTTTTCCCTTCTTTAGCTGGTTCCGTGATAAACACTAAAGAAGTCATAAGATCTTTAAGTTTCTCTGGATTATTTTTCTTCTGGTAAGAAATGATACTATAAAGATTTCTTCTAACTTCATCGGTTCCACCAGATTTAGAAATGATGACGAAAAGTGTTTCACTGAGATCTGCACCAATTTGCTCTAATCTAGCTTGCATTGAGCTAGAGTCTAAGTTGTTTTGAACTACTAATTCTAAAGCCTTATCTCTAGGTTTAGAAAATTCAGCAAGAGCGTTATTAAGAACTAAACTATTAATTCCTGAGCCACCCATACCGACGATAACTGCTTTCTTGTAGCCTTTAGCTTTAACTTCAGCGGCTAATTTAATACTACTTTCGTTAATTTCCTTCAAATATGGAAACTTTAGCCACTGGAAATACTCAAGTTTATCTGCTTCCTCTGAACTGTTAATATGCTTTACAAGTTTTTCTTGTAAGTCTTTGAATTTTTCCTCGTACTTTCCACAATATTCTTCTAGTCTTTTTAGATTAGATTCGTTAATTCCTTCGACAAAGTTTGAAACTTTGGTACTTTTGAGGGACTCTAGATTAATATCCATAATTTGCATAGCTGATTATTATTGTAGATAATTTTACTTAAATACAACAAATTATTTAGCTATTATTTATCTCACACGGGATTATATATTTTAGACAACCACCCCCCTTGGTTAGGCAGCAATTCGGATTAACGGGTTGCTGTCATTTTTTTTAAATGGCTTTTTGTTTAGAATATATCTTATATGGATGTTAAAAGTAGCAGGTCTCAGGTGTCCTTAGGGAGCCCTGAAAGATTTGTATTTAGATTACCTTATGATCACGCCGTCAAATTGATAAATATTGTTCTTGAGGCTGCCTCGATTAGCTCTAAAAACAATCAAGATGCGGCTAAATTATTTTATAGCAGTCTCAGTAATTCAGAGCTTGCTAATCCATTAAAAAAGTTAGCTAAATTTGTACACTCTGGAGAAGCTGCTGGTAAACCAGCTAGTTTTCGAAGAGATGCTGTATTACAAGCTTTAAAATATGGTTTAAATTTAGATGAAGCTGTTGTTGAAAATATTTTTGAAAAACTAGCTTTAGATATAACTAAAGTGAAACACTATGATGAAAATGATTATCAACTAGTAGAAAGTAGCGAATCATCTAAATCTTTTGACAGTTCTATCTATCGTGAGAAGCATACAAAGCTTGCCAAAAAAGAACCATCAATTCCAGAGTTTGAATATAAAGATGACTATCATGATAATTTCATTAATAATGCTTTAAAGCGTGTTCATAGACAATTAGATTTGACTTATAACCCACTAAGTTTAAATCAATCCCCAATTGATGAAACAGAAAGACGATTCCCTTTAACTAGAAGAGAATCTGAAAATTTAGGTAAGCTTTTACAATTATTAGAACAAGAGGCTCATATATCTAAAATTCAAGAGCAAATACCTCTTTATGAACCTGATGGAACAGGCTTTAAGTTAACACGAATGGGTTTATTATTGCTTCAGAAGAGCTTTGATTATGCAAAATCAAATAGCAAATTTAAACCATTTCAAATGAAGGTTCTAGATTTTTACACTACAAGAAATTATGGTGGAAATAGAAAGGCAGATGACCATACTAAACAGAATAGGAGAAGGGTTTTATACGATAAGTTAATTAAACAAGAAGTTTACTATAAGTCTCAAAAAAATAAATTTATTGGTTTTTTAGTTAGTATGGTTGCAATTTTAGGTTATAAGCTTAATATTAAATCTGAGGAAATGGGTTAAAATAATTTCACGTGGAGCTTAGTATTCAAAATTATGGGAAATTACCAAAAGGTGATGCCTTTGGGGTTATTAATAAAGACTCTAAAGTGCTTCCTAATTCTATTGAAATAACTAGTTTTATTCCTAGTTACAGTGATAGTAAGTTAAGTCTTGATTTGAAGCTATCAAGATTTGTAGGCAATATGGAGGTTATTGCTCCTCTTGCTAATGATGTTTCTGATAAAGTTAGTTTAACTTTTACTTTACCTGGTAGATATTCTCAAGTTAATGAAAATACTAAATTTGAAATAATAGGAATTCCCAATTCCTACTCTTCAAAGAAGAAACTTGTAGTAGAAATTTTAAAAAACGCTGGAAAGAGTGTCTTTGATGAAATTAATCAGAAGATGCGAAAAATGACTGGGGATGATGAAGACTAACTGGTAAGAAGGTTTAGAGTTTTGCAGATTGATTCAGAACTATTGCCATCTCCATAAAATTTGTGATTTTCTTTACTTAAAGTCATATCATTTTGTAAAACTCTTTCATAAGTAATTTGAATATTATTGAGTATTTGCTCTAAGTCATTTTCTAACTTTTCAGCAAAGCCACTAAGGTAAACTTCTTCTCTTTCTAACTCTTCACGTAGAATCAAAGCATATTTATTTAAATAAGGTGCTTCTTCCTGAATGCCACCACTGTCGGTGATTATGAATAGAGAGTTCTCTAATAACTTTATAAATTGTGGATATGAACAAGTATCAATTAGTGTTAAACCTTTTATGCTTTCAGATTTAAGCCTAGAATCTAAGTCTATAAAGTTTTTTCTAGCAAGTGGATTGGAGTGAAGTGAAATTAGAAAATTAATCTCATTATTTTTACTTTTTAAAATTTTATAAATAGCTTCACAAAGATTTCCCTGCATATTGTTTTCTAAATTTTCTTTTCTATGACTGGTTATAAGAACATATTTTTTATTGCTGAAGTCTGAAACTTCTTTGCTAAACTGAAAATCTGGATTCTTTATTCTGTCCTTTGCGAGTAAAAGAGCGTCTATGCCAGTGTTTCCAGTGAGGAAAATGTTTTTGCTTTCAGCAATTTTAGGATTGATATTTTTTTCTTTGCATAAATTCTCAAAGCTATTTTGACTTGGACAGAAATGATAGTCAGCAATTTCACTAATAGTTCTCCGGTTAAACTCTTCAGGGAAAGGACTTAGAATATTTTGAGTTCTCAAACCTGCTTCAACATGTGCGATTCTAATATTAAGCTTCTGTTTTAGAAAGAAAGCTGCTTTAGCAGCTTCAGCTGCACTTAAAGTATCCCCTTGGACTATAACTAAATTGGGTTTCTCTTTTTCGAAAAGTAAACTTGCTTCTAAAAGAAGCTGTGAACTTAATTCAGCTAAGCTGAGATTTTTGTTTTCTAGGTTAAACTCGAAGTCAGGATAGATTTTCCAAAATTTTTTTAAGTCATCAAGAAGTTCTTTATGTTGATTCGTTTGAATCCAAAAAGGTTTTAAATTAAGCTCTTTCATTTTCAAATATAGTGGAGCTAGTTTTATAAATTCAGGTCTGGTGCCGACTATGAGAAATATTTTCTTGAAATTAGTGGGCATGGCATCAGTTTAGCAAGTTTAAGTACTGATTTTTGTCTTGGTTTTATTTTTACTCTATAATTTGAAGTATGGCTGAGTTTGTGAATCCTAATATACCTAGAGACCCTAATGAGTTTCCACTTATTTTTTATACTCAAGCAGTCTCTGGGCAAAGATCTCCTACTAAAAAACAAGCGAATCAGGACAAAGGCGTTCAACCAAAACAAAATCCCTTTGCTGAAAGAGGACAAACACCTTTATCAAAGGTCGCTGAGTTAATTCAAAAGGCTAAAAAAATTGATAACTTGGGACTTCCTTTAAGCATTGAAGTTACTAATAAGAATGGGCAACCGATAACATTTTCATCAGCTATGACGAATCAGAATAATCTTCTAGGTCAAATAGATTTAACAACTAATAGAAATTTAAATGAACAAGAGTTTTATCATTTAAAGAGCTTTGAAGAATTAAGTGAGCAGATACCAGATTCTAAAGAATGGATTGGTGCTAAAACTGAGGAGAAAGGTTCTGAATTTTTAAGCAAGGCTGATGACATCTTTGATGCGATGAGAAACCCTCAGTTAATTCATCCTAGGCTTGATGAGGCTGTTACTGATTTAGTTAGAGAGTTTATGGAGTCTGCACAATTTTTTGGTGCTTTTAAAGAATCTGCGCCTGAAGGAGAGATAAATTTATCATTTACTGGTAAAAATTTTCCAAAGAGAAAGCGTGAAGGTTTACCAGATACTGAACTTTTAAATTTAGAGGTTAATATCAAAAAAAATAATAATGATACTCAAACTTTGATATTTAAGAATTCAGATTTAGGGCAAATTAAGCTTATTGTTCCTAATTTAAGTCAAGATGATAGAAGTGATTTGATGGAAGCTGTTCTTACAAAATTTGGAACTATGGGATAGCTTATAATTAAGTTATGCCTTTTACTTTAATTGCTTATGACCACACGGATATGAATGCCTATGCTCGTAGGCTTGAGGTGCGTGAAGAACATTTGGAGATGGCTGAGACAATGAGAATAGACGGGAAGCTTTTATATGCAGTAGCGTTGATGGACCAGTTTCAAGAGAAGATTATTGGTTCTGTAATGGTTTTTAACCTAGAGTCTAAAGAAGAGATTGATCAGTATTTAGCTGAAGAGGTTTATGTTAAGAATAATGTCTGGGATCAAATCCAGGTCTTTCCTGGGAAAGTTGCTCCTGGGTTTTAATTTATTTTTTAGTCAGGTATTTAATATAAAATAAACACTAGTGGTCCAAATCTCCCTAAAAAACCTTTCAAAATCCTATGGTGACAATAAAGTCATCGAGGGCATCAGTTTAGAAACTAAAGAAAAAGAATTTATAGTTCTTGTTGGTCCCAGCGGCAGTGGTAAAAGTACTATTATTAGGATCATTGCGGGTTTAGAAAAAGAATTCTCAGGCGATTTATACTTTGCTGAAGAGTTGGTTAATGATTTAGAACCGAAGGATCGTAATCTCAGTATGGTTTTTCAAAACTATGCTCTTTACCCTCATAAAACTGTTTTTGATAATATTGCTTTTCCGCTTGTGATTAGAGGTGAGAAGAAAAAGGATATCTCTAAAAAAGTAGAAAGTGCAGCTCAGAAAGTTGGGTTAGAAGAGTATCTAAAAAGAAAGCCAGCAGAGCTTTCTGGTGGACAGAAACAGAGAGTGGCTGTAGCTAGAGCCATCGTAAAAGAACCAAAGGTTTTTTTAATGGATGAGCCTTTAAGTAACTTAGATGCGAAGCTTAGAGCTTCTACTAGGCAAGAAATTCGTAAGCTTTATTCTGAACTGAATAGTACTTTTGTTTACGTAACCCATGACCAAGTGGAAGCGATGAGCCTAGGGGATAGAATTGCTATTCTAAATGATGGTAAAATTCAACAATTCGACACCCCGACTAATGTCTATCACGACCCAGCAAATAGCTTTGTTGCTAGTTTTATAGGCTCACCACCATGTAATATTTTGCATTTAACTACTGAAAAGATTTTAGAGTTGAATATATTTGAATCTATGGCTACAGCTCAGAGTCTTTTAAAAGCCACCGATGGTGGCTTGCAAATCGGAATTCGTCCAGAGTTTTTAAAATTACGTACTAAACTTCTGATGGGAATACTTGAAGATGCTGGTTTTAAAGAATCTGATACCAGGCTTTGTGCTATTGAAGTTATTGTTACTAATATTGAAAATTTAGGGGAAGTAGTTTTAATTTATGGCAGGCTAAGTCCAGAATTCTCAGAAGACCCTGATAAATTAGATGAAATTATCGCTAAAGTTAATTTAAGTGATTTTGCTGAACTTGGTCCTCAGGTAGGCTATAAATTAGAACTTTTATTCGATAGATCTTATATTTATTTATTCGATAAACACTCAAAAGAGCGAATCAGGTAAAATAGATATATCTATGGCAAATTCTGATATTTCTGCTAAAAAAATTGATTTAAATATTAACCTAGCTGAGCACTATGGCTTAGGAAGAGAGGCATTCGAAAGAGACCTTTTACCTTTCGCTAGCTCTGCTAATATCGCAACTGGCGCGCATACTGGTGATGTTTTCCAAACGAACCTTGCTTTAAAAGCTTGTTTAGATTACCCAAATTTATCGATCGGAGCTTTAATTAGTTACCCAGATATCGTGGGCTTTGGTTTAAGAAAAGTTCAGTTAACTAGAGATGAGCTTAGGGCTACTATACTTGCACAGTTAGGTGCTTTAGCTTCTTTAGCTAAGCAGTATAACTATGAACTTACTCACGTGAGAGTTCACGGTTACCTTTACTACCAGATGCTTACTAATTATTCAGTAGCAGAAACTGTATGTAAAACTATTCAAGATTTCAGCCAGTGGTTAGTTTTAGTTTCACCGTATTCTAAAGTTATTAGAGAAGTTATTTCATGGGTTAATTTAAGAGTGAGCTATGAAGGTAGAATTGATCTTAGATATGATGCTGAAGGTCACCCAGTGGCTTATGATTTCGAGAAAGATGCTAACACTGATATGAACCTTATCGCTGATAGAGCTAAAAAATTAATTTATGAATCTAAAGTAGTTTCAGAGGAAGGTGAAGAGAATAGAGTTCTTTATGAAACTATTCATTTACCATCTACTCCTAAGAATTCACTAGAGATCGCTAAACTGCTTCACGGTTTAGTTCCTAATCTTTCTTCACTTAAAGAGTTTGATTATAGTGTTTACTTACCTGAGTTACTGTAAGACTAGTTCTCTTTCCTCAGATTCCTCAGCATTTTCTTTGATATCTGCTTCATAGATAGCAAGCTCAAGCATCTCATCAGCATTTTCTTCAGTCGGTTCTGCTATTTCTAAGTTATAAGCACTTTTTAATTGATCAATAATTTGTTTTTTACTTGAGAAAGTATCATCATACTTTTCATCTACGATATTTGTTAGAACTTCATCTAAAACGGTTTCTTCAATTTCTTCTTCAGTATCCTCGAGTTCAATAATTTTTTCGGTAGATTTATCTTCTACATGTGGAGCATGTAGATCAGAATCAGAAATATCTTTTGCTGCTTTTTCTTCTTTTGTAAGTACGCTAGCTTCCATTACCAGTTCATCAAAAATAGAATTTGCATTACTTACTTCAAGCCCAGGGACTCCCATGCCAAGTTTTCCAGCTAAGCCGTGTGCTTTTTTCTTTAATTCATTAAATTCAAGGTTATCTTCAGTATTTGCAAGTGCAGGATTTTCTTCAATTTTGTTAATTTGCTCGTTAATCTTACCAGTGCCAGCTAAGGTAACTGCATCATCAGCGACATAGCCTGGTTCAAGAATTGTATTAGGATCATGAGATCTTAATCTTAGTTCTAAGTTGTTCATAAAAATCTGTAATGTAAAGCAATTACGTAAAAAAATTAAAAAGGACTGAAATTAAACTTGTGTCTATATTTAATATACCTTGCTTAGATTAACTTCATATTAAGAACAGGTCTTACATCTTTAATAGTTTTATTTATCGGTTTTAAAAGCTTTTTGTGTGCAAATAATAATTTAAGATAATTGGAGATTTATGGGTTTGAGAAGAATATTTATAGCTTTAGTTTTGGTAGGCTTAGTAGGTTTTATTAGTGAGGCAGCTAAAGCTGCTGATTTGAGTTTTTGTGAAGATAATGTCGAAGTTTATTTTCCAGTGGTAACTAATTTTAATGGTTCTGAATTTGAACAATTCGCTGGTGAGTCTGATAGAAGACCGAGGTCTATAGCTAGTACAGATGCTAATTTAGCTAAATTTCCACACTCTCGCACTGATTCTGAAGCGATAAAAGACTGTACTGGATTATCAAAGCATGCTGGCTATGTTAGAGAGTTTTCTAATATTGAGGCTAAAGATTATAAGTATCGCGTAGTTCAGAATTTTAGTCAGCTTGAAGAAAATGTCGATAAAATCCAAGTCTTAGTTAATGATTATCATTCTGTGAACAATGTTCACAACCTTGCTACCTGGGTTTTACCACCTAACTGGAATAAGAATGGCAAATATACCACTATCCTTCACGCTCCAGGCTATGGTTTGACCAATAATCAAAAGTGGTTTGGGCAGTCAAATATAGTCTCTTATTTATCAATATTACGTAAAACTCCTAATAAGAACGTCATCTGGGTAATGATGAATACAGGTGGCTCACCTGCTATGGGAGTGCATCCTGGTTATAAAGAAGTTTTATTGGAGACCCTTGCTTGGGGTGGAACTAATCTAGGATTAGATGCTGAAAGATTTGTTACGGTAGGTGGTTCTAGAAGTGGGCATACGGCTCTAGCTTGGCCTCGATATTTAAGTGAAGCTAATTATAAAGTTAGAGGTATTTTCTCTAATGTAGCTGGTAGCCTAGGAGCAGAAACATCGTATCCTTTTGAATTGATTTCATCGCATGCAGTTGCATCATGGCCTGTAGCTTTTGGAACTAATAATTTTGATCAATGGAAAGATGATTTGTTTTCACAAAGTAAGACTACAAGTCTTCTTAGAGAAAGGGTTCTGGGAGCTGATAGCTTTGAATCTGCTGAAGCACTAGGTATGATTGGTTCTAAAGACACTCTGGTGGATCTTGCTAATCAAGGTTCTTTACAGTTTGTATCATTAGGCTGGGGTGTTGCTGATCCATTTGTGGCTCAAGCACGTATCGCAAAATTTATAGATACTTTAGATAAAGAATTACCGTGTAAATTTAGTGCTCAGCTATATCAGAGACGAGGACATGAATCTGGTACTGAAGGTTTTCAAGACTTTGTTGCTGGTATCAGTAATGATCCTAATTTCGTATTAGACTCTGAGCATAATATTAGATTATCTTGGAATGGTGCTCAGCTCTGTAAGGCTGATAGATATCCTTTCGCTTTTAGGTTTCCTTATAAAACTGTGATTAATAGACAGAACTATATTGAAGTTGTCGGTACTCCTGGTTATAGCGTAGAAATTAAGGTATTTAAGGATAATCAAGAAATCAAGACTATCACTGGACTTATGGATGATGTTTTTGAGTTAATCTCAATCAATTTTGATCAAGTAGGTACTTATACATTTAAAGTTACAGCTGGTAATTTACAAGATGCTGAGATCGATGTTCTAGTAGAAGCTGAGTTGCCGACTAGCTTAGAAGAGCTTAGCAGCTTATGGCAAGTAGGTGATGGTTCTATAGCACATACTCTAGAAGAAGATTTAAGAATAACTGCTGAATGTAGATAGTCTATGAAACTTTACTAGGGCTCATTTTCCCTGTTTCATATTCTTCTGCGATGCGTTTCATTTCATTCATTTCAACAGGGAAGTGTTCATGCAGTGCGGTGATATATTTAGCCCAAATCTTTTCATCTTTTCTCATGCGCTTGAGAGTTTCAAATGCTGAATAGGATGGACTTTCAGTGATATTCTTTAACTGGATACGACACTTGTTTATTGCTGAATCTCGTTCTTCATTATTTGAAGCTTGGTCTAGGTCTTTCATTGAGATATAAAGTTTTAATGCTAGTGCTTCACCATAGCCAGGGACTACAGTTAAAGCTTTCTCAATATATTTAAGACACTGATTCTTAGAGAATGTTTCACCATAACTTAAGTAGTCATGAGCATAAGCTAAAGCACCATTAACCCAAGTTGGTCCACTGAAGGTGTAATTCGAGCCGTACGTAGAGAGTAAACGATCAATATTACTCGTTTTATAGTTTAAGTAATAGATATAAACTAATTCGTCTACGATTTGAGGAATTAGTGAGTATTGATCCTTACCTTTAGTTACTTTTTCTAATAAATCTTCAAGTTTCTTGCTTTGCAATTCATTATGAGTTTTATCGGTATAACTCTTAGTATTGTCTTTAATAGCTTTGAATTCAGTTAGGTAGAAAATTTCTTCTTTCTCTGAAATAAAACGCTCTTCCATTTCTTTGATTTTTTTAGTGAGCGTTTCATTGAGCTCTTCTAGAACATCAATTTGAATTTTTCTTTTAGTATTCGTAATCGCTTGGTTAAAGGCAAAGCCGATAATAGTAAGAATAATGGTTGCAGCGAAACCGACTAGGAGTTCTATGTTACCTAACTTCATATCTAGTTTTTCATCAATGATGTTAATAGCTTTACTGCTGATAATATCGTCAAAGTCTTTATTTGGGATGCGAATATAATTTTTCTCATCTAAACCGTTGATGGTATTTTTTAGCTGCTTAATTTCTTGTTTGAGTTGAGTATTTTCTGATTTTAAGAGTTCTAAATCTGAATTTGCACTTACAGAAGCCAGGCTTAGGGCGGCTATTATAGTGAATAATAAACTAAGGGAAATTCTCTTCATATTTTTATTATATGTCACGCTTTGATCTTAAATTAGTAATTAATCTTTTTTGGTTAAGATGTTTTCATACAGGTTTTATGAAAAAAAATAATAATATAGTTTTGGTCTTTGCTTTATTGCTTTTGGCGCTTCCTGTCTTTGCACAGATATATAGCAATCAAATCTCACTATCAGGATTGAATCATATTGGAAGTGGGCGCTTAGCTACAGCTGTAGCTGACTATAATGGTGATGGTTTTTCTGATTTATTTATAACCAGGTCTGGTGGTACTGATTATTTATACCAAAATACAGGTAGCGGTACATTTATTGACGTTAGTTCTAGTTCTGGAATTAATGCACTTGCAGCATCGCGAGATGTTGATTTTATTGATTATGATGCTGATGGTGATTTGGATATCTACGTCACGAACTACGATATGAACTCAGTTTTGTACCGAAATGATAATAACTTTTTTACTGATGTTGCTGCTACAGTTGGTTTAACTAATGGAATAGAAAAAAGCCGAAATGTTGCTTGGTTTGACTATGACGCTGATGGTGATTTGGATGTTTTTATAGCTAATGGTGCCTTAGGCACCCCTATTACTAACCCTGGAGATCCTTACATCGCTAAAACTAATTCATTCTTTGAAAACGACATTAATAATTCAGGGACTTTTATTAATAAAACAGTTGATGTAGGTTTAGATATCGCTGCTGACTGGGTAATGATTAATCCAGCAGATATAAATAATGACGGTTACCCTGATCTTCTCTTAGTGCCAGGTTTACCTGATTTACCAAGTAACCCTAATCTACCACTTTATTACTATAGAGTTCTTCTAAATGAAAAGAATGGAACTTTTAAAGATGTTACTAGTCAGTCTGGAATTGTTTTGCAGGGTACTGCTCGTGGAACAGCTTGGGGTGATTATGATAATGATGGCGATTTAGACTTATTTATAGCAAATGATAATTTTGATTCAGTAAGTGGTAACTTAGTCGCTGAGCCTAAATTTTATAGAAATGATATTAGTGCAGGGCTACGCTTTACTGATGTAACAGTATCTGTAGGTATTTCAACTATCTTTGATCAATCTTATGCTGGTGGTAGAGCTTGTCAGTTTTCTGATTATGATAGAGATGGAGATTTAGACTTACTCGTTTTAAATTCCAAAGGATCTAAAAATAAGATTTTAGAAAATATTTCGGGATCATTTGCCGATATAACTAGTCAGGAACTGGAGTTAACAGCTTTAGATGCTTCAGGGAATGAGGTTCATCCTTATGGTGCTGTATTTGAAGATTTTAATTTAGATGGTGATTTTGAATTATTTGTCATTAATAATAAAGATCAGGATCAAATCTTTGGTAATTCTATAGTAATTTCCACGAGAGATTCATTTAAATTAAGGATTTTAGATTCTAATGGAATTCAAAACCAACACGGAGCTATAGTTGAGTTACTTAACCCAGTAGATTTTAGTGTTTTGCAGTCTAGGGCAGTTTCTGGAGCTAATTCATATCTTAGTCAGGGCTCTTATGATATTAGTTTCACTGGACTTGATGAAAATACTGAGTATGGTTTTAGAGTTAAATATATAGGAGGTTTAACAAAGACCTATGGTCCGATTACACCTCTAAATGCTTTTAATAGTTTTGGTCAGTTAGTTACTATTACGATGTAAATATTTATTATTTGCTTTTGAAAGTAATGTTATGAATTCATTTGCTAGTTTGTTTTTGCCTAGATCAAGCATTTCGAAAACTATGATTTTATTCTTTTGAGTAAGTTTGTCTGAAATACTTTGTTTTATTCTTAATTTTGTTCCAAGTCCTTGTTTATTGATTTGTTCTCTAACTATAGAAGCCCCTTGACGTAATTCTCTTTTTTGTTCAGTGCTAAGATTGGTTGTAGTATTTATAACATCATCAATAGCTTGAGCTACACTTAATACAGCTTCTGTAGGGTTTTCTTTGAACTTTTCTTTAAACTCCTGAATTAGACTGTTGTCAATTTCATGAGTGTTATTTGAAGAGGTTGTATTCGGAATCAATGCCCTAATTTGTTCCTCTAACCTAGTTCTAGGAATATCCATATTAATTACAATAGCACGAATGTTATCTTGAAGCCGGTTAAACTTTTCCTATACACTGCATAAGAATTAAACACTTTCCAGCGCCTGATATTCTAATCCTACGTCTTAAAATATCTGAAGCAGCTGTATTTTTAATTTTCTTAAATAGCCTTAGATAAAGCTTATAAGCTAAGTAAACTCCAAATCGTGACCCTTTAGGTAGATTAAGAATCCCTGTTAAAGCATAAGCAAAGTCTTCTTCGATATCTTTTTCAATTTCAGCTTTCTTTTCTTCACTAAAGATCTCTTTTCCTTTAGTTTCTAAATCTTCTTTATTTAAGTTATGAAAACTAATTCCAGGAAAATAGGTTCTCCCCATACCTTCATAATCAGCTTTTAAGTCTCTAAGAAAATTAACTTTTTGAAAGGCGGAACCTAAGCTGCAAGCAGGTTCTTTAAGGCTTTGATAAAGACTATTATCCCCTTCTGTAAAAACTCTTAGGCACATTAGACCTACAACTTCAGCTGAACCATAGATATATTCTTTATAACCAGCTTGATCATAGTCTTTCTTCACTAAATCCATTTCCATGCTTTTTAGAAAAGCATTTATTAATTCATTTTCGATTTGGTATTTATTCACAGCCCACTGGAAGCTGTTAAGGATGGGGTTTAAGCTAATTTTATCTTCTATGGCTTGATGAGTAGCAGCTTTGAACTCTTCGAGAAGCCTTTTCTTATCATGCTCATGGAAAGTATCTACGATTTCATCAGCGAAGCGCACGAAGCCATAAATGGCATAAATCGCTTCATGAAACTTTTTATCTAAGACTTGTATCCCTAACGAAAATGAACTGCTGTAGGCATTAGTCGTAAGTTTACTGCAACTAAGGCAGGTTTCATGAAAGAGTTTTAAGTTAGTGGACATAATGCTTTTCCTTTGCAGCTTCTGTAGCCACAATTTTACCAGAGATTATCGATGGTGGAATCCCTGGTCCAGGAACTGTTAGTTGTCCAGTGAAGTATAAATTCTTAAGTCTTTTACTTTTAATGCTAGGTTTTAGGATTGCTGTTTGATCTAAAGTATTAGCGAGACCGTAGGCATTACCTTTAAATGCGTTATAGTCCTCTATGAAATTAGAGTGAGCATAAGTTTTTTTGTAGATGATATTGTCTTTGATTTTTTCACCCGTTAACTTTTCTAATCTCTCTATCACTAAGTTAAAGTATCTTTCACGGATAGCTTCATTGTCATTTGCAAGTCCAGTAGCTACTGGAATAAGGATGAAAAGATTTTCATGTCCTTCTGGAGCTACTGATTTATCAGTTTTAGATGGATTACAGACGTAGAATAGTGGTCTACTAGGCCATTGTGGATTTATATAAATCTCTTCAGCATGCTCATCTAGTGATTCATCAAAGAATAGATTATGGTGTAATAAATTATCAATTTTTTTATCAACTCCTAGATAGTAAAGTAAGCAAGATGGAGCCATGGTTCTAGAGTCCCAGTACTCTTCATCATAGTTTTTATTTCCTTCTGTGAGTAATTCTCTATCTACGTGTGCGTAGTCTGCTCCAGCAATGATTATGTCAGCATAGTGCTCCTGATCATTTACTGTAACGCTATGAGCAAAGTCACCCGCACTATTAATTTTAGTTACAGGAGATGAAGCCTGAAGCTCAACTCCGAACTCTTCACAGATACTAATAAAGGCTTTAATAATTTCATGCATACCACCTTCTGGATACCAAGTCCCTAAAGCCATATCAGCATGATTCATCATGCTATAAAGTGCAGGAGTATTTTCTGCTGTAGCTCCTAAAAAGAGAATTGGGAACTCGATGATGCTTTTTAAATAAGGGTGCTTAAAGTACTTATCAGTATAGGATCTAAACGAGTTAAATAAATCCATTTTAAATAATCCACTTATAACTTCCCAGTCAATAAACTCAAGGGGACTTAAGCTAGGTTTAGGAACCATGCGATTCATACCGATTTGGTAGCGGTATTCAGCGGCAGCTAAAAATTCTTTTAGTTTTTCTCCAGCTCCTTCTTCATACGATTCAAAAAGAGCGTAGATGTCTTCTAATTTACTTGGGAGGTCTAATTTGTCTTTTTCGTTAAAAAGTACCCGATATGAAGGCTCTAGCCTCTTTAAATTATAAAAATCACTGGTGGTTTTACCGAAGTCATTATAAAAATCCTCGAATACTTCAGGCATCCAGTACCAGCTAGGTCCCATGTCAAATTTAAATCCGTTTTCTTCGAAAACTCTGGCTCTGCCACCGAACTGGGCATTTTTCTCAAATACTTTTACTTTAAAGCCTTGCTTTGCTAAGTAAGCTGCTGAGCTTAAACTAGAAAAACCTGAACCAATAACTATAGCGGATTTTGACATTACAGCTATAATCATAACTAATGAGGTTATTCTTTTTAGCCCTTTTCTTACTTTTAGCCACCTATATTTCCTCATTTCAGGAAGGCTTACATGCTGCTGACTCTACACTTATTGCAGAAGAGGACAGTGAGTTTGAGGTTGATCCTCAGTCTCAGCCTATTTATTATGAATTAGTACAGGAGCGCTTTAAACCAGAAGATGGCGAGTATTATTTAGATGGAGTTTTTTCTTCCCGTGGTGAAGCTTTTGTCAGGATATCTAGGGCTAAAGGCCCCCGAGCAAATGAACTTCATAAATATGCAGCAACTTATAGATCAGGTGATTATATTGATGAAGGTTTATTTGTAAGTGAGATAAATATTAGAAAAAGATCTGTAATAGTTTTTGATGAGTTTGAAAAACGTTACTATCAGCTGAAGATGAGTTATGGTAACGCTGTTTCAAGGTTGACTCCTATTGCAAAATCTAATTCTTCAGAATGATTTTAATATGGTAATCTCCGGTTTTACTATTAGGTGAGCTTAACTGTATAAAATACTCACCAGGACTAATTTTGTTTCTTTGAACAAAGTGATATTTCCCAATCTTTTCACCAATTATTCTTAATTTGTCATCATAAAGAATCATGTTTAACTTTTGATCACGCTTTCTGACTCTTTTTCTAGATTTTTTATACCTCGTTCTAACAACAAGTAAAGCTTCTGTAGGGACATTAATTTTAAATGTATCGATGTCATTAACAAAGTTTATTTCTGAATCTACTTTAACTGAAGTGAAGCGTTTATTGTTTAGGTTTAAATTGAAAACCTGACCAGAAAAATTATCAAATATATCTGGATCTTCGTCAGTATTTATATTAGTAGGAGTTAGCGTAAGTTCATATCCTAAGTCTGAATTACTTTCGCCTTGAACAGAGACTAAATAGTCTCCAGTAGCAAGCTTTAAGTTTAAATCTATTAGTGAGCTTGCTTCTTTTAAATCTATCACTTCTAAATCTGAGTTATAGACGATGATTCTATAATCATCATTTGTGTTACCTGCATCTAACTTAAAAGATACACTTGCTTTATTTAATAGACTTAATTTAAAGTTATCAGTATCTCCAGTGTAATTTATAGATCCCACGATGGAAATTGAAGCTAAGCTTGCATTTAACTCGACTTTAAAATTAGGGTCTTCAATTTTATTGTCATAGTCATCATTTAATTCTGATAGTTCAAGTAAGCTAACTTCTAGATCATAAAAGCCTTGGACTTCATTTTCATTGATTAATTTAATGTAATAAATGCCAGTCTCTTCGATTTCAAAAATTAACCTTGCATTATTTTCTGTGCCATTTTCACTATCAAAGGCTATTACTTTTTCTTCACTATTGAATAATTCAATTCTTGAATTTACTTGACCGATTACTTTTATATCTAGATAGCCTTTTTTCGGAATAGAAATTTTATAAAAATCAGGGTCTCTTCGTAAATCAAAACTTTCAGAATAGCTAAAGCTATCAAATGCTGAAAAATCAAAGTCAATCGGCATTTCTCTAGAGATAATATCCAGTTTTTCAAAATTTGCTATCGCCGGAGCTGAGGCTAAAAGCAAAGATATAAATGTTAAATAAATTAACCTTAAAGTAAAACTCGCCCTCATAATATTTAGATATTACATTTAAGTTAAAACTAGTTTAAGGAAGTAGTGAAGAAGCTGCAAATGGGCTTGCTCCCTGAACTCCAGAATTTACTATGTTTCCTAAAAGAGTACCAGCATAACTAGCTGTAGTCGTAATAGGTAATGGTGATGGATGATAGAAGAAGCCAACATCCTGAACTACTGAGTTTTTACCACCATTTGTGGTGTCTAAAGTAGCAAAAAATTCATTTAAAGCATTTGTTTTTTTATCTGTGATTCTTGAGAGTTCATTGTTTACTCTTTCACTAGTAGAGTTAAGAATGGCTTCCATTCTAGTAAGGTTTTCAGTCATTTTTCCCACGTTGAAAACAGTATTCGATGAAGCTAGTTCTGCTATACCTCCAGTAGATTGAACATTCTCAGATATACTTATCTTAGAAAGGTCTGTTGTTGCAAAAGCTCCTAAACTACCTTCAGTAACAGTGTCTGTTCTTAGATTTAAAGCATTCTCTGAGACATTTAAACTAGAAGTTAAATCGTATTCATAAACTGCACCACGTTCCCCTGCTTCACCAGCTGATCCTACATAAAGTGTGCCACCTTCAATTCTTATTTCTTCTCCAAATTCCCCACCTACTGTAGGTGTGATTTTAAATAACTCATCTCCAGTAGCGAAATCAAAAACGTAAACAGCTCCTGCGTTAGCTCCAGCAGCATCATCTCCAGGTGCAGAAACTGCTACATAATTACCTTCGATCGCTACAGCTCTTCCAAAATTATCCCCTCCATCTAAAGTTGATGTGGTCGGTGTATATTCTCTTTCAAACTGATTTGTTTCAGTGTTATATAAGTGAGCTTTTCCTGTAAAACCTGGTGCAACTGCACCATTTCCACCATATTCACCTATTAATAAATATTTACCAAAGTTATCAATTTGACCAAATGTTTGTCCATCTCCCGGATTTGGTGAAATTATGGTATCTGTAAGTACTCCAGTATTAACATCATAGATTCTTACAGCTCCATTTGCTGTAAAACCATTATTGCTACTAACTCTTCTTGCAGTATAAGCTTTATCACCAACCACAATATCAGGTCTCATTAGGTCAGTTGTTTGCTGACCTTCTACAGTTGATAGAAGATTACCACCAAAGTCAAATTTATAAAATACACCTGTCTCTTGTCCAGGGCTTGATTCATACCATTCATCACTAACAATTATTTCTGAATTGTTTATTGATATTCCATTTCCAAATCTTGAATCGCCATCATTCATTGTTGGATTTGGGTTATCTACTGCAAATATTTCAAGTCCAGTATTTAGATCAAAACCATATATTCTTCCCATATATGTTCCATCATCGACAGGGGCTCCTACTACAAGTAAATTATCTTCTATAGCTAGACCAGGGTTTAAATCTTGTCCCCCGAATCGCATATTGTCTACAGGGTTACTAGGTGTTAATTCATGACGTAATGAGCCATCGCTTCTATTATAAACATAAACTTTACCGATACTGTTATTTTGGTCTGGGTCACCGTTATTAGAACCAGGTGCAGCGACTACTAAGTAGTCATCAGTTGTTATTACACCGTCTCCGAACCTATCTAAAATATCACCTTCTCGATAAGTGTTTTCCACGGCTGGAGCTGTTGGTGTACTGCCTGTGTTAGTGAAGTTTATATCAAAATAGTCATTTGTATTAAAACCATTTGTTAGTCTTGTTTGGTAACTACCATCAAAAACTTTTTTACCATCTATGGTGGTACTTTCTACTAGATCATTAATCTCTGTTACTAAATCATTGATTACTACTTGCTGAGCATCAAGTTCAGAGGCTGAAAAACCACCAGCTTCAGCTGTTTTCACAATATCCTCTATCTGTGATACGTTATCTTTTATGGTTTGAAAATTAGTTTTAGCTGTTTCTAAGCCATCACTTACAGTTTGAGCTTCTGTTTCCATTTCTGTTAGTGCATCTATGTTTCTCGTTACTTCCCTATTTCTAATTTGTGATGATACTGTAGCTGTTGCTCCGTCTCGGACTATGTCTAAACTCTTTGTGATAGTATCACCAGTTATTTTACTATTCACACCATAGCCTAAATGCAGAGCAGAAGTTATGCCAGGTGCATAACCCACAGGGGTTCTTACGGTATGTTGAAAACCTAATACTGATGAAAGTAAAGACATTTTATTCCCCCTATATATGTCCTAGTCCAATATGCCCAGGTTTATTTAGTTTTTAACTTAATTAATTTTGTATTGCCTCTAGCTCTTTTTTGTTTTTCTTGTTCCATTTTATAATTTGGACTTTCAAATAGCTTCTTTAAGCTTTTTTGCATAGAATTTATTAGTTTTTTAGTTTCATTACTTATGCTGCGAGATTTCTTTAAGTTTGTAATACTGGTATGTATTTTTGGAAAGCTTTCAGTTTTGATTGCTTCAATAAAGGTTTGTTGATCAAATAGCTTATATAGCTCGTCAGATTCTATCATTGAAGAGTTTTGAAGTAGATGAATATTCATCAGATCTAATAGTATATTTTTTGAAAAATCATCGGTTAAATTAACTCGATTCATAATAGCTTCTCTTGGTCTTGAGAAGCTTTTTCTAGAACTTTTTTTGCCAGATTTTAATTTACTTGTTTCTTCTTGTTTGATTTTGTCCTCTTGCGCATCGACTATTTTTGCAATTTCATCTGAAGTGATTAATAACTTTTGATTTTTTCTAAAATCTGCTGCAAGTGATCTTCCTATTTCTCTGGTTTCTAATTGATTTTTAAATCTTTGAATTTCTTTTTGCTTTATTGATTATTCTTTTATTAATTTGTTCTGTTAGTGGAAGGTAATTTCCATTAAGACCTGTTTTGAAGTTCTTTGATATAAGCATATCTAACTCATGCACCTCTTCTCGTTTATGAAAACCATAATGATTAAAATCTGAAGGATTAGGTTCCCTTGGAAGCATAGCTCTTATATTATTTTAAGTTGCCTTGCTGTAAATACTTAATAATTTTGTTTTAATTTGACATTTTAGTTTTAATTCGTATGGTTCACTTCTATGTATGGTAGAGGAACATATAAGCGTTTACCAGTTCTATAAAAAGCATTTATACGTGGATCTCCCTTTCTGCTTCCGATAAACCTAAACGAAGGTAAGTCTGGGTTTGTAAGAATCTTTGCTAATTTAGGTTCAAGCTCAATCGCTTTTTCATACTGTTCTTTAGAGAGAGTTTCATTTTTTTCTTTATTCAGAATTGCACTAATTAGAAGCCAGTAAGCATCTTCACCAGTGTATTTTAAAGCATAATCAATAGACTCTTTAGCTTCAACTAATTTGAAATTCGCTAGCTGCGCTGAAGCGAGAAAACCATAGAAGTATGGAACGTTTGGAGCCAGCTCTACAGCTTTCTTGAAGTTAACCTCACTATTTTCAGTGTCATCATTAATACGATCAGCGCCACGCACCAGATAGTATAGTGGATGCTTTGCATCCCAGTATATGGCTTGATTAATTTCCTTGTGATCATAGAAGTAGTGTCCTATACAGCTTGGGATAAAGCTATAGAGCATAATTCCAAATAAAACTAAAGCTGCTATGAATGAAAAAGGCTGCGGGAGTTTACTATAGAAGCTTTTAAACACTGGGTTAAATTTGGGTAGAGTTTTGTCTATGTTAGATCTTTCAAAGCAAAGTGGAAGAAGTATTAAACCTGCGATGATGAATTGATTAAAGGCTTGAAGTGGTGAGTCTGCTAGACATATTATTAATAAAGGGATTAGTGCTTGTTTTTCTCTTTTAAATACTAGGTAAAACAAACTTAAGCCAAGTAAAATTCCTACTATCCCTAGTTCAAAACTCATGTGAGCAAAAAGATTGTGCCCGTGATTGACTTGCTGGTTTGCATGGCTACCTAAAACATTTCCAAGCTCTCTAAATATTGGAAAATCTAAAGTGAAAGTTCCAAAGCCATGTCCCGTAAGTGGCTTTGCTAGAAAGCCCTTAAAGGCTCCTTGCCAGATAAGTATTCTAGGGTAGAATGAGGTGTTGTAAAAGTGCCTCCAGGACTCAAGAAAGAAAAATGAGCTTGCAAAAGCTAAGCCTCCAACTAAGTACAAAATTTTAGATTTTTTATAATTTGCAAAGTTAGCTAGGGCAGCCAAAACTGTGGTTTTTTTATTTAAGAATATTAATATAAAAGGACCTAAGAAATTTAAAATAGTGTTATTAAGTTTTTCATTTTTAAAATTAATGGCAAGCATCACAGGAAGCCAGAGTAGTAAACTTCCAAGCTCAGAAAAAGTATATTTTATGAAGTTTGCAATTATTAGAGCTATAAAAACTATTAATAGACGAGTTGCTCTTTGACTTTTATCAAGATTAACCCAGCTCTTAGAGCTACCGAAGATAAAACAAGCTCCTGCAATTAATAGATATTCGATACTGAGTCTAGCTTCTGTCGCGAAGAAGTAAGTTAGTATCAGTAATAACCAGAATATAGGATATTTAGCAAGTTTCCCTGCTTGGCTTAAAGCAAATAAACAAGTAACACTGTGCAATAACCAAGAACTCATAGCTATTGGTGAGCCGATAGTAAATACTAGTAGTAGAAGAAATAATGAAGCCATATATAAAAGCAGAACCCTGCTAATAATAATTTAGCAGGGTTCTTGTGAGTGTGTGTTGTATGGAGGCATTCGCCTTATTGAGAATTAGTCTTGAGAAAAGTTTAGAGTAAATCTACCTTTAGCTAAACGTCTCTTAGAACCATTTAAACCAGCTACACTTTGCAAAACGCCTCTTAATCTGATTACATCAGGAGTCTGTTTTTTTCTGACAGCCCTAACACGAGTTGTAACGAATCTTAGTGAACTGTTAACGTTAGAAACACTTCCTACGCTACTTACACTTTCAACAGAGTCGCTAGAGTCTGGCTCATTTTCAAGTTCACCAACAAATGAACCTACTACAGAATTTACTGATTTAAGATTAACTTTTAGTTTTCCTTTCCTACCAAAGTCTTTAGCGAATAAATCGCTAATTACACTTGATACTACAGCTGGGAATTCAAATGAATATTTAGCTGACTCATCTGTATCTTCTTCTAAATCAATTGAAGTAGGAACATCAGCTTCATCATAATCTCCCTCAACCTCAATAGTTTTTCTAGCTCTTACAGACTTGTCTCTACCCTGATAGAAAGTATCTACAGAGCTTACAATTTTTCTACTTAAAGCATTTAAAATAACTTTACCTTCAACTTCAACAGCTTTTACTTGTGAAATGTTTCCTGCAAAAAGGGAAATAGATAACAATGATAAAACAGATAATTCAGTTAATTTCTTGAGCATAATTTTTTTCCTTAACAAAAACTATGTTCCCTTGAAAAAATGTTTTTATCCATTTTCTATGTTTTATTTCTTAAATAATTTTCATCTAGTTTGGGAATAATGCTACTCTTATCTTGATGGTTTCTGCGGCTATTAATTTTTTAAATGCTCCCCTAAGAAGAATAGTCTCTGATGAGAGGAATCAAATACCACTTTTTAAGTTTCTCAATAACCTGGTAAACCTTGGTAATTTAAATTAAGAATGCATCTACTAATTACTTAAAAAAGTTTAATTCGATACTTGAACAAGATATAAGAGATTTTCAAAAACAATGGATGACTCCAGTTGATGTTAACTATAAACCTTTAACAAGGGTAGATCGATTTAAAAATCATCTAATTAATATTCACAACTCTTTAGTTGATAATAAAATTGAGGATTACAAAACTAATGGGTTTACTGATGAATTAATGTCAGATTTTTTGAAGATGAATAAGGATAAAATAGATAATCAAGTAATACCTTTTTTGCTAGGAGAATATCCTGAATTTGACGAAATATTTGATTTGTCTAAGGGGATATATTCGGATAACAATTTATCTGAATTAAACGCTTTGCTTGAAGATGATGGAACCGCTTATGGAAAGTCTCGGGATGATTTATTAAATGCTATGCTAAACGAAGATAATGAATTTGATTCGTATATTGATAATGTACTAAAAAATGATAAGAAAGAGTTTGTTGATACAGTTTCTTTCCATAATTACTACTTTTTCCAGGCTTTAAACCCAGGAAATTCTGCTCTAAAAGAAGATGATAAATTGCCTAATAGAATTTAAAACTATTAGATGCTTTTAAGAAAAGTATTTAATCTTAATTCTTAACTGGTACTTTATACGTAGTATCCTCTGTACTTAGTACTGCACCTGTATCTGCACTAGAAACAAAGTGAGTATATCTAGCTATCCAACCTTTTTTAATCTTAGGTTCAAAAGGTAATTTAGCTTCAAGCCTTTTATTAATTTCATCATCACTAAGCTCGACATTTATTTTCTTAGCAGGAATATCGATATCGATAATATCTCCTTCTTGGATAATACCGATAGGTCCACCAGAAGCAGCTTCTGGTGAGATATGTCCGATACATGCTCCTCTTGTCGCACCACTAAAACGTCCATCTGTGATTAAAGCTACTTTTCCACCTAGCCCGGCACCCATAATGGCACTTGTAGGAGCAAGCATTTCAGGCATGCCTGGTCCACCTTTAGGACCTTCATAGATAATTACTACGACATCACCTTCTTTAATATCTCCTTTATAGATAGCTGCTAAACAGTCATCTTGTGAAGTGAATACTCTAGCAGGTCCCTTATGCTTTAACATTTCAGGTAAAACACCAGCAGATTTAACTACACCACCATTTGGTGAAATATTTCCGAATAGCGCAACTAAGCCACCTGTTTCTGAGTAAGGATTGTCAATTCTACGAATGATTTTATCGTTCTTGGTTTCCGCTCCAGCAATGTTTTCACCTAACGACTGAAGGGTAACTGTAGGTCTATCTAAATTCAATAAACCGTCACGCTTAGCAAGCTCAGCAAGGATTGCTGAAACACCACCAGCTTCATTGACATCTGCCATGTGGATGTCAGGTGCACTAGGACTTACTTTGCAGATATATGGTGTGCGCTCTGCGATCATATTTAATCTTTCTACAGGGTACTCGAAACCAGCTTCTTTAGCGATAGCTAGGGTATGTAAAATCGTATTCGTAGAACCACCCATCGCTACATCTAAAGTGAATGCATTGTCGATACTTTCCATGGTGATAATATCTCTAGGCTTAAGGTCTGCTTCTAGGATTTTAAGGATTTGTCTAGCGGCTTTTTTACCAAGAACTTCTCTACCACTGTCAGTGGCTAAAATAGAACCATTCCCTGGCAGTGCCATACCAATAGCTTCTAATAGACAGTTCATACTATTCGCTGTGAACATACCAGAGCAGCTTCCACAAGTAGGGCAAGCATTGTCTTCAATTTCTTTTAAACGCTCTTCATCGATATCACCTTTAGAATATGCTCCGATGGCTTCAAAGGCAGAAACTAAATCTACTTTAGTACCATCACTTAAAGTACCAGCTTCCATAGGTCCACCTGAAATGAAAATCGTAGGAATGTTTACACGTGCGGCTCCAAGCATCATTCCTGGAACAATCTTGTCACAGTTCATAATACATACCAGTGCATCAAGCCTGTGAGCTTCAGCTACCGTTTCTAAAGAGTCAGCGATAAGTTCTCTTGATGGTAAACTATAACGCATACCTATGTGTCCCATTGCAATACCATCGTCAACACCTATGGTGTTAAACTCAAAAGGTACTCCACCAGCTGCTCTTACTTCTTCTTTAATAGCTTTTCCGAAAGCCTGTAAGTGAACGTGTCCTGGAATTAAGTCAATATAACTGTTGCAGATTCCAATGAAAGGCTTTTTAAAGTCTTCATCTGATTTGATAACTCCTGTAGCTTTAAGTAAACTTCTATGTGGAGTTTTATCGAAACCTTTTTTAATTAAATCACTACGCATTTTATTTATTCTACTATAAGAGCAGCTTATCTCTAATTAGTCTTCTTAATAAAAGCTATAAGTCTTTACGATATTTTGAATATTAGAAATCTGTAATCTTATATTCAAAGTTTTTATAACTTGTTACACTGAAAGTGGATTATTTTAATCCAAGTGTGTGTTCCAAATGAAGAGTGAAAATGTAAATTCTGGTTTGCGTGGAAAGGCGCAGCAATTTTATAAAAAAGCAGCAGAGGTTCATAATAATCTTGCTGAAAATAATATTTATCCTATGCCTGAGATTCCTGAAAAGCTGAGTTTGCCAAAGGTAAATTTACCTTCTCGATATCAGGCTACTTCTCTGGCTGCTGTCGCACCTATAATTATTCCCCAGATAGTCTCTAATGATTCATTAATTCAAGCTAATCATGAATCTAATTCTCATGATAGTTATGCACCTAAAATTCAACAAGTTAAGTATGCTCAGTTTAAACTCCCAGAAGATTTTTTTGAAGTAAAGGTCAAGCATAAAGGTTCTACTTTAAGTGACGTTAAGTTAGATGGTCGTGAGATAATGCAATATATTAAAGATAAACCTGAATTATATGAAGAGACGACTTACTCTAAGGCAGGAAATAGGCAGTCTTTAATATTCAATAACTATGATATTGTTGATGAATATGGTAAAGAAGTAAAGAAAATACCTCCTTTACTTGTTGAAGCGGTTAGTGGTAAGTTAGCTCACTATGCAGAAGCTGAAAAAAATAATTATGGTCGCAGTGAAATAAAATTCCCCGTTGTACCAATGAAAATAGATTATACAAAAGACAATGATTTTGCCTCAGAGAATATTAAGACATTTTATTTTATACCTAAACCTATTGAGGAAAGAGGTTTGAACTTTATTGAAGAAAAAGCAAGAAACATTTTCTCTCGAGGTGAAGATAAGTATGACAATGGAGCTAAGCTTTAATCTTCACTTTTATCTTATTCAGCCTTAACCATCTCTAAGAATAGTTCTTCAAGCAAATCTTCATCAACAAGTGAAGGTGCTGCTGTAAGTGGACACCAAGTAAACTAATTCTTAACTAAAACATAAAAACAATTATGTATAATTAATGTAAAGATAACATCCGGAAATGAATTCCTTGAATCCTACTAGTACATATACTAGATTTTACGACGAGCATGGTGTCGTTGGACATAATATTGTTAGTTTAGATGCAACTGCTGTTGTTAACGAAGTATTAGAAGATGGTGGGCTTAAGAATTGGACGGTAGATCAGTTAAATGAGTTAGCTTATGCTCTGGATAAAGGAGGTTCCACAAAAGGAGTCGAACCTGGTGAACCAGCAAGTTATTCGATAAGTCGTAAAATCGCTTCAATTGGAAATTTAGATCCAAATAACCCCGAAGATGCAAAGCAGATAGCGACTATTCAAAAGCAACTATCTGAAGCAAATAATCGAGATAATTTTATTCTAAGATCTGAAGAACATAATTTAAATGAACCAATTTTAACTGCAAGTCCTGGTGATATTAACAAGGAATGGTTTAATAGTCCTGGTGATAGTAATGTTTTTGCCTTCAATCCAGATATAGAAATACCTACAACCGTCGATGAAATAATAGAGAATACTCCAGAAAGTAATTTTAACCCACCACGTAATTCATCGAGTACAGAGTCTGAAATTAAAGAAGAAATACCAAAGGTAGTTCCTGATGATCATAGTTATGCTAGTTTGCTTAGATTAATAGGTAAAGAGAATAAAATTCCTAATATAAATGAGCTTAACCGTAAGCTGGTTAGAGAACAGCCGCAACAGTTGTTAGTGGTTAGACCTGATGAGATCCAGGTAACTGGTGAAGCTCAGGGGAAGATTGATAATTTATCAAATTCTCATAAAACCCTTACAGGTTTGGTTAGTTATATTGATCAAAAGAAACTAATAGATGGCTCTCTTAATGATGCACGTTTATTAGGAACAGGATCTAATCATGGCTCCACTAGATTATTTTTAGTTAATTCTGAAACAGGGAAAATTCAAACAGACGAAAATGGTAAAGCTATTGTATCAGATTCAGTTACTGTAGGTGATGATTTTAGGAAACTTGCAGAAGATAATCCTGAATTGAGAGCTGTAAAAATAAGTCGTGGAACTGCAAAAAGACAAAATAAGCTGAGCCCTGATCTTGGGTTTGCAAAAGATAGATATACTTTTGAGAACCATAATCTCAATCAAGACTTAGGGAGGCAAGAATTGATTGAGGATAAAGATGAACTAATGCTTTTCGTTAAAAATAATAACTCTGAGTTTATAGAAGACTCTTCTGATGACAAAATAGGAGTTAAGCCAGCTAATAGTGAAATCTATAAAGCTTTAATCAGGTAAGGACTAAATCTAGTCATCACTATCATCGTCTTCTTCAGCTTTAACCATTTCTAGGAATAGTTCTTCAAGCTGACCTTCATCAACAAGTGAAGGTGCTGCTGTAAGCGGACACCATGCAGACTGGTTTTTAGGGAATGCGATTACATCTCTAATACTTTCAGTGTTAGAAAGAAGCATAATAAATCTATCTAAACCTAGTGCGATACCACCGTGAGGAGGAGCACCTAATTCTAGAGCCTCTAGTAAAAACCCGAATCTTTCTTTAGCTGTAGCATCATCAATACCAAGAGCTTTAAAGATTCTTTCCTGAACATCTTTACGGTGAACTCTGATAGATCCACCACCAAGTTCAATACCATTGAAAACGATGTCATAGGCATATGTTTTAACATTAGCAGGATCTTTTTCTAGGTTATCTAAATTTTCTGAGCATGGAAGTGTGAATGGGTGATGGTTTGCTTTGAAGCGCTTAGATTTCTCATCGTATTCAAACATAGGGAAATCTACTACCCAAACAAGTTTTCTATCTTTAGGATCGATTAAACCTTCTTTCTTTGCTAGGTGAATTCTTAGTTTACCTAGAACATGGTGAACAACCTTAGCTTTATCAGCTACGAAAAGAAGTGCATCACCAGCTTCTACAGAAGCTTTAGTCTTCATTTCTTCCATTTGCTCATCAGTGAAGAACTTAGCGATTGGTGAACTGATTTCAATTTCGCCTTCGCCTTTATCTTTAAAAGCAATCCAAGCAAGACCTTTAGCTCCCATTTCTTTACTACACGCAAGATCTTTTAAATCATCGAAATCTTTACGGCTAAGTTTTGCTCCACCCTTAAAGTTAATAGCTTTAACTAAGCCACCACTTTGAGCTACTCCAGCAAAGGCTTTGAACTCAGAACCTGCCATAAGTTCAGTAAGGTCTACTAATTCCATGCCAAATCTTAGATCTGGAGCATCTGAACCGTATTTGTTAATAGCATCTGCGTAAGTCATTCTTGCAAAAGGAGTTTCAACTTCAACTCCAACGGCTGCAAAAGCAGCTTGAATCATACCTTCACTGGTTGCGATAACATCTTCTTGAGTCACAAAGCTCATCTCCACATCGATTTGAGTGAATTCAGGTTGTCTATCTGCTCTTAAATCTTCATCTCTAAAGCATTTTGCGATTTGGTAGTATCTGTTAACACCACTCATCATTAATAGTTGCTTATAGATTTGAGGTGATTGTGGTAAAGCATAGAAAGAGTTAGGGTGAACTCTACTAGGTACTAAATAGTCTCTTGCTCCTTCTGGAGTGGATTTTGAAAGGATAGGAGTTTCGATTTCAAGGAAATCAGTCTCAGCTAGATAGTTACGGATAGCGTGAACTACTTTATGTCTATTCTCTAAATGCTTTCTTTTAGTGTTTTGTCTTAATTCTAAGTATCTATATTTAAGCCTTAAGTCTTCGTTTACTTCATCTACCTTATCTAAAGGGAAAGGTAAAACTTTAGATTCATTAAGAATCTCTACTTCAGTAGGGTAAATTTCGATAGCACCAGACTTTAAAGAAGTGTTTTCAGATCCCTCTGGTCTCACTGTAATCGTACCTTTAATAGCAATTACATATTCTGGTCTGATTTTTTGGAAAACTTCGTGTACTTCAGGGTTTTTATCGGGGTCTGCTACTAGCTGGATTTGACCTTTATGATCTCTAAGCTCTAAGAAAACGATCCCTCCCAAATCTCTTCTAGTATCTACCCAACCAGCTAAAATTACTTCTTGGTTTACGTTAGCTTCGACTAAGGAACCACATAAATGGGTTCTTTTTAATCTGAAGTTTTGAGATTGGGGTTGACCTTGATTGTTAGGTTCTGCTTCTTTATTTAAAGTTTCCACGAATAATACTTTATCATGTTTGGCGTTGAAATTTTGGTTTATGGGTATTAACGAGATTTATGGGGATTTTATGGTTTAGATAGGTAAATAATTCCATCTCGGAATTGACCTACAGGTCGATTATCATTTGGATTATCTGGATATTCATTTACACATGAGCCTAGTAATTCTGCTTTGCTAGAATTTAAATTTCTACAAGGGTAGAATGTTTTTACTGGATCCGAATCAGATAAAATTTCTTTTATTTGTTCTTCGTAACTTTCACCTGGTTTTTCTTCTCGAATGACTTCAAATGAGTATGTAGGTATTTTATCTGCTGATAATCTTAAACCTAAGCTTTTGTTATCTGAATAATCTTCACTGTTGAAAGACATATAGTTTGTGTGATGCTGACCTCCAATAAATACACAATTAGTATTTAAATCTTTCATATGTTCTTTTGCTTTTTCTGCCATAAATTTATCTGCAATTCCATGTCTTTGATAGCTTAGATATTCGCTGGTTTTTTCAATAGCAAAATTTAAATTATCATTTGAATCATCAGATTCCCGGTTATTATAATTGAATATTTGTATTTTAGGTGTTTGTTGCTTTTGGTGTTCAAGCAATCCAGTTAATAATTCTAAAGTTAAGTTTGCTTTTAATCCATCATCTGTAGAAACGTCAATAAACTTAACTTCAATTCCTACATCTTCTGCATTTCTTTTATATTCTTCAAAGACATCTAAGTAACTTGAATATATTTTTTCGCTGTTATCACTTTGAGCTGTATTTGTTTCAGGTTCAATTTTTTCTATGTCTGATTGAGAAACTATAGGTTTGAAAGGAGTTGAATCTTTGAGTTCCACATTATGTTTAGACTTTAGAGTATTATCTTGGCCTTTTTTCATGAATCCTATTATTTTTTGTTTGCTATATTTGTGTTCAAGTTTTTCGTAAACCTCATCTAAAAACTCATTAAAAGTTATATTGGGACTTTTGCTTAATTCTTGCCGTCCTGATATTGTATCAGTGTTATGAGCAACCTCGAGCATTAGACAGCCTACTCCATTATCTTTTAGAGTCTGGAAATCTTTTTTAGTTAATGTTGGTCTGACGTTAGCTTGATGAGCTTCACCTACTAAAAGAAAAAAATTTTCTTGTGGGTGCCTTGATTTAATTTTTTTGAGAACTGTATCAAGATTCATCGAGGAATCAGCAATGTCTTTTTTGGTTATTAAATTACTTTCATCGACATTGAAGGTTTGCCAGGTAAGTTTAGCCATTTTTTCCAAGAAGCCTCTTTCAAGAAGCTTCTTACCAGCTTCTGAAATACTGTTTATTTCTGTTCCTTCTTCTAAAACTCTTTTCTTTTCTTGTAAAGCTTCGATGGTATTCTTAGAAAGATTTGAATTGTAACTAAGTATTGTGCTAACAAGCATGTATATTATCTTAATTTAATGAGTAGTTCTCTGTCAATACTTAATTTAAAGTCAAAAAAATAAATAAAATTTAAACCAGATCTTGAGCATACTGAATTCCACTATTACAAGAATCTATAAGCTCAGGACTAAACTTGATCACTTCAGCATATATTTTCATTAACTCATCTGGTAAATAATCATGACTAATATCATTACGTAGGTCGCGCATAGCTAAACTTGATTCCGCAGATTTGATCAAGCCACGCTTCTCAGCACGATTAATTCTATCTATAATAGAACCTTCATTCGTTAGCTCTAAAGTATCAATTAACCTTAAAAACTTTTGGACAAATATATCACTGAGGCGAGCGAAGCGAGCAGTTAGTGTTTCAATATCTTTTAAAGTTTCCCAATTTATATCAGTGATTTTTTCATATTTACTCAAATCCAAGTTTTTAACTTCATCATATGTTCTAATAAAGATCTGATTTGCAGAGTTTAATTGCTCTGAAGTTTCTTTTAGCTGTGCTTTGAGTAAGTCTCTTTTTGTCATTTCTACAAAGGTATTGCCTCTAATTCAATTAATTCAATAAAACTTGAATTTTTTTCAGGACATTTGTAGATGATATCAATTTTTTGCTCACCAATTTTATTAAAAATCTGTGTTTTGATTTGAGATTTGATTATTCTTTCTGGTTCTTGTTGAACTTTTACCAATAAGTCTATGTCACCTCCTTTCTTGGAGTCATCTGTACGAGACCCATAGAGAAAGATTTCTGCTTCAGGTATATATTCGAGGATAGAGTTTTTTATTACAGAAACATACTCTGGGCTAAGGCGCATATATTAATTATAGCCTTGGCTGATAAATAATCCCATCCCGAAACTGACCTATAGGTCTATCATCTTCATAATATTCGTGAACACATAAACCTAAACCTTGCTTTTCTTCATTTGCATTCTTGCAAGGGAAAATGCTGGTTTTAGAAGTTTTATTGAGTAGAATCTTTATAATTTCATTTTGTCTATGATTCGCGCCTAAACCTTCTCTCACTACCTCATATGAGTAACAAGGTTGTTCACTTTTAGATAATCTCATGTAGAGGCTGCTGCTATGTTTTTCTGGGTAGTTGTTAGTATTGTAATAAACGTATTGAGAGTGGCTGTAATCTCCTATGAAAATACAGTTTCCGTTTGCTTTCCCTAGACATTTTATTACTTGGTCATGCATGAATTTCCCTGCAAAACCATGTTTGAGGTAATTAAGATGCTCACTAATTTTATTTAATGCAAAATTAAAGCTTGAAAGCTTTAAGTGACTTTGCTGATCGTGGATATACTTTGCTTTAGTCTGAAAAATTCCTTCTTGTAAAGCAAGAGTGAGATTATATTTAAATTCATCATCGACACTTACGTTTATAAATTTAACTTTTAACCCTGCTTGCTCCGCAGCAGCTTTATAGTGTTTAAGCGAGTCGATGTAATCTGTAGCATTTTCTTCTTTCGATTCTTTTTCAATGAAAGCTTTTTGTCCGATTGCTAAAAATTTTCTTATGACATCTTTATCAAATTTATTTTTAATAACGGTATGAATCTCATTTATAAATTCATTAATTAAAGTCTGTGTATCTTTATCTGAAATATGATGCTTTGCAATAGAGCTTGCATCATGGGGTTGTTCAAGTAAAAGATAGTTTACACCATTAGTTTTTAGAGTTTTAAAATCATATTCTTCAAAAACAGGTGTAGTTTTACTAAGCTGACCATCTCCTATTAGAATTACAAAGTTCTCCTCTGGATGTTTTGCTTTAACACCTTTAACCATAGACCTTATACTCATAGCTGAATCTAAAATCTGTTCAGGGGTTATGTACTCAGCTTTTGGAGACTTGATTTGTACCGAGTTGCCGTTTAGTATATGCTTGAATAAATTTTCTTGGAAAAGCTTTTTTACCACCTGGATTGGGTTTTGATGCTCTTCTTCTCTACTAAGTTCGTTATTCTCCCTAATCGCTTCAAAGACTGGTAAGGAGACGTTTTTCCTCATTAAATATATTTTCTCTTCCATAGTAGTAATAAGCTTCTTCTTTGAAGCTTCCTTCAATTCTTATTAAATTCTTTTCTTGCTAGTGCTTTGCACAGTAAAGGTTATAGAAAGATTATGCCTTTGGGGTTTAAATATTAAATTTTGTATGTGTTTACGTGTAAGGGGGCTTAGGTTTTTAATTTATTCTTCTAATAGTAAACTTAGGCTTAGAAGTTGGTATTTGTTTTATATTTAACTTTGGAGGAGCTGTATATTCTTTTGGTTCTGTTTGATCAAAAGCTTCTTTTGGTGTTAAACCAGATATTATATCCAATGCTTTTGTTAATGTATCAACTGCATCAGTAAGATTCTTTTCATTTGCTGAATAAGGATTTGCTGTAATTTGATCTGTGATTCTGAATGTCATTTGAAGAATCTCAAGTGGTGTAATTTCGGCGTTAGGGTCAGAAGTTTCAATTTTAATTGCTTTAATTGCCTCAAGTATATTTTTGGCAGTTTGATTAGGATCTGTTACTTGGTTTTCTAATAAGCTTGCTGTAACCCTACTACTTCCAGATTTTATTCCTGAATATTCATCGTAAGTGTAAATGGATCTATTGTTAGTACTATTAATATTTCTATTCATGAACAATACACCAGAGTTTTGATCTTGAATGCTATTTGCGTTTGTTCTACTTGATGGCAAGGTGTCAAAAATATTATTTTTCAACTTGTCCATGATTGTTAACATTATTGCTTTAGATGACCTGAAATTTGCATCTACGGTCATTGAGTGGTATTTACTTTTTTGAGCTGGATTGTAACCATTACGAGTTAGTAATTCAATAGTGCTAGGCTCTTTATTTTCTTTATGATCTGGAATAATTCCAGCCTTTTGTAGGTTAACTAAATGTTGACTGCTTGCTCTTCTGTTATTTGGGTATTTATTTAAAGTTTCGTCGAGTCTTCTATTCGCACTTGTTCTTTTTGTAACTTCATGATCTCTAGTTACGCCAAAATATCCAGATGTTTTTTGATTACTTATCATTTTGTATTTCCGATTGCGATATTAAAGATAACACGCGGGTGCTTAACTGTCAATTTATCAGAAGTTTTTTCTGATTAACAAGGTTTACACAATTTAACTAAATTGACTAAGATAATATTTATGGGGCTGCCAAGTATAAACTCAACTAATAATAATTGTCAAAAAAGTGATCTATCTGTTCGTAATTCTAACTCTCAAGAAATCTTACAGGCATTAGATAGGCGTGATGAATTTATAGATGAGGGAAGGGATATAAATGATCCACGGGATGCTTTGAAAAAGTTATCGTCTAAAGGTTTCTTGGGCAAGGCAGCTTCTATTACATATCAGTCTATGAATGCAAAGCAACACTTTGTTCAGCAGGCTTATAAAGATATATTTGAAGGTAAACAAGTTATTCATTCTGATTCAGAGGCTTCAATTCAAAAGTACTTAGACAAATCAGAAATTATGAATCTTGCCATGACAGAGTGGGATCAATTACATACAGCTGAATCTGCTGCTTTGATTGTCAAAGGCTTTGTTGATTCAGGTCAAGAGGCTATGGCACTTGATTTTATTAAAAATGAAATTTTAGATATACGTACTCCTAAAGAAACTATTCAAGATTTCGTTGCTATCATAACATCAGGTTTATCGAACTTTAAGCATAATGAGGGATTGATTGAAAAATTAGATGCTAGTGATCCCTTAATATTTAGACAACTTATATTTGAGATGGCATATGAGAAGAATTCTGATGTAGCTATGAATTTCTTAGATGAAAAATTTTTTGAGAAATTGTTGACTGATAATAAGGGAGGTGAATACAGTGTTAATCTGCTAAAGGCAATAAATACCATGCAACCAAGTCAAGATGTGAATATATATTTGCAATCATTAGGTTTAGAACAATTAGATTTAGCAAATTTTTTAAGTTTAAAACGTTTAAATATGAAAGCAGTTGCTTATACACAATTAGCCAATAATATGCTTTCTTTAAAGCCAGGATTTGAAAGACTCGATAATGCTGTGTTTGCTTCTTCTGGTGCTGCTTTTGACAAAACAAAAGCTATCGATCTATTTAATAGTATAGAAGAAAAACTTGATGAAGTTTTAGCTTTGGATTTTTCTGTACCATTCAATAATAATTATCAAGAGATAATTAATGATATTTATAGATCTGGGAAAGAATATATAAATAATATAGAAGAATTTAAATCTGCTTTAGGTGAAGTTTCAAATTTACAGATTTCTGGAATTGTTGATAAGGACTCTACTGATATGGCAATAAAGTTTATTAATGATCGTGAACTTGAATATCATCAATTTATGAGCTCATTTGACAAACTTGTTGATAAAGTAAATGAGATTGAAGATAATTCCTCCGGCTCTCTTAATATTAATGAGGTTCAACAAAGTGTAAACTCGATAAAAGAACAGTTATCTCCATTAAAGCAAATGGTAGAATCTGGTCTTAGTGTGAATATTGATAGTCCACTTGCTGATTATAAGTTTAAACTCAATATGTCAATTTTAGAAGTTAGGTCTAAATTTGAGACATTAGCTAATAATTTTGAGTACGGGACAAAGAGTAATGGAATAACTAAAAATAATACAAATCCTAAAATTTTTAATAATTTATCTGATAAAACTAAAGAGTTTTTAGATATCGATTTTTTCCCTAACTATACCCGATAAATCAATTACTTTTTCACCAAACTCTCACCGTAAACCGGAAAATCCGTATAGCCTCTGGCACCAATATCCGAATACCAATCTGATATCTCTGCATCAACATTAAGCTCTAGATTATTTTTAAATCTATAAACCAAATCAGGATTAGAAATAAATGGTCTTCCAAAGGCGATCATATCTGCATTTCCAGCTTTAATAGTTTCTTCGGCACTATCTTTTGTGTAACCGACATTTCCTATGATTAAACCATTATAAACCTCTTTAAACTCACTTAGGATCATAGGCTCACCAAGCTCATGGAAACCAAAACCTAGACCATCCATGACATGTAAATAAGCTAGATTGTACTTATTGAGTTCTTTAGCTATGTATAGGAATTGTTCTCTAAAATCTTTTGAGCCCATATCATTAAAAGCACCATTTGGTGAAATTCTTACTCCGACTCGTGATGAATCCCAAACTTCAGTTACAGCTTCAACTACCTCAAAAAGAAATCTGCTTCTGTTTTCAATAGAACCGCCGTATTCATCTTCTCTTTTATTCGTATAGCTTTGAAGAAAGGTATCTATCAGATAACCATTTGCCCCATGAATTTCTACCCCATCAAAGCCTGCTTCTTTAGCACGCTTCGCTGCATTCTTATAATCCTCGATAGTAGTTTTAATTTCATCAATTTCTAAAGCTCTTGGAGTTTCATGAGCTTGTTTACCTTCAGGAGTATGAATATACTCTTCATTAATTTTAATCGCTGAAGGAGCAACAGCTAGACCGAGTTCTGGGTGAAAGCTAGTGTGAGAAGCCCTGCCATAGTGCCATAGCTGTAAGAAAATTTTCCCATCTTTTTCATGAATCGCTTTAGTTACTTTCTCCCAGCCTTTTACGTGCTCATCTGTATAAATTCCTGGTGAATTATTCCAGCCTAATGCTTGCTCTGAAATGCTTGATGCTTCTGAGATGATTAAGCCAGTATCTGCTCTTTGAGCATAGTATTCAGCCATTAAATCATTTGCTACTCTTGATTCTCCAGCTCTTGCTCTTGTCATTGGTGCAAGTACCATACGGTTATTAATTTCTAAATCGCCGATTTTAAGTTTATTAAATAGTTCTGTCATAGTTTACTCCCTTCAAGATGGCTTTTAATTTCAAGCCATCCCTAATCTTTTCTTACTTTATTTTACTTTGCTTATAGTAATGCGCCACCACTTGATTCAATAATTTCACCAGTAACCCACTTACTATCGTCTGAAGCTAAGAAAGCTACTACAGGTGAGATGTCAGTCGCTTGTCCAATTCTTTTAAGAGCTGTCATAGATTTGAATTGCTCAGAAACATTTTCATCACTTAAAAAGTCTTTAGTCATATCTGTAAATGTAGCTCCTGGAGCAACAGCGTTCACTCTAATGTTTTTAGCACCTAGCTCTACAGCAAAGTCTCTAGTTAAAGTATTGATCGCAGCTTTAGTAGAAGAGTAGACCATATAATCAGTGAAATTATATGAGTGTTTAGTGAGGCTTGATGATAGGTTAATAATGCTACCACCTGCTTTGATAGAGTCTTGCAGCTCTTTTATTAAGAAGAAAACAGCTTTTACATTTACAGTAAATAACTCATCAAATGCTTCTTCTGTCATATTGCTAGCAACAGCTGAGCCAGATATGCCTGCATTGTTTACTAAGATATCAAAGTCTTCTCTACCGAATTCTTTTAAAGCTTCATTTAAATTCTCTTTAAAGCTTTCAAGATTATTCATTGAGCTAAGGTTTAATTGGATGGCTTTTGCTTTTTGATCGAGTGAGTTTATTTCTTTAACTAATTCTTCTGCTTGGCTTTGAGAATTGGAGTAAGTGGCGATGATATTCGCCCCTCTAGATGCCATATCGAGTGCCATAGCTCTACCTAAGCCTCTACCTGCTCCGGTAACTATCGCAAGTTTCCCTTCTAAGTTTCTATTTTTGTTTTTTGCTAATTTAGTTTGCTCTAGTGTTTCCATTTTTCCTTCCTTTTAAACTGACTAGTTGGTTAACTATTTGTAAAATTTTTAAGTGATTTGCTTCTTTATTCCTATTAAGCTTTTAATACCATTTTCTAGATTATCTCTAAGAAAGCTTAGATCTTTACTAATCTTTGCATAGTAAAGTAAGCCTGTTATATAGGAGAAAATCTGCTTTGAGAGTGCTTCTGTATTGATTCCTTTAAGTTCTATTTCACCACTAAGATCTTTAATCACACTTTCAAAGTACTTAGAATAACCATTGAAAACTTCTAGCGATTTAAGTCTGATTTTTTCTTCTTCGTGCCCTAGCTCTGTTGCGGTTAGTGTTACTGGGCAGCCTAGAATATAGCCATACTTTTCATATAACTCAGTCTGACACTGGAGTAAATCAGCACAGTAGTCTTCTATTCTTTTTCGAGGATTCTTAGTAACTGAGAATATAGCGTCATTAGCTGCAAGTCTAGATTGCCAGTGGTTTTCCATACATTCTACACATAAATCTGCTTTAGAGCTGAAGAAGTGGTAGAAGCTACCTTTATTAACTTCTGCTTTTTTACAAATATCATCGACACTTACTGAGCCATAGTTATGTAACCAGAAAAGTTCTTTTCCTGCTTCTAATATTTTTTCTTTAGCGTTACTAACTCTCGGCATGTCTAAATATCTTATACCACTAAAGTATAAGATATAACCAACTAGTTAGTCAACTATTTTTTAATTAAAATCCAAAACTCTAATTACGCTCTCTATGGCTTTAATCGAAGGTAATGCTTCAATGTCTTCAATCATTTTATTCATATCAGCTTCAGAAAGAGGATCTAACAGAAGGTCAGCTAAAGCTTGATCACCTTCAACAGCATACTGGTCAATGAATTTTACATTAGCGCCATTTTTTTCAGTGATATCACCTAAGTTTTTAAGAACACCGATTTTATCGTGCATTGCTAAACGTAAGTAAAAAGAGTTTTTAACGTCAGCGATATTTTTAATTTGTGCTTCTTTAGTATGAGCTGCAACAGCAAACTGAGGATTTATGCCATTACTTTGGTTAACCAACATCAGTAAGTCACCGAGTACAGAACTTGCTGTAGCAAGTGAACCTGCTCCTTTTCCGATTAAAGTTAATTCACCTACTGCTGAGCCATTTACCATTACAGCGTTATTTTCAGCACTGATATTAGCGAGCGTGGTTTCTTTAGGGACGAATACAGGATGAACTCTTACATCTAATTCATCAGATTCATTTTTCGCTATAGCAAGAAGTTTTATCGTATAACCACGTTTCTCTGCTGACTGGATGTCAGTTTGAGTAATTTTTCTTAAACCTTCACGGAAAACTTTGTTTACATCTACCTTTTTACCAGAGATAATTGAAGCTAAAATCGATATTTTGTACGCAGCATCGTGAGCATCGACATCATTTGTAGGGTCTGCTTCGGCATAACCTAGATTTTGAGCTTCCTGAAGAGCATCTTCAAAGCTAGCTCCATGCTTTTTCATCTGATCAAGAATATAGTTAGTAGTACCATTAATAATTCCATAAAGTTCTTTAATATGGTTACCTTGAAGGCTTTGTTTTAAAGTGGCGATTACTGGGATCCCTCCAGCTACAGCTGCTTCATAAAGAATAGTTTTCTTGTTCTTGTCTGCAACTGCAAATAATTCTTCACCTTTTAGGGCAATTAAATCTTTATTAGCTGAAATTACATGCTTACCGTTTTCAAGTGCTTTTGAGATTAGAGTTTGAGTTCTTTCAACTCCTCCCATAAGTTCAATTACAATATCTACTTCAGGATTGTCTATTACATCTTCAGGCTTATCAGTGAAGATATCCTTTGCTAGAGCTAGACCACGATCTTTACTGGTGTCTCTTACGGCAACTTTTTTAATTGCTATTTCTGGGTAATTCTTTAATAACTCTACTAAGCCAGAGCCAACTGTTCCACAACCTAAAATACCAATATTAACTACCACGTATTTAGTTTAACTTAAAGTAGTTCAAAATCGTCTTTTTCTAAGATTAGATTAAAATTTAGGCTGCTTGAAGTTGGGCTGTATTAATTCCAAATTGCTTAGAATAGTATTTAATAATTTTTGTTAGTGGTTTTTGAAAACTAAGTAAATCCATTGGTCCTATATCTTCTGAGAATTTATTTTTAATAGCATTAAGATCATTGGTTGAAACACCTGCTTGTCTTGCTTGGTTTTCATCAAGATCAGTCATTCTTTGAGCAATATTTCTTATAGGAGAAGGTATTTTTGAGAATTTTTTTGAGAATTCCTCTTGAATGGATTTCATATAGTTAAATACTTCGCCAAAGTCAGATTTACCTATAGGTAATGGTGAGCTAGACTTAACCGATTCTGACATCTTTTTTGCTTGTGCGCGGCTTGTTCTTGGTGCTATAGAATTACTTTTCTGCGGAGGAGGTTCTGTATTTTTTTTACCAAAAAGACCTATGACACTTTGAAAAGGTTTTGTTATGAATCCTAGCAAAGTTAATATATCTCCTTATTAAATATAAAGAGAAGGTGATTCTTATTTTTATAGGAAAAAATTTTCAAATTTTTATTAAAGATCTAGATCAAATGACCGAGAACTATATTTGAAAGAAGAATATTAAAGCTTCTGGGGGGGGAAGGAAAATGTCAACAGTTAATATAAATTCGTATAATAGCCCAGCTATTGATACATACAATTATTCAAAAGATTCTGAAGAAATTAAAAGATATGCAGTAGACGGAGGAATTAATACTCCTGGTGCTGACTCGGCAAATTTATCGAAGGTAGACTTTAAGGTAAAAGATATTGATGCTTTAAGGACTACTATCACAGATAGTTTACCTTTGGTGGAGGCTTATTCTCAGATGTACAGTGCTTCACTTGAAGATGCTAAGCAAATTCAAGTACTTTTAGAAGAATCAAACACTGGAGAGAAAACTGAAGAAGAGTTAGCCGCAATTCAAGAAGAAATTAATGCTTTATCTCAAGGTATTGAAGATAGGTTTAATAACAGTTCTTTTGGTGAAGTCGAATTTAATCAGTTAGTAGACGATCTTTTAGTTCAAGTGGGTCTAGCTCCTGAGGAGCAGATTAAAGCTATAGATAAGGCTGCAGATGATCAGTTCAGGGCTGAAGTTTTAGGTGATGAAGGTATTAAATCTTTTCATAATGGTTCTAAACTCGTGACTCCTTTAGGTAGACAAACTCAAGGAGTGACACACTATGATGGTGTCTCACGTTTAATGTCTAAGTTTGAAAATGCTGACGCAGAAGTTGCGAAAAAGCACTCTCAAGTAAAGGAAAAGCTAGAGTTCTGGAATGGTGAATTGATGAATATGATTAATGGAGCACCTTTGGCAGTAAATCCTAATGTTGCACTTCAAGCTTCAAATAATGCTGTCAGGAAAATTCAAAATCAATCTGCTACTAGTTTAAGAGCGCAAGCTAATACTAATAGAAGAAAGGTTATGAGTGTGATGCCTTAGAATTTACAGTGCAATTTTAATTTTTAGGTTCGGTCTTTTATGTAGTTCTTTTTAAGAACTACTAAGAACTCAAAAAAAATTAAAATCACACTATAAATTCTATAAATAAGAAGAAAAATTTAACAAATTAGTAGTATATAAAAACTATTAACATAATAGAATGTACTTCTTATAAAAAATCAAGATAATCAACTTTGTATTTACCTAAAGGTGAATTATTTATTATGAATGATGTTGCTTCAAGCCGAGTAAGTGTAACTTCGGGATTACAAGTCTCTCATAAAGTTGAGGTTAAAGCTTCTAATAATTTTGATGTTGACAAGCCATCAAACACTATTCAAGGGAATCATGAATCTTTACAGTTAATATTAACTATGGCAGCTTTAGTGAAGACTCCTAAGTTATTCATTGATAACTTAAGATTTAAAAATACCAATAATGACGAATTGAGTCAGAGAATAAGCCATTTAATTGATGATAATTATTCAGAATTAGAAAAGATTTTTAAGCCCTATTACTTTGATAAAGATGAATGCGATAAAGGAGATATTGGAAAAGGTGTTCAATATGAAAGGTTTTTTAGAAGTGGTAAACAATTACCAGTAAATGGAGTTAGCTTTACTTTTCCTGATGGATATATTGTTCGAACAGTTGTTAAAACTTCTAATAAAGATATTCCAAAAGAAAATAATGTTATTCGAGACGGATATCCTATGATATACGGAAAGTTTGATTATGAAGATAGTAGAAATGTGTATCTTTTAGAATATGTAGATGGTTTTGATTATAAGAGAGGTAAGGAAGAATTTGATAATCTTATATCTCAAGAAGCTTATCAAGAACAGTTAGCCTCAGATTTATTTCCAGTGATAGATAGTTTATTTGCTAAAACAAATTATTATATTGAAGATATTTCACCTGTTGCTGGGCATAATGTGATTTTTGATAAAGAAAAAAAAGTTTTTAGATTTTTTGATACTGATACCATTTCAAAAAGTAATTTATCAAAAGATGAAAAATGGCTAAGACTTTTTCAGCATCTTGATTTTAGAGCTGCATCTAGAATGATGAACGCATCTGAAAGTAATTTAGAAGATAAACATATTCGATTTATGTTTCATATATTAAAAAAAGCACTTGAAGCTAATCCTGATCTTTCTCTGCAAAAAAGTGAAAAGTCTGTTCATGCTAAAGGGCTAGATTTTGTTGAACCTGACTTTAGTGGAGTATTGAGAAACTCTAAAGAAGAAATCATAAATGATAATGCTGCTCCTGAACTATATGACTCGCTTAGAAGGAATTTATTAAGAAGAAGGATGATGGCTGCTAGAAAAGGTGAAGAAGTTTCTCAGTTTTCTAAAGACCCGAGTGAAGTAAATTTACCAATTCTATTACAAAGAAACAATATTTTGACAGTAACTAAGGTTAGAGATGAATTAAAAGAAGCTGCAAAGAGTAATGATTATAATTTATTCAGCGATTTATTAAAGCAGTCGAATAAGCTTATTTCTGAAGAAAAGATAATTCAATAGTTCTAATTAACCTGCAAGTGTGCCTGTCCGTCCTGGATAGAAATAACTTTATCAGCGTGTTTAATAGTTTCTAATCTATGAGCAATTACTAATAAAGTTTTATCCTGACGGTATTTCTCAAGTTCATGTTGAATAAAGGCTTCTGTCGACAAATCGATTTTAGCTGTAGCTTCATCAAGAATAAGTAAACGTGGTTTGCTCACTACAGCTCGTGCAAAATTGATTACTTGTTCTTCTCCAGCAGAGATATTGCTCGCACGCTCATTAAGTTCAGTGTCTAGATTCATTTTTAAAGCACGAAGAAAAGGTTTAGCCTGGCTTAGTTCGACGTCATCTCTATTAAGGTGAATATTTGATTCGAGGTTACCTGAGAAAATATATGAATCCTGGTGGATGACAGAAAGAAACTCTCTGAGTTCCTTGTAACTAATATCTTTGATATCTACTCCAAGGATTTTAATCGAACCTTTTTGTGGTTCGTATAATCTAGTAAGCAGTTTTATTATTGTACTTTTCCCTGCACCAGTTTTACCAATAATGGCAATAAATTCATTCTTTTTAACTTTAAAGTTTAAACCTTGAAGTATCCATTTACTTTCTTCTTCAGTGTCATATTTAAACCAAACATCATCAAACTCTATTAAATACTCAGACTCTTTGTTTTCAAGCTTAAGGCTTTTATCCTCAGTTTCTTTAATAGAGTCTTCCTCTAGTAATAGCTCACTGATTCTTTCAGCAGCGGTAAAGCCTGACTGGATAGTTGTAAATCTATCACTTAGATTACGGATCGGATCAAAAAGCGTTTGTGCGTACTGTAAGAAAGCGATTATAGTTCCGATACTTAAAGCTTGTTTGATAAGAATCTCTTTACTGATAAATACTAGAGCTACCATACTAACTATGCTAATAAGTTCAATCCCTGCTGAGAAGTTAGAGTCAGCCCAAATGCTTTTATCATTAGCTTTAAAGTATTCTTCATTAGAGTCATTGAAGATCTTTTTATTTTTATCAGCACAGTTAAGCATCTGTACTACTGAGATACCGACTATGTTTTGCTGAAGGAAAGAGTTTAAAGCCCCAAGTTTTTTACGGGCATTTAGATTAGACTTACGGTAACTTTTCTGAAAGTGGTTTGCGATTATAGTTACTGGGATTAAAAAGAAAACTAGTATGAGACAGAGTTTCCAGTTTATATAAAGCATGAAGCCGATGATAGTAACTATATTAAATAAATCAATTACTACTGAAATTAAACCTCCAGCAAAGCTGTCGGTTAACTGTTCGACATCACTTGTGATCCTAGTAACTGTTCTTCCTATAGGACTTCTATCAAAAAAGCTCATAGGAAGTTTTTCTAAATGCTCAAATAGAGTTTGCCGAATATCAGTAATGATTTTCTGGGCGGTGCTGTTAATAACCCAGATTTGGCTTAGATGAATAAAGAAATTAACTGTTATCGCAGCTAGGAAAAATAAAACATAGTTTTGTAAAAGTCCATAGTCACCTGTTTTTAATGGACCATCAACTGCTTTTTGGATAATGAATGGCTGAATAGAATAAGCAATTGAGCTTAAAGGTAGGATTAGTAAAGTCGCTAAAAGTGTTTTTTTATAAGGCTTAGCGAAGCTAAGCATAAGTTTTAGAAGTTCTAAGTCTTTATTCTTAGTCATTACTTAGCTCTCCTTCTTTTTTAATTAAATTCGATGCTTTATACCAAAGCTGTTTATAAACTGAATCTTCGTGTGGGCTTCTTAATAATTCTTGATGGCGACCTTGTTCTACGATATTAAATTTATCCATTACAAATATATTTTCAGCGTTCTGGATAATTTGTAATTTATGAGTAATGAATATCGTGGTTTTTCCTTTCCTTAATTCATGAATGTTTGTAAGGATTTGGCTCGCGATGTGATCATCGATACTGCTTAAAGAATCGTCCAGAATTAAGATATCTGGATTGATTGCAAGAGCTCTTGCTATCGCTACTCTTTGTCTTTGACCACCAGAAAGAGTTATACCTCTTTCACCGACTACTGTTTGGTAGCCATCAGGGAATTTATGGATTTCTTCATGGAAGCAAGCTGCTTTAGAGTATTTCTCAACTTCTTCATCACTGATATCGACGCCATAGGCGATGTTCTCAGCAATGCTAGTCGAGAACAGGAAAGTTTCCTGAGGAACCATATTTATGATTTTTCTTAGAGAATCAATTTTTATATTTTTAATATCAATGCCATCTATAAAAATTTCGTTTTTCTCACAGTCTTTAAGGCGCATTAATTTTTGGGCAAGTATACTTTTTCCAGATCCTATAGGTCCTACTATGCCTATCTTTTGACCTTTTAAAATCTGCGCGCCTAAGGAGTGTAACTGTATAGAGTCTTTAAACTCTGAAACTTCTTCAGCGCCATCTGCATCTGCGATCTGGGCTTTTATATTTAAAACTTCAGTAATTCTTCTAGAGCTGACTTGAACTCTATAGACGATAGTTATTAACCAGCCGAGAGTTGCGATAGGCCAGATCAGGCGCTCAATATAAAGTGAATAGGCTGCAAAGTCACCTAAGCTAAAGTTAGATTTCAGTACTGCGCCACCACCTATGTATAGAAGTAGTATGAAACCTAAGCTGGCAACTACTTTCATGATAGGGCTAATAAAACTTCTTGCTTTTATTAAATGCAAATATTCTTCTAAAAGATCATGATTTTGTTCTTTGAAGCGTTTGATTTCAGCTTCTTCCTGCCCGTAGCTTTTTATGATATGAATCCCACTTAAATTCTGTTCTATAAAGTGACTTATGCTGCCAAGCATCTCTGTTACTTTTTGTTGGTGGGTTTTAATCGCTTTACTTAAATAGGTGACAAATCCTATTAGGATAGGAACCAATGATAAAAAGCTGATGGTAAGAGTGCTGTTTACTTGCCACATTAGTGGCACTATCACAGAAAAAGCAATGGTACTATTCATGATATTTAAAATGGCAAAGCCGCCTAAAGCTCTGAAGGATTGAACGTCATTCGTGATAATAGAGATCAAATCTCCAGCTTTTTTATTTTCAAAGAAAGCTGGTTCAAGATGAACTAGGTGATTGAAAATATCTTTTTTAAGATCAAATTCTATTTGCCTGCCGATACCGAAGATAACGTGTCTTGATTTAGTTCTTAAAAACGCCATGATTAGTGCAGAGCCTAAAAGGGTCAGTAAGATTTCGTTGATTGAACTTGAAAGAGTTTCTGGGGTGATGGACTGATTTTGAAGCAAGTTAATTGCTTTTTTAATTAGCTGAGGAATGTAAGCAGCAAGCAAATTAACGCCGATTAAGAATAAGGCGCCTAGAAGGTATGATTTCCAGTATTTTGTGAAGTATTTATACACGCTACTTTAGTCTTTCCTAAAGATATACCCTATATCGTATCTTGAATTTAGAGCTTTAGTCTTAAGTTTTGCTGAAATGTGTAAATTTGCTTTTTATTCAAACTTTTCAATCAACTTATATTCAGATTTTATAGGTTCTTGATAATCCTCTTTCCTACGAACCTGAACTACTTCTAAGCCAGCTTCAGCTGCTGCTTTAAGCTCTTCTTCTATATCTGAATAAAAAGTTATTTCTCTCGGTGGAATTCCTATCTTAAGTGCAATGCTTTTATACGATTCCGCTACTTTCTTTGAACCGATCTTAGTGTCAAAGAAACCATCAAATAATTCTTTAATATCACCAAATTTAGAATATTCAAAAAGTAATTCCTGGGCTTTTACCGAACCTGAAGAGTAAACATAGATTTTAGTTCCTGCTTCTTTTTCATTTTTCAGCCATTCATAAGCGTCATCATATAAGTGCCCTTTATAGGCTCCTTTGCGATAGCCTTCCTCCCAGATGAGACCTTGAAGTTCTTTAAGAGGAGTGATTTTTCGATCTTCAGCAAGCCATTGTAATAGAGCTTGAATCGCTGTGTAGAGCTGAGCTTCGATAATAATATCTGCTTGGGTTGGGTCATAGCTAATGCCATCAGCATTACCTTCTTTAACTTCTTCTAAAACACTATCTATGATAGGAAATAATTTCGGCTCGTGCTCATAGTTATCGAGTATATAATCTTTAATGTACTCTTTAGAATAAGGGAAAAGAGTATCTTTCACGAAGGAAAGAGAGGTAATAGTACCTTCAATGTCAGTTAGTATCGTTTTACTCATTTCTTAACTATGTTAACAAATTCATCATAATTCTCAAACTTATGAGAGATAGAATCATCCATATAGTTAGGCACCCAGCCACTTTCATCACTAAAAAATCTTAAGCATTTAAATTCTGGCTCTGAACCCATATCAAACCAATGCTGAGTATCAGCAGGCACATTAATAAAATCACCGGCTTCACAGAGAATACTAAACACTTTATTTGTTTTGTGAATAGTAAATAAGCCAGAGCCAGAGATGAAATATCTGACTTCATCATCACTATGGGTGTGTTCTTTAAGAAATTTTTCACGCGTGGCTTGAAAGTTTTCAGATTTAGCAAAGTCTTTTTTGATATCCATTAAATCTACAGATTTGAAATTATGTTTTATTTTTATATCTTCAATTTGATTTGCAAAAGTATTGAAAATTTCTTCTTTCGAGGAGTCAGCTTTTAACATAGAGCTATCCCACTTCTCGATATTGATAGCTATTTCAGCTAAAAGATTTTTGATTTCAGTAAAATCTTTAGTACTTGAAATCAGTTTATTCTTCTCATCAAATATTTTTAAGTGACTCATAAATTTCCTTTTAACTAAGCTGAAGCTCCAGTATATAAGATTCTATTAGAGTGTTGATCGCATCTACATGTCTTATCGCTTCAGCTTTTGTCTTTCCCCAAGTGTATAAACCGTGTCCTGCAAGTATATAAGCGTGTGTTTTATTGCTGGAGCTAGCTTCTTTTAGGGTGTTTAAAATTTTACTTGCTAGCCTTGCTATGTCTTGATCGTTAGCAAAAATAGGAATGATTTCTGTGTGCTCGTGTGTGCTAACACCAGAAAGAGCTTTAAGTAATTCAAAGTCATTAAGTTTGACTTCATTGATTCCTTTTTTTAGTAAAACTTTTGAGAGAACAGCACTTGATGAAGAGTGGAAGTGGGAGATGAAGTTAGCTTCTGAGAAGATAGAGTAGATTTGAGTGTGTAGCAGTGTTTCAGCAGATGGTTTCTCTGAAGGGTTTAGGGCTTTGCCTGAGTAATCTATTTCCATTAAATCTTTACTTGTGAGCTTGCCTTTATCTTTACCTGATTGAGTGATTAGAATCTTTTCTGAATTGATTCTTGCAGAAAAATTACCTGAAGTAGCTGGCACTAGATTTTTCTCTGCGCAGAATTTTGCTATGGAGATTAAGCTAGTGGATATTTCTTTATTTTCAGACATAGTCAGCATTTAAGGATTACCTGAAGAGAAATTATACCAAAGCCATCAATTTTACTAATGTTAGAATTTAAAACACTTGTTAACTCTAAAAAGCTTATTAGAATACGACACCAACCTTTTTTCAGAAGGCAACTACGATATTTTAGTAGGGTTAGATGAAGTCGGTAGAGGTTGTCTAGCTGGTCCTGTGGCTGTTGCTGCTTACTCAAGTATGACTTTTTGTGACAGTAAACTTACTAAATCATTAAATGAAAAGAAGCTTCAGTTTTTAACTAAAAGAAGATCTTTAGAATCGATCAATTCTCTTAAGGAACTCAATGATAGTAAGAAAGTGAAAGCTTCTTCGAGACAGCTTTTGGTAGATACTTTAAAAGATGATATTAAATCTTCATACTACGCTATAGGCGAAAAATCTTCTGTGTATATAGATGAGCACGGAATTGTAATTTCTATTTTTGAAGCGATGAAAGAAGCTTTAGTAAAGGTTTTAGATTCATATAATAATGAACATAAGCAAAAAATCAAGTCTATCTTAGTTTTAGTCGATGGTTTAAAAGTAATTCCTAAGCTTGAAGAATTTTTAGAGTTAGCTGGATTTGATATTAAAGTTACTCAAAAAGCTATTCGTAAAGGAGATGCGCATAGCGCATCTATCGCAGCTGCAAGTAATATCGCAAAAGATTACCGTGATAAATTAATGCGTAAGTTAGTTGCTGATAACCCTGAATTAAATATTTACTCTTGGAAAACGAATGTCGGTTACGGTTCCAAGAAGCATAGAGATGCTATCTCTGAACATGGTTTAAGTGAGTACCACAGAAGAAGCTTCTGCCGCTCCTATCAGCTCTAGTGAACGCTGTGCTAAAAATTCATTTTTAAGTTTTTTATTCTTTCTAATTTTCTTCTCCATGTCATCTGGGTTCGTATTTATGATTCCCCAGTTAGAGTTTATCGGTTGAAAGTTTTTAGGATCTGCATGAGAAATGTAGTTGGTTAAAGCGCCGAGCATGGTTTCTTTAGCTAAAGGCTTTATTTCCTGTTTCTGGATTTGTCCGATTATATTTCTAGCTACAACAATTCCCGTAGCAGCTGATTCCGTGTATCCTTCTACTCCAGTGATTTGCCCAGCAAAGAAAATATTAGATTTATTTTTTAAAGATAGATCTGGATTGAGACAGAGAGGGCTATTTAGATAAATATTCTGATGCATAACTCCATAGCGGACTATATCCATATTTTCTAAACCTGGAATCATTGAAAAGACTCGCTTCTGCTCGCCCCATTTTAGATTGGTTTGAAAGCCTACTATGTTGTAAAGTGAGCCGATAACATTATCCTGTCTGAGTTGAACTACAGCAAAAGCTTTTTTATCAGGGGTTCTTGGGTCAGTCAGACCTACTGGCTTTAAAGGTCCAAATCTTAAAGTATCTATCCCTCTAGCGGCTATAGCTTCTACTGGCATACAGCCTTCAAAGTATTTTATTTTTTCTTTTTCAAAATCCTTTAGAGGAGCTTTTTCTGCATCGATTAAAGCTTGCCAGAATGCGTAGTAATCATCTTTATCATAGAACGGACAATTTATATAATCATCGGTTTCACCTTTACCATAGCGGGACGCTTTAAAAGCAATATCCATATTTATGCTGTCAGATGTTAGGATTGGGCTAGCAGCATCAAAGAATTTCAAGAATTCATTATTACCTGTGAGTTTTTGGATTTCACTTGCAAGGCTAGGACTAGTAAGTGGTCCAGAGGCTATTACTAAGTAATCTGAAGAATTATTTTCAAGAATAGTTTCTGGGATTGATTGAAATTCATCTCTAATTATTTTTATATTTTCATGTGAATTGATCTTTTCAGTAATAATTTCAGCAAATTTATCTCGATCTACAGCAAGTGCCTGTCCAGCTGGGACTTTAGATTCTAAAGCTGACTCGATGATAATGCTATTAAAATGCTGCATTTCTTTAATAAGAACACCACGTGCGGTAGTTAAAAATTCTGAACCTAAGCTGTTACTACAAACCAATTCAGCAAAGTTATCAGTGTGGTGTGCAGGTGTTTTAATTTTAGGGCGCATCTCATAGAGTTCAATTTCTAGATCGGTGTTATTCTTTTTAGCTTCTTTAGCGATTTGAAAAGCAGTTTCTGTTCCTGCAAGTCCAGCGCCGATGACAGTTACTTTAGGCATAGAATAGGATTATAGCGTTTCACTAGGGGGAGGTGAGCTTTGAGTAGGCTTTAAAAAGATTTTTTAAGATTAAAGTTGAAGCTGGTGTGAGCTCTTCTTTTTGAGCAATAGATTTTACCTTTCCTATTTTTAATTTGTCACCTTCATAAAAAATACTGGTGAGTAAGCCTTCAAAGTCTATTAAAAATCTTGAAAATCTTTCTTGTACTGTATTGTTCTCATCTATATGCTCAGGTTTAAATACTAGTTTTTTATTATTGTGGTCAATATTTACTTCAGCGTTATAGTTTTCATCTACATTAACTTCACTTTTAATTAGTTTTGATTCATCATCAATAAATTCAAACTTATTTTTTAGTAAACGTAAGATGTGTGCATGCTTAATTTCATTCTCTTCTTCAGGGTCAAGTAAGGTTTTAACTCTGAAGCCAGTATCTCCAGTTAAGGCATCAATTACTTTGCGATCTTGGGTGCTTAGATTAAAAGCTATAGATTTTTCGTTTTGTTCAATTATATTTTGGGGGGTTAAAGATTTTTTTTCTAATTTCTTCAGCGATTTGAAAATTCATATCTTCAAGAAATCCCTTTTCTTCATAATCTAATGGCATATTACAATTAAATTTTAGGCTTAGATCCATGCTTCTTTTAATTGAACTTAGAAATTGTATAAAGTGTTTTAATTCTTGGTTGGATGTATTGGGTAATGAGTTAATATCTTTTTGCTCTGCTGTTAAAAATTCAGTTGCAAATCTTGTTGCTTTGGGGTTTTCATTAATAATTTTATCTTTGGGAATTGTGAATTCTTGGTTAGCTAAAGCCTCGTTAAGTTCTTGAAAGGAATTATTTAGATTTATGTTAATGGTTTGATTTAAAAAGGTTAGGCCTTGGGTATTATTTAGTATCAATGGCGCGGGCTTTTGATATGCTATTGGGGGCATAGGGAAGTGGTTTATTTGCTTTATAGGCGTGACTCCCATTTGAATTAATGTGTCTTATTTTAATTGTACTTGTTGTCAAAATTATTTTCTTATTTTTCAAAATGGAGGGTGCTTCACCTTTTCTTTATTTTTAATATTTCATTAACGCTCCAATGATAAATTTTTAATTTTAAAAATACCCAAATAAACCCTAATTAATTTTAAATTTTTGTGTCTAGTATAAAATTTAAAGTGTTCATGGTTGTTTCTCAAACCCAAACTTTTAAGACACCATTAACTGTAGATTTCAGTGGAAGCACTCAATATATGAGAGCTTCTAAAACTAATAATCTTACAAATGGACAACTTGCAAAGTTTAATAATAGAGATTTCGCTAAGATGTTATCAGTTCCTCAAGGAAAAGTTTCTAGAGAAAATACTATTGAAACTGCTTTTAGTAAAGCATCTAAGAATTTAAATTTAAAGCAACAGCAAAGAACTGCAAAGGAAAAAGATTTATTGACTAAAGCTATACATAGTGCTGAACAGAATATTAAGCTGCGACAAAATCTTTTAAAGGCTTAGATGTATATTAATAGTTACTATATAATATATATAAATTGATATAATTTAATCTTCGATATACTTAGGAGTGATCTTATAGCTACTGTTAAAGCTAGTAGAAATAATTTTTCTGTCGAAAAAGTTTTTTCGACTAATTTTGCTAAACACAAGTCAAAGTTTAATTCAGTTGATACTTCTAACTCTTCTAAGAATAGGAATATAGGTAATACTTTAGCTCAGCAAGATACTAAAAGGCTTATGGTAACTGGAGCTAGAGATTTTATTGAGTCACTGCCAGAAGCGATAAAAGGTGACACCATTATTTTATTAAAACAAACTGCTCATATCGATAAGTCTGACGGAACTTTTAATAAAATAGCTAAGGTTAATTTAAATAGTATTGAAAAAAACTTTGGAAAGCTTTTAGATAAAATTGAAGAATATTCAGATACTATCTCAGACTCTAGTTCTAGGCATACTGATTTTGCTATTTTAATTAAAAACTTAGAAGCTAAAATTAATCATCAGTATGAGAAATTTGGTTTAATTGAGCCTAAAGAAACTGAAGAGAATAATATAGTTCCATTCTTGAAGAGGGCTAAAGTGAGCGAAACTGAACCTCATAAACAAAGAGAGCTTGCTGTAGCCTAACCAGCTTCACCACCGACTGCTGGAACATCCATCTCAGTACCAACTGTTTCCATAACTTGAATATTAAAGTCAGAAGATAATTCAGCATAGCTGAGAATATGAATATGAGAGTCAAATTGTTCTACTAGCCTAAATAAAGGTAGTCTTAATGAAGGTCCGCAAATCAGTACTGGTCTTCTTTCTGCTTGTTCTAGAATACGCCTAGAGGCGTTAGAAATCATAGTTACTAAGTTCTGGATTTGTTTCGGATCGAGTATCAATACAGTACTATCATCAACTTTTTGTAAAGCCTGCTCCAGTTTATTCTCCCAGGATGGATGGAATGCCATTGCTGGTAACTGTCTATCAGGCGTGGCAAACTCTAAACATATCTGTCTTCCTAAGGCTACTCTCAGTTTTTCTGAGAGTGTGTCTGGGTCTTTAATAGATACGGTAAGATCTTCCAATTTCTCTAAGATAAAGTGAATGTCACGAATCGAAACTCTTTCTTTAAGAAGGTTTACAAATACTCTTCTTAAATCACCAAGTGAGATTGCACCTGGAACTAAGTTGTCAACAAGCTGTTCATCCGTCTGTTTAACTTGATCAAGTACACGGCGAACGTCTGATTTCTCAAGTAAGTCATCAATATTTCTTCTAACTACTTCTGCTAAGTGAGCAGTTACAACCCTTACAGCAGGAGCTGCTGGTTTATCCCAGTCAATCTGCTCTAAATAGTCAGGGTCTACCCAGTAAGCGCCCTCTTGTAAAGCTGGCTCCCAACCTTGGATTGAACCAGGTGGTGGTTCTGAATAAATATTATCCCAGTCTTCACGCAAGATGAGCATCTTGTCTGGGAATATCTCTGCACTTGCCACGGTGGTATCACGGATGATAATCCTATACTCATTTGGCGACAAACTCGGTGCGTCCATGATACGCACCGAAGGTAAAATGTAACCGAGGTTTAAGGTTAATTGGTGCCTTAAACTGGCTACTTCCGGTACTAAAGTACCGTTCTTGGCAGGGTCTGCAATGTCTAATAATTCTGAACCAACCCATACTGCAAGTTTGTCAACTTCAAGTAATGAGTACATCATCTCTGGAGTCGCTCTAGGAGCACCACTCTGATCAACATTTTCATCAAGCTCGACACCAGTATCCATTTCCTCTTCCTCTTCTGGTGTTTGTTGTTTTTTATATAAGTAGTAAGATGCAAAAGCTAGCGTAAATGCCATAGGCACGAGAACTAGTTTCGGCATACCTGGTAGCATCGCGAGGATGAATAGTAATGCTGAACCTATACCGAAAGCGCTTGGTTTCTTTTGTAACTGTGAGCCGATATCCTGACCGAAGGAATCTGCTGTAGAACCAGCACGGGTAACGATAATACCGGTTGCGATGGAAAGGATTAGAGCTGGAATCGTAGCTGAAATCGAGTCACCGATGGTTAAAATTACATACTTTTTCGCGGCTTCTGGAAAGCTAAGTCCCTTCTGAGCAATACCGATGGATAAACCAGCGACGATGTTAATAATCGTAATGATGATACCCGCCATCGAGTCACCTTTTACGAACTTAGAAGCACCATCCATAGATCCGAAGAAGGCAGATTCACGTTCAACTTCGCCCCTTTTGGTTTTGGCTTGTTCACTTGTGATTAAACCCGCGTTAAAATCGGCATCAATACTCATCTGTTTACCAGGCATCGCATCTAAGGTGAATCTAGCTGATACCTCAGCGACACGCTCAGCACCTTTCGTGATAACCATGAACTGAACTACGGTGATAATAATGAAAATGATGAGACCGACGACTATATTACCCCCGGCAACGAACTTACCCATCGAGATAATCAGATCTCCCGCTTCACCATTCAAAAGAATGGATCTGGTACTTGAGATGTTCAATGCTAATCTAAACATCGTCGTAAGTAGCAGGAATGTAGGTAAACTGGCGAAATCCAGAGGTTTAGAAATGTAAAGAGAAATACCGATTGCGATTACCGCAAGGGTGATATTTAGTGAAATATAAATATCTAATAAAAATGGTGGTAATGGGATAAGAATGATCAAGATAATCCCGAAGATCAGGACACCGACCATTATTTCACTGATTTGAATCTTACCCATAAGTTAAGACGCTATTGCCTAGGATATACCTATTATTCCCAGTTTTAGCGTGAAAATCCCATTCCTTTCTTGTTGTTTTCTTAAATCAGTCCATCATTATAGATTTACAATATATGCTATCCTCTAATATTTGGTTAAGAACGCTTAAAAATCTTACAAATTTAAGATTTTGTTCTCCTGGAGCTGATTAATGGATAAAGATAATAGTTTAAATGTCATAAAAAACTCTCAACTTTGGTTTGGATTCTCTGGAGTTTTAATATTTGCAAGTTTAATTTTCATATTTCTATCTATAATTAAATTTTCAAGTCCAGTAAGACCAGGTTTAGATTTTACTGGTGGTACTAAATTAGAATATAGCTTCGCTAACTCTGAGTTAGAGGGGAAAGATTTATCTTCTGAGACTATACAAAAATTATTAGTTAACTATGGTTTGAAGAACTCTAAAGTTCAGGTAGCTCCTGGTGAGGAGAGAACTCAGTTAATTATTAGAACTAAAGCTATTTCAGATGATCCTGTTTTAGAAAAGTTCAATACTGACTTAACTGAAGATTACGCTGCTTATAACGTAGAATCTATCGATACTGTGAGCCCTGTAATCGGTCCAGAATTGTTTACAAGTGGTTTAACTGCTTTAATCGTAACTATTATTGGAATTATCGTTTATATCTCGACTAGATTCCAGAGAGACTATGCATTTGCTGCTATTACAGCTCTTTTCCATGACGTATTTATCGTTCTTGGATTATTTGCATTTCTAGGTCTTTTCTTTGATTTAGAAGTTAACAGTTTATTCATTACCGCATTATTAACTATCTTTGGCTTTTCAGTTCACGATACGATCGTTGTCTTTGACAGGATTAGAGAAAATCAGCGTTTGCAAAGTAAAACCTTTACATTTAATGATGTGGCTGAGACTAGTATTAATCAGGTTTTTCAGAGAAGTTTGAATACGTCGATTACGACACTTACTGTTTTAGGGTTTTTATTCTTTTTCGGTGGTTTGAGTACTAAGTTATTCGTTGGTGCGATGTTTGTCGGGATGCTAGTCGGAACTTATAGTAGTATTTTTGTAGCTAGTCCGGTTTTAGTTCTATTTAGGACTTTCAAAAAGGCTTAACCCTTTATATAAATAGAGTTTTAATTAAATACAAAAACTTACTGGATAGTAATTAGATTAAGCTTATCTGAATGATTGTCTCTTAAATGATCCATTAGATCATTTGCATCAGTAGTCATAGCTTGTTTTAAAATTTCTGTAAAATTATTAAAGTTTAAATTTAAGCCTGGATCATAATCTTGAATAAATTCATTAAACTTGGTTTCAAATTCATCATTATCCCACAATTTTGCTTCCTTGAAGAGCGTTTCTGCAGGGCTGCCTATATCACTATTAAATATTGAAGGAAATTGTTCGTTGAAAGTTTTTTCAATATATTCGTGACTAGCTTCATAACCACGTCTGTTAACATCGAAAGCTGCGTTCTTGATCATTTGCATTGTTTTAAATTTTGGGTCGACTGTTATAGAAGCCACATCGGACATGAATTCGTTGAATTGATTATTGTTATCAATCCACTTATATTTTGTATTTGTTTCATCATCACCCCTAAAGAAGTTAAAGCTAGCATTTAAGTATTTAGGATTTTCAAATAAATCCAATAGATTTTTATGAGCTAACTCATTCATGATAGTGCTTTCAAGACTACCTTGATGTGTCTCAATTACGTTACTATTTACTGTAGCAAAATTATCAATTAGCCTATCACCTGAACTAATATTAAAAGCCTTTCCAAAAGAAAATCTGGTAGCTTCTGGAGGACTAGTTTGAAGGGTGTCAATATAGTTATAATCAAATCTCAATTCAGCATCAGATCCAAATAGAATTTGTGCAAAATCATCATTGTTAGGTTGATATAGTTCTAAACCTTTGACTTCTATAAATTTTAGGTTTGAGGCATTTAAGTGTCTAGGTTCTCCTGAATAAATTACACCAAATTTGTCTGCAAGAAAGTCAGCAAGCGATTCTATCCTTTCTCCACTTCTCTCCTCAAGTGTTTTGGTTAGTTTATTCATGAATTCTATATTGTTATCAATTTGCATATCAAGGAGAGTGAGTGATTGTATGATTTCTGCTTTATTGTTAGTATTGAATAAACTTTCAATAGTATCTTTAAAATAGTTATCTAGAATAGATTCATGAGTAGATACGTAAAGATTTCTTTCTTCCGATGAAATTAACCCATCACCATCTAAATCATACTCACTGTTAAATCTATTTGAATTAACGACCCTCCCTAGAGATGATAATTCTCTTCCCGTTAATTGACCGTCTTTATTTCTATCAAATTTACTTTTCGCCAAATCTAATTTTTCTTCTTCGGTAAGTTGATTGTAGGTTTCTTTTTTCTCTTCAATAATACTGTCTCTAATTTGTTGATATATTTCAGCTTCTTGTTCCGAGACATTTAGGTCTCCATCTAGATCAAGGAAAGCTCCATATCTTCCATTATTAACAACGCTGTTTAAAGCATTTAACTCTCTATCAGACAATTGACCGTCTTTATTTCTATCAAATTTACTTTTAGCCAAATCTAACTTTTCTTCTTCGGTAAGTTGATTGTAAGTTTCTTTTTTCTCTTCAATAATACTGTCTCTAATTTGTTGATATATTTCAGCTTCTTGTTCCGAGACATTTAGGTCTCCATCTAGATCAAGGAAAGCTCCATATCTTCCATTATTAACAACGCTGTTTAAAGCATTTAACTCTCTATCAGACAATTGACCGTCTTTATTTCCATCAAATTTACTTTTAGCCAAATCTAACTTTTCTTCTTCGCTAAGTTGACTGTAAGTTTCTTTTTTTTCACTAATTATATTGTCCTTGAGTTTTTTATAAAGATTCTTTTCGACTTCAGAAACTTTTCTGTCACCATCTAAATCAAATATATATGAGGCATTTCTTCCATTCGCGATTCTATAAAGATTTCTTAGCTCTCTATTTGAAAATTCTCCGTCTTGGTCTTTATCAAATTTTTTTTTAGCTAGTGAAAGCTTTTCACTTTCTGAGAGTTGAGTGAATTCTTCTTCTTGGATACTTTCTAGACCCGTTTTAATTTGTTTATAAAGGTCTTTTTCATCCTCTGAAATTTCTGAATCACCATCTAGGTCAAATTGTTTTGAAATTTCTTTACTTTTAGACATAATGTCCAAAATAACTAGTTCATTAATGTCAAGTTTACCGTTTTCATTTCTGTCTAATTTTAATAATGCTGATTCTATTTTATTTTTATCTAAGCCACTTATATTAAGCTTGTCTAATAATTTCTCACTAAGAGATTTATTATTTGAATCATCATTGTTGTTTGGTTCATTGCGTATAAGCATATTAAAGTTTATAACCATTTGAGTTTAATATTTGGTTAGAGAAATATTAAAAATCAAGTTACATAAAAGAAAAACCCCCTGAGTCCTCAGGGGGTTTTTAATTCCTCATTGCATTAGCAAAATAATTACTTTTCACGGCGCCATGATATCCGTTTTGCGGTTGATTGCCGTGAGAAATACGTATTTATCTTTCAGATGCTACGATATCTCTTTCAAGTGACATAGAAGTAGTCACTGACGTAGAATCAGTAAGACTTCCATTACTCTTGAACTGTCGAGCCCATTGCTCTAGTACCTCAGCCTGGCTAATATTTTTTTCCTGAGCGATACCTTTGATTATCGATAAAGCTTCAGGGCTTAGGCGAAAGGACACCATTGTTTTAGCCTCACCATATCTTGGTTTAGGGCCGGTCTTTTTTTTCGTTATTGTTTCAGTCATTCGTCTGTCTTCCCCTCTTATTAAGTTTCAACTATTCTGTTGATATATTTACACATTATTTTTTAAGAATTGGTTAAGGTTTTAAAAGTAATTGTGTATCACTTAATTAGAAATCATAATACAGCTGCAAGATAATGTAAAGGTTTTTTTGCAAAAATTTTATATTTTGCTTATATTTTGTATAGAATTAACAACTTTTTTAACTTCTTTTTCAAGTGTTTTTAAGTCTGAATTATTATAGATTATGTAGTCTGAGAGCGCCTTTTTGTCATTCTGGTACATTTGTGAATTGATTCTATTTTGTATTTCTTTGATACTCATCTCAGGATTACGCTTTCTTATTCTAGATAATTGCAGGCCTTCATCAATTGCAATAAAAATTATTTTTTTAAATCTTTTTTGAAGATTTGCTTCAAAAAGTAAAGGCACATCATTAACGAGTATTTCGTATTGCGAGTTGTCTTTGACCCATTTTTGTAAAAATTCTTCGACTTTAGGGTGAACTTTTGATTCTAATAATTTTCTTTTTGCAATTTTTTCGGGTTCTTTTCCAAAAATTTGCTTTGCAATTTCTTTTTTTTCTAAGCTGCCGAATTCTTCAATAAGAAATTTTTTTAATTCTTCGTCTTCTGCGTAAAGTTTATGAACGACTTCGTCGCTATTTATAACAGGGACACCTTCTTTTTGTAAGATGTTTGCGACAGTCGATTTCCCCGAGCCAATATTTCCAGTTAAGCCTACGAAGATGGACATTCGTTTAAGTTTAGATCAAGATCACCAGCAGATACAACTTCAATGATATTTTCTTGTTTTTGATTTTTATCCTGCCACCAGTCACTAAAAGCTTCTATCACTTCATGGTCAAATTGTGCGCCAGAGCATCTCTGAAGCTCCTTCAGTGCTTCTTCTGGGGTTCTTGCTGGAGTATACACCCTATTTGTGGTCATTGCATCGTAGGAGTCCACAACGCAGGTGATTTTAGCTATTAAAGGTATTTCTTCACCCTTAAGTCCGTGAGGGTAACCTTTGCCGTCAATCCTCTCATGGTGAAATAAAACAGGTTCTAAGCAGTGCTTTAAAGAGTCACATTGACTTATAATATCTGCACCCAGAACCACATGAGTTTTCATGATTCTGAATTCTTCAAATGTTAAAGATGCTGGTTTTAATAAAATAGAATCGCGTATGCCGATTTTACCGATATCATGAAGCAGTGCCCCACCTTCAAGGCTGAATTGCTTTTCTTCGTCTAAATCAAAAAGTTTTCCTAGCTCTTTTGCCATTTTATAGACACGGAAGCTGTGACCACTGGTGTAAGGGTCTTTTAATTCTAAAGCATGAATTAAAGCCTTGGCGACCTCATAATACTTTATATTAGAATTAGTCTTTGAGTTTTGCTCCATTAGCTATTACAATATGTTTTATCGACTAAAATATTTAGACCTAAAGACTCATGTTTAATAATAATATCTTTTAAAACTTAAAAAAACATTAATTTGTAATTTTCTTGAGTAATGGGTATATAGGGATTGTAGGGATTTGAAGATAATTATGTCATCGCGGAAAAAGATATTTTTCATATTCATAGCTTTAAATTTATTAATTTTTTCATATACTAGCGCCAAAGCGTATAAATATCAATTTAACGAATCGGATAAAAAATCTGAAGTATCTCGATTGATCAATCAAGGAATGAAATACTATAGTAGTCGAAATTATGACTTATCGATCAAATCCTTTTCTGAAGCTTATGCACTAGATAAATCTAATCCAGACATCTTAAATAATTTAAGTATCGTTCATAATAACTATGGTAGTTATCTTTCTGAGAGAACTGATCCTACAGGGGCTTTAAGAGAGTTTAGGCTTGCACTTTTTTATGATGAGACGAATCAGATTGCTCGTAAAAATTTAGAAACTCAGCTAAAGCATAAGAAGGTTGATCCTAAGGATGTTTATCAAAGAATAGCTGAAGCTAAAGATGAAAGAGGCAGAAGTAACTTCCTAGCTGCAATTGCAGAATTACAGGAAGCAAATAAAATTAAACCGACGACTAAGTCTTATGTCACAATTGCAAAAATCTATCACGTTTTAGCTCTGAGGTCGCTTGATAATAAAGTAGCTTACATGGCAAGAGCGCTTAAGAACTTAGATACAGCCCAAAAAATTGATCCTAATAATCCTGAACCTTTAGTTGCGAAAGGTGATATTTATGTAGCAAAAGGTAAGATTAGTAGAGGTATTGATTTCTATAAACAAGCTGTGGAAATGGATCCTACGAATGGGGAATCTCAGCAAGCTTTGATTAATGGTTGGCTTGCTGCTATTAGAGTAGCTCCTGGTATTGCTAATAACTTTGTAGGTTTAGCGACAGCATACCAACTGAATGGTAATATGGATCAGGCTGAAAAAAACTTTAGAAGAGCAATGCAGTTAGATCCTAATAACTTACTTGCAAGTGAGGGGATTAATGCGATTGAAAATGATCGTGTCAAAATGCAATTGGATTTATTCTTGAATCGCGCAATCTCTTTGCAGAAAGACGAAAGATTTGATGAGAGTATCGATAACTATATTAAAGCTGTAAGGTTATCTCCACGAAACCCTGATATTCACTATAATATCGGAACATGTTTTCAAGCAAAGAAAGATTGGTTTCAGGCAGAAAAAGCTTACAGGAAAGCACTTGATTTAAATCCAGAACACGAAGAAGCTGGATTAGCGTTAAAGAAACTTACTGATGATAGACGTGAAACTCAGATTGCAGAAGCTTTTGATAAAGCTGTAGAACTGCATAAAAATAAACAATACAATGAAGCTATCCAAATATATTTAAAAGTTTCTCGTGACAAACCAAGTGATGACACACTTTTCTATAATATTGGTACAGCTTATCAAGCTCTAGGTAATTTTGATGAAGCTAAAAAATACTATGAAAAAGCTTCAGTAATAAAAGCTGATGATGAAGTTTATAAACAAGCAATTAATACTGTTAATTTAAAGCATGCTGATGATCTTTTAGCTCAAGGTATTAATGCTCAAACAGAAGGCAAGCAAGATATTGCTGCTAAGAAATATCAAGAGTTGCTTGAGATCACTCCGGATAATTCAGATGCTTGGTATAACCTAGGAATAGCCTATCAGTCTCTCGCTAAGCCAGATGAGGCTCTTAGAGCCTATAAGAAAGCTTTTGAGATAGCACCGCTTGAACAAAGTGATGCTATATTCTTTGCTGCTTTAATTCTAGAAGATAAGAAAAATTTATCTGAAGCTATGAAGCTTTATGAAAAATATATTGAAGTAGCTCCTGAAGGTGACTATTATATTGATGTTCGTGACAGACTAGAATACATCAAATCCCAGTCATAATCACTGTTGTGCAGGTTTTTTACTGAGTATTTAAATTTTCACTAATTGTTTATAACTTAAGGTAGGTGCTTGATACATTTGTTGCGAGCTTAGGGACCCAGCTTCGCTGGGGCGCAGCAGCAGGTGTGTCATGTGCCTTCCTTAAGTTATTATTAAGGGGTGAAACCTGTAAAACACCCTTCTTAACTGGATTTTAATAGGTAAAAAGATTTAAAAATAAGTGAATGACTTTTGAAAAATCGGGCATATATAGATTAAATGTTCTACTCCGAACCTATCATTGAGAACTTCATTTCAGGGATAAGTCAAGAAGACTTCCTCAGGATAGAAGCTATTGATGATGATGAAGAGGCTTATGAATTAATTTCTAACCTCTATGAAAGAGACTTTGGTGTTGGTCCTAGTGGTGTCGGTGAGTACCTGATTAGAAGCAAGTTCCAAATAGGTACTGTCGAACAGAATAGAGCTTATATACCTGATAGTTTAATTTAGTTTTTAAAGTTACTAATTTTTTTGAAGCCGTTAACACTAATTTGAACGATTTTTGTTAGTTGAATATTTTCATCGAGTAAGTAGAATACTTCTGATCCGTTTGCTAGAACTTTGTGCATTGCAGGGAGTTTTGAGCTGTCTGATTGGATGTGATAAATTTTTGAACCATTCTTGCAATATTCGATTATTACTGGAATATCATTTGCTTCATTTACGATTATCACTTTATTACCATTAGGCGCTTTTCCAAAATAAAGTTTTTTATGATCAGGGTCAGTTAAAACTGATAAGTTTCTAATTTTTTCTGGTGTGATGAATTTTGCTTCGATTAATGTTTTAATTTTACTTCTTACTTTTACTGTCATTTTCTACCTCTTTTTTGTGTTGTTTCGCGTTCCTCTAACTGCTTTTACTCTCCTGGTAAAAGCGTTCCTCTTTAATTACTGATTCTTTAGTGAAAATCAGCGCATTACTATATATCTAATTTTTTAGATAAAATCGTTAAAAGCATTGCTAACTATATATTTATAGTTTTGCTTATTTAATTGTTGAAAATTCTCTCTTCGTTAAGTTTGAACCTGGTTTTCCATCAATCAAACTTAGTTTACCTAACCTATATTTAACATTCGAATCTTATGTTTAGGTTAAGGTCTTCAAATTTTTTTAATATTTTTTTTAGAAAACTTTACATATTATATTGACGCTTTGTATAATATGTATTAGCTGAATTTTGGCTTAAGCTCAGTAGTTATATTCTAAAGCCAAAAATTCAGCATATTTATCTGGCAAAATGAAAGTACTAGGAAGAAGACCAGAAGAAACTGTAGCACCGGCAGCGAGTGCTAATAACTTTGCTGCAAATTCTATTGTGAGCGGTCCTAATAGTATTCAAAGCTTAGATCCTAGTGCAAGGTTAAATGGTGCTAATATCGCTAAGGCAGAAGCGCCTAAAAAAGGTTTTTTTGCCAAAATATTAGATAGTATAAAATTTCCTTGGTTTAAGAAGAAAGAAGAGCAGGAGGTTACTGCTAATAATGAACCAGCTATTCCCCTTCCGCAGAATATCGTTTACTTACCTACAGATTTTGATAATGTTATTGCTCTGAAGAATGATGATAAGCGTTTTAAGAAAGAAGATTTTCTTAAAATGGGTTTGCCTAAAGAATTTTTGCCACTCTCTCATACTATGAACCATAAAGGGGAAGAGCTTGAGATATTAGAGAATATTGCTTGGCAACAATTAGCCTATGATCTTTATCAAGGTTTTGCCTTTGAACAAAATAAACAAGGTGAATTAGAACCTAAGATTCTTAATAATCGTTTTGCTACAGTTGTTGTTACCCGTAATCCTCATGAGCGTGCAGCAGCCAAGTTAGACACTTTAGACTCTCCTATCTTAAATACTTTAAAACCGACTATGATAGGGCGCGAGCAGTTAGGTGCTAAAGAAGAAGTAAATGATCCTAAGCTTAAAGAATATTCTCCTAATAAAGGGCGTTTTGGTTTCTTTGGAAGGCTTAAGTATGGTCTTAAGATGTTATTTACGAAACCAGGTAAATTCTTTAAGAGTATTCAGAAGTATGGTTTGAAACAGGCAACAGAAAAACCTCCAAGTAAATGGATTCCTTATATAATGCCGAAAAGTGAATTCAAAGATGCTCAAGGTAATTTGAAGTCTGCCTATGTTCCAGTTTTACTAGATGATACTTTAGAGAATAATGGTGGTAATAACCATAAGGATGGTTTCCAACCTGCATACTTAAATGAACTTCAAGACCCTAAGAAGTTTATAGAAGCTACTATTACTTCTGGAATAGATAAGGATACAGGTAAATTTAATCCTCGTAAGACAAGATTCTACCAAGAGATACTTAAACAGTTGATTCTACCTATGGAAAATGAAGGTATTGATGCTTTTCTTAAAAGTAAAAATACGAATTTGCCTGATACTGAAGTTAATGCTGTCGTTGAATTTAAACGGACACATACTTCTGATACTTTGAAAGAAAGCGGCATGCCTTATCCATGGCAACCTATTGAAAACTTTAAAGCACAAGGTGGCTATCAGCAAGAATTTTTGCAGTCAGTAAAGATGTCAGATCTTAAAGCTATAGCAGCTTAATCTTAATGAATATAAAAATTTGAAATACATAAGATCATATTACCTTAACCAATCTTTTACTTTGAGTTTGTAAACTTGCCTTTAGTTAGAGAGATTCACCAGAATGGAGATATGGGTATGGCAATAAATAATAATTTTGCAGATAATAGTTTAGTAAACATAACCGAAAGTGGTCAAACTCGTAAAGGGTTAAAAGTTAATGGTCAAACCAACGATGCTGCTTTAGATAGAGCAATGCAGGATAATGCAAACCTTGCTGCAGTTGATGTTGAGGGTATAACTTCAAGAATTGATGAATTACGGAATACCGTAGTTGATGATAATGATCAGTATCTTATTGGTGGTAGTGGTGATGATAATATCGCTACATTTGCTGGTGATGACACTGTTTTATCTGGTAATGGTAATGACTTAGTAGTTACTAATGCAGGCGATGATTTAGTTAACTCTGGAAATGGTGATGATATTGTTGACCTTGGAGATGGCGATGATAGAGCTCACGGTGGTAATGGTAACGATATTATTTTTGGTGGCGCTGGAGCCGATGAAATCGAAGGTGGTAACGGAGATGACGTTCTTTATGGTGAAGAAGGCGATGATCACCTCATGGGTGGTAACGGTAATGATTATTTAAATGGTGGTTCTGGTAACGATATTTTAGATGGTGGTACTGGTGATGATGTATTAGTTGCTGGAACTGGAAGTAATACTGTAATCGGTGGTCAAGGTAACGATACAGTAATTTTTGAAATGTCATCTGATAATTTCCGTATGGATTATGATGATTCAGGAAATATTGTAATTACTGATGCTGTAAATGATGAGAATACTACTACGGTAAGTGGTGTTGAGAATTTTATTTTTTTATCAGATGACGGTGAGGAATTACTTACTAGAGAAGAATTAATGGAATTTATTGATGATATGAGAGCCACTCAAGGAGATGATGTTCTTACAGGAACAGATGGCGATGATATTATCGATGGTTTAGATGGAAATGACACTATTGATGGTGGTGCAGGAAATGACACTATTGATGGTGGTGCAGGAAATGACACTATAGACGGTGGTGCAGGAAACGACATAATTTCTGGTGGTGATGGTGATGATACTATTAATGCTGGAGTAGGTAATGATATTATCGATGCGGGAATGGGTAATAACTCTGTTGATGGTGCTGCAGGTACAGATACTATTGGCTTGGCTGGAAACAGAAATGACTATAACGTTATCGTAAATGATGATAATTCAATCACTTTAACTAACAATAATTCAGGTGATGTGAATACTGTTTCAAATGTTGAAAACTTTGAATTTGCGAATGTCACGATGACAGAACAGGAATTAAAAGATAGTGCTACTAGAGATGTAGTAGTCGTACAAGCTCAAACTAGAAATTTACAAGTTGCTCTTAATAACTGGGGCGGGGCTCAAAATGATCATTGGGAAAATTTAACAGCAGCTAATGATGAATTCTATCAAGGAATTTTAAATTCAGGTAATGATTACTCAGGTGAAGGAAATAGCAGTAATTATTATGTAATTGACGTAGAGAGTGGCGAAATCCTTGAAGAAACAAATATAAATAATATTCAAGTTGATGAGGGTAATATTACTAATGTAAGTACTGAAGGTGATGATGGTCTTGCTCAATATCAAGGTGGAGCTAAAATTACTGTAAATGGTCAACAATATAATGTTGTTGATGTAAATGCTAGAAGATCTAGTCCTATAATCCTTGACATGGATGGCGATGGAATTGAATTAACTTCTGCTGAAAACGGAGTTAACTTCGATATTAATGCTGATGGTACTACCGATAGAACTGCTTGGACGCAGAGTGGACAAGGCTTTGATGATGCTTTCTTAACTTTAGATAGAAATGGTAATGGGCAAATTGATGACGGTACTGAATTGTTTGGTGATCAAAATGGTGCAGCTAATGGTTATGAAGAATTAGCTAAGTTTGACTCTAACCAAGACGGTCAAATTAATGCACAAGATGATATTTATGATGAACTAACTGTGTGGGCTGACATGGATGGTGACGGTAAAGTTGATGATGGTGAGATGAAAGGGCTTGAAGAAGCTGGAATTACTTCAATTTCAACTAACTACGACGGTCAAGTAGGTGATAGTTTCGATGAACATGGTAATGACGTAAGTTTAACTAGCTCATTTACTATGAATGAAGGTGGTCAGTCAGTAACTAGAGATACTGTTGATGCATTCTTTGTGAATAGAGATTTAACAAATGGTGAACTAGTAAATTCATTAAACAGTGAACTAGCTGATCTACAAGCAGAACTTCAAGCTTTAGAAGGTACTGAAAACTACGACCAGGATGAAGCTGACACACTAAGAAGCAGAATCACTATTAAAGAATCTGAAATTACTAATGCAGGTGTTTAATAAATATACAAATTAAAGAGACTAAGCAGCTACTAAAGTATCTTGATCTAACTCTAGTCCAGGTCCTTGTGTAACACTAAGGAACACGTTCTTCATGTAAGTACCTTTAGAAGATGCTGGCTTATTTTTCTTAATTTCTGTAACCGCTGCAACTAAATTAGAGAAAACGTCTTCGTCAGTAAACTCAGTTTTACCTATAGGCATGTGAACTACTGCACCAGTTTTCTCTGCTCTGAAAGCAACCTTACCAGCTTGTAAATCTTTTACAGCTTTAGCTACGTCTGGAGTTACAGTACCATCTTTAGGGTTAGGCATTAAACCTCTAGGTCCTAAAACTCTACCTAACTTACCTAAAAGAGGCATACAGTCAGGAGTCGCAACTAATACATCGAAGTCCATCCATCCGTCTTGGATTTTCTTAACTAAATCTTCAGTACCAGCGAAGTCAGCGCCAGCGTCTTTCGCTTGCTGAACTTTTTCACCTTTAGCTATAACAGCTATAACTGTTTTCTTACCAGTACCAGCTGGAAGAACAACAGAAGCTCTTACTTGCTGATCGTTAGCTTTAGTATCGATACCTAACTGGATAGATATTTCAAAAGTCTGGTTAGCATTCTTAGAACCAGAATCTTTAACGAATTGCTTTAAAGTTGTGATCGCTGTTTTAGCGTCTACTGGAGCTTCAAACTTCTCAGTAGTCTCTTGGATTTGCTTTTGTCTTTTAGTTAGTTTTGCCATTGTACTTTCCTTTAAAGATAACCTCTTAATAATTAGTCAGTTACGATTACTCCCATGCTTCTAGCTGTTCCAGCCATGATCTTACATGCTGCTTCATCATCATTAGCATTTAAGTCAGGCATTTTTTGTTTAGCTACTTCTAATAGCTGGGCCTTAGTAATTTTCCCTACTTTCTCCATGTGTGGTTTAGCAGAACCTTTTTGAAGCTTAATAGCTTTCTTAATAAGAACTGCAGCAGGTGGTTCTTTTAAAGTTAATTCAAAAGATCTGTCTTCAAAAACCGTGATGACAACTGGAATTACGAAACCCATTTTATCTTTCGTTCTGTCATTATAAACTTTACAGAAATCCATGATATTTACACCGTATTGACCAAGAGCAGGACCAACTGGTGGTGCTGGATTCGCCTTACCGGCTTCGAGTTGTAAATTAATATAACCTAATATTTTTTTAGCCATAATTGCCCTTTTTAACAGACCTAGTATTATAGCAAATAAATGTATCTACCAGATGGGTTGAAATATTTAAATTTTATTAAGGACTATATTGTTGACAAATTCGAGTATGAATTAAAGATTTATTATAATTAATAATATGCAGTTAATCGATAATGTCGAAAATAAATGTATTCAAGACCTAATTAACCTAAGTTTAGAGGAAGATTTACTTCCAAATGGTGACTTATCTGCCTTTTTACTCGATGATAGCCTCGCAAAAGCAAAAATTATCGCTAAAGAAGATGGTTTAATGGCCTGTTCATTTATAGTTGAGCAGATTTTAGTCTGTGGTTTGCAGTTTTTTATAGATAAAAGGTACTTTGACATCGAAGTTACTAACTTGGAGAGCCTAAAAATAGATGTAAAACAGTTCTTTAAGGACTCCAATGAGTTTAAAACAGGTGATATATTGTTTGAAATTACAGCTCCAGCTGCTTTACTCTTAGCTTTAGAGCGTACTATTTTAAATTTCTTACAGAGATTATGTGGTGTTGCTACTACTACTATGCAACTTTTAAATAACTTTAAAGATACTGAGACTAAACTTTTAGATACTAGGAAGACAGCCCCAGGAATGCGCTTTCTTGAAAAGCAGGCTTTTAAGGCTGCAGGTGCTACTAATCATCGTTTGAATTTAAGTGACATGGTTATGATCAAAGAGAACCATATTGCTTTATCTAGATTTGAAAATATTATTGAAGCTATTGCTGCAACTCACCAGAAGATAAAGGAAGAGAAGCTTGAAGATCATAAAGGAAACAAAGTTAAGATCGAAGTTGAGATTAATAAGGATAATAAAAAGCTTTTAGAAATTATATTTAAGCAGGCTTTAGTAGATATAGTTATGCTTGATAATTTTTCTGTAGCTGAGATTAAGGATTTAATTCAAGAAATTACTTCTTTAAAGGAAAAGTATTCAGAGGCTCAAAATATTAAGATTGAAGCTAGTGGTGGGATTGATATCGATAATATAAGTGATTATGCAAAGCTTGGGCTGGATTATATTTCGAGCGCTTATGTGAGTAAGAATTCTAAGAATATTGATTTGTCAATGTTGGTTAAGACTCAGGTTGAGGCTCTTAGTTAGGCTTTACTTATCTCGCTTTTTAATAACCCAGGGTTAGGATAATATTCCTTCTTTGTTTGATAAGAATTGATAATGCTATATTGCTAGGGGCTTGTACTTGAAGTTGGTTATCTCCTGAAAATTGCTTCTTATAGAAAGATTAAAATTCTATTGAGTTTTTTTAATTTCAAGATAATTGAGCAGGGCGGTGTTAAGATAATGCGCAAATTGAGTGTGTTATGGGTTTAGATTTTATACCAATTCCAGAATTTGTAAGGAAAACTTTAGCACCGTTGAGTGCTGCTGGACGAATAGCAACAACTAAATTAGATGTTGAAAGTTTAAAAAGTTTGGGGAAAGAGGAACTTAACCATTTACATGAAGTTCCAATAGAACGAATACTTAATCCTTCTTCGAATCCTGAGTTGAATCTTTGGTATGACTCTTATTTAAATAATCACTTAGATGACAGCTTTGAGGAATTAGATAAGGAAGTCAAATGTCATGAAGCTTTAGAGAGAAGTATGAGTGAGTTACTTCAATTTCAAGGTAGGATTCAAAGAGAACTTAGCAAGCTTGGAACCTTAGATAAAAAAGTACTTAATAGATGGAAAGGTTTTCCATTTTAGTCAAAATCTGAAAAAGGCATTGAGAAAAGAAATTTTTCTAGATACATTAAATGATCACATAAAAATGAAAGATAATTTTCAACTTGGAAATGCAAAAAAACAGAATATTTATAATGCTGTAAAGGATTTAATAGAATTTAATGGTATGAACTTTGAAGATCTTGGTATTAATTTAAAAACAATTAAAGATTATCATTCTATAAAAAACATATTTCAAGCTTTTGCAGAAGAACTTAAGAGTGAAACTTTTTTATTACGACAATTTGATACCAGGTCTAAGTCTGATACAGCAACCACACTGGAGTCTAAAGTGAAGCAAGATGCTTTAGTTGAAGCTTTAATAAAGCAACTAAATTTAAATAGAAGTAGTTTAGGTGAGTTGAAAAACCAACTTAAATCAGAGAAAAATAATCTTTTACTTGAGTTGATTCCTGGTTTAGAAAATCTTAAAGAAGTTGGTGGAGATATACTTGGTTCATTTAATGATAATGTAAGGCATTTTGCTCAGCAAAATAATATACCAGTTAGAGTCTTAAATAATGAAATCTTTTTACCATTGTTCAACCTTATTAACGTTAAGAGTATTTTGAAGGAACAAGGTCAATCCTTGCCAAATGAAATAAAACTTAGCGCCATAAGGTTGGTTAATGGTGTGAATACTCAATTAAGTCGATTGCATGATAAGGCGTCTATTGAAGCTGAAGAAAGTCTTCAAATAATCTCTAATTTTCTACTAGATGACTAATCATCAAAAACTTCATACTTAGCTTCTTCGCTGTCGCCATCAAATTCGCCTGCTTCCTTAGTTTTAACAAAAAAGAAAACTCCTACGAATAAGAATAGGAAACAAATCAAGCCTGGTCCTAAATAACTCCAAGCTCCTGCCGAGTTTAAAACGCAGTTTGGACACATATCTTAATTATACCCTCTGTAATTTTTCTTTAAGGATTTGCTGAAAAACAAAGTTTTGAAGCATAATCCGCTTGGTATGGGTTAAAGGACCTCGCTCCCTGAGCTAGGATTCATTCCTCGGTCAGGGTTGAAAACCCACAAAGTGGAGTTTTTCAGCGTGTCTTTAAGATTTACTCTGCTAAATATCAAATTCTCGCTTTTCTTAATGATATTTTTCTGAAAAATATTCCAGATTCTCTTAATATTTTAAGCAGGATTCTATTTGAATTTGCTAAAATAGATATACATATTATGATGAAAACATTTGGATTACCAGAGGGCGTGACTGATTTAGATCTTAAAAGTAAGGGAAATGTAAAAATATTCAGCGGAACTGCAAACCCTGTTTTGAGCAACGCTATTGCTAAAGAATTAGGTTTAGAGCTGGGTAAAATTAAAATTCAACCATTCTCTGATGGTGAAGTTTATGTCCAAATCCAAGAAAGTATTCGTGGTTGTGAAGTCTTTTTAATTCAGCCTACACATAGGCCAGTAAATGAGAATTTAATGGAGCTTCTAGTAATCTTAGATTCACTAAAAAGAGCTTCAGCAGAGAAGATTAACGTGATTATGCCTTATTATGGCTATGCTCGTCAGGATAGAAAAGCTGCTGGTCGTGAACCTATTACTAGTAAGTTAGTTGCTAAGTTAATTGGTGAAGCTGGAGCAGATAGAGTTATTTGTTTAGACCTTCACTCAGAGCAGATTATCGGTTTCTTTGATACTTTGATTGATCACGTTCATGCCGCGCCGATTTTAATTGATTATATTAAGAGATTCATAGGTACTGAAGATTTAGTAATCGTATCTCCAGACGTAGGTGGTGTATCTAGAGCAAGAGCTTATGCTAAGAGATTAGATGATTCACCGATCGCAATCGTAGACAAGAGAAGACACCATGATAGACAGAACTATGTTGAAGTGATGAATATTATTGGTGAAGTTGAAGGTAAGACTGCTATTTTAGTTGATGACTTAATTGATACTGCTGGAACTATGTGTAAGGCAGCTCAATTAATAAAAGAAAATGGTGCTAAAAGAGTTTTTGCTTGTGCAAGTCACGGTGTTCTTTCTGGACCAGCATTTACTAGAATCGAAGAGTCTCCGATTGAGCAGTTAATTATTACTAATTCTATTCCTCTTAAGCCTGAGTGGGAACAATCTAAGAAAATGGTTCAGATTTCTATTGCGCCATTCTTAGCTGAAGCGATTAGAAGAATTCATACCAATGGTTCTATTTCTGGCTTATTTTCATAAATAACTAAATTAATTTCATATAACTATGTCTCAACTAAGCACTAAATTTATATCAAAATCAGTGCTCAGAGAAAGAGCGCTTGATTTTGGTTTTAGTGATTTAGCATTTGTAGATGTAAAACCTATTCTTGAAGCAGAACAGCGCTTTATGGATTGGCGAGGGAAAGGCTATGCCGGGTCTATGTCTTATTTATTAAGAACTAATCCGATTAACGCTAGACCTGAAATGCTTTTACAAAAAGCGAAAACCATTTTAGTTTTTACAGCCAATTATTATTCTATATGTCCTCCTCGACCAAGTCCTGAGTATGGTCGAGTTGCAAGCTATGCTGTAGGAAAGGATTATCATAAGGTTTTAAAAAAGAAAATTAATGAACTTGTAAGTTCTGATGAATTGTTTAATGATGTTTTTACTAATGCTAAATTCTTTACAGATGCTGTGCCTCTTTTAGAGAAAGCTTTTGCTGAAAAAGCAGGTCTTGGGTTTCAGGGTAAAAATACTCTTTTAATATCTAAAGAATCAGGTTCTTATAATTTTATAGCTGAGATTATTACTGATCTTGAGTTTGAAGATGATTTAATAGAACCTAATCAAGAATTGCCGTTAAAAGATTTTAATAACTGTGGAGCGTGTACGCGCTGTATTGATATTTGTCCGACTGGCGCTTTGGATGATACCTATTCCTTAGATTCTCGTAAATGTATCAGTTACTGGACTATAGAAAAACAAGGTCCTATCCCTACCGAGATGCAAACTGGTATCGGTGAATGGCTTTTTGGGTGTGACTTGTGTCAGGAGATATGTCCTTATAATCGTAAAGAATCTAGTTCTATGATACGCGCGGCAAAGCCGCCATTTTCAGAATTTAGTCCTGAACAAGGTTCTGGGCACTGGCTTTATTTGCCGATGATTTTAACCTTGCATGAAAAAACTTTTTTAGATAATTATGAGGAAACTTTTAAAGAAGACCTTAAGCTATTACGCTTTGCTAGAAAGCAGTTAGCGAAGTTTGAACTTGCTTCTTATGCTGAAGGCTCAGATGAATATGTAGAAGAGTTTAACATCATGCTGGATAAAATATTTTTCTTTAAATTTGGTGAGACTCCGTTATCGCGCGCGAAGCGCGCTGGTTTAATTCGAAATGCAACTATAGTTGCGAAGAATTCTAATGCACTTGAATCTTTAAGATTGATTGATTTAATTGAAAGTAAATAATTTTAATCTCTGTAGCTTAGCTTTGTTATTTCTGAATAAGAGTTTTGGATTCCTTCTGGTGAGTCGACAAATTTTGCATCGTGATTCTCAACAGTTAAAGTAAGTTTCTCTTTACCCTGCAAAATATTTCCAATCCCCATTTCTTCAGCGTTTTTTGAGTTACTAAAGGCATATCTTTCTTTCTCAAAGCTAAGGAATTCACTTCTACCCTGATAAGGAAGCCTTCTTTTAGATCCAGTTCTTTGAATATCTATAGCTTGGTATTCAGGATTTGCTGCTATGAATTTTTCCATTTCTTCTTTTTTAGTTTTAGCTTCATTAGATAAGCCAGAATAGAAAATAGCTTTACCATCTTCATTCTTGGCGATCTCTCCTGTTTCTGGATTAATAAGGAATGTTACATCAAAGCCATTGATGCCACCATCTCTACCCCAGTCTTCTTCTACTTCATTTATGGCTAAGTCTACAGCTTCTTTATTCTCTTCATCCGCTAGGCTATTAACTAATAATTGAGATGACTCGTTTAGGTTTTTAATATTTAACTCTTCAGAGATTTTCATTTCCCCACTTCTATCAGGGTGAACTAAATTCGTATAATTTTCGATTAATCTTTTATTAATCATAGTTTCTGAGGCTTCGTTAGCATCTTTACCATTCATGGCAATATTTATTTTAGTTATCCATGAGTCTTCATCATAAACCTTGCCCAAATCAGCTTTAACTTCTTTAGGATCATTTATGGTGTTATCTTCAAAATGTTTTGTATCTAAACCAGCGAGAATCTCATCTCGATTTTCAGCTATTTCACTATTAAACGCAAATACCTGAGAGTCACCTGAGTTATTTGCCCATTCAAAGTCTATACCAGCTAAATCCCTAGAGCTTACATATATTCCTGGGTCTGGGTTTATGTTTTGAGGTACTGGTTTGAAAAGATCTTTATCATTAGCGCCTTTTAATTCTTTTATTATTCCGTCTACTCGTTTAGTATCTTCAGGGCTGAGATTTTCAGGATTTAATCCTATGGCTGTCGCGACTCTGTCGCTAACCCTTGAGACATTTCTGATCTCATCGGGTAAAACCCCTTTTACATTTTTATCAATATCATTTAAAGCTTGGGCTAAATTATTTTTTTGTTCAGTTGACAGTTCACTGATTAAGCTTTGCTTTTTCTCAGTGGTGTTGATTTCTTGGGCTTTATGAACTATTGCAACGCCATCAAGTGAAACGATGTTGCCACCCTGAGTATAGAGACTAGCAGGATTATTAACCATGTGTATTATCGTATTAGTCTCTTCTAGCTTAGGATAATAAAATTTAGTAAAGAGGTGGTTAAGGGTAAATTATCTATTTGTTATAGAAACAATGTCATACAGTTCAGAGTACCTATCAGGATTTAAACTAATAACACCATCTTTTTCTGTAAACTTTTGGTCATTGTTGCTCACTTTAAGCATAATTTTTCTATTCTCAAGTAAGCTTGGTTTATCTGAAGGGATATTAAATCTTTCAGCATAATTCTTTGAGTGAGAAAAACTATAAGCTTCATTAGAAAAATCAAGTACTTCTTGTTTATTTTGCTTAACTGTACCTCGTGTGAGCGCAACTATCTGGAAGTCTGGGTTTTCTTTTAAAATCTCATTTATAGTTGCTTCGTTTTGTGGACCTTGTTCGGTGAAATTACTGAAATAGAGTGGCTTCTGACTCTCTGGATCTTTTACAATATTTCCTTCTGAGTCTACTACTAAGGCTATAGCTTGCATTTCTCTATAGCGGTCAGTTTTTTCTGATATTTCTTCAAATACTCCATCTATATATTGTTTAGTTTCAGGATTGTTATAGAAGCTTTTAACCAAGTTTTGTTCAGTGTCGCTTAACTTCTGTTTAATTTCTGCTTCGGCAGCCTCTGAGGTTTTTAAAGTTGTAGGACGTTCATATTTGACATGTCCAGTTTTTATCTCTTCATATTTACTTATAATTTCACCGTATGATTTTTTCTCAAGGTGTTCTGGTAAAAAGTCTGTATGATTTGAAATAAATTCTAGTAAAGAACCTTTTTCATATTTATTTTCACTAATTGCTGCAATTTCATCAGGGCTAAATTCATTACCTAATATTGACCTTGGGTCATTAGGATCTACTTTTGGACCGTTGACAAATTCTGGCATTTCGATATTAGAAGAATTTTCTTTCCATTCATCCATTGCAGTATTAGGCTCTAAGGTATTGTTAGCAACCATTACTGGTCGCTGATTTGCAAACATATCACTACTTGTATTTTCAAGTTGTTTACGAATTCCTGAGACTCTAGCTTCTTTTAGCTTCTGTTCTTCTGCTGTAAGCTCTTTACCATCATAGCCAAGTATCGAAGCTATTTTTTCATTTAAATTTGAATAACTATTCCTGATCTCACCTTCACTGATACCACTTTTACCGTTATCTTCTAAGGCTATGATTAATTGATTAAGCTCTTCTGCGCTAAGCTCCGCTAAATAATTTTTATCACCACTGGGATTATCTATTGATTGTTGAATTAACACAGCTGGGTTAAGACTTGCATATGCACCACTTGGTATTCTAGTTAAAGCAGGATCGCTGACCATATTTTTCTCCAATCTATATTAAACCAAAGATGTATTAATATTTACTTAAAGCTAATTTCTAAATATTGGTAAGGTAAATTTAAAAGTTGAACCTTTACCAAGTTCACTTTCACACCAAATTTGTCCGCCGTGTGATTCGATGATGCGACTACAGATCCATAGACCTAAGCCAGTTCCACCGATTTCTCTGATATCAGTGTTATCAACTCTCATAAAGCGATCAAAAATATTTTTTATATGATTGGCTTCGATGCCAATACCATTATCAGAAACTGAGACTAGAATTTTATCAAAGTCACCCTCAGTCTTGGCTTCAATTAATTCTGTTTTGCAAGTGATACTTTCTCTTTCGGTTTTACCTTCTTCTAATGGAGAGTATTTTATAGCATTTGAAAATAGATTATGAAATACTCTCGAGATTGCAATCCGGTCACAGAGAATAATCGGAAGTTCAATTGATAAATCCCATTCTACTTTATGTTTTTTAGAAAAACTTTTTATTTCATCCCAGCCATTTTCTGCTAGATCATTAATCTCGACTATCTCAAAATCACTTAGAAAGATTTCTTCATCAGACTCTAGTCTTGAGAGATCTAAGAAGTCATCGATTAGATGTGAAAGTTTTTTTGAAGCTGCATAAATTTCCTCTAAATACGCTTCTTTATCTTTACTGCCGAAATCGCGGTTTAATAGCAGTTCACTAAAACCTAATATCGCTGACATTGGGGTTTTAAGTTCATGAGAAACAGTGCTTAAAATTTGGTTTTTAGTTTCATTTAACTGAAGCAAACGTGAGTTATTCGCTTGAAGATCTTCAACTAAGCACAGCATATAGTAATGATCTAAAAGGCTTTTAATGATGTCCTTAAACTCTTTAAAATCAGCTTTATTTGCTTTTTCCCAGTAACTTTTACCTTGATTTTCTTGTAAAAGACAAATACCAGCTTTAGTGCTTTTATTTTCTTCTCTTATGGCGGTAAATTCATTGAAATTCAGCTTTGCTTTATCTGTAAGGATTAAGATGTTTGAGAAATCAGGGCTATCTTCAGAGTTGAACTTTTCTTCTACTTCAGCTTTAAGCTTAATCATTAAGTCATCTGAAATATCATTATTTTTAGAGTGGCGGATTAATGCATTATTTTCATTTAGTTTTAGAAAGAAAAAAATATGGTCGATTTTTAGTTCTTTAAATAAGAACTCAGATATAGTTTCTCTATATTCTTCAGTCTTTCCTATCTTAAAGAATTCTAAAACTTCACTATCCATTTCAAGGTAATTTAAAGGCGGCATTATCTAATTTCACGGTGCTCCTTAGATAATTAATCCACAAACTATAGTATTTACTTGCAGCTAAAGCATCTATATCATACAATTAAATAGGATTATGGACTGGAGCATTGTATCTAAAATTCTTTTACCTGAGTTTATAGTTGTTTTCTCAATTATTCTGACTATATTACTTAGCTTATTTGAAAAGACTAAAAAGTATGTAAGCGCAGTAGCGACTGTTGCTTTAGCTATTGCTAGTTTTGTAGCATCTCAAACTGGTATCGGTGGAGATGTAACTAAGATCCTAAATTCAGCTTTTATCTCTGATACATTATGTATCTATTTAAGAGTCCTAATCTACGGTGTCGCAGCTTTAATCGCTATGGCATCTAAAAAGTATTTAGATAACTATGAAAGTCCAGCTGAATACTACCCTATTTTCTTATCTGCTACTTTAGGTGCAGGTTTCCTTGCAGGAGTTAATGATTTCCTTACCTTATTTATAGGCTTAGAGACTTTAGGACTTAGTGCGATTCTTCTAGCTTCTTATGCTAGAAAAGAGAAGAAATCGAATGAGTCTGCTCTAAAATATCTTTTAACTGCTGCTTCAGCTACATCATTACTTTTACTTGCAATGTCATTTATCTATGGTGTGACAGCTTCTACTAACTTTGCTTTAGTTGCTAGTAGAGTTGCTCAACTTCAAAGCATCGGAGTGCTTTCAGATAAATTAGAGATATTAATTGCAGCTTTACTTGTTGCTGCTATTGGTTTTAAACTTGCAGCTGCACCTTTCCATAACTGGTCACCAGATGTTTATTATGGTGCTCCTACTACTACTACGCTTTTCCTTTCAGTAGTATCTAAAATAGCTGGATTTGCAGTAGCTATTAGAGTTTTTGGAACTGTGTTCCATAATGAATTCTTATTACCATTACTTGCTGCTATTGCGGTAATTTCGATAGTGGTGGGTAACTTTGTCGGAATTATCCAGGTTATCTCTAGAGGTTCGATTAAAAAGCTTTTAGCTTACTCTTCTATCGCACAGTCTGGTTATCTTTTAGTAGCTCTAACTTCTTTAAGACTAGAGAGTGTTAGTTCTTTACTTCTATATATAACTATTTATGCTTTAATGAACACTGCAGCATTTGCTTGTGTGATTCATTTTGAAAGAGAAACTGGCAGCGATAATATCTTTGATATGGCTGGTTTACTTCAGAAAAAACCGATGATGGCCATTGTCTTTGTAATTGCATTATTTAACTTAGCTGGTTTGCCATTCATACCGGCTGGCTTTATTGCTAAATTCTTCCTGTTTGCAACAGCATTTAGTTCAGGAATTACTTATGCTCCTTATTTAGTAATCATCGCTTTAATAGGTTCTGTGGTAGCGCTATTCTACTACTTATATGTAGCTAAGCTTGTAATCGTTGATGCTCCATCTCATAAATTACAATCTATCCCGGATGAGGGCCCAGCTTTTGACTTTACTAAGCTTACTGCTGTATTAAGTACTGCTCTTTTAGTTATTTTCAGTGTTTGGGGTATGGACTTCTTACAAGGAATGACTGAAATGGCTATTTATAGAATAGGCGTTTAATGATGAACGATAAAATTCAATTAGTTGAAAATGATTTAAGAGAAGAAGATTTAGATCTTTTCTTATCCCAAGATTTAATCGCAGTTGACTGTGAAATGATGGGTTTAAATGTTCATCGTGATAGACTCTGCTTGGTTCAAATCGGAGATGCAGATAGAAATATTCGTTTAGTAAAAATTGCTCTTGGACAAACTGAAGCTCCTCGCTTAAAGTGTCTAATGGAAGATGATACTGTTAGAAAACTTTTTCATTACGCAAGAACAGATGTTGCTTGGTTAAAGTTTTGGTTATCTACTACGGTTACTAACTTTTTCTGCACGAAAATAGGAAGTAAGCTTGCTAGAACTTATACAGATAAACATAGTTTAAAAGAAGTCACTAAAGAAATTTTAGGTAAGGATATTAGTAAAGCTCAGCAAAGCAGTGATTGGGGAGCAGCTACTTTAACTAAAAACCAAATGAACTATGCTGCTAATGATGTTTATAACTTAATTGAAATTTATAAAGCTTTAAAATTGATGCTTGAAAGAGAAAGCCGCATGGACCTTGCTGAAAGAACTGTGCATTGTGTTTCTGTGATGGCTGATTTAGATAACTTTGGTTATGAAAGTGTTTTAGAGCATTAGGTACAAGGCTAATAAATATAGCTTTGCTATACTAAATTCTGTGCAAGTTACTAAAAACGAAATCTCTTTAGATAAAATAAACTTTGAGTCTTTAAAGTCTTTAGTTAAGTGCTTTGCTGAAGCTAAGGTTTTGGTTTTAGGGGATGTGATTTTAGATGAGTATTTAAGAGGTACTCCTGAACGTATTTCTAGAGAAGCACCAGTAATTATTCTTCAATATATTAATTCTCGTTATGCTTTGGGGGGCGCCGCTAATGCGGCTCATAACTTAGCAGCACTTGAAGCAAAGACTTCTTTAATGGGAGTCTGTGGTAAGGATGAAATTGCGAGTACTTTTAAAAATGAGTGTCAGGATAAAAATATTGAAGCGATAATTTTAGAAGATGAGTCTCGCCCTACTACTTTAAAAACTAGAGTCGTTTCTAGTTCTAGTTCAGATCCAGATGCTGGAACTGTACTTAAACAACAAGTTCTTAGAATAGATAGACAATCGAAAGAAACTTTAAGTGAAGAATTAAGTTTAGCTATTATCAAAAGGCTTGAAGAAACTATCAAAGATTTTGATATTATTCTTCTCTCTGATTATGCAAGTGGGATACTTTCTGAAGAAAACTCGAGAAAAATAATTGAGCTTGCAAATAAGCATTCTAAGAAAATAATAGTTGATAGTAATGGTAATTTTGAAAAATACTGTGGGTCTTATTGCTTAACGCCTAATCAGCCTGATGTTGAAGCTACACTCGGACGTAAGTTAAAGACAGAAGAAGATTTGTTTGCTGCTGGTAAAGATTTATTGGACTTAGTTAAAGCTGATCAAATATTAGTTACTCGTGGAGCTAAAGGTATGGCTTTATTCTCAAAAGCTGAATCTGGGATTGATGTTGACTTGATTCCAGCTTTTAATATTGCTGAAGTCTTTGATGTGAGTGGTGCTGGGGATACAGTTTCAGCTTGTTTTTCACTTGCTTTAGCATTAGGAGCTTCTAACTGTGAAGCTGCATTGCTTGGTAATATTGCAGCTAGTATCGTGGTCCGTAAGTATGGAACTGCTGTTACTAACTGTGAAGAGCTTCTAGCTGAGCTAGAAGCTCTATCTAAAAAAGTTTTGAACCACGCTTAATTAAAGCTACTTAAAATAGTTACAAACAATTTAATTTGAATAATTACTCCACCAGCAAAAAGTAAGGTTCTAAGTACTGGAACAGCTGCCATATAGCAGATATAGTGAGCAATTCGTAGGAATAGGAAGTACTTACAAAGTTCAATAGTTTCTGGAGAACTTAGATTTAAGTAGCAGAGAGATAAGACTAAAGGAGCAAAAACTACTAAGTTTTCAATGGCATTCATGTGAGCACGATATGCTCTTTGCCCCCAGAGGCTTTTTGCGTTTACTTCGACTTGTGATTGGGTTACTGCCGGTATTAAACCTTCTTCTATAATTCTGTTTATTATGTATGGTAGCCACATTAGACCTGTTAGCATTGCTGTTATTACTAAATAAAAAATTTCGTTATGAGCCATAAAAATTAGTTCCTTTGTTTATATTCTGTATTAATTATCTTATCTTTTAGTTATCAAGTATAATGATGATATTAGATTTTAGAATTCTTGAAAAAAGAACGCAATGGATTTTCAGCACTTAGAAGTATTTTTAAATATTGCGAAGTTTAAAAACCTGACTAAGGCTTCTCGTGAGATGCACTGTGTCCAATCTGCTTTAAGCCATAAATTAAAACAGCTAGAGGATGAGTTAGATACTAGCCTTTTTATAAGAAAAAAATATGGCATGGAACTCTCTGACTCTGGATTGAGGTTTTTAGAGTACGCACAGAACTTATTAGATCTAAGAAAAGAGGCTAAGGCAGAATTAAATAAAAAACCAGAACTTATAAGGTCATTAAACTTAGGTTTTCAAGAAAGTTTCTTTAGGTCTAGTTTTGCTGAAAAAATTAATTTTACTGACTTAAATGAGGTTTTTGATTTAGGGATGAAATTTGGATTTGCTGAGAATTTACTTGACTTATTAACTGATAAAAAAATTGATTTTGCTGTGATTTCTGCAAGAAAAGCTCCAAAACAATTTCAAGTGCATAAGAAAATTGATGATGAAATGGTTTTAGTTTTACCCAAAGTAGCCTCTACTATTAAAGATTTAGATTTTAATAAAGTAAAGCCATTTCATCTAGGTGAAGCGTGCTTTTTTGCACGCTCATTACAATACTTTTTAGAAGAGCATTCCATTTTAATTAATCTAGATTCTAAAATTAACTCTTTGGAGTCAATAGTAACTCTTATTAGTAAAGGTTTAGGATTTAGTATTTTACCTAAAAGTTTTATTAGTCAGCACTATTTAAAATCTAAGCTGAATATACTTAAACTACAGAAACGAGCAAAGTTTTCGTATTTCATCTTACAGAGAAAAGGCTGTGATCTCGAGATTTGCCTTTAATTTGCTAGAATAGGTATTTATGAAAAAGAAAGCCTTAATTTCTGTTTCTGATAAGTCTAAACTTGAAAACTTATTAGAATGTCTAGCTGACGAATATGAATTCATTAGTAGTTCAGGGACAGCTAAATTTATTAAAGAAGCTGGCTACCCTGTAATCGAAGTTTCTGATGTGACTAATTTCCCTGAAATTCTTTCAGGTAGAGTGAAAACACTTCATCCTAAAATTTTTGGTGGTATTCTTTATGACCGTAATAAATCAGAGCACTTAGACGATATGGATGCGAACACTATTTTATCTATCGATTTAGTGGTCGTAAACTTGTATCCATTTAAAGATGTAGTAAGTAAAATGTCTGAGGCTGATAAGAAAGAAGCTGCTAAGTCGCTTGAGGCTAGTTCTGATTCTAATACTGCGACACTAACAGCCCTTGATAAAGCGATTGAGAATATTGATATCGGTGGTGTAGCTTTAATTAGAGCTGCTGCTAAAAACTTCTACCATGTTTCAGTTCTGTGTGAACCTGGGCAGTATGAAGATTATATTTTAAGTTATAGAGAAAATAAAATTAATCCAGCATATAGATTAAAACTTGCTAGTAAAGCTTTTAAACATACAGCTGATTATGATTCAGCAATAACAGATTTCTTTACAGCAGATGCTTCTTTTGAAGAAACTGCTCCACAGAACTTGAATCTTAATTTGGAGCTTGCTCAGGGACTTAGATATGGTGAGAATCCACATCAGGTAGCAGGTCTTTATACTGATGCTAATTCTGAGTACAAAGGTTTAGCAGGAGCTAGACAGCTTCATGGTAAAGAACTTAGTTTTAACAATATTCTTGATCTTCATTCAGCATGGTCTATGGTTAAAGAATATGAGCCTGAGATTCCTTGTGCTGTAATCGTTAAGCATAATAATCCTTGTGGTGTCGCTATTGCTCCTAGTGTCTCACAGGCTTTCATTGAAGCTCTTTCTTGTGATACTGTAAGCGCCTTTGGGGGAATAGTTGCATTGAATAATACTGTAGATGCAGCTACTGCAAATGAACTTAGCCAGATCTTCTTAGAGGCAGTTATTGCTCCAGCTTTCTCTGAAGAAGCTTTAGCGATTCTAACTCAGAAGAAAAATATTAGATTAATTGAACATGCGAATTCTGATTTGAAGAAAAATAATTTAGATATTAAGAGTGTGGATGGTGCATTCCTTGTACAAACTACTAATAAAGAACTTCTTAGCCAAGACGAAATCCAGACTGTGACTCAGAAGAAAATAGATGAAAGTTACTGGGTAGATTTGATTCTTGCTTGGAAAGTAGTTAAACACTGTAAATCTAATGCTATCGTTGCTGTGCAAAATGGAAAGACTATAGGAGTAGGCGTAGGGCAGAGTAATAGAGTGAAATCGGTTCAAGATGCTCTAGCTAAATTTGATTTAGATACTCGTGGAGCTGTGCTTGCATCTGATGCATTCTTCCCATTTGCTGATAATGTTGATTTAGCTGCTCAAAATCATATTGCAGCGATTATTCAGCCTGGTGGTTCAGTAAGAGATGATGAAGTAATTAAAGCTTGTGATGACCTGGGTATCGCTATGGCGTTTACTGGGATTCGTCACTTTAAACACTAAGGGAATAATAATTAAGTGCTTGGTGCTTTAGGTAGTTTTGTTAAAAATGTGGTGACTAAACCTTTTGCGTTTTTAACAGCTAGCTCAGGGGCTAAGTCATCTTCTTCTAATACTCAGTCTAGAGAGTCACTTCAGAAATTATCAAAGGCTGACTCATCAAGTAGTGTTGAGAATAATCCAGGTATCTGGGTTCCTATAACTGCTGAGTTTAAGGATTTTAGTGCTGATGATAAGAAGCAAATCATAGATTATTTAACTAATTACGTTATTACTGGTAAGAGCGCTGTTGCTATTAAGCAAAAGCAAATAGCAATAGACTTTATTAACAACGCTGATATTTACTTTACTAAAGCAAAGCCTGGTGAAGATTTCGAGTCTTATGTAGTTGAGCAGGGAAATACAGACTTGAAGACTCAGCTGATTTCAGATAAGCAAATAGATCCAAGTTCTCTTAAACCTAGGATATTAATTAATAAAGATGCACTATTGAAGAAAGCAGCTAGCGTGACAGGGACTACTATAGAGTCAATGGATGAAGCTACGCAAAACAAAATAGTTAAAAGTGAAGTTGCTAGGCTTTTAAGTATTTATGCAGCTAGAGCTGCAATTATGACTGTTCAAAAAGAATCTTTAAAAAATGGACAGCAGTTAAGAGACTTTGATTCTGAAGATATGAAGTTTAGTGAGTACAATACTTTGGATAGAACTATAGGAAGACCACTCGCTTTAAGTTTTGATGATAGTGGTTATTCTCTAGTGAGTGCAGCTTTTGAGGGGTATAGAGGTGCAAGTCTTAATTCTATTGGTGTTAGGTTAGAAAAACTTGTTAAAAATGAGGTTAATAAGCTAGATTATCAAAAGCGTGGTGCTTTCTATTTTGAACATAATAAGCAAAGATATAATGATGAAAAACAATATCTTTCATTGATAAAAGAAACTTTAGGTGAAGCTAAATTAAATAAAGTAATCTCTGATCTTAAAACCGAGATGCAGAAAGAGCCTGCAAGTGATAGTTTCAATTCTTTAAATCATGAATTTAATCCTGGACTTTTAAAGAACTAACTTCACTAAAAACAAAAAATCCAGGTCTTAAACCTGGAAAATAAAATTCATCAAGTGTCCTAGCAGACTTCAAATAGGTTGTTGGAAGAAGGATAACTGTAGCTCAAGAAGATGCTACTAGGTATTTCAGAAGCATAACTCCTAAAAGTTATACCACCCCACTTGACGAACTAATTATTTAATATCATTTCTAAGTTAAGCTTAGGTTAAGCCTTTGAGCTTAAACTAAGAGAACAGAATTTAAGAATAGAGTAGCTTTCAGTCCAGTCTATGCGGCTTATAGAGCCTGATGGCACTTCGATGCGGAAAAAGTTTTCAACTGGGATGTTTAACGAAAGGATAATTAATGCTCTTATAACACCTGTATGAGTGGATAAAATTATTTTTTGACCGATTTCATAGTTTTTAATGATATCTTTAAAAGCTCTTCCTACCCTTGCGACAAAGTCTTTAACGCTCTCACCGTTTGGAGGGCAGAAGTTGATCGGATCTTTACTCCACTTTTCCCACGCTTTAGGAGCTTCTTCGTGTAGTTGCCAGTAAGTTTTTCCAGACCAGTCACCCTCTTTTTTATCCACTAAACCACTGTGTTTAAAGAAAGTGGGTAATCCAATATTTTTCGCGATGATGTCAGTAGTTTGGACAGAACTCATACAGGGACTAGAGAAGACTGAGTCTACTTTTATGTCTTGAAAGTAACTGGATATTAATTCAGCTTCTAAAACTCCGTCAGGATTTAATCCTTCGTCATCTTGACTCGGGATTCTACTGTTACTATTTCCCTTAAGCTCACCATGTCTTATTAAGTAGAAGGTTTTAATTTCTTCTGTGACATTTAAGTTTTGCTCCATCTATTTATCATTTTAGCTTTTAAAGCTCGATAATACTGTATCAAAATACTAAAAAAATAGCTTTTTATTTCTATCTAGGGATATTTAAAATGGTGAGATCTGTTATTAGTGCTAATGATTCTTTGACTTATGCTGATGCAAGGAAGTTTAACCTAAGTAGAGGCGATATCCCTCAAGCTAGTGTGATTTCCCAGAATTCTGAAATTTCTGAAAATACTAAGGGTGATTCTGTCACTTTAAAAGAGGAATCTCGTGTCGTTAAACCTTCAGTAACTGATGATTGGTTAAATAGTGTAAGAAGTATAAATGCTTCAAGTCTATATCCTAATTTTGATAAAGAGAAGTTGAAAGAGAATTTATCTAAGCTGATTAACAATGGTGAAAATCCTTTGTCTGAAAGACAATTAGCTTTAATGAACGAGTATGTAGACAATTCAGATGTTTATTTTACGGAGCAGCAGCCTACTGATGAGCCATTTAGCTCTTATGTAGTTCCTTCCGAAAATGGTAATCTTCACCATAATGTTTTTATAAACAAGGCAAATATTATTAATACCGCTGAAAGTATTTTAGGAAGAGAAATTGTTGAAGGTAGTACAGAAGAAAAGATGATTCTAGACGCAGAAGTTGCAAGGCAAATCACTGGTTATGCCTTGCAGGATGTGCTAGAAAATGATTCTGAGCAGTCAATAACCATAGATCGATTAAGGCGTGCTATATCACTTCCAGTAGCCTTAGATTTTGACTCTAGTGACTTTACACTTGTTAATGTCGCTTTTAATGCTTATGATTCAAAGAATCCATTATCGCCTGGCGTTATGATCCATAAGCATTTAATTAATAAGCTTGAAGATTTAGGGTTAAAGGATAAATTTACTGAGTTGCGTTACCCGAAGGATAGTGATGATAATTACCTTCTTGATGATCAAGATAAAAGAATTGATAATTATTATGATCCAGCAAAATATATTGATTTATTAAAAGGGAGCTTAGGGGAAGAAGAGTTTGAAAAATTTAAAAAAGAAATTGAACCTATAGTTCAGGAGAGCTTAATTTTGAATTATAACAGTATTAATAGTGAGATGAATCCTATGTAGTGTGATTAAGTAAAAGTATTGTAGTTAGGTGATAATAATTAAGAAAGCTTTACATAATAGTTTCTAAAATTTATCAATGTTACTATTTTGTATCAATGATGCTGAATTTATTAACACCTATGCCTGCTACTCCAGATATCTCAAGGTTGACTGTAAAGCAACCTACTCTTGAACAATTGTCTACTAATAAAGATGTTTTGTATCCAGGTCAGCGAAAAATATCAGGTCAAAGAGCAAATGGTTTAGCTGAATTGATTGCTCAGCAAGATCCTGAATTAGAAAATATACCATCTCCTAACAATGTTTCAGAATATAAGGAAAGTTTATCGCAAGCTAAAGCTAATATAGAATTGTCTATAAATTTTATTAACGATAGCAAAATAGAAAATAATGAAAATTTAAACCAAATAAAAGAGCAGTTAGGTGAAAATCTAACAAAGCTTGAAAAAGTTGAAAGTGTTATTGAGAATAGTGCTTTGCCAAGCAATGATTTGAAAGTTCATACAGGGGACGTAAAATCTTCAAGTTTAGTTCTTTATAGTAATCTTATGCAGCTTGTTGCCGTTTTGAAGTTACCTTTTGCAGAAGGGAGAGAAGGCGAACGAAAAGAACTTACGAATGTATTTCTGAGAAATATTAATAATCAGATCACAAAAATAAACAGCAGTCTTGACAGTATTATCGAAGGTCCAACCTACCCAGATAACCCACGTAACTTCCTTCAAGAACTACCAGGCAGGGTACATAATAATCAATTTTAATAGTGTTTTTAATCTAACCTAGGTTAAATTCTTCGAAGTACTCTTAAGTAAAACAACAGCAGAAATACTAGTTATTGGTATCGCAAAAAGTAAACCGATACTACCTATAGTAGCTGCACTTAGTTCAGTAGCGATTATTTCCATGTTTAATAAATGTTCAGTAACTTCTTGATGAAGAAGTAAAAAGAGCGGTAGAGAGGAGCCTGTGTAAGCGAGGACTAAGGTATTAGTCATAGTACCCATAATATCTTTCCCGACATTTAAGGCATGTTTAAAAAGATCTCTTCGTGATTGATTAGGATTAGTTAAATAAATTTCTTGAGTAGAGCTAGCTATAGATATAGCAACGTCCATCGCTGCTCCTAAACTAGATATTAAAATTCCAGCTGCAAGTAAACCCTGGAAATTAATGAGAGATTCATTACCAGTATTAATTAGATTTCCCATTAAAATTCTAGCTTCAGAGTTCGCTAAACCACTTAAAGGAGCTGTTTTTATTACTAGATAAGCTAGAATTCCTGCAATAGTAACTCCACCTGTGGTTCCTATGGTGGCTGATAGAGCTTTTTTCGTAAAACCTGCGATTAAAATCATGGTAGTTCCTGTCGCAAATGTTGCGATGAAAATACTCATCAGTACAGGGTTAAAGCCGAGCTTAATGGTCGGAATAAGGATATAGATTATCGATAAACCGGTTAAAGTCAGTGAAAGAATCGCTTTAACGCCATGAAGTCCAGCAAAAGCGATAATAGCAACTAAGAAAAATAAGATTAAAGCTATTACTATAGGCTCACGATAATAGTCAGTTATAGCGATATCTTCCCTATCTTCAGATAAAGCGATGGTATATTTTCTGCCCTTTTCTGCGAGAATCGCAAAGGCATTATTATCAGGGACTATATTATTAATAAAAAGCTCAGTGTTTTTCTCCGGTCCATCACTAATGACCTTAACTTTTACTACTTGTTCTTTAGTATCACCGAGTTCAATCGGCAAATTCGATGGGGTACTAAGTTCAGATACTTCCAAAACTTCAACGATTTGGGAATCATATTTCTCACTTTTCTGCTCTTCAATATAGTCAGTTGCATATGCTGCAAAAGAATTCAGTGAAAGAAAAGTAACTAAAATTAACCTAAATATAAGTGACATCTTCTATATTTAATCATATAAGAAAGGCTAAAAGATTTACAAATCTATAGTGAAATCACTGCAAAGCTCAACCTTTTGACCTATGCTAAATCACTATAAATACTGTGATCTAGGCTTTAGTTATGGGCTTAATACAGCTACGAGTTTAATTGCTCGAAGTAAGATAAAAAACTAAAATCATCTATGGCTTATAAGGCTAATAAAATTAAGAGTTGGACGAACCGTATGAAAGTAGCAGCGTTACTACTTTTATTAGACGAGGATTCTGCCGCTGGAATTATTAAAAATATGGATGATTCTAACCTTGTTGTTTCTTTAGCGAAGGAAATTTCTATGGTTGGGGTACTGAGTGAGGAAGATCAGTACAATTTACTCGATGAAATTTATGACATTTTAAATTTACAAGTAGGTAAGATGAGCGGTTCTTTACAGAAGGCTGAAAGTATTTTAGTTCAGGCTTATGGTAAGGAAGTAGCGTCGAATATCTTAGATAAGATGACGAATACCATTCATAGAGTTCCATTTGAATTCTTACGTATGGTTGATCCTGAGCAGATTGTTGCGGTTATTCAGGGTGAACATTCACAGGTTATTTCTCTTGTATTATCGTACCTGCCTGTAGATAAGGCATCTAAAGTACTTCAATTACTACCAGAAGATATTAGATCAGATTGTTCTTTACGTTTAGCGAAAATGGATAAGACAAATCCAGAGATTTTAAGTGTTGTAGAGAAGACACTTGAAAGAAGATTTGCTGCGGTTATGAACCAGGCTTCTTCTACTCAGAATGTTGGTGGTGTTGATGCGATCGCTGAAATTCTTAACAGACTTGATAGAAGTATCGAGAAGAAAATCCTTGAGGATCTTGAGATTATCGATCAAGATCTTGCAGTGGATATCAGAAACCTTATGTTCGTATTCGAAGATATTATCAAACTCGATGATAAAGCGATGCAGGCTGTTATGAAAGAGGTAGATATGAAAGAATTACCTCTTGCACTTAAAGGTGCAGATGATGATATTAGAGAATTATTCTTTAACAATATGTCTGAAAAAGCAGCGAACTTAATGCGTGATGAACTTGAGATGATGGGTCCAGTTCTAGCAAAAGATGTATCTGCAGCTCAGACACAAGTTGTTGAAACTATTAAGGCACTTGAGGAATCTGGTCAGATTATGATTAGATCTGAGGGTGAGGAAGAAGCTCTTATTGAGTAACACTTTTACTCATCTTGTGAATTAGTTCTACCCTTTAGGGCTAGCATGAGATGAGCCATGAATTTTGCGGGTTAGGATATCAACTTCACCCACATAATAAGTGGTTGCAAAATCGATAATCCTGTTTGAATCTGTGAAGCTTATAAAGCTTAAATAAATTTCCTCATTTTCCTCAATCTGAGCATTTTTAACTAAATTAATTCGTTCACGAAGATAAGTCGCTGGTTCAAGTTTTTGAATTTTTTGATTTTCAAATACTGCGCTTAGAAATTTTTCTGCTTGACTTTGAGATAAAACTTTATCACTCATATAATTTCTTAATTTATTGTTTATCTCTTGAATCACTTCATCATCTGCATTAGATTCTAAGGAATCAAGTTCTTGTTTCATTTTTTTTACATCTGCAATGATTTGATCTAATTCTTGCTCGTTAACTGTATGGTTTTTATAATTTTCTCCTGCAAGTGGATGTCCATCAAAGGGTCTGTCACTTGCTGTAACCCCTGAATAGAATTGTTCTGAACCTTTAGAATTGTAGTCTGCTTTTTTTCCATCAGGTTTGAGGGCTCCAATTATATTGATCTTATTATTATTTCCTACTAAAAGTGAAGTAAGGTTTATTCGATTCTCTTCATTCCCGGTTGCAATATTTATTTTTTGTATATTGGGATGATTTGCAAGATTATTTAAGACATCATTTTGTTTAAGGTGTCCAGACCAAGCTCCACCGACCCCTTTAAGCTTCGCATTAATTTTATTTCTATCTTCATCAGAAATATCATTGGGATTGAAGCTAGTTAAGTTAGTATTGAATTCTTTGTTGAAACCATCAAGACCATCGTCAGGATAGTTTAGTAATTCATGAGATATATTGACAATAAGCTTGTTGTTACCATCTCTTTTATCAGCTATTGATTTCATGAAGTGAAGAAAAGAAGTGATTTTTGCAGAGTTATAATTTCCTTTATCATTAAGACCAGGCAGTAATATTGGTATAGCAAGAACTTCGTCTGCATTTAGCTTATTATATTCTACGAGATCCTGAACCACTGATGAGTCATGACCATAGTAACCATAATTCTCCATAGCAATAGCTGATACTTTATCTAAGTCATAAATTACAGTATTGTAAGATTCTCCATCCAAAGCATCAAAAGCTTCAAGGTCAATAGATTTTAGTTGTTTTTGTAAATTTATATGATTTTGATTTAATTGCTCTTTGGGAAGAGCTTTAAATGCTACCAATATATTTAAAACTTCTTGCTCGCTCACTAAGCCTTTAAAATTCTTTGTAAAACCTTTTTTATTTTCAAAATACTCTTTGAAAAGTTGACTTACTGCAGCCTTTTCCTCTGGGTTTAATGATTCAGAATTATTAATAAAAGTGTTTAACTCTTCTTGATTGAAGAGTTTTTTATGTTCATGCTCTACACCCATAGGGTTTAATTTATTAATTTCAGCAGAAACTTCGTCAGGTAACTTTGTAATATTAGTTAAGTTATCCCAGTTGTCTTTGATGAAATTATAAGTTTTTTCCTGTCCCTTAAAATTACTTTCTAAGCTAATAAACTCATCTAGATCTAAATTCCCATTTTTATTACCTAGTTTATCTGCTTCTGTAAACTTGTCCAGGAATGCTAAACTAAGCCTTTCATTTAAACCACTATTAACTAAAAGTTTTCTAATTCCATTATCATTTCTATTCTGCCATTTTCTTATTGGATTAAGTATGTAGGTATTGAACCAATTCATGATATAGTATCCAGTTTTATCTATTTAATAGTGTTATACCCTAGCTATAAATATTTATTGTGAGTTTGCAATACTCCTAAGCTCTGCTTAGGAGATGCAGAAAACAAACGAGGAACAAAAGCTGCATCGTAGCCTGAGCTATTTGTGAGTGAGAGCTCATAGAGCTTTCACTCGCTGATTGTGAAGGCCCAGAAACACAAAGTGTTTCTCAAGATTTGCATAATACCCCCTCAGCTTAGCTGCGAGGACAGCAAATCTCGATGCTGCCTTTTATTTTGAGGACAGTATATTAAAAAAAACTATTTTTTTGCTAGTTGAAGCGAGAATAAGCTATTATTGTTTAAGTTCTTGGGTAGATGTCCGAGTGGTTAAAGGAGACAGACTGTAAATCTGTTGGCGTCAGCCTACGCTGGTTCGAATCCAGCTCTGCCCACCACTTTTTTATTTTTTAAGAATATCTAGAAGTATCATTTAACCAAACATTAAATTCCCATGAGCTTTGTTCAAACATTTGTAATATAAACATTGTTAATAAAAGTTCTTGAGGGCTCATGTCTTTGGCACCACTCTTATTGTCAATAATTAGATTTGTTACAGATCTGTCTTCAATATCTTTATAATCACTTGCAATTTTTTCATCATTTAAGTTTGATAAAAGGTCTATAGCATCATTAAAATCTCTTTTCATACCATTTACACGAGCTTGAAACTCTTGATCTGTTTCTCCGACATTTTGTGTAGCATTCTTGATGTCATCAAAATTATCATTTAGATTATTAAATGTATCGATAGCATTTTGAAAGTCGTTTTTCTGCTCTGTTGTAAATTCTGTATTAGTGTTTGCAAAATTTTCTAAGTCATTAATTAAACTTGGGCTGATATTTTGAGCAACATCAAGTAAGCTGTCTGAAAACCCTTTACTAGGATTACTCAATTCATCAATCATATCTAATTGAGCACTTAGCTCTGAAAAAGCATTTATTTCATCAAAGGAATCTTCAATTAGAGTTTTTGAAGAATTCATATAATTATTTAGGTTTGCATCATCAGTTCCAGCTGCATTTAAAATATGTCTTAGAATTTCTATATCAGATTCAACAGATGTTTCCGTACTGTAGTGTGGTGCAAGCAAATCTTTAGTTACCGAGTTCTCTGAAATGAAATTAACAAAAGCCATATCATCAGGATTGTTTTCATCTGCTTCTTCAACACTTAATAAGACTTCGTTCTCAAGCCAATCTGCAATTTGATTTAACTTATTAACATTACTGCCCGTTAAACTCGGTGGAGCTGCTACTTCAGCATTGGTGAAAATGCTAATATCGCTAGGGTTTAATAAATCATCAAAAGTGTTCACTAAACCTGCACTCATGCTAGAACCATTCTTTTGGATTTCATTATAGAAATTTAAGTCTTTCTCTACTTTACTTACTTCAGTATTTGAATCCATACTGAATTGACTTTCAAAAGAATTTCTTAAGTCACTTATACTGTCAGAAATTGCTCCGAGTTCAGTATCGAAATTCAAACCATCTCCCAAAGTGCCATCTATGTTGTCGATTGCATTTCTAAGATTATTTGACATTGTTGTATTATCTGCTATGAGAACCATAGCTTGCTCTAAGGTGTTGCCGTCACCATTAGTTTCATTAAGTAGTTTTTTATTAAAGCTATCCATAGCATCAATGTAAGCTTTTCTATTTTCTTCAGTATCATCATCAACTAGGTCGTTGTATGCTATTTCTAAGTCTGTATAAGATGTTTGAACATCAGGTAAAGTAAAGAAATCTTCTAATACTTTTTCCATATCAGTTAATATTGCTTGTTCAACCGCTTGAGCTTTAGCTGGATCACTAAATGCACTTGATAGAGTTCCTAACTGGGCTTGAATTTCCTGAAGTGAGCTTGAACCCTCTGCACTAGTATCAACAATGTTGTAGCTAGAATCTAATTTTACAAAGCTTTGATTAGATAAAGTTTCTGTTTTTTCTTTTAACTCTTCACCTAAAGCCGTAATCACAAGTGAACTTACAGTCGGCCCAATATACAGAGGAGGTATTGAAGTATCCTCAGGGATGCTACCATCAGCTCTTGGAGCAGGTCTTGCTTTAGTATCGAATTGTGCGTTAATTCTACTAGCTTCAACTTGCTGACCAGCATAGATATTTTTATGGGTATTAGTAATGCCCATATCTAGCTCTCTAACAAAGACTTCTAGTTTTTCATTAAAGTTAGTAAGGCTTGAAGTTGTAGTATCTAAATTAAATAAATTATTTTCAAACTTATTTTTTAAGTTATTTACTTCCACTGGGTCTGTAATGTCAGGAACTACATATGGTGTAATTCCATTCTGAGACTCATGTCTATCTAATTTTAGCGACAGCCCATTGATAGCATTAAGCTCAGTTTTCATGATATTCCAGTTATTGATTAGATCTTGTTCAGCTTGTGTTGGATCACCCATTATTGTGTCAGGATCTATCGCAAATGACGGGTCCTCAAGCATTGCTTCATATAAATATTTAACATCTCTAATATCAAAAGTTTTTGACGGATCTTTTGCATTACCGATATAGTCTTCAGAGACAGTGGTTACATCGTCCTTAAAAGCATTTATGAGTGAGGAAGTTGTTTTGCCATCAAAACCTCTTGCAAAACTATCATATAACTCAGCACCTGCGGAATTTGCGGCATCAGAAATAGATGAAAATGCTACATTTGATAAGCTACCATCACCATAAGTACCTGATTGATCGCCTGAAAGTAAATCATAAAGGCTTCTGTTATCTTCTATGTATTTATCACTAGTTAGATCAAAGCTTTCTAGATAAACATTTACAAGAACTTCATAGTCACTACTTCCTGTTAACCCAAATTCAGCTTTATAATCAGTAATGAATTGAGTGATATTATTTTCATATTCGTTATTTTGAATTTTATGAAGCATATCATCATCTTTAACTTTTAAATTGCCATTGTTTAATAAGCGTAAGACTTGCTCGTTTAAAAATACTTGCTTGAATTCGTCTAAAGTTAGACTTCCAAGATCGCTAGAATCGATATTATTTGCAAAATCATTAATTTCATCAAAAGCTGTGAGTTGATCTGCAGTGCTCATATTAATTCTTCCGTTAGCATCAAGTGTAAATAGATCCATCGTTCTACCACCACTTAATAGATACTGTGTTTCTGTACCTGAACCGGATCCATTATAAACACTATCCCCATCATGAATAATGTTTTGTAAATTTTCTAATGCCTGATTTGCTCCAAGGTTTACAGTTGTAGTATTGATTCCCGTATCTAGGTTCATATCTCCAGTTGTGACGAGTGTTGTAGCATCAAATAAAGTATTGTTGTTAATAGTATTTAAAAAGTCTGCAAGATCAGTTTTACTAGGATCCACTAGATTATTATTATTTTTCAGTGAATTCTTTTTAAATTCTTTGCTGTCTACGATGTCAGTAATATTACCTTCTAATTGATTCAGGTATCCGAAGCTTACATCGCTGACATAATCTGCGATAAAGTCTAATCTTTCGCTAGCTGATTGAACATAGTATTTTTGAGACTCATTCTGCCAATTTTCTGTAGTTGCCTGAGCATTTCCAGCAACTATATTTTCATTACTAACTTCATAGCTAGTTAAAAATTGAATTTCACCACTCCCAGATACTTTTTGTATTTCGTTAGGGCTATTTTCTGATGGTATTACAGAGTCTAGATATTCAATAGAGTCACTGGTTTTTTGCTCCAGATCACTCAGAGAATTAGATACTATACTCCCTAATCGCTCTTGCTCCATGTAACGTATTTTAGATTAATTTGTTTAAGACTTGGTTAAGCTAGAAGCTTTTGCTCTTTCATTACATCAACTATATGAGTTGCTGAGTTGAAGCAGGTTCCAGACCATAAAAAAGAGTATTTTTTGAAGTAACTTAGGTATTCTTTTCTTAGTTTAGTTATATGGACTAAGAATTGATTTTCTTTACTGACACTTGCATCAAAATTTAAATACCTCAGTACAAAATCATTCTGAGCAAAGTCTTTTAGTCTAAAGATCGAATTTGAATCTTCAAGATCAACGTCAATACTACTAATCATCTCTTCAAGTACTATTCCAACTTGATTATATGAAAGGGTATTTAGGTCAATTAGATTTTCATTAAATACTGTACTAATAGTAAGCTTAGTTATAGCTTTATTGTGAGCCTCGTAGTAGACGTTACCGTGTGGTAATTCTAATATGAATTCCCAGAGTCCCGTATCGCCATTAATGTATGCCTTAATAGTGACTTCATGCTCTTCAGAATTAGTAAGTTTAATGCCTTGTTCATAGTTCTTTTCTCTATCTAATGCGACTGTTAATGTATTTAAAAACTGTAAATTGTTAGCTGCTAACTCTAAAACTTTTAAACTTTCATCTAAATTAAGTGTTTGGTGTGAAAAATCTGTCATATTGCTTCCCCTCTAAGCGTATTATGCACTAGCCATTAATTCTGACTTGATTTTCCGGGCTTCACTGGTATCATGTCCATCATCATTACCTGAGCCAAACTCTGAATTGTTATTAAAATTAATATTATTGATGCCACTTTGGTTCATTGTTGCGGCTATTACTTCTGATACATCTGCTGCAACATTAGGATCTTGAATCATTTCACCTGTTTGAATATTTGCAGTGATTTCTTCAATTTGATCTTTACTGGAACTTATCTCGGCATCATCTGCTTTTCCAATAGATCTTCTCTCAAGAAGTTCCTTTAGCGCTGGACTATATTGTGGTGTCGATAAATTATTATTTATGCCGTCCATAAGAAAAACTTTTATCCCGATCCTTTCTACTAGTCTGGATAACAAATACATATTAAGAATTAGTTATGGATGGGCAGTCACTTATGACTTAACGAGGTAATTTTCTGAGAGTTTTTCCATATATTTAGCTAGGACATCTACTTCAATATTGACATTATCACCAGATTTAAGAGCTTTAAGGTTAGTTTTTTCCCATGTTGCTGGAATTATTGTTACGTAAAAGTAGTCATTGCCGACATCAACTACAGTGAGGCTTATCCCAGAAATAGAGATGGAGCCTTTTTTAATGATGTATTTCGTATAATTCTCAGGAATTTTAAAGTAAAGGTCATAACTACCATTTTGGTCAATAACTTTATCAAGCTCAGCTATGGTATCTACGTGTCCTTGGACAATATGTCCCCCTAACCTATCTTCAGCTTTTAAGCAGCGCTCTAAATTTACTTCAGATCCTACTTCTAAGTGCTTTAATGTAGTGACGTCTAGGGTTTCCTTAACTGCTGTAACTTTAAATGAAGAATCTGTAAATGAAGTAGCTGTTAAACATACACCATTGATCGCTATGCTATCTCCTTCATGAATATCTTCAAGAATTAGCTTTACTTTAATAGTTATATGCAAATTAGTATTTTCCCAGTCTAAGCTGAGAATCTTTCCAGTTTCTTCTATGAGTCCAGTGAACATAACTGTAGTTTACTATAAACGAAGGGTGCTTTTTCAATATCAAGGCAAATTTGAGCAACAAAGCTGACGTAAATGAGGCGCGTAGCGGAAAATTTAACGCAGAGCTTGAGACAGCAAGCGAGTTTATTAGATCATTTCTGCTTTGATGATTTTCACAGGATTAGAACAACCATCATCTCCTGGGAAAGGAGGAACATTTTCTTTAACTATAGTTTTTACTACATCCATTCCTTCGATAACTTGTCCGAAGATAGCGTAGCCATATGGATCAACTCCACCTGGATCTAGACTAGGTAGTGGTTCTAAGTCGATAAAGAATTGAGAGCTTGCAGAATCAGGATCTGAAGTTCTAGCCATAGCTACGACTCCTTCTTTATCGTGACGGAAATTAGTTTTTTCCATCTTAATATATCTTGGTTTATTGGTTTCTGGATCTTCAAAGTTTCCAGTCCCTGTTCCGTAAGGGCAACCACCTTGAACTACGAAGCCAGGAATGATTCTATGAAAGCCGATACCGTTATAAAAACCTCTGCTTACTAGATCTTTAAAGTTTCCAGCTGTAATAGGAGCTTCTTTAAGGTAAAGTTTGATTTTAATGTCACCTTTTTCTGTTTTTAATAAGGCAACATCTTTAGCAGTTTCTGCTTTTTCTTCTTTAGGTTTAAGTTCTTGTGATTCCATCGTTATTTTCCCTTTAGAGTTTGATTTTGAAGTATCTAAAGCAAAAACAGAAGATGTTAGAAAACTAACATTAATAATATAGAAAGCAAATAAAAAGAATAATGAGAGTTTAGTCTTACTCTGCAGCTTTTTCTGCTTCAGTGTTAGGTGTAGCTTCAGGTTTTGCTTTTGCATCATCTTTAACTTTAGCTGCTTTTTTTGCTGACTTGTTAGCCATAGCAGCATTTTGAATAGTTTTAAGTCTAGTAGCTTTAGTACCTATTCTACTTCTTAGGTAATATAACTTAGCTCTTCTAGTTTTACCACTTCTAATAACCTTAATTTTTCTGATTTTAGGTGAGTGTAATAGGAAAGTTCTTTCGATACCGATTCCTTGGAAAATTCTTCTAACTCTGAAAGTTTTATTAACTCCAGTACCTGAAATAGCAATAATTAAACCTTCGAAGTACTGAGAACGTTCTTTTTTCCCTTCCTGGATAATAGTCTCAACTTTAACAGTGTCACCAACTCTAACTTCTGGTGGTTGTTCTTTTAACTGTTTTGCTTCGATTTCTTTAATTAGTTGGTTCATTATTATGCCTCGAATTTAACATTATAGTATTAATAATTTGTTTTTGCATATAATTTTTTAAGTTATTTAATATTTCATTTTATGCTTAATCTATTTTTAAGGTCAGCTATCAATAATAGCTATACTTGGAAGAGTAATCTGTATGAAAAGACTTTCATTTCTAGTATTTTTGTTGTTCTTTTTTAGCATTCCGGTTAAGGCTGCAGGTATTTTAGCTGTTTGTGAAGATGGGCGTCTTCCTACTAATTGTCCTAGAAATAGCATTAAATTTCCAACATATGAAATTACTGGTAACAGGACAATAGTGGAATACAGAATTGACCCAGGAGCTTTAGGAGATTTTAACTCCTCGACTTTAGAATCTTCGGTTTCTGAGATCTTAACTAAATGGGAGGATATTTCTAGTCTTGATATTCAAGCTGAAGGAAATGGTTTTATCCCCTTTGATGTTAATCCAAGTAATTACCAATCAATTCTTGAACCATCCTCACCTTTAGGTTACAGCCCTATAGTTTTTGATGATAATGGTGCAATTCTTACTGATATTTTAGGATTCGGGGCGAGGCAGGATGTTTTAGGTTTTGCAGCTACGCGTTTTTATACCACTAGAAATGGAGCTATTGAAAATATTTTTGAATCACAGACTTTAATAAACGGTTTTTTGTTTACTCTAAGAAATAGACCTGACTTTAATAGTGAGGCTGAAATGTTGGATAATTTCAAAACTACTGTTCTCCATGAGTTTGCACATATGGTTGGTTTAGACCATAGCCAGGGTGGACAGGTTGATGACTTCTTAGATTTGGGGTCTGGTTTGAGTGATGAGCAAAAAAGTACTTTTCCTGTTATGTTTCCAGTAGCTATTAATCCTACTCTAGACCTTCAACGAGATGATATTGTTGCGATGAACATAGGGTATCCTCGAAACTCTATAGTATCTGGTACTGCAAGCATCAGTGGCAGTGTTATTAATGGTAATAATGGCGTAAGAGCCGTAAATGTAATTGCTTATAATATAGATGATCCTTTAGGTGAACTTGTTACTTCTGTTACTGACATAGATGGAAAGGATCAAGGTAATTTTTTCATTCCAAGTTTAAATCCAGGTACTTACGTGCTTAAAATTGAACCTATTGCTAATGCTTTTGTTGGTGGATCATCAGTTGGGATTCATGCACCAGATTCAAATACTTCTTCTATTCCTTCAGCATTCTATAATGGATCTGAAGATTTATTATTAGGTTTAAATTTAGAGCAAGGTTTAAGCCAAGCTTTTCCTATAGTTTTAACTGCTGGTCAAGAGTTAGAAAATATTACTATAAATATAGGTGAAGAACCTAAGAGCTTTAGTCTAAGAGGGCGTGCTGTAAATAGTTTAAATTTTCTCAATGTTGGACGAAATTCTAGAGCTAATTTAAGAATAGTGAAAGAAGGAAGTGGAACTAGATTAATTACTCTTTCCACGCCAAACCCTGAGCTTGTTAGCTTTTCCAGAAATCCTGTAAGGATAGGGGTAAGACGTAACGCAAAAAGAGTAAGGGTTAGATTTAGACCATTTAATGAATTTTTAGCTATTTTCCCAAGCTTAAGTAGTTCTACTATTGAAATTCCAATCACTGCAACAGATACAGTTACAGGAGATTCTGTTACTACTAATATAGAGGTATTTTGACGCAATGAAAAGACCTTCATTTCTAGTACTTTTGTTTTTCTTTTTTAGCATTCCAGTGAGTGCAGCAGGTATTTTAGCTGTTTGTAATGATGGTGGTGACCCTAGTAACTGTTCTAGAAATAGTATTCAGTTTCCTACTTATGATATCTCTGGAAATAGAGCAGTCGTTGAATACAGGATTGATCCAGGTAGTTTAGGAGATTTTAGTTCTTCTACTTTAGAGACTTCTGTTTCTGAGATTTTAGATACTTGGGAAGATGTTTCGAGTTTAGATTTTCAGACTGAGGGAAATGGTTTTATTCCTTTTGATGTTAATTCAAGTAATTATGAATCTATCCTTTTTCCATCTTCTCCGCTTGGGTATAGTCCTATTGTTTTTGATGATAATGGTACTATCTTGACAGATATTTTGGGGGCTGGAGCGAGGCAAGATATTTTAGGCTTTGCTGCTGCTCGCTTTTTTACTACTAGAAATGGTGTTGTCCAAAATATTTTTGAATCTCAGTCATTAATTAATGGTTTTTTATTCACACTTAGTAATAGACCTGATTTTACTAGTGAAGCTGATATGCTCGCTAATTTTAAAACTACTATTCTTCACGAATTTGCACATATGGTTGGGATAGACCATAGTCAAGGTGGGCAGATTGAAGATTTCCTTGATTTAGGATCTCGTTTAAGTGATGAACAAAAAAGTACTATTCCTGTGATGTTTCCTATCGCAATTAATCCGACTTTAAGATTGCAGCGAGATGATATCGCTTCTGTTAATATTGGTTACCCAAAAAATTCAGTGGTAAGTGGCACGGCAAGTATCAGTGGTAGTGTCATTAATGGTAATGATGGTGTTAGAACTGCAAATGTAATTGCTTACAATATTGATAATCCTTTAGAGGAACTGGTTAGCTCTGTAACCGACGTAGATGGAAGAGATCAGGGTAATTTTGTTATTCCTAATTTGACTCCAGGTACTTATGTGATTAAAGTTGAACCTATTGCTGATGATTTTGTTGGTGGTTCTGTTGTTGGGATACATGAGCCTGATTCAAATACTTCTTCAATACCTTCAGCTTTTTATAATGGTTCTGATGACTTACTTTTAGACCTAAATTTAGATCAAGGTTTAAGCCAAGCATTTCCTATCGTGTTAACTGCTGGTCAAGATTTAGAGAATCTTACTATTAATATAGGTGAAGATCCTAAGAGCTTTAGTCTGAGAGGAAGAGCTGTAAATAGTCTTAATTTTCTTAATGTCGGACGAAGATCTAGAGCTAATTTAAGAATTGTAAAAGAAGGGACGGGGATTAGACTTGTTACTCTTTCTAGTCCTAATCCTGAGTTAATAAGCTTTTCTAGAAACCCTGTAAGAATAGGTTTAAGACGCAACGCAAAAAGAATCAGGGTTAGTTTTAGACCATTTAATGAATTTATAACTACTTTCCCTGATTTGAATAACTCTACTGTAGAAATTCCTATAACTGCTACTGACACTGTTACGGGAGATACTGTTACTACTAATATTGAGATTTTTTAATGCTAAAGCTTTTAGATTTAGAAATCAGAAATCCAACTGATCTTAGTCTAGAAGATTATAAAGCAGCTCAGCATATAGTGACTATGAATATTGAGCAGCTTGTGTTAGCTGATGAAGACTTTGACTATAAAAAGGTTTTAAAAGAAGCTTGTTGTATTATCCCTGATGGTGAATCGATAGCTCTTCTTTCTAGATTGCTTGGGAAGCCAGTGAAGAAGTATGCTGGGATTGATTTAGCAAGTGATCTTATTAATAATTCTGAGAACGTAGTTTTTTGGGGGGCTTCTGAAGAAGTGAATGACACTCTGAAAGACTCTTTTCAAAATGGAATATATTTCCAGAATGGATTTTATGATCATGAAGATGAAATTACTTTGATAGACAAAATCCCTAAAGCTAAAATTGATTTATTTTTAGTTGCACTTGGAAGCCCGCGGCAAGAGCTTTTTATAAATAAATATAAAGATTATTTTCCAGATACTACCTTTATCGGTGTTGGAGGTTCTTTTGATATATGGGCTGGAAAGCTTGCTAGAGCTCCAAAGTATATGATTGATATGAAACTTGAATGGCTATACCGTATATACCAAGAGCCTTACAGAATCAGAAAGTTTTCAAAGAATTTACTCGCTTTACTGAAATTCTTGTTTTATAATGGCAGTATATGAAATTCACCCTTAAGAAGTTAGATCTTGAAAAGAGTTTAGGAAATCTTAGTAAAGCTTCTCAATTAAAGTCGGATGCTTTAGTTATAACTAGTTATCAGTTAGCTGATACGAAAAAGAAAAAGTTAAGTGGTCTTGTTGCTGCTTTTGATGAAACTTTAGGTGGTGTTATCACTGACTTAGTTAATGATGAGAATTTTAAATTTAAAACTGGGGAAACCACTAGTGTTCGTTTAAGTGGTTCAGAAAGAGCAGCTTTTGCTTTAGGTCCTATTAAAAAAGTAATTTTAGTTGGGCTTGGTGAAGAAGAAGAATTTGATAAAAAAGCTGAAAGAAAGGTTGCTGCAAGCATTTTAAGAAAAGCTAAGTCTGAAAAAATCACAAGTCTTGCTGTTGATAGCTTTGGTGATATTGGTCTTTTAGTTGAGACTTTAGGTCTTGTGAATTATGAATTCACAAAGTATAAGTCTTCAGATGATAAGGATGATAAAAAACAACTATCTGAAATTACTATTTTAAGTAGTTCAGTTACAGCGAAGGAAAAAGAAGCTGTTGCTAAGTCTGAGATTATTATTGATTCAGTTAATAAAGCAAGGGATTTAGTTTGGGAGCCAGCTTGTGTAGTTAACCCTACTTACCTTGCTAAAGAAGCTAAGAAAATTAAAGGTACTGGAATTACTGTAAAAGTAATGGAAAAAGCTCAGTGTGAAAAGCTTGGTATGGGTGCTTACTTAGCTGTAGCTCAAGCTGGTGGTCAACCTCCTAAGTTTATTGAGATGAGTTATAAGCCTAAAGGTAAAATCAAAAAGCACATTGCTATCGTAGGTAAAGGAGTTACTTTTGATAGTGGTGGTTTAAGTTTAAAGCCTTCTAAAGCGATGGAGATGATGAAGGAAGATATGTCTGGTTCAGCAGCTACTATAGGGTTAATGAATGCTATCGCTAAGCTTCAACCTGCTGGAATTCAAGTTACAGGAATTATTGCAGCTACTGAAAATATGCCTAGTGCTTCTGCTTATAAGCCAGGTGATGTTATCACTGCGATGAATGGGAAGACTATTGAAGTTAACAATACTGACGCAGAGGGACGTTTAACTTTAGCTGATGCTGTAGCTTATGTTTCACAGAAAAATCCTGATGAGATTATTGATATCGCGACTCTTACAGGTGCTTGTATGGTAGCTCTAGGAAATACATGTGCTGGGATTATGACTAATAATCAAGATTTACTTGACCTTGTCAAAGCTGTTGCTGATGAGCAAGGTGAGAATATGTGGCAACTTCCACTTTATGATGAGTATAAAGAGAAACTAAAATCTACTATCGCTGATTTAATCAATGCTGGTTCTGGAGGACAAGCTGGAGCACAGAATGGTGGTCTATTTATTCAGGAATTTGTAGGTAATAAAGGAACTACTAAGAAGCCTATTCCATGGTTACATATTGATATCGCTGGACCCTGTTGGTTAGATGATGCGAGTGACTGGTCACCTAAAGGTGCTTCTGGTATTCCGGTTAGAACGCTTTTAAATTATATTTTGAGTGTTTAATTTACTCTTCTAAAGCAAGCTTTCTAAGCCTTTCCCCTTCTACTATTGGGTAAGCGGCTAAACCAGTTAGCGATAAAGGAATAACTAACTTTAAGCTTTCTTCACCAGCTAGCATTAGATAGAACTGAGCAGTAGCAAAAATGATCCCCCCAAGTTTCATCATGAAACTCTCTCTCATAAACCCAAAGGCTACTTTAGAAAGTCCATCAATAAAACTAGAAAAAGCTAAAGTCCTTACAGAAATAGTTGTCCAGAGGGCAGCTGTGGCAATATAAAATTCTGTTTTCTCATAAAATCCATTTATGGCAGCAAGTTCAAAGCCAGCAATTATAAATAGTGGAGTAGCACTGATTATTCTAAGTAGGCTTGAGAAAAACTGAGAGCGGATTGCATCATCGATAAATCTATTCCACTCGCCTAATCTAAGTTTTTCAAGCATTTCCCCAGAGCGAATTACCATTTCTTGAGCGACAGTGCTGATATATTTCCCAAGATTAATAAAAAATCTTCTACCTCTTAAAAGTGCTCTCTCTGATTTGTAAGTTTCAGGGTGATACTTTACTAGTGCTTCATAGCTGTAGTCTACCTTTATCATTCCGACAAAGAGTCCCTCTCTAAAAGAGTTTCCTATAGGGTTTGTTGCGAAATAATTTGTGATAATGATTCCTAAAATACCAGTAGTAAGGAATAGTCTGTATTGTGGGATGTAAACCATTAATAAAGGAATATTTTGCGCGCCACAAGAAAAAAGAAGGATTTGATTAGAAACATTATAAATATCTTCTAAGCCTAGAATTACGAAAAGTGCTGTGACTAAGCCCATCGTAAAAGAAAGATATCCGAAGAATTCATTAAGGATAATTCTAGGGTCAGCTATTCTTATTGAGATTTCTTTGTTTAGATTTATGGGCATCGATGATTGCATAGTCAATCATTTTACTAAGAATTGTTCAGGATAGGAAGTGCCGCAGTAAATGTGGTGTTAGATGGAGATTTATAAGCTAACTTTCCACCTGCTAGTTTCAATAATTTATTGAGATCAAATAGCCCCTTTCCATTGGTTTCAGTCGGGTTATCTCTTGTTGTTACAATCTTTTCAAATATTTTTTCTGGATCAGCCTTCATAGGGTTTGCGCTAGTTACTGATAGTTGTAACTCTTCGCCTACCTCTTTAACATTAATTTGAATGCTACTATCTTGCTCATTAATTCCATGGTCAATTGCATTATTTACTAGGCAATCTAAAGCATTTAATAAAGTTTGAAGATAGATTTCACCATCTGTCTTGATGTTATTATCTACAGTGGTATTGATGAATATATTTTTTTCATTTGCTGGTCTATTTAAAATATTTTTTATTCTTTCGTTAAACTTTTTTTCTAGGAGATTTTTGGAAATAGTCACAGGTTCTTCATTTAACAGCTCTAATCCAGAATCTAGAATAGTATTTATTGGTTTGGGGTCATAGCATATATTGAATTTTTCTATGTTTGACGCATATATGCATGAGATGGCTGGAGTGAGATAACTTCTAATATCGTGATGAATTCTACTTGCGATGATTTTACTTTTATCGTTGAAGGAATTTGATGTTGTTATTTTAGTTAGAAGGTCAGTATAGTCAGCTCCCGTAATTTTAATGATTTGATTTGTTGAATCTTTTGCAAGCTTGCTAGCACTATCGAAATTTTTATTTTTATATTCTTGAGCAATATTATTTAAGATTTTTACTAGAGGACTCAGTAATGTTTGAAATTCATTTATCATTTCTTCTGATTTATTTTCTTTAACTTCAGCTTTACTGATTTTCTGAATTTTTTCTACTTTATCATTTTTAACTTCTTTACTATTCTGGATCTCTAAATTTCTTTCTAGGCTGTCTTTAAGCTCGATAATTTCATTTAAATTATTTTCTAACACTTCAATCATTTTTTCATCATTAAGAAGCTCTTTTTTCCAGGATAGAAAGCCTAAGGTTTGTTGAAAATTAGAAACTTGAGTTTTGATTTCTTCAATAGTTTCTTTTTCATGGGGCTTATTTTTAGATAGGGACTTTAATTCTTGTTTTAGTTTTTTATTTTGAGTCTGCTGCTTTTTAATTTCATTAAGAAGATTTTCTTGTGAATCTTCATCTTTTGGGGAATTGATTATAAGATCTATCACGTTTTTAAAATTTATAATTTGTTCATTAAGCTCAGCAGTACTTTCTTTAGCTGGAGTTTTTGCTTGTTTGAATTTTAAATTTGATAAATCTTTAACAAAAGAACTTTCCCATAAATTTGGAGCATTTGTGAAAAATTTAGAATATCTATAACCGGAAGTCTTATCTTGAGTCATGTGGCTAATTCTAGTACTAAAGTATGAGTAGCTCTATTAATTTTTATTATGTATTTATGTTTTTGATTGCAGCAGTATTGATCTTGTTATATCCAATAGTCTTTCAGATACCTCAGAGACTCTAAGAAAAAGCTGATTTTTAAGCTATAATAGTAATTTATGAAAGATAAGGATTTCTTGATGATTCCTGGACCTACTCCTGTTCCTGAGTCAGTATTACACGCTTTAGCTAAACACCCTATAGGACATAGATCGAAAGAGTTTTCTAAGATTTTTTGTTCTGCTAATGAAAAGTTAAAAAAAATAGCTAAAACTAAAAATGATGTTTTTATTTATACAGCAAGTGGTACTGGAGCTATGGAAGCTGGTATCGCTAATACCATTAACCCAGGTGATAAAGTTCTTTCTTTAGTAATAGGTGTTTTTGGGCAGAGATTTGCTGATATAGCTAAGCTATACGGTGCTGATGTAACTGAAATTAAGGTTAATCCTGGTGAAGCTATTAGCCCTGATCAGTTAAAAGAGAAATTGAAAGAATATAAAGAAGGGGAACTTAAAGCAGTTACTTTAACTCATTCTGAAACTTCTACTGGAACAGCTAATCCTATCGATAAGCTTATTTCACTTATTAAAGAGACAGGTGCTTTAGTCATGATGGATGCTGTTACTAGTCTTGCTTGTATGCCACTTGACTGTGATGAACTAGGTATAGATGTACTAGTTTCTGGTTCGCAGAAAGGATTTATGATTCCTCCTGGACTTAGCTTTATTTATGTTTCAGAGAAGGCTTACGCAGCTAAAGCTGAATGTAAAACACCGACTTACTATTTCTGTTGGAATCAAGCTAAAAAAGCTTTAGCGAATGATACTACACCATGGACACCTAATGTTAACCATATAGTAGCTTTAGAAGTAGCTTTAACTTCTATGTGTGAAGAAGGTATTGATAATGTGACAGCTAGGCATGCACGCTTAAGAGATACTTTAAGGGCTGGAATTAAGGCTTTAGGTTTAAAACTTTTGACTGAAGATGAAACAGCTTCAGCTGCGATAACAGCTATTTATCCTCCTGAAGGTATTGCTGTACCAGACATTAGAGCTGCTTTTAAGAATGATTGGAACATGATCGTTGCTAATGGTCAGAAAGATCTTAAAGATAAGATTTTTAGAATGGGACATTTAGGTTTCGTGACCGATAGAGATATTCTTACAGGTTTATCAGCTTTAGAGGCAGTTATGACTAAACTTGGGCATAAATTTGAAGCGGGGGCAGCTTTAGCTGCTTACCAGAAAGCATTAAAAGAAAAAGAGCTTTGCGCTGCATAAGAGGACTTAATGGCAACTAAAGTAAAAAAAGTAGATAATAGGGTTTTAAGATTATACGTTCTTGGTGGGCTTCATGAGCTTGGTAAGAACATGTTTGTTTTTGAGGCTCATAACGCTGATAAACCTGAAGAGTCTGAGTATATTATTTTAGATGCTGGTTTAAGATACATTGGTCATGAAGAACCTGGTATCGATTATGCAATGGCTGATTACAGGTTTTTAAAAGATAAGAAAAAACAAATTAAAGCTTTAATTCTTAGTTCGCCACATGATAGACATTGCGGAGCAGCTCATCAGATAATTTGTAACCTTGAGATAGAAAATGTTTATGGTCCTGGACTTGCTTTGGAGCTTACGAAGGCAGAATTAAATCCTGAAACTGTTAAAAAAATTAATTGGACTTTACTTGATTCTCGTTTTGAGATTGACTTAGGTCCATTTCATTTAACCTCTTACTATATTACAAGTCATACTGGTGAAAACTATGCTTTATTAATAGAGGCTTTAGGTAAAAAAATATTTTACTCTGGTAGTTTTAAAATAGACCAAACACCTACTGATTCTCGTAAAACTGATATTTCAGGAATGCTTTCTCATTTAGAAGCTAAGGCTGAGTTTGCAAAATCGGCTGATTTATATATAGGTGACTCTACTAATGTTGAGTTTACTGGCTATTCTAAATCTGAAAAAGATATACTCCCTACTTTTAAAAAGATTTTTGCTGAAAATAAAGAATCAAGAATTATTGTTAATACTTATGATTCGAATGTTGTAAGGATTGTAAATCTTTTTGCTTTAGCTCAGGAGTTTAATAGGAAAGTAGTCTTAGTTCATAGAAATATGAGAAAAGTAGTTGCTGCCGTTGAAAGGCTTACTACATACGACATTAATGATGACATGATTATTAGTATTCAGGAAGCTAAAGATCATAAAGATTCTGAGTTGCTTATGCTAACTGGTTCTCCAGAAGACTTAGCTTTAGATAGTTTGGAGATGATTACTTATAATAAAAGTTTAGAGCTGAATCTTAAAGAAGGTGATGTTATCGTTAACAGTGCAGATCTTCCTCCAGGAACTGTTCGTAAGATGGCACAGATTTCTGACCAATGCTTTTTAAGATCAGTGAAAATGATTGGCGGTAGAAATGCAAATGTAAACGTAGAGTCTAATGCTCTTACTGAAGAGCTTAAGTTTATGTTTAATGTTACTCGCCCTAAGTATTTCCTACCTGCTCTTGGTGAAACTCGTCAATTGGTTAAACATGCAAAACTTGCTGTGGAAACTGGTTTTGATCCTGGTTCTATACTTATTTTAGATAATGGAGATGTTATTGAATTTGCTGATAATAATGTTGTTCGTGTGATTGATCAGGTTCCTTACGAAGAAATTCTCTATAGTATGATGGATCACTATGTACTAGAAGAGCATTTAGTGAAAACTAGAGATGTGATGTCGCGTGAAGGTGTAGTCATAGTCAGCTTTTCGTTGAATCGTAAGAATAAAAAAATTGTTGCTGGACCTCTATTTTCTGCTAAAGCTTGTACTTTCTCTAAGAATAAAGAATGGAAAGCTTTTTGCATGTTCAATACTCAGCCAATAGTTGAAGCTGTTGATGCTCTTTACTCTGGTAAACCTGAAGCTACTATTCAAGAGTGTGAAGAGATAGTTAAATCTCATATGCAGAAAGTAATTAAGCAACAAATAGGAAAGAGACCTGAACTTATAGTTCATGCAAGTCAAGTGTAGGTGAGAATTTGCTTTTAGATCTAATTGAAAAAGATAACAATTTTAATACTATTTTCCATCGTCTAACAGCGAAGAACGAATTAATAGTTCATGGCTTAACTAATTCAGCAAAGAGTTTCGTCATTGCCAACCTTTTTAAGCAGTTGAAAAAACATACTTTGTTTGTGGTTAATAATCACTATGAAGCTCAGACCTATTACCGTGAGATAAAAAATTTATTAGGTGAAAACTTTCCAGTTTTTAACTTCCTTTGTCAGGAAATCTCACCTTATGATCAGATTAACTCTGATGTGCAAGTGACCTCTAGTCAATATCAAATTTTCTCTGCTTGGTCTGAAGAAACACCTTCTATTACTATTATTACTTTTAAGGCCTTTTCTCAAATCTACATCCAAAAAGAGCTTGTAGAAAAGTTTAGTCTTGATGTTAAGAATGATGAAACTATCGAGCCTTTAGATTTGTCTCGCAAACTAGTTGAACTGGGTTACTCAAAACAATTCATGGTAGAAAACCGTGGGCAGTTTAGCCATAGAGGAGATATTTTAGATGTTTATCCTTTAAATGGTGAGCCCACTAGAATTGAATTTTTCGGTGACAGTATAGAAAGTATCAGAACTTTTTCTATTAGTTCTCAAAGATCTATTAATAAGTTAGATAAAGTTTCTGTTCATCCACGTTACTCTATAATTCGTTCTGAGACTGATGGCTTAGAAGAAAAGCTAATGTCACTTCTTAAAGATTACAGCTCAAAGCTTGATGAGGAGACGCGTGAAGGGCTAGAGCTTTCTTTGTCTCATAACATTAGTGCAGAGAATAAATTACTTTATTGGGAAGGTGTTGAATACTATAGATCTATACTTGGGCAGGGGTATAGCTCTCTCTTTGATTACTTACCAGCTGAAGCTAATCTTCAATTCATTTTTGATGAGTGGGAAGACTTACTTCTGTATAACAGATCTTGGCAGGATAAAATTCAAGATCAATATGAGGATGGGATTAATATTGGTAAATTATTGCCGATAGAGTCAAACCTATATTTAGATGCAACGAAGATTACTGAGCAGATTAAATCTTATAAGAAACGTTTATACTTCCAAAACGTAGAAGAACTAGATTCTAATGCTGATGATTTAAGTGTAGAGATTAGAACTTTACCTACAGAAAGGTTTGCTAGTAAAGTTGAAGACTTTGTTGCCTATATAAAGAAAAATATCCGTGAAGGTGAGCGAGTAATTATATTTAGTGAACAGCCTCAAAGGGCTATGGGGATTTTAAAAGAATGGGATATTCAATGTCTCTATCTCACTATTAATGAAGATTATCAAGGTATTCCACAGGATCATGTAATCATTCAGCGTGATGGTTTGGAGGAAGGAACTAGAATCCCTGAGCTTAATCTATTGATTCTTACAGATAGAGAACTGTTTGGTAGAAGTAGGCAAGCTGTTGCTAGACAGAAGAATAAGAAGAAAGATAAAGAAAAAGAATTAGAAAAGCAAAGAAGAAAAAATGCTTATACTGACATTGCAGACTTAAATGTTGATGACCATGTCATTCATTATAAGCATGGTTTAGGTATCTATAAAGGTACTGAAATGGTTGAGCTTACAGGGATTGGTAAGCAAGAGTATTTGATTCTTGAATATGCAGGTGAAGCTAGAGTTTTAATTCCTGTCGATCAGGTTAATCTACTTTCACGTTTTGATATGGCTGGTGATGCTAAGCCTAAGTTATCTAAGCTTGGTGGTAATGAGTGGACTAGAACTAAAACTCGCGTCAGAAAGTCAGTTAAGAAGATTGCTCAAGACTTAGTAGCTTTGTATGCTCGTCGAGAAAAGCAAAGAGGTCATATTTATCAGCATGATACTCCTTGGCAGCTTGAAATGGAAGATGCATTCCCTTATGATGAAACAGAAGATCAACTAAAAGCTATTGTTAATGTTAAAGCTGATATGGAATCAGAGAAGCTTATGGACAGGCTTATCTGTGGTGATGCTGGTTTTGGTAAAACAGAAGTTATTATTAGAGCTATCTTTAAAGTGATGATGGAAGGTAAACAGGTTGCTGTGCTTGTCCCTACCACTGTTTTAGCTCAGCAGCACTTTAATGTAATGCGTGATCGCTACGCTCCTTATCCAGTTAAGATGGGTTTACTTTCTCGCTTTAAATCAGCTAAAGAACAGAAAGAAACTATTAAAGCTTTGCGTACTGGTGAATGTGACTTAGTTATCGGTACTCATCGTTTATTACAAAAAGATATCCAATTCAAAGAATTAGGACTTCTTGTAATAGACGAGGAACAGCGTTTCGGGGTTAGTCATAAAGAGAAATTAAAAGAGATTAGAAAAGATTTGGATGTTATATCAATGTCAGCGACACCTATCCCAAGAACTCTTCACATGTCTCTTTCAGGGATAAAAGATATTAGTTTAATTTCTACAGCTCCTACTAATCGTTTACCAGTAAAAACTTTTGTAGGTGAGTATAAGTCTTCAGTAGTGCGTAACGCTGTTCTTCATGAGATTGAACGTGGTGGTAAGGTTTTCATCTTACACAATAGAGTTGAATCTATTCAAGAAATTGCATATGAAATTGCTGACCTTGTTCCTGAAGCAAATATCCGTGTTGCTCACGGACAGATGAAACCACAGGAACTTGAAGATACGATGTTTTCATTTGTAAATAATGAATTTAATGTTCTTGTCTGTACGACTATCATTGAGACTGGTTTAGATATCAGTGATGCGAATACCATAATTATTAATAGAGCAAATACCTTTGGTCTTTCTCAGCTTTATCAGCTTCGTGGTCGTGTTGGTCGTTCTGATGTTCAAGCTTATGCCTATCTTCTCTACTCTTCTGCTGCAGATCTTTCCGAGACAGCAAGGCAGAGGCTTAAAGCTATTAAGGAATTAACAAATCTAGGTGCGGGTTACCAAGTAGCTTTGCGTGACATGGAAATACGTGGTGTCGGTAATGTCTTTGGTGCGGAGCAACATGGACACATGGTTGCTGTCGGTGCAAGCTTGTACTTTAAGATGCTTGGAGACGCTATTTCAGAAGTTAAAGGTGAAAAATCTAATCTTGAAGAATTTGAAAATTCTTGTGTTCTTGATATTAAGGTTAGCGCTTTCTTCCCTGAGACTTGGATTCCAGATGAGCATCAGAGAATGAATGAGTATAAGAGACTTTCATTGATTGATAATCAAAAAGATCTTGATAACATAGTTGCAGAGTGGTCTGACAGATTTGGACGTTTACCATCTGAGGCTAAATATTTAATTGAAGTAAGTAAAATTAAATTATTTGCGAACTCTAAAAACATTTCTAGTATTACTGAAGAGGCTGGTGAAGTTAAAATCTATGCTAACTTACGTTTGCAGAAGTGGTTACGTTCTCAAAGAGCATTGCCTCAAATCATTCAATCTAAAACCATGTTTAAACCAGGTACTGCTGGTGGCATGAAAAATGCTCAGTCACATATTCTTCTGAAGAGTGAGTTTATGGATGTTGACCAAAAACTAGAGGCTGTTAGAGAGATATTACAGGTCTTGGAAGTTTAGTAGTGATGATGAATCAAAAAGACCAGAGAGAACTACTTGGATATTCCTCTAATATTGCAAGCTTTATAATTGTCGTATTATCAATCTTTGATTGGATTTCTAGGGAGATCTTGACGACAATCTTTGTTGGTCTATTTTATTTATTAATTGTTTATGTACCAATATTAATGATTATTATTTGGTCTTTTGTATATGGATTCAAGAATAGAAAAACTAAGCAAATAAAAAGCTGGACCCCTTTTCTCACTAATATGGTTGCAATAATACTTGTACTAATTATGAATTATTTTCATATTGGTAGAATAGTTAATTTTTATTTGAATCTTAATACTCGTAATGAAGTTATCAATAAAGTTAAAAATAAAGAATTAGAGGTTAATAGTCATGGCACTTATTTTACCTTACGTGATAAGAATAAGATTTCTCAAGGAAAAGTAATAATAGGTAAATTTATAAATAATGAAATGAACATGCTTTTTCATTATTTTGATCAAAGTCCTTTTATACATAGTTTTTCTGGATACCTTTATGCTTCTAATAATAAATTTGAGAATATAAATTTTATTCAATGTTATGGGAAAATTGAAAAATATAAAATAAAAGATAACTGGTATTGGGTATCATGCTTAGATTACAGAGAGTATTAATCGACAATTTGGGAATAATTAGTTATTGTAATTTCTAGAGTTACATAAAAGAGATTTCTATGCCTTTAACGAGATTCAGAGATGCTTTGATTGCTACCAGTATTTTCGCTACTGCTCATCATGTTAATTCTGAACTTATTTTTGATAATTTTTCTGTGCCCCTGGATTCTATTACAAAAAATAACTATGAGCTGGTTCAACCCAACTCTCATTTTAAATCCTGTAATTGGTAAAAATAATTCAGATAATGGATAATTACTAACTAGTTTATAATTAAGTAAATATGTGTGGAATCGTCTCTTATGTAGGTTCTGAGCCTAAAGCTGCTAGGTTACTTCTTCAAGGTCTAAAAAGTCTTGAGTATAGAGGTTATGATTCCTCTGGCATTGCTTTATTAAATGATTCAGTTAAAGTTTATAAGAATAAAGGTAAGATTTTAGATCTTGAGAAGAATATTTATTCTTTATCAGAGCAGGAGCAGAGTGAAGTCGAGCAAAGCATTTGTGGGATTGGTCATACACGTTGGGCTACTCATGGTGAGCCTAATGATGTAAATGCTCATCCTCACCTAGACAGTGATGCATCTTTGGCTATAGTCCATAATGGAATTATTCGTAATTACCAAAGCCTCAGATCAGAATTGGAGACTAAAGGCTTTGTCTTCAAGAGTGATACCGATACTGAAGTTATCGCTAATATGTTTTCTTCAATAAGAAAAGAGTTATTGAGTATTAATGCTTACGAGGATTTTAAAGCTTTGCGCGAGCTGAGTTCTCGTCTGGAAGGTAGTTATGCACTAGCAATAATAATTAATGACTCTAATTTAAATGACGTCACTAAGCCTGTGAAAAGAATTTTACTTGCTAAAAATGAGTCTCCACTTGTAATTGGAATTGGTGATCAAGAAAACTTTGCAGCTAGTGACAGTGACACTGTTTTACAGTTCACAGATAAAATTGTGCGCTTAGCTGATAAAGAACTTGCTGTTATCAGTAAAAATACTATTGAGATCCAAGACTTTGATGGTAATGAGATTAAACCTATTATTGAAGTACTGAAGCAGAATGATTCTATTATGGATAAAAAAGGTTATAAACATTTCTTACTTAAAGAGATTTATGAGCAGCCTACTGTTTTATCTAAAATGCTCTCATTGATTGAAGATCAATCATTTACTAATTTCAAATTAATGGATTTTCAAATTGATTTTACCAATATAGAGAAGGTTTATTGCATAGCTTGTGGCTCGGCTTATCATTCAGCTCAAGTTCTCAAATCGATACTCGGTACTTGGGCAGCAATTCCTGTGGAAGTGATTATCGCTAGTGAGTTTAATTACCAGGTGAATTTTTTGTCTGAGAAAGATTTGGTTGTAGGAATCAGTCAGTCTGGGGAAACAGCTGATACTATACTTGCTCTTCAGAGAGCTAAGAAAACAGGTGCAAACTTGCTAGCTATCACTAATAGACCAGCTTCTGCAATTAATAACTTATGTGGAGTTAATACTTATATCACCCCTGCTGATATTGAGATTTCTGTAGCTTCTACGAAAGCTTATACTTCACAAATTCTTGCTCATTATCTTTTAGCCTTACAGATTGCAGTTGCTAGAAAAGCTCTTGCTGAAGAGTTCTTTAACGAGATTTTACATAATTTGAAAATGCTACCAGTACTTATAGAGCAGACTTTACACCGTGCAAATGCTTATAAAGAGCAAAGTTTAAACTACGCTAACTATAAAGATTTTATATTTTTGAGTCGTGGAATTAACCATGTGACAGCGATGGAAGGAGCACTTAAATTAAAAGAGCTAAGCTATGCGCATGCTACAGCTTATCCTAGTGGTGAATTGAAACATGGTCCTATAGCGATTCTTGATGAAAATGTTCCAGTGATAAGCATCTCGATTCCTAGTAAGTATGAGGATGAGCAAGTTACAGCTGAGAAGGTGATTCACAACGCTCTAGAAGCTAAGACAAGAAAGGCTCCAAGTATTTTACTCACTACAGATTCTAACCAAGATCATGTAAGTGAATTTGATTTAGTTGTACGTATTCCTGATATAGACCAGGTCTTTAGTCCGATACTCGCTACTATTCCACTTCAATTCTGGGCTTATTATATTGCTGAAGATTTAGGTAAGGATGTTGATCAGCCACGTAATCTTGCTAAGTCGGTTACCGTGGAGTAATTTATAATAATATATGTATTAATAAATTCGTGGTAAGATAATAATCACAATGGTTGCAAATCCACTTTCAGAAAGATCAGTTGAGAATATATGGAGTAAATATAAATATTCAAATAAGAATTTACTTGAATATAATCCTGATCAATTTAGTAGGGATAATCTTTTGTTTAAAATGGGTCAATCGTCAAATTCTAAGGCTAGACGTCTTGGGGTTGATATAGGTAAGCCTGAAGAAGTCCCAGGAAAAGAATCTGATTCATCAAATAGAGATTTACGTGTTAATGCTCTATTTGAACTTGCGTGCAAGAATGGTGAAACTTTTTTTTCGAATCCTTTGAACACTGACTATAAACCATCTAAATATGAACAATATTTGGCTACTTACCTAAAATCAGGAATTCAAGCTGTGAAAGATTTGGTTGGAAAGGAAGGATACCCTAGGAATGAAGCTCCAATTATAACTGGTCTTAAAAAGCAAATTCAGAAGCTTATTCATAACTATTGTGAATATTTTGATCCAGCAGGTGAGGATGAGGGCTATGGTAAAATCTCCAAGATTGATGATCGTGGTATTAGAGTAGATAAAGGGGGAATTTTCTTTAATCCAGGTAAATATCATTATAGATCAACTTTACCTAAGGGGTTTATTTATGATGAGAGTAATAGGGAATTTGTTTTAGAACTAATTGAAGATATTACTAAGAAATTTTTTCCTGATAAATTTGTAGGAGAAGATTTTCATGAAATAGAAGTTGAACATAAAGTTAATACTTCTCAAGCCGAATACCAGTCAAATCAAAATACTGTGCCTGTTGAAACAGATGTAAACAATGTAGATGATAATAAAACTATTAATGAAACCCTACAAGCTCAAGAGAAAGTTATTGAACCCGAAAGTTTAGAGCAAGATGAGCACGAGGTTAAATTGAATAAGTTACTAGAATTAATGAAAATAAGGAATAATCAAAGTCATTTTGGTTTGCTTAATACATCTGCTGGCTCAAAAAGCAGTTTAGAAGAATATTTAAAACAACATGGTCTTGAACCATGGACTGTAATCGATGGTTATAAAGCCTATGAGAATACAAATATGAATTTTATAAACCGCAAGGTTGAGCTGGCTACCAAGAAAAGTGACGCAAAGGATCTAATAGAAAAGATTACTAAAGCATACTCTCGCATTTTCTCAAATGATGAAGCTAAATTGAATAAGCTTAAGGACTATCAGTTTGGTTTTTACCGTGACCATCAGTGGAATAAACCTGATGCAGTAATTGACTTACTTCAAGATCTTGCAGATGCATTACTAAAGTAACTAATCTTTATAAACATCAGAAACAGTATTAAAACTAGACAAAGTATTCTTCAGCGCTTCAATCTGATTAGCTAAAGCATCCTTAATGCTATTAGGATTCTCTTCTTTATCTTTTTCAACGTCTCTAATTTGATTGTTGATATCTTTGATACCTTTTTTGATATCATCCTGTACTAAACCATATTCAATACTAGTTACAGTGTTCTTAACTGATTCTTCTAACTTTGCTTTATATTCAAGAGTTTCTTGTCTATTTAAATAAGCTATAGACTCATTTGCAAAGTCTTTAGTTAACTGAAGTGTATCTAAAAGTAATCTGCTAGCGTATTTCGTAATGTACGAGACTTGTGAGTTATGACCATGTTTAGTAGGGTTGCTTAAAATGTGAAATTGAGTGATCTCTAAAACCTGTCCACCACCACCTTCTACATCAGTAATGATTCTTGCTTGAATATCATTTTTATCTAGTACTATACCTTTTTGAGTGATTAAACCTTCAATGGCGACTTGATCAGTATTTGCGATAGGAAAGATTTTTAACACTTTACCGATTTTCGCTCCACCTAAATAGACTGGTGCACCACGACTAAGTCCAGAAATATTATCAACACTAATCGCAAATTTTCTTTTATCTTCTCTGTGGCTAAAGAGATTCCACATAAAATATACAAGAGCAATTATTAGCAAAAATGAAACTACTTTTTGAATAAAAAATCTAAGTATTCCCCACAGTAATTGCATTTTGTTTTTAACCTCTTTAGCCTATTTTACAGAAGAACTGTTTTTAGTCAATTTTTTCTAGTCAACTTGGCTAGCTTTGAATTCAGCATCAATTACATCGTCATCATCATTAGCAGATGAACTAGATGATGTCTGTTCTTCACTAGGACCAGCAGAAGCACCTGCTGCTGCATCGTCTTGAGCAAATGGAGCCATAGCTTTATTAAGTTCCATCATCGCATTTTGGATATCAACTGATTTTTGAGTTAAATCTTCAAGAGGTGATTTGTTCTTAACAGCATCGCGTAATTGATTAGCAACGTCTTCTAATTTATCAGCTTCATTTTTAACTTTGTCAGCAAATGGTTTATCTTTTAATTCACTTAAAAGTTTCTCAGCACCGTAAACATTGCTGTCAGCTTTATTTAACTCATCAGCATATTTTTTGAACTCTTCGTCTTCTTTCTTTCTAGCTTCAGCTTCTTCAACCATTCTGTCGATATCAGAATCTGAAAGATTAGTCGTAGCTGTAATAGAGATTTTCTGCTCTTTACCAGAGTTAGTATCCTTAGCTGAAACATTTAAAATACCGTTTGCATCGATATCAAAAGTTACCTCAATCTTAGGCATACCTCTAGGCGCGCTAGGAATATCATCTAATCTGAAGTCACCTAATAATTTGTTCTCAGAAGCTCTAGATCTTTCTCCCTGATAGACTTTGATATCTACACTTGTTTGGTTATCTTCTGCTGTACTGAAAGTCTCAGACTTCTTAGTAGGAATAGTCGTGTTTCTTTCGATAAGTTTAGTCATTACACCACCTAAAGTTTCAATACCTAAACTAAGTGGAGTTACGTCTAAAAGAACTACGTCTTTAACATCACCAGCTAGAACACCACCTTGGATAGCTGCACCCATAGCAACAACTTCATCAGGGTTAACACCTTGGTTAGGTTCCTTACCTGTAATATCTTTAACGATCTTCTTAACAGCAGGGATTCTAGTAGAACCACCAACTAAAACAACTTCGTCTATCTCAGAGATGTTAACGTCAGCGTCTTTGATTGCTTGGTTAAGAGGACCTTTTAATTTATCAAATAGTTTGTCACAAAGTGTTTCAAACTTAGATCTAGAAATAGAAGTTTCTAAGTGTTTAGGACCAGAAGCGTCAGCTGTAATAAATGGAAGGCTAACAGTACTTTCACTTAAAGTAGAAAGTTCAATCTTAACTTTCTCTGCTGCTTCAGTAAGTCTTTGTAATGCTTGAGAATCTTGCTTAAGATCAATACCATTACTATTTTTAAAGTCTTCAGCGATGTAATCTACGATTACTGTATCAAAGTCATCACCACCGAGTCTAGAATCACCAGCTGTAGCTTTAACTTCAAATACGCCGTCACCTAATTCAAGAATACTAACGTCAAAAGTACCACCACCTAAGTCAAATACTAAGATAGTAGAATCATCTTTTTTATCTAAACCATAAGCAAGCGCTGCTGCTGTAGGCTCATTGATAATTCTAAGAACTTCAAGCCCAGCAATTTTACCAGCATCTTTCGTAGCTTGTCTTTGAGAGTCATTAAAGTAAGCAGGTACAGTAATTACTGCATGGTTAACGCTTTGACCTAAGTAAGATTCAGCATCTTCTTTTAATTTTCTAAGAACTTCAGCAGAAATTTCTTGAGGTGTGTAGTCTTTACCAGCTACTTTAATATCTACTGAATTATTTTTTCCTTTAATAGTTTCGTAAGGAAGTGCCTCTAAAACATCAGCAACTTCATCCCAGCTATGTCCGATTAAACGTTTAGCACTGAAAATAGTTTCGGTAGGCTTCATTACACGACCACGCTTTGCAATCTGCCCTACTGTAATAGTGTCTCCGAAAGCTACTACTGAAGGAGTAGTTCTTGCACCCTCTGAGTTAGGGATTACAGTCCCCTGTCCACCTTCCATAACTGCTACACAAGAGTTAGTGGTACCTAAGTCAATTCCTAATACTTTTCCGTCTATTTTATTACCCATAGCGAAAATTATTATATCAAAACTAATTTTTAGATTCACAGCTTATGTGAATTGCGAAAAAAAATAATTATTTGTTAATATGGGTTATTAATGCAAAAAGAAAAAAGAGTTAATAACATTATCGTTGTCGGCAGAGCTGGCCGTGACCCTGAGATCAGATACTTTGAGTCTGGTTCATGTGTAGCTGATTTTTCTTTAGCAGTTAATCGTCCTACTAAGAACAAAGAAACTGATTGGTTCAATATTAAAATATGGGGACGCCAAGCTGAAATCGCTGGTGAGTATGTAAAGAAAGGTTCTTTAATCGCTATTGAAGGTGAGATTGATTTTGAAACTTGGACCGATAAAAATTCAGGTGCTGAGCAGAAGAAGTCTGTTATTAGCGCTTCTAATCTTCGTCTTCTAGGTGGCAAAGCTGAGAATCAGGCTGCTGGGTTTTAAGACCTTTTTACTGGAAAAGTAGTTGCGCCGTTATCTTTGCAAAAGGTTTTTTAGAAGAGTTTAAAAAACTTATTAAATATTCCCCCTTTCGAAGGTTCATTGTAGGTACTTTTGTTTTCACGAACAATTTTTGTTAAGGATTCGCTTATTGCATCTTCAAGTATTGCAAATATAGCTGTGTCTTTATTTGCAGAGTTATATTTACTTTTCAGGGTTTTCTCAAATAAACCCCACTGAATATCAGAGTTTTCTTTTGTTAGTATTTCATTTGCATCAATTTCTTTAGATCCTACTCTGATAGCTGGTATAGCCTGAAATAAGTTCTTATAAAGATTTTGTAGTTTATTTGCATATGGTGTGTCCTGTCTTCTGGATTGTATGTTTGTAGAAAATTTTTGACCAGAATCGTCAGAGTGTTCTACTGGTATGACTACTGAATTTTCGTCTTTATTAAGATTGTTTAGTATTGGGATAGTATCCTCATGGGCAGCTCCGTGAATATAAATAATTACGCTTTCTGGTGACTTATTTTTTAATGATGAAATATCAGCTACTTGCAGCAGATTCCTGTGCTTTAAGGTATATACATGTCTTTGATAACTTTCAATATGTGATTGATTTAAGCTAGTAATTAAATCTTGGAGGTTTATGTCTTTTTTGGTTTTTTTAGATAGATTTTGTAAGCTCATACTATTAAATTTAGAATCGACAAGAGGATGCGGTGCTTTTAAATATGTAGATGCTTTATCAATATAGGAAATATCTATGTTGGTTCCCTGTAGTCGTTTTTTTTCAACATTTTTAATAATTCCAGCGACAAAATTAATTATTTTAATATCTATTTTAGAAATTTCTGCTAACTTATTTTCAGCATTTGTTTTTTCTTCACCCTCAAGTAAATTTAAATCAAGCTGAGCTTGAAGCTTACCAATTTTTTCAGCCACTTTTATGAACTTATCATTTTCAGGATTATTAATCATTTCAAGCGCTAAAATGATTTTCTTGTCAGGATTTTCTTCACATGTAGTATCTATAATTTCGTTGATTTGCCTTAAATAATTAACATCATGAAGATGCGGTATTGCAATCAAATCTTTATCTTTAATAGCTAATTTGATTTCTTCTTTCAAATCAGAGTAAGGATCTTTTAGACTATTTATTGATTCACTTTCATCTAACATATCTAAGATAAAGTTAGGCAAAGCATAACCTCCAAATCTTTGGGGGAATGTGTCATTTAGATCTGGGTGACCAACGCGGTTTAAATATCTTATTTTTTCTTCTTGAGGATCGTTTTTATTAGCTGTATTAATATAAGCAAAATCTAAAGGAGTGATTTTGTTTGTGTGCAACAGGTTAAGGTAATATTTGCTTTGAGTATTTTTTGACCCAGAGAAGTTTTCAGGCTTAAAAGTTTGTTCTTCTATATTACCTTTTCTATTTAATTTTTGGTTCTCTGTAAGAGTTGATTGTTGTTTTATTTCAATTTTAGACATTATAAGAGTTCCTCAGCACAAGGTTCTTAAGATAATATCATGCCTCCTTGGAATATATAAAGATAAATAAGCCTCTGATTTATAAAAATTAAGGTTACTTTAGTTAAATTAAGATTTATTATTGGACTTGGACTCTTTTTAAACCAAAATGTGACAGTGCACTATTTCCAACTTTGTAAGTAGACACAAGAAATAGAATAAGATAAACCCCTTATGAGAACCTTTCTCAAAAAGGTTTTTGGGGTTTTGCGCATAAAATTATTCTTTGCAAAAAGCTAAAGATTACAATTCTGTAAATAAAAACAGAAAAGTTAAGAAATCTCCTATTTTTTTGTGGACATTTCGAAAGCTATTGGTAGAATGTAGCTGTAAAGGTATATGATCCGAAGAATTTTTAGTAGTGAAGAGGGAAGTGCAGCGAAATTTTTCATGTTTTCGGCGATAGTTTGGCTTATTGTCGGTATGGGTGCTGGTCTTCTAGGTGCGTTAGAGTTTTCATTCCCGGACCTAACTAAGGGAGTTGCTCAACTTTCGTTTACGAGGTTGAGACCTGCGCATGTGAATACAGTAGCTTTTGGTTGGCTGTCTATGGCTAATATTGGTGCGTGTTTATATATCATACCTGCACTATGTAAAACTAAGCTTTTCTCTGAGAAATTGGCCAATTTTTCTTGTTATTTATGGAATATAGGTATTTTCGTAGGTATGCTTACCCTTCTAAATGGATACACGGAAGGAAGAGAGTACGCTGAATACAGAGAGCCTATAGATATTCTATTTGTTGTAGCTCTTGGTTCTGTTTCATATAATCTTTTTAGAACGCTTTTAAATAGAACAGTTAAAAAACTTTATGTTTCTGTTTGGTATATTATGGGTGCCTTTTTCTGGATGCCGATCATATTTATCGTAGGTAATAGAACTTTTGTTGCTATGGAAGGTTTAAACGACGGTATCCTTAACTGGTTTTATGGACACAATATTTTAGGTATGTGGTTTACGGTACTAGGTGTAGGTATCGCTTATTATATGCTCCCTAAGATGAGTGGTAAGCCGATTTGGAGTCACAGTTTATCGATGTTCGGTTTCTGGACTATTGCATTTTTCTATGCACCTACTGGTACTCACCATTTGTTACAGTCACCAGTTCCTGAGTGGCTTAAAGCTCTTGCTGTAATTTTCTCAGCAGCATTAGTTATTCCTGTTATTTCAGTATTAGTTAACTTTTATATGACTATGAAGGGAAGTTGGTGGATGCTAACTACTAATATGCCTATAAGATTTGTTCTTACAGGTGCGTTTTGGTATTTAGTAACTTGTTTACAAGGGCCATTCCAAGCTACTAGAGGTGTTAACTGGTACATTCACTTTACTCAGTGGGTAGTTGGTCACGCACATGCAGCGTTATTAGGTACTTTTACTTTCTTTGTAATTGGTGCTATTTATTATGGTTTACAAAGACTTACAGGCAAAAGAATCTATAGTGTTCGCTTAGTTAAGTGGCATTTCTGGTTACTACTCATAGGATTCTTCCTTTTCTTTGCTAGTTTAACTATTGGTGGTTTACAACAAGCTGTTGGTTGGGCTTTAGGTTACCCTGTCGCTCAGTGGGGCTTAGTACTTCCTCCTATGTGGCTTGTTAGAAGTATTGGTGGAGTTTTAATGTTCTTAAGTAGTTGTTTATTTGGATTTAATATCTATATGACTATGAGAGAGAAGCCTATTTCATCTGAGTTAGAAATTAAAGTTGCAGTTCCGATTGAAGGAGATTCTAAGTAAAAATGTCAGAAGATAAGAATTCAAACGAAAATAAGTCAGTAGGTGCAAAAGGTTATATTCTTCCTGCTATAGTTGTTGCATTTTCATTTGCGATAATTTATACAGTTGTTGTTGCTATACCGAATTTACCTTCATTAAAGTCTGAGCCTAGTAAATATGCGATGGAGTATGTTGAGAAGGAAGCAGATGGAACTATAAAAAGAGATGAGCAAGGTTTACCTGTATTAAATGATGCTGGTAAAGGTAGAGCTATCTACGTTAGAGAAGGTTGTTTCTATTGTCACTCTCAATTCGTAAGACCACAGGATAGAGACTTTGGTTCAAGAGTATTTGCTGGTGACTATGCTAACGAAACTCCTAACGTTTTAGGTACTTCTAGAACTGGTCCTGATCTTTCTAACGAAGGTGGAAAATTACCTGACGAATGGCACGTAGGTCACTTAAAGAACCCTAGAGAATATAATCCTGGTTCGATAATGCCATCATTTAGTTATTTACCTGATGAAGATTTAGGTTATCTGGTTTCTTACTTACAGACTTTAGGTAGAAAGAGAATGGATGATCCAGAGAATAGACATATCTATGAAGCTTATTACCCTGAAGCTGATGAAGCTTTCTGGCACGCTTCCGAGCATCATAAACCTAATGTTGATAGTGCAGCTGCGGCTAATGCTGGAGCGGGTATCTTTAGACAGAACTGTGCAGTGTGCCACGGTCTGAATGGTTTAGGTAACGGTCCTAACGCTTTAGCTATGGCTAAAAAACCTGCTAATTTCTCAAGACCTTACTATAAAGCTTATTCTGATAAGACTTGGTATTGGAGAGTTGCTGAAGGTGTTCCTGGAACAAGAATGCCTAGATGGAAACTTAAGCTAGAGCCTGAACAGATGTGGTATCTAGTAGCTTTCCTTAAGACATTACCTCAGGATAAATCACCTATCATTGAACCTTATCAGACTATTGATTCTGAAGCTTGGCAGTCACAATCTGCTTTACCTGAAAGAATTACTGATAATTATGAAAAGTTAGCTAAGAATAAGAAAAAAGGTGGTAAATCATCTAAGGGAGGACACGGTGGACACTAATCTTCTTTTAGAATTCAGAGAATGGATTTTAGCTACATTTAATAAAGAAGGTATCGCTATCTTCTGTTTACTTTGTATTAGTTTCTTCGGTATCGCGAGCATACTTGCATACTGGGGCTTTAGAACTGGGCAGTTCAAAGATATTGAAGCTGCTAAGTTGGAGATGATGGACTGCTAGGAGATTTTAATTATGACAGATAATAATCAATTTGATGAAATGTCGCCAATATCAACAGGTTTACCACCTGGAGTAAAGCCTCATGGAGCGCAACCTACGAATGAATATAAAGTTGGACATAACAAACCACCTTTATTTTTAATCGTTATGTATATATTAGTAATAATCTGGTGTGCGATTAGTTGGATACCTTTTTATGGATATTAATACGGAGAAATTTAAATCAATGAAGCAAATCATAAAGCTTATAATTCTAATCTCATTTTTCACAGTTTCTTTAAGCGCTGTTAAAGCTGCTGAATCTTATGAAAAAGAAGTATTAGGTAGTAGTTTAGTAATGCCTTGGGAGCCTAAGCTTGCACTAAACGAATTCCCATCTCATGATCCATCTATTGAAAACGGTAAGTGGGTATATAAACAGAATTGTGCGCAGTGTCATGGGGACCATCCTAAAGATGGGTTCTTATCTAAAAAAATGATGAGAGCAAGATCACCTGAAGAGCAATATGAAGTTATTAAAAATGGTAATGCTAAGGGTATGCCTGGCTTTAAAGACAAACTTAGTCGTGATGAAATGTGGGATGCTCTAATGTACACTAGAGCTGAGATTCTTGGCTATTATAAATTAAATTCTGATGAGCTTGCAAAGATGAGTTCTATCTTCGGCGGTAACTGTGCAGTATGTCACGGTACTAGAGGACATGGTGATGGTAACTTACATAAAGCATTAAAACCAATGCCTGCTAACTTCAATATGTTTGAAAGACTTTATACTAGAACAGATAATAAGTTACATAAAGAGTTAACTCATGGTATTCCATGGACTGCTATGCCTGCATGGAAGAACAGAATTGACTTTGACCAAGGCTATAAGTTTGATGAAGAAATGATCTGGAAGTTAGTAAGATACGTTCGTCAATTTGGTTTTTCTCAAGAGCTTGACAGACTTGATCTAGGAAGAAAGAATTTAGAAGAATATAAGAAGTCTTTAGAGACTGAAAATAAAGGGTAAATTATTTAAGGATAAATTTTTAAGGAATTTTAGAGATGAGCATGAAATTTGAAAAAAGAGATTTAATAAAGGTTATACTTTCAGTTCCTATTTTAGGTACTATAGCTGCTGCGCTTTTATCTCCATTTGTTAGATATTTAAAGCCAAGTTCTGGTCCTTTAGCGACTTTAGAGATCTTTAAGACGCCAGATAAACCACAACCAGTGAAGGTTATTAAATTTGATGTTAATGACTTCCCTGAGCCATGGTCTTTCAAGTACTTCATGTTCCAAGAAACTAACCGTGAGTATACTTCTATCAGTGAACAGATTAAAACTATTCCTGGAGCGGCTGTCCGTTTACCTGCTGATGAAGCTGATGGTAGCCCTAAGTTCGTAGTTTTCAGTAGAGTTTGCCCACATTTAGGTTGTGTATTTAACTTCGTTCCTAATGAAGCTGAAGTTGCAGCGGGTTATAACTACACTCCTAACCCAGGTCAAAAAGTTTTTGCTTGTCCTTGTCACCTTTCAGTATACGATCCTATGCTTGAAGATACTAAAGGTAGAGGTAAAGTAGTTTCAGGTCCTGCACCTCGTTCTCCATTTAAGTTTAACTTTAATGTTAAGGACGGTATGCTTGCTATTGAGAGTCTTGAGTCTGGAGGTATTTCATAATTATGTCAGTAACTGGTATCGGTTCAAATATTGCACAATATATTCCTTCATTAGATACTGTTAAGAAGTTCTTTCTTGATAGGTTTAAGAATATTGATTTCTTTGATGAGACTTATGTTGATAAGCAAAGAGAAAACGTTTGGTATAAATTAGGTCCACTTCAGTGGCTTACTTGGATGGTAACTGTTGCTACAGGTGCTCTTTTAGTTGGTTTTTATATTCCTACTGCAGAGCAGGCTTACGATAGTATTATCAGAATCCAAGAGCATGTTCCTTTCGGAGCGCTTATTAGAGGTATGCATAAATATGGTGCAGACGCTTTCATTATCGTAGGTACCTTAAAAATGTACAGAATGTTCATCTGTGCTGACTACAAAGGGAACAGAGAGTTTAATTTATGGATCTGTTTCTTCTTAATGTTATTAGGTTTTTATTCAGGTTTATCAGGTTACCTTTTAATCTGGAACCAGAGAGCTTTCTGGGCGACTAAGGTATTTGCTACTTTCCCTGGTTACATGGATCAATTCGGTATTAATCTTGCTTTCTTAGGTGAGACGGTTGTTAACCAACTAATTAAGATGGGAGTTCCTACTAGTTTACCTGCTGTTCCAGTATCTGAAGGTGGTGGAATCCTTCTTGATATGAAGCTTTTAAATGAATATATTAACTTCAATATAGGTATGACTACGCAGCAAATCCTTTTAGGTGGTAGTGCTATCGGTCAAGCAACTATTACTAGATTCTATTCTATGCACATGGCGCTTTCTACTATTGGTTTAATAGTAGTTGAGCTTTATTTCTACAGCAACAAGAAGAAAAGATTCAATGTACCTTGGAGTGAAGGTTTATTAGTAATCTTAATGATTGCTGCAGCTGCAACTATATTCCCAGCTGAGATGGGAGCTAGAGCTAATCCTTCAGTAACTCCATTACCGATTTTATCTGACTGGTATTTCTTAGCACTTTACCAAATGTACAAGTACATTGAGCCAGTATTAGCGACATTCGTTACTGTTTTAATTCCTGCAACAGTTTTATCATTGCCTTTCTTTGATACTGGTAAGGAAACTGCAATCACGAAAAGACCACTTATCATGGCTATTTCGATTATGGGATTAATTAACTTTATCGTTTTCTCAGTATTGATTATTCTTAACATTGCGAATATTAATACTGATCCTCCATACTGGATTGCTGGTAGTACAGGTATAGTAGCTATAGGTGTATATTTCTCTTGTAAGATGAGAGGATTTAATTACTGGAAGCTTACTTCTATGTTCTTCTTGTTCCTATTCCTTTACTTATCAAGAATCCATACAGTTCCATACTTTGGATTACCTTTAGAAGGTGCTTTAGATGGTACATTCTTGGCTGATGGTTCATGGGGACGTCTATGGATTTTCTACGGTGGTTCATTCTTAGCATTAGTAGCGACTTGGTACTATGAGAAGTTCATCGAAACTCCAATGTTGCTAGCTAAAAAAGAAGGAGCTGCTGCTTAGTGAGTAAAGATATTACTAAAGCTAAACCTATATCTTTTACATACTGGTTTGTTTTTCTAGTATCTGTTATCTCTTTGTCTCAGTTCTTTAGTACAGATGAGCTTTATGCTGCTGGTGAAAACTACAAAGCTACTTTAGTTTTAATAGTAAGTTCTATAGTTTTTGCTTCTACAGTACTTTACATGACTTATAAAATTTATTCTGAAGAAAAGGACAAAGATAATTTAAGAACTACGTTTGCTCCTTACGAAAAAATATATAAGTTTTTCGAGAAGAGAAAAAAGGATTTAAATAATGGCTGAAAATAAAGAATCTCAGGGATTAATAAGTGTTGAGTTAGCGATTATAATCGCTCTTGTAAACCTTGCCTTCTTCGGTGGAATGTTTACATTGATGCACTATTTTGAATTATTAGGTGCTGACCCAGCTTATTTTGATGAGGGAACATTTAATAACCTAAAAATGATTAATACTGTTTTAGGTAGTTTAGGTTTAGAAATAGATCCTGTAGCTCAGAAGAAGATTTCGACTTTAGGTTATTCTATTTGCTTAGGTTTAGCTTTAGTAAGCTCTTTCTTTGCAATAGTTATTGCTAACAGAAAACCTCTTGAGAACTACGAAATAACACAGGCTAAAAAGAAATAAGGAAATTTTATGTTAACTAATATCGTTCGCGGCGGACAAAAAGTAATATTAAGACTTGAAGATATACTTAACAAGATATTTTCATCAGAGCAAAACATACTTTATTACCATGGAGCAATGCCAAATTTCTTCATGTGGATGCTCTTCTTATCGGGTTTATTGTTATTTGCATATTACACACCTACATTAGAGGCGGCTTACCAGTCAGTTGAGTATATAACGAAGAAGCTTCCTTATGGTGATGTAATCAGAGGGATTCACAGATACGCTGCTGATGCGATGTATTTAACAGTAATTCTTCACGCTATCAGAGTTTATTTCACAGATAGATATAGAGAGTATAGAATCATTGCTTGGTATTCAGGTATCGCTTTATCTATATTCATGTTAGTGATCGGTATCTCTGGATATATTTTAGTTTGGGATCAAAGATCTTTAACTATAGTTAACAAGTTCGCTGAGTTTTTAGCTGCTTTACCTTTCATCGGTGAAACACTTTCTCACGGCTTTATTAATGGTGATGTAATTTCTAATTACACTATGAGCATGTCGTTCTTCTTACATACTGGAACTTCATTTGCACTATTGATTCTTTTATGGGTTCACTATATGAGAATCTCTAGACCAGTTGTAAACGTAACTTGGGCTATCGGATCTTTACTTGCTGGTATGGTTTTAGTTGTAGCTGGAGCTTTACCTGCGCTTTCAGGTGAGGAAGCTAATTTTAATGCAATGTTACCTTCTATTCCACTTGAGCAAGTTGATTGGTTCTATCTATGGTTGTTCCCACTTATTGATACTGTTGGAAACTATGGAGCATGGGCTGCTTTAATTTTAGGTTTAGTAGTTGTAACTCTATTACCTAACTTTGTTAAGTCTGAAGATAGTGAGCCAGCATCTGTAAACAAAGATTCATGTGTCGGTTGTAGACTATGTTCTATTGATTGTCCTTATGAAGCTATTTACATGGCACCGAGAAATGATGGTAGTAAGTATAAAGAGCTTGCTGTCGTTATTAATGATCGTTGTGCTGAGTGTGGCTTATGTGTAGGAGCTTGTAACTTTGATGCAATCGAACTTCCTACTTATAGATCAACTGAAGTGATGGATGATATAAGAATCGCATTGCTACAGGATTAGGAGTATAATTTAACTAAGGGATTTTAAATATGGCAGAAGATGTAATAAACGCTGAGGAAACAGAAGACAAAAAACCTAAGTCTAAGGATGAGGTAAGAGTCGCTGTTATAGCTTGTGAGAGAAGTGTTAATTTAGAAGGTGAACTTAACCAAACTAAATTAAATGGTGTTGATAACTGTGATGTTATTCAAGTTCCTTGTAGCGGTATGATTCAGCCAAGAATGATTGAATCTGCTTTTAAAGCTGGTGCAGATGGTGTTATCGCTATGGGTTGTCAGATTGGTGACTGCCATTTTAGAGAAGGTAATAAATTCTGTAGAGAAAGATTACTGGGTTTAAGACCTCCTATGATCAAGAAGACTGTTCCTAAGAATAGACTTCAAGGATACTGGATGTCTGAAGTTCAAGTCGAAGAATTTAAAGCTCGTATTGAAGAATTTAAAATACATGTAGCTGATGAGTTATTAAATGAGGCTGCTGAAGGATAAGGAGAGATAAATGGCTGCTGCAAAAAAAGATAATGTACAAGTAACTTTTGAAAACATCATTTTCTATGCTGTTTTCTTCCTTTGCTTACTTATGATTGCTAGTTTTGGTTTAATTGCTGAAGCTTAATCAATCACTGAATTTTTTAATAATTAAATTCATTTGCTTTAGATATATTTGACATACTTTGTCTTGTATTTGTTAGTGCCTTTGGGTTATGTAATAATCTTTTAGCTTGTTTTGATTCCTTATGTTTTTTAGCAACCTCTGTAGGTGTCAACTTCGAGTGATCTAAGCAAATATTGCTTCCTTGTTTTTTTTCTCAACTTTTGCTCCTGGTGCGACATAGCCTATGTAGCCTCCGTTTAAATTTTTTGTTACTAATGAACCTGGATGGCAAATTTTCACTAGCCCATAATTTCCAACTACATTTCCATAGTTATTGTTTAATACAGAACCTTCTCCCATCTCAGTTATGGTTCCATAATTATCCTCAACTTCACTATCGTATATATCTACAATTAATTCATTATTCGTTTTAACTGAAGAGTGCCCATTTACTTCATATATATTTTTGTGATTGATATCAAGTTTGGATTGACTTAATTTTTTAATAAGTCCTTGGCTTGAATCAATATTGCTTTTATCTAGATTCTCAACATTACCTAAGTTTACTGCAATATTATCATTTGATATTGTATTGTAATTACCTAGAAGCAAATCGCTAGAACCTCATTTGGGTAAATTGGCTTTAGCTTGAGGAGCTTGGGTTATTAATTTTTTAGCCTGCATACCCGCATATTATCTTGCGTTGAATCCTATTCATTCTAAATTCACAATATATTTATTTTTAACTAAAGTTTAACCTATATATTTTACATATATACAAAGTAGTTTAATTACTACAGGATAAGGAATTACTATGACTACTCAACCAGGTAATACTCCTAATATTTCTCTTGGAAATTTAGATCTTGCTCAATCTTTTGGGATAACTAAAAAGGATTCTTCTTACGAATTCTTAAATTATGTTAGCGAGTATTTAGGCACGCTGAATAAGCAGCATAATCCACCTCAAACACAAGTAAATAGATATACTCATAATACCAAAGCTTATAGTAATACCGAATATGGAAGGCTCGCTGATCAAAGGATTCAGTTGTCTTTAGATAAAGTTGCTTCGAGTGTCATTGAAGATGCTTTAAAAGAAAAACTTGCTAATCCTAATTTATCTAGTGACAATGCTTTAAAAATTTATCAAGGTTTACAGAGTTCAGGTAAAATTCCAACTAATGCTTCAAAGGTTTTTGGACAAAAGTTAGATGATTATTCTAATGCAAATATTGCAGCGGTTTTAGAATCTGCAAGTGAAAAAGATATTAAAGAAGCTTACGGAGAGGATTCTGAGTTAACTAAATTAATTTTGAAAGGTAAAAGTAAATCTTCTGCAGCTAAGCGTTTTAATCATTTAGTGAGTATGGGAGATGAAATGTTTGATCAGGTTCACAAGCTAGATAAAAATTCTAATTTAGCTAAAAACTTTGTTTTTAAACCTGATGGAGCTGTTTTTATTAAAAGATCTGATGAATTAAAGATTGATGATGATATGAAGCCTTTCGTGGAAGAGAGAAAAGCTAGCTTAGAGATGTATAAAGATAATTTAAAAGATCTTGTATCTAAATTATCTGTTGATGAATTAAATCAAGCTTATAATCGAGGTTCCCAAAGTACCCTTCCTCGTTCTAGACCAAGCACTTCTGATAGTTATTCAAGTTCTAACTCTTACCCAGCTAATATGCCTGCTATGCACTATGGTAATTCTTATGCCTCAGGTTTATATAGACAAGCTAATAATTGGGTTAAAAATGCATATCAACCTCATAATCAACACCTAAGATTAAATTACTCCCAATATAACGATCCTTTAAGGACAAATATTGTTAGTTCAAATTCACTTTTTAATAATGACCCTTATGGACTTAATACAAATCCATTTGATCGTGATTATAACGCTGGGTGGAACCCAGCTGGCTAGACCTTAACCAGGTTTTAATTTTAATTTATAAAAATATCATAAGAACTGTAAATACTGTGTGTTAATTGGAGTAAAAATGACTATTCAACCAGGTGGTATTAATTTTTCTGAAATAGCTAAATCTTTGAATTTAACTGAAGGTTCTATGGCTGACCAACTCTGGTCTGCACTTCCTGATATTTTAGGTTCGATAAATCATAAGGAAAATTCTCCAGAGACAAAGGTTAACCCTTATTCTCACCAAACAAAAAAATATTCTGGAACTAGTTATGGTAATTTAGCTTATTTAGGTGTTCAAGAATCTAATGAGAAAGTCGCAGGTGTTCGTTTTAAAGATAAACTTTCTACAAAGCTAGGCAAAGCTATTTCAGGTGAGCAAGCTATTAATATATATAGTTCTCTAGTTAATTCTGGAAAGATATCTAATGAATACGGTAAAAATATTAATACTAAAATAGATGATTATTACAGAACTACTCTAGCCGCTGTGATAGGTTCAGCTTCTGATAAAGAGATAGAAGATTCTTTTTCAAACAACCCTGATTTAGCTAAAAAGCTTATTGATATTAAGTCTGGTTCAAGCTCAGAAGATATAGTTGAAAAATTTACTAATTTGGATACTGAAACTCTTAGTCAGATACATGACTCATTAGAGAAAGGTTCACCACTTGCTAAATATTTTAATTTTAATTCAAATGGAGTCACTGTGCTCTCTAGTGCAGAGCAATTAAAGTCTAAAGGCTTATTAAAAGAAGATAATGAATTTACTAAGCATATAGATAATGCAAAAAATGATTTTAATCAATACATGGAATCTGTTTGGCAGAAGATAGATGAAATTCCTAATGCTGAACTTGAAACAATTCTCAATTCATCAAGTTCTTCATCTTCACATCCTAATTCTGCTCGAACTGACTCTTTTGTTCCTTCACAGCATGCAAACAATCCTTATGCTCAAAGACTTTACTCACAGGCTTATAGAGAAATTGATGCTGTGTCTAATTTAGATTCAAGACAAAGAAGTCTGTATTTAAATGGTCTTTCTGGAAACCCTTTAGTTAATTCTGGAGATTTGTTTGCTAGTAATCTATACCAGGATATTTCTGGAACTAATCTCGATTATTTATGGGGCGGTTAATTCCTGCTAAAATCATATAGATGTCTGAAACCTTAGAGAAAAAGTCTATTGCTGCTTCTGAAATTATTGAAGCGATAAAAAATGCTAAAACTGCTGTTGTAACAGCACATTTAAATCCAGATGGAGATACTTTAGGTTCTATGCTTGCTTTAGCGAAAGTCCTTGAGGACTTCGGTTTAGAAAGAGTTGATCGTGTTATGCACGATGAGGTTCCAGCTGTTTACACATTCTTCCCTGACCAAGAAAAAGTTTACTGTTCTATGCAAGATGCTGATAAAGCTCAGCTTTTAGATGAGTACGATTTAAGCTTTAGCTGTGATTGCGGTTCTATAAAACGTTTAGGTTCTGCTGGAAATATTTGGGAAAAAGCTAAGATTACAATAAATGTTGATCACCACCTTTCTAATCCCTTGTATGCAGATTTAAATTGGGTGGACGCAGAAGCAACTTGCACAGGACAAGTAGTAAAAGATATTTTAAATGATTTAAATAAATTGAATCAAAAGCAATTAGAGATTGATAAAGATCTTGCTAGCCTTCTATACATTACTTTGCTTACAGATACTGGTGGCTTTAGACACAGTAATACTACTCCTCATGTTTTTGAGTGGGCAGCAGAACTTGTTAATCTAGGAGCTGAACCTAGCAAACTCTATAATTTATTATTTAACCAAATGCCTTATAGAACTATAAGAGTTATCGGTGATGCTTTAGACAGTGTAGAATTGGTTACGCTTGAGAATCCTACAAAGCCTCTCAGTATAGCTTACGCTACTACTTCTAGAGAGACTCTTGAGAAGCTTAATGCTAAAGATGAGGACACGGATGAAATCGTGGATCACCTAATGCGCATTAAGGATGTGGACATGTGTATTTATCTTCGTGAAGATAAGCTCGCTAACGCTAACTATAAAGGCAGTCTTAGGAGTGCTTGTGAAGTTGATTGCTCTCAAATCGCGCTCCAACTGAATGGTGGTGGACATGCTAGAGCCGCTGGTTTTAATTGCGATGCTACTAGCTTTGAAGATTTAAAGAGCAGAGTACTCGAGAAAATCTCTCAGGTACTGTCTTAGCCTTTATCTTGCGTACCATGCCTTTATGAAACTAAGAATTGGATTTGATTAACAGATTCAATAATCAGCTCAGCTCTTTCACCTTCAGACATTTGGTCTAAATGAGCCCAGTTGTTAATTACCCATTCTTTTTTATCTTCATCAATAAACTCTTCGTTCTCTTCCAAGAACTCGTCTAACGTCGCATACTCACGATGATAGTAAATCATAGCTATACTATCTGCTAGATAAGCTATACATAAGCTATCATCTGGATGCTCATCAATTAACTCATGACAATCTACTAAGAACTTTTCTAATAATAAGTTTGAATTTAGTTTTGTATCAACAATGAAATCTTCGTGCTTCACTTGTTTACCCCCCTATTTTTAATTTACAGACATTATATTTACGGTCTAGGTTAAGAGGTGGATAAGAAAGCTATTTTTTTTAGATAATTTGTTCTAGACTAGAAGAACTAGTATTTACGAGGATGGCTTTTTCGGCTTCTAAAGCCTCTTCTTTCTTTGAGTAATAATTTTTGATAAGAATTTTTTTTATTTTACTTGCTTTTTCTTTCTCTACTATTGCAAGATTATTGCCACCTAAGCCAGCTCCCATAATAGAACAGGCATGAACACCATCTATATTTAAGGCTATTTCAGCAAGTTCATCATTTACAGCAGTACTTGCTCTATAAGCACCTATGTGTTCACTTAACTTCTTCGTTAAGTCTATAGTTTCCTGAGTTTTCATCCTTTCTTTACTTATATTTTCGGCAAAATGTGAAAGATTAATATGGCTGTATAATTTATTTTCTGAGAAATTTTCTTTAAGCTCTTTTAACCTCGCTCCTTCAGCAAGTGCATAAAGACTTAAATGTTTTAGTTTTTCATCTTCTATGGTGCCTATTAACTCTAAAAGTTCTTTATCGTTATAAATATATAAAAGATCACCTAGGTGAAAGTTTTCTTTTTCTGAGAGATTTTCTGTGATTTCAGCTTTATTTTTCAATAACTTAAACCAATATTCATTTAAAGATGAGTACTTTTCAAAGTATTTAGGCGTGCTTCTATATTCTTTACTGGTTTTCTCTGCTTTGATAAAGCTAGGAAGAATCATAAAAGCTAAGTGATTAGGTATATCAATGTAGCTGTAGCTTAACTTTGGATAGAGTTTTACAAAGCAAAATTTATCTTTTTGTGAGAGCAGCTGTGCTGCTTGGTCACCTAAACCTGATTTGAAGCCTTTGGAGTGCTCTATTTTCTGACATAGTTTGAGAATTTCAAGACTTTCTGTTTTTGATTTAGGGGTTTGAATTTTGTTTAATATACTCTCGATTTTTAATGAAATACTTAAACTTAGCATCGAGGAGAGTATTAAGGCGTGAGAAGAACTCATTCCACCAGCTGCTGGGAGATTATTGTTAAAACCTATGTACAATTCTGCTATTTTTTGAAAAGATTCAGGAGAAGCTAAAAGAAGTTCATTTAGTAGTTTTAAAACATAGTAAAACCATTCAGATTTATATTCATCTATCTGAGGTTCATTTTTAGAATAGTTTTTACTTAAATTTAATTCAAAATCCTTAAAATCTGAATTTAGGTTGAATATTGTTATATTAAAAGTTTCAAGATTGTTTTCTGAAAGTGTCGCGGCTGAAGCCGCGTAAATATTATAGTTAGCAGCAATATAAAGTAAATCATTATTTACATAATCACAGTGTTTGCTGAAGCTAATTCTTCCAGGACATTTAACTAAATTAAAGTTAGCTTTGCCTTGAAATATTTTGTGATTTTTTAAAGAGTCAATTAGTGAGGACACTTACTTTACTGGAGGTAATTCAGTTTGACCAGTCTGGATTTTGATCGCCTCAATCAAATCATTAGGTTCTATGTAACCTTCCTCAAGAAGGATTCTTCCGATAGGAAACTTTTCTGCTGGGTCTTGATCTGCTTGAAGCGCAAGGGCTTTGTTTAGCTTCTCGTCATCAAGTACGCCAAGCCTAATTAAAATTTCACCTAATTTATAACGTTGCCCAGAACTCATGTTAGTTAAATATTCTAGCAGGCTTTTTATGGCTAACTCAAGTTTGCTGAATCACAGTTTTAATCAAACCTTAATATTATTTTGATATATGTATAGCTGTAAGGTTTCAGAGGTACAGGTGCGATGAGTATAGACATAAATACTTTAGGTAGATTTGATTTAAATAATGACGGAAAGTTAGATTCCGCAGAAAGGTCAGCATATGATACTTATGCTGATGAAGAGGCTTTAACTACGATTAAAGACAATATCACTGGAATTAAGGGTGATTTGGATTTAGCTTTAGTCGATCAGTTAGATATTAATGGCGATGGTGAACTTGGTAGAAGTGAAAGCCAGTCACTCAGTGCTTATAATCAACAAAATAATCAGATAAATTCTTCTAATTTTACCCCGAGTCCATTTGAGATGGATGCTGGTCTTGCTAATGATATGGTGGATGATTTAGGTGAGAATGTAAATAAATCAAATATTGCTTTTATAACTTTAGTAAAAGAATTTGGTTCAGAAGATATGGCTAGAGCCATTCAAGAAAACGCTGACACAAAATATGATGGCGACTCAATGAGCATGGAGTTTAACGTTGATGGTATAGATTTTACTTTAAATACTCATTATGACTAGCAAAATGGTTCAATTGGTTCAGTTTTATCGAGTAGTGAGGATAATACATCGTCTTCTGGGATTCATTATCATGAAAATCATGGTGCTGTTCTCGTTGATTTAGAAAACAATCAAGTCACAAGTGGTACCTATGTCGATGGCACTGATTTTACTAGAACTGATATATCTGAAGATGGTCAAAGTTATACGGAGACGTCACGTCATGGAACTTCTAATGTCGTAGATGGTTTAGTTACTAGTGGAACTTATGCAGATGGAACTGACTTTACCAGGTCTCATGAAACTGATGATAATTTAAATTACACAGATTCATTCGAGAATGGTGATTTCACAACTGTTGAAAACGGTGTAGTTACCGGTGGCTCTTATGGAGGGCAAACTTACTCTAGGACTAATATTACTGACAATAATAACTATTCTCAAACAAATCAGGATGGTACTTTTGTGAATGTTGAAGATGGTTTAGTTAGAGATGGAAACTATGCTAACGGCATAGAATTCACTAGATCATATGGCTCTGAAGAAGATGGTGACACTTATACAGATACATATAACAATGGTGATTTCGTCAACTTTGAAAATGGAGTTGTAGTAGGTGGTTCACACAATGGAGTTGCTTATACTAGAACTGATATTATCGATGGTGCAAACTACTCACAAAGAAGTGAAGACGGTACTTTTGTGAAAGTTGAAGACGGTAAGATTACTAGTGGAGTTTATAACAATGGTACTAATTTCACAAGAACATATTCTGCTGATAATACTACCTATACAGATACTTATGATGATGGTACTACCTATTCAGCTCCTAATCCAGGTGCAAATGTTGCTGAGATCAATGGGACTACAGGTGCTAATCAAACAGTTGGGTCTTCAGATATTAATGCTGACATCAATACACTAGGTAATATGAACAATGAATTAAATGAATTCATTTTAATGGATACTGATCTTGCAAGAGCTTCTGAGGCTGATTTACAAGTGGATAGGGCTATTCTGATGGATGAAATTCTTCAATCAGATTCACTTGATGGTATTGATAGACCGAATTTAATTACTCAAAAAGTTACAAGTGAGAACCTTGTGAATTTAAATGAGGCAACCTTAGTTGACCTTGAAAATCAGATGGGAGAATTCCTTGCTTTAGATACAGATTTAGCTAGAGCATCTGCGGCTGATACTAGGGTTCAAATCTCTACGACTAAGCAGCTTATTGATTTCCACAGATCTAATGTAGAATTCTATGATACTTTACTGAATTCATAACTAATTTTTAACTCCTGAATGGTATCAAGTAATGTGGTGTGAGATTTGAGAGATGGCAATGAATAATAATTTTGCAGAAAACAGTCTAGTTAATTTAATCGAAAATAATTTATCTAGGAAAGGTGTAAAAAGCAATTCAGAAGATATAGATCATGTGCTAGAAAGAGCTGCGCAGGAAAATTCTAATATAGCTGCTATAGATTTAGAAGAAGTTGGTTCCCGTATCAGTACTTTAAGAGATAACCTTGGGAATACTGGTAATTCTAATAGTGATGTTATAAACACTGCTAATTTAAATGATGATATTGCATCGCTTGGCGGGGACGACACTATAAACTCTGGTAATGGTGATGATCTGATCCTATCTGGAGTTGGGGATGATCTAATCAATTCAGGTAATGGTAACGATATCCTAGATGGAGGTTCAGGAGATGACACTCTTAATGGTGGAAATGGCAACGATAGAATCTTAGGTGGTGCTGGAGACGATTTAATTAATGGCGGTAATGGTGATGATACTGTGCATGGTGGTCTTGGAGATGATGAAATAAATGGTGGAAACGGTAATGATTATTTAAGTGGAGGTGCTGGTAACGATATTTTAGATGGTGGTAATGGTGATGACTTTTTAGTTGCTGGAACTGGAAGCAATACCGTTATCGGTGGTAATGGCAATGACACTGTGATTTTTGAAATGTCATCTGATAGCTTCAATATAGATTATGATGATTCTGGAAATATTGTTATTACAGATGCTTCTGATAATAATAATTCTACTACTGTAAGTGGTGTTGAGAATTTTATCTTTTTATCTGATGATGGTGAAGAAGTATTGTCAAAAGAAGAGCTAATCGAATTTATTGATAATGTTGGTGCTACTCAGGGAAATCAAGCCAATGGTCCAGCTAATGATAATGTGGATAATAGCTCTATTAATGAAGATCTTAGTACATTTGATACTATTAATAATCAAATATTACAGTTTATGTCTTTAGATACTGACCTTGCTAGGGCTTCTGAAGCAGATCTGCAAGTAGAAAGAGCTATATTAATGGATGAGATACTTCAATCTGATAACCTTGGTGATATAAATATGCCTGCTTTGTTGACTCAAAGAGTATCAAGTGTCAGCTCGGTGGAGATGAATGAATTATTATTAGCTGATCTTCAGGGGCAGTTGGTCGAATTCTTAGCCATGGACGGTGACCTTGCTAGAGCTGCTACTTCAGAAATATCAAGTCAAATTGCTGCAACTCAACAGATAATTGATTTCCAAAATTCTAATGTAGAGTTTTTCGATGACGTAATTGCTGGAAGAGATGTTAATAACGATAACAATAATAATGAAAATGAGAATATAAATGAGGACATCAATTCTTTGGATAATATTAACGACCAAATATCTCAGTTTATGTCTTTAGATACTGATCTTGCTAGAGCCTCTGCGGCTGATTTGCAAATTGATAGAGCTATTCTAATGGATGAAATACTTCAATCAGGTTCATTTGATGATATTGACAGACCTAATCTAATTACTCAAAAAGTTGAAAGTGAAAATTTTGTGAACTTAAATGAGGCAACCTTAGTTGATCTTGAAAACCAGATGGGAGAATTCCTTGCATTAGATACTGATTTAGCAAGGGCTTCAGCTGCTGATGTAAGAGTTCAAATAACCCTAACTAACCAATTAATCGACTTCCACAGTTCTAATGTAGAATTCTATGATACTTTATTAAATTCGTAATGAAAAATTTTATGCTGCGAAGACACCTGAAAGTTTGAACTTATGGCTGCTTGATTTCTCATCTGACCAGATTCGTCCGCTTTCACCGCCTTCGCAGCAAAACCTATTATAACTTATATGGATCTACTTCTTCTTTAACTTTAGCAGTTTGTGAAATGATAGTTATCTTATTTGGACTTGCTTCAAGAACACCTTCAGAAAGAGTGTATTTAATATCTTCTTTTGACTCATCTAAAAAGCTTACTTTCATAGTACCAGGTTTGATATCTGACTTGATTTCAGCGTGATTCGGGAGAATAGTAAGTCCACCAAGTGACGTGTGAACTTTTATTTTCGTAACTTTATTAGCAACCAAAATACCTTCTTGGGTTACTAATTCAAATTCTAGAAATTTATTATCAAGTTTTATCACGTTAATCCATAAGGATAGCACAATCTTGGTTTAATATTAATTAAAGGAAGATGGCTTTTAAATCATACAAAAATGTGGAATATACTGTTAGTAGTAGCAAGAAAAATATTGATAAGAAATTAATACTTAAATTTCTTGCGATAATCATATATATTATTGTTAGTACTAATATGGCATTTATTAAAAGCAAGCCAAAATCTGAATTTGTAAAAAGCTCGCATGGTTTAGACGAGTATAAGCTTAGTAATGGTCTAAAAGTCTTACTGAAGCAAGATGTTAATGCACCACTGATTAGTTTCCAGGTATGGTATCGAGTTGGTAGCCGTAATGAACTTGGTAATGAAACAGGAATTGCTCACTATCTCGAACATATGATGTTCAAAGGAACTGAGAATTTTAAGAAGGGTGAAATTGCTCAAGCTATTCAGCTTAAAGGTGGAATCTTCAACGCTTTTACTAGTTACGATTACACTGCTTATTATGAAAATTTTGCTCCTGAGAATTTAGAATTAGCTATTAAAATCGAGTCAGATAGAATGAGAAATTCTCGTTTGTCTCAAGAAGAAATTGATTTAGAGAGAAGTGTAATTATCTCTGAGCTTGAAGGTGGTGAAAATTACCCTACAACTCTTCTAGGAAAACAACTTAGAGCGACAGCTTTCCAGAAACATCCTTACCATAACCCGATTATTGGGTGGAAGAATGATCTTTATAACATCAATGAGAAGGTTATGAAAGAGTTTTACGATAAATATTATGCTCCTAATAATTCTTTCATTATGCTTGCAGGAAACTTTGATAAAGACTTAGCTTTAGATTTAATTGATAAGTATTTTGGTCACTATGAAGCAAATGAAGCTGCTCATCATGAAATCGCAGAGGAACCAAAGCAGCAAGAATCTAGGAAAACTACATTATATTATCCAGGACAGATGCAGCTTTTATCTATCGCTTTTCATATACCTGAGTTTGCTCACCCAGATGTTAAGGCTTTAAATATAATTGATGAGATTTTATTTAACGGTACGACATCCAGGCTGTATAAAAAGCTTGTAGACACTGGGCTTGCAGTTGATGTTAATGGTTATGCAGAATCTAACCGTGATCCAGCTCTTTATAAAATAGTTATTAATCTTAGTCCAGAAGCTGATGTTGATCAGATAGAAAAAATCGTTGATGCAGAGCTTGAAGATATAAAGACTAATATCTCCAAGGAAGAACTTGCTATAGCAAGAGCAAGAGTTGAGTCTTCTGAAATCTACCAAAAAGATGGAGTCTATGATGAAGCCCTTCAAATTGCTTACTTTGAAGTGATTACTGGTGATTGGGAAAAATATTTTACTTGGTATGAAGAGTTAAAGAAAATTAAAGCAAGTGATATTAAAAAAATTGCAAAGAAATATTTTACACCGAGCAACAAAACAGTTGCTGTGCTCCTTCCAGAGAAGGCAAGCGATAGCTTGATTGCAGTTAAGCCTACTGAAAGTAAGTCGCCTAAAGGTGATAAGCAATTTTATGGATCAGCTGTTGTGGAGCCTCTAGATGGTGCTAAGCTTGAAAGGCTTTTAGAGATTACAGCTCCTAAATATTCTAAAGGGAAAATCGATACAAAGTTTGAACTTGGTTTAAAAGAGCTGAAGCTTGATAAGTATCCTAAAACTCGCTTGGTATATAAGAAGGATGATTCTTTACCTTTGGTTTTCATCAAAATGTCCCTTTTTGCTGGATCTAATTTAGACGGAGACAAACCTGGTTTAGCTTACATGGTAAGTGAGATGCTGGATAGAGGAACTAAGTCTAAGGATAAATTTGAAATAGCTGAAATACTTGAGCTTTTAGGTGCTGAAATAGAATTTGAGACTGGAAGAGAAACTACTAGTGTTGAAATTTCTTCAATAAAGAAAAACCTAAATAAGGTTATGAGCTTATTTGAAGAGATTATTTCTGAGCCTGCTTTTTCTTCAGCAGAGTTAACAAAACTTAAGAAGGAATTGATTGAGACTGTTAAACAACAAGATGAATATCCTAGTGGTCTTGCTAAGCGTGAGCTTTTGAAAATGATCTATCCTAAAGGACACGTTTTTTATTCATACAGTTCAGTTGAGAAAGTTAAGGCTATCGAGTCTGTGACTATAAAAGACATTGAAGATTTTTATCAAAGTCACTATGCTATTGAATCATTGAATCTTTCAGCTGTAGGTGATTTGAGTGAAGCTGAAGCTAAGTCCTTAACAACTAAGTATTTGTCTACATGGGATAAGAATATTGAGGTTATAAAACCTAGTGCTAAAAAAGTTAGTTTAAAAGAACCTAAGAAAAAGCATATTGTAAAAGAAGCTAAACAGCAGTCAGAGGCTTTTATTGGACACATAGGTGAGATTTCAAGAAATGACCCTGATTTCTATCCTTTATTTATTGCAAACTTTGCACTTGGTGGTAGCCCACTTTCCTCTAAGTTAGGAACTAAAGTAAGAGATGAAAATGGTTTAGTTTATAATATTAGATCTTCTTTTTCAGCAGGAGTTACTCCTGGACCGTTTTATATTACTTTAGGAGCTAATCCTGAAAATGTTGAGAAGGCTATTGATCTTGCAAAAGAAGCTGTATCAGAATTCCTTAAAACTGGAATTACAGAAACAGAGCTTGAAGCTACTAAATCTTTCTTAACAGGATCTTTTGCTGTTAGAAATCTTTCAAGTAATGATGATATTGCAGAAGTTGCTAAGCAAATTTTAGTCTATGACTTAGCTTTAGATTACCCTGAAAATTATTCTGAGATTATCAACTCGATAACTTTAGAACAGGTAAATGCAGCTGCTAGAAAATATATTCACCCAGAAAAGCTTTCTGTAGTTATAGTTGGTCCTCAATTTGACAAGAAAGCTCAGAAATAAACATCTCTATTTTATTTCTGTCTGTCATGAACCTTAAGCCAAGGGCGTCCCAAGTATAGATTATAGTGCTGGTATTACCTGCATCTACCCAGGCGTAAACTTTAAATGCTCCAGCATGAGCTTTTTCTATAACTAATTCAAAACTCGGTTCTATAGTTTCAAAAACTAGTTTATCCTGAGAATCATCATCTAAAAATTTCTCTATGTTTTCACGTAGTTGTTTGATTTCGTTTGTAGGACTGAGGTTTAAGCAAAATAACCCTTTCACTTCTGAAGCTTCTTTAGCATCTGTATTAAAGCTTACAGTTTTCAAACCACTTTTGAATTCAAGGCTAAATCTTTGCCATAATTCATTTATTGATTCATCTTTGAAATTTTTACCGTGAAATTTTTCACCGAGATTCAAACTGAAGCTAACTTCAGAACTTGGATCTTTATTATCATCACTACAAACTAACTTTGCCATAACTGTTTACTAAGCCTATACGATCAAGACCTGAAAGGTCTTTTGTAATTTCAATATCAGGGAAGATTTCTTTTAATTTGTTACTTTGGCTTGCACCATATTCAAACACGAAAAATCCATTTTCTTTTATTAAGCCAGAAAGTTGTTGTTTTAAGTATTCGTAGGGAAATCCAACCAAGGCGTGCTTTGGCTCATGGAATAATTCTGCTTCTAAACTTTGATAATCTTCTTCACTTATATATGGAGGATTTGAAACTACAATATCAAAATATGGTGGTGGACCTTTTATAATAGGTAGTGCAATCGGAGACTTTAGGTGACCTAGAAACGGGTCTAGGTAATCTCCTAAAATGAAATTGATATCTAAATTATATTTATCAGCATTGATGGAAGCTACTTGAAGTGAAGCTTTAGAGATGTCTGAAGCGTAGACGGTAGCACTTGGTAAGGCTTTTTTTAAAGCTATAGCTATACAGCCAGAACCCGTTCCTATATCTAAAATAGTAGCTTGCCTAATTTTTCTAACTTTTATCTCTTCTAAAACTTTTTCTACAAGGAGTTCTGTTTCTGGTCTAGGAACTAAAACATCTTTGTTAACAAATAAATTTAAATCTAAAAATCTAGCTTCTTCTAATATATAGGCAAGTGGAATTTTTTCTTCATTTCTAATTTTAGTAATGTCTTTTATTTTTTGAATTTCATTACTACTAATAAGTTCGTCAGCTTTAGTTATTATCTCTGAGCTATTAATATTTAAGACACTTTCTAAAATTATGCGTGCTTCAATTTTTGCTTCATCATTTTGAAGCGAAGTTTCTAACCATTCTTTAGCATCTTGGATGGTTTTCATAGTTAAGGATATTAAATCCAAAGGCTAATTTTATCACTTCTTATAAATCTATCCCTTAAAAATGGAAAAGGCAGCTACCGTCGTAGCTGCCTTTATTTCTCCCTCTCCCAAAAATTTTATGTAACTGTAACTATTTCAAACTAGGTCAAGGAGGAAAATTAATAATTAGTATTAAATATTCAAGATTGACTGTAGGATCTCATCTGAAATACTTATCGTTCTGGCACTTGCCTGCAATCCCCTCTGGAAGGCGATCATGTCGGAGAATTCTTCTGCGATATCGACGTTACCCATCTCTAAACCACCTGAGACTATCTGAGTGGAGTCTACCACCGGAGCAGATTTGTCACTTGGACCACCGAGTAAGGCTATTGAGGCAACACCCGAGTTCGGGGATTCAGTATAGAGTGAACTTCCCTTGGCGAGGAGACCATCATAGTTTCTAAAGTTTGCGAGTATAACTCTCCCAATGATCATCCGCTCAGAACTTGATCCGAAGATAGAGATGGAACCATCACCACCGATAGATACGTTTGCAACTGAGTTTTCAATAGATGAATCTACAGTATAGAAGAAAGGCGGAACTTTAATCGGGTCAAATAGGTTCTGCATATCAATAGTTTTTAAAAACGGAACATCATCTTCACCGATTGTAATCGTAGTACTTGTTTGAATGTCTGCAACACCAGCTCCTTGAGGACCAGGACCACCCCATGGCGCACCACCTGGTAATGTTAATGAACTACCTACACCTGCTGCAAATGTAAATCCTGTAAATGCTTGTTCAAATCTAGTTACCCCTGGTTTCAATCTTAGGCGGAATTGAACTGCTTCACCTGTACCAGCTGTATCCTGAAGTAAGAAGGTATTTGTTGCTGTACTTAAAGGAACTGATGGGTCGTATTCAAACTCATACCTTGAACCTACTGGTGTTGAACCTGTTTCATCATATGCGATTACAAAGTTACCAAATGCATTCATTGTAAATTCAAGATTGCCAGCATCAGCTATATTAACAGGAGATGTAGGGTTTGTAATAGAGCCTCTAACGCTAAGTTCAGCAACTTGGCTAATATCAAATGAAGGTGATCCAGGACCAGCTGTACCAGTCAGATCGGGACCTGATGTTGTATTCATATTATAATTAAATTCGCCCGATGTACTGATATCTTGGTCTGTCCAATATGTTACACCAGTATAATTATCAATTGTTTTAGCTTCTCCCGTTTTATCATTAAAGAATGTAGCACCCATAATTTTGTTACCACCAGCTGTTACCATATTTCCAGCAGCATCTAAGTTAAAGTTACCGTTTCTAGTATAAAGAGTGTTTACTAAACCTTCTCCAGGAGCAGCACCTGTACTGACTACGAAGAAACCATCACCATTAATTGCTAGGTTTAAGTTCTGACCAGTATTTCTGATAGATCCTTGGTCAAAGATAGTTGCAACAGATGCTAAGTCTACACCGGTACCGATTTCCATAGGGTTAGTACCACCAGTTCTAGTAGAAGGGTTACTACCATTTTTAAGAATAGTACCTACTGATTCTTGAAAAGCTACTTTGGTTTTCTTGAATGCAACAGTGTTAACGTTTGATAAGTTATTAGCTACTGTAGCTACTGCTTTTTGGTGCTCTGTTACACCTTTCGACCCTATAAATAATGAACTTAATGGCATCTAGTCTTTTCCTTTTATCTATCTAATTAATCCTATTGTGGTGTCAAGCATTTCATCTGAGGTTGTTGTTGCTCTTGATATTGCTTGGTATGATCTTTGTAATGTCATCAGATCTACTAATTCATCTGAAAGATCTACATTACTTCTCTCAAGTGCACCACTACTGATTCTGCTTGATGCAGTTGAGGAACCTGCTTGTAAAGCTGTTGAAAATATGGCATTACCTGATGAAGCTGTTTGGGTAAATAAATTTGAACCTATATTAGTTAAACCTTCTGGGTTTGCAAAGTCAGCAAGCTGCACTTGATCTAAAAATACTGAGTCGTCATTTGCAAATTGAATTAAGATTTCTCCAGCTGGATTGATCCCAAATGATGTCATATCTTCAGGGAAAGTAATTCTTCCACCACCGGAAGATAAAACATAGTTTCCATTCACATCTACTAGGTTTGATTCTGAATCAATATTGAAATTACCGGTTCTAGTAAAGAACATTTCTCCAGTAGCATTTTGAACAGCGAAGAATCCATTACCAGTAATTGCCATATTGGCATTATTATCAGTAAACTCTAAACCACCTTGTGAAAAATCTGTTCCAGTTGATACTAGAAAAGAACCTGAATAAGATGTTCCATCCATTGTGTTTGTTTGAACATTCTCAAAGTTAAGTAGTCTCTCTTTGAAACCATGAGTACTAACGTTTGAGATATTGTCAGATATAACGCCTAAACCGTCTTGCACGTTTCTTAGTGATGATCCAGTAAAGCGAATTGTACTTAAAGACATATAATTACCTCTTGGTAATATATATTCTCTGAATCTTATGTTTTCCAACTATGCATTAAGTCTATTTAGAAAAGGCTAAATAGTTCTTAATCATGATAATTTAGGCTTAAATATTTTTTTGTACTAAATTTTTTAGTCTAAAAGCTTAAAAGACTCTCTCTTGCGATCTTATATTTCTCTAAGCGACTGAGCTCGTAATCGTAGTTATGAAGGGCTGAGAGCCATTGGCCGTAGTTAGGGTTAGGTAAAACTATAAACTTATCTCCAAATTCATCGTGGAGTGTTTCCATTAGTCTATATCTGAATTGAGAGCTAGGATGTGCATCAAATATAGGACTAAAATCAATAAGATTATCCCCTAGAAGAAGTAGTATCTCGTAGTTTTCTGAAATTAATTTTCGTCTTATTTCTTTACTCGAGCTATTTTCTTTAAGAAGAATGTTTGATTTCTTTACTGGTATTTCTAGCTTTTTCATATTATCGAGGGTGGCATCTAAGTGTTTAATATGTCTATTACTTACATAAAAAATTTCAACTTTTTGAGGGTTTATAGAATCTAAAAAGGTTTTAGCACCTGGAATAGCTTCAGCTTCAGCAAGTTCAACCCAGTGATCCCATGCTTCAGAAGTATATTCATCCTGGTTTAAAAATAATTTAGCTTGGAAGGGAGAGTTATCAAGGACAGTTTCATCTAAATCAAGAATAATTGCTGCTTTCTTTGTGCTTTTCTTTTGAACAAGCTTTTGTTCAAGTTTTAGGCTTGCAATATTATAGGCTTGGTGGCATAGTGCAGAATATTCTGCAGAGTTTTGAACCCATAGGATTCCATAATCTACTTGATGTTTAGAGAATTTTATATTTTCTAGACTGTGATGGTGTGAACTAGAGTCACCATGGTGGCTACTATGTCCATGCTTTTCATGGTCTTGTAATTCATGATGACTAGATAACTCATGGTCTTCGTCATGGTGACTATTATGACCATGTTTAGGTGGACGACCTTTATAATGATCTTCTTCGTGGTGTTTATTACCGAAGTGATCACCGCTGTGATTTTTTTCTGCTTCTGATTCTTCAGTCTTTAAAATAGGTTTTAAAAACTCGATATTATAATCTTCAGCAATTTGAGCTAAATTCGATTTAAAGGGGAAATCGCAGCTAGTACTGAAACCGGCTATAAATGAGATTACTAAGATAGAGATGAGCTTTCTAGGCATGCATCTATATTATATAGCTAAGTCGCTAGATGAAGAAAAATTAAGTGATTTTACTATGTTTTAGATGTACTAATAAATGTATTAACTTGTATAATTATAGAAAAATAATTGGATGTGAATTATGGCTAAGTATGTTCAAGCTTTTGCTGATCAACAATTTGAGCGTTATAATGACCTCGGCTCATTTGGTAATCCTACAGTTGTTAGGAAATCTGAAATTGTTCGTAACTCTGAAGGTGCTAATAATCTAGATGATATACAAGGTAGACTCCCTATTAGTGAAAATCGTAATATTGTAAAAAAAATGTTACAACCAGTTATTGAAAATGATGGACTTCACAGCCCTTTAGATTTTGTAGATGAATTAGTTAAAGCATCCTCATCAATTGATGGTGAAGTTGAGAGATTCAGAAAAGGTTTACAGCTAGATATTCATACTAATATCCCGAATAAAAAATTAATAATTTATCCCTTTGATAATAATAAAGCTATGTCTATTTTACTTAATCCACTAACTCAGCAATATCTTTTTTCATATAATATCGATAAGCAAATAGTTACATTTGATTCCAGCGACTTTGAAGTTTCTTTTGATGATTTAAAGATGAAGCCACAGCTGAAAATTAAAAATAATGTTCCTGAACTTGAAGCATTATTAAAAGAGTTTTTTGTTCACACTGATCCTTTGAGCAATATAGATGCTTCAGGTAAAGATAAAGTAGGATTTGAAGGTCTAGAACTTACAAGTAATACTCCAATATCAGATAAAGAAAGGGCAGAACTTGCTAGTAGAGAACTAAAAGATATGATCTCAGCTTTTACCCAGATGAAATCAACTATTGATCAGGTGGAATATGATTCTTTTGCTCTACCCCACCCTTTTGATAAATCTAAAAAGGTGATTTTTGATATGAATGAGAATTTTAATGTTACTGCAGTTAAGGTTAGACCAATTTTATTAAGATTACGCGAGCTCAATGATTCAGCCTTTAAACCAATGGTATCAATTTATTAGTGAAAATTGGAGTCGGCAGCCCGCGTGACTCTCGAAGTCGCATGAAAAAGATTGAACCTCGGTTCGGATCAGGCTGCTAGGTAACAAAGCTCTTAGTTGCTGGTTTTGAATCGCTGTTTTGTAGGGAGGAAGTTATATCTATCTATTAGTTCACACTTCGAGATAATTCTAGCCACACACTTCCGTTGAAAACCAATCTCAGGGTATCTCCGCTGTTAAATGTGGAATCCGTATTGTTCTTTAAATTTATAAAATCTAAAGCAGAATTGCTAGTTACAATTCCATTATCAACGAGAGTTATACCATTTGCTAAAAATACAATTGTAAGGATTTGACCTTTTTTACCATTTGTAAGCTTGCTTAAAGTTGGAGATTTGCATCTGATATTTCAATATAATTTGCACCACTAACATCTATTGAGTCACTTGAGGGAATAGTTTGAATTTCTTCTTTAATAGCAATTGGAGTTAGACCTGTTGTTGTAGCCATAGTTCCTGACTGTAAAATAACTGTTACATCAGAATTTGCACTGATTTTAATGTTTTTATCTCCAGAAATCTCAAGGTTTGCATCTCCGTTTGATAATTTTTCATTATCAGAATTGCTACTTCCAGTTTTCCCAGGATTTGAATGGAGTGGATCAGAAGAACTACCAACTGCATATTAATAGCAGTTCTGAGCGTGGGGTAATAAACCTAAATTTACAAAATTACAAAAATGATTTTCACTTACGAAACTATCACCTTTACACATAGCCTCTAGAATTTCTCTTTTTTCATTGGGCTTCAATAAGGTGAACTCTTCATTACTAGGAGATATAGCTAGCTCTGACGGTATCATAGATATTCCTAAAGCTAAAGGTAAAGACATAAGGTTTTTTACAATCGAAGGTATGCTTGTTATCTTAACTTATGGCTCGGTATTTTGTTTGATTTTGCATCTTAATTAATAATAAGAAAAAGTATTTTATGGAAGGATACAATTGAATGAAGTGAAAATTGAGTATTATTGAGGATTTTCGTAGTTTTTGTATCCTTATACAGACTTTGTATACTTTACTAGCTACTTAGTATATTTGATAAAGTAGGAACGCTACTGGTTGAGGAAGCTCTTTACTTAGCCTTAATATTTCTGGGACTAAGGTCTATATGTCTTTTAAAGCAACTATCGTGTTTTCTGCTAGCTTAGTCTGTTTTATTGTTTTAACCGTAAACTTTTGTTTAGCAGCTCAAGAATCTGTAGAGTCTGGTAAAGAAACTATAAAGTATTTGGTTAAAGGCAGTGTATTTTTAAAACCCTATGATAAAAATCAAAACGATGCTTTTTTTAGAGAAAAAATACAAAAAAGAGACGATTTTTTAAAAAGTAGAGGAACTAGAGTTGATGAAAATAGAGTTATAAATTTTTCAGGTACTGTGCCTCAAGGAGCTGGTGGAGTCTTAATGCATGAATCTGGAATTGATTTTGGAAATTCTAATCAAGAAGGCTATATATTCTTTTTAAGAGAAAAAAACTTGTTTAAAGAGATTGATAAAGCATTTGCCTCTAAAACTGAAAATTATAAAAAAGTTTTGAACCTTCAGAGATTTAAGAGGAGAGGGAATAAATTTGACCCATCACTAGCATTGTCTTTTTCAAATTCTGTAAGTAAAGATCCTATAGTCTCTAGTGTACCTAAGCTCTATTCGACGATAGATGATGTCTCTTATAGCCTAAATGGTACTTATGGATACAATGATGATTTTATTTCTTATTATTCATACCTTCCTAGGGCTTCGATTGAAAAATCACCTGAAAACCCTGATATAGTTACAGTAAAAGCTAAAATATTTGATAGTGTTCCTATTCCAGGTATAAAAACAGCAATCCCAACGCTAAATAATACAGAGTACTTAAAAGGAAGATTTAAATTAGATTTAAAAAAAATCAATGAATTTAACTTTAATGAAGAAGTGAGAAGATCAGAGGAAAATTCAAAACCTAGAGAAAAAGGTAATCAAAATGACCCTATAAAGATTAGAAAATGCGTTGATTTGCAAAAACTAAAAAAAGCCTATGAAAAACATATCTACGTAGAACTAATAAGAGATATAGACTGCTCAGATACTAAAAATTGGTACGATGGTAAAGGTTTTCCTCCTGTAAAGCTTATAAGTGCTCATAATTCTTTTCATTTTGATGGTAAGGGACACAAAATAATAGGACTTTATATGAATAATGATTCTGAATCTGCACTTTTTCAAAGAGTGAAATCTTTTGGAAGGCAAAGTGAGATAAAAAATCTCACTTTAGAAAATGTAGATATAACTGGTAGGAGTATTGCAGCAGTTTTTGCTCTTGAGATAGGTGCTGTTAAGTTTTCTAATATTGAAATCAGTGGAAAATTAAACTTAATATTAGCTGGAAGAGATTTTGAATCAAAAATTATAGGAAGTAATTCTTTTGAACGTAACTCTCTAGCTGGAATAGCTGCTAACTCTTCGGGAGGAAGTAGTTTTGAAAATATTAAACTTGATATGGATTTCCAAGTTGAGAATACGGGATATCCTTCTCGCGTTGGTGGTTTAGTATCTCGTCTGCAAACAAGTCTTAGGGGTGGATCTAGAGCAAGATTTAATCCAGATTCATCTCTCATGAGTAATATTGATGTAAAAATTAATTTTTATAGTCCAAATAGACTAGGTACTTTTGGCTTACTATTGGGTACTTTAGAGGTATTTAATGAGACGGCTGATTCTTTTATTCCTCTAAAAATAACTAACTCTTATGTTTCAGGAACTTCTTCTAGGAAAGTTAAACAAAGTGATAGTGAAGATTTTGTGCTTTATGACCATTTTATCGGAGCTTATGTTGAAAGAGATTTTTTTGGTAATGGTATTGGTCCTGTAGAAATTCAAATAGAAAGCTCGAATTCTAATGTTGAAGAGGTTCTTTTAAAATAAATTGTTGGCAATTCACGACTTACTTTCTTTTTTAGCCATATATTAGTTTTGATAGAATCTATGGTTTTATCTGCGTTATATAAGTTCTCTAATAAAGTGGTAACTGTAAAATTGGGTTACATGCAGGCAAATTGCTAGTAAATTAAAAATGCAATTTTATTAGTTCACACTTCGAGATAATTCTAGCCACACACTTCCGTTGAAAATCAATCTCAGGGTATCTCCGCTGTTAAATGTGGAATCCGTATTGTTCTTTAAATTTATAAAATCTAAAGCAGAATTGCTAGTTACAATTCCATTATCAACGAGAGTTATACCATTTGCTAAAAATACAATTGTAAGGATTTGACCTTTTTTACCATTTGTAAGCTTGCTTAAAGTTGGAGATTTGCATCTGATATTTCAATATAATTTGCACCACTAACATCTATTGAGTCACTTGAGGGAATAGTTTGAATTTCTTCTTTAATAGCAATTGGAGTTAGACCTGTTGTTGTAGCCATAGTTCCTGACTGTAAAATAACTGTTACATCAGAATTTGCACTGATTTTAATGTTTTTATCTCCAGAAATCTCAAGGTTTGCATCTCCGTTTGATAATTTTTCATTATCAGAATTGCTACTTCCAGGAAAAATACCAGAGTCAGTTTCTGAAGGTAAAGTAATTGTGTTGGATAAATCTACTCCCCCAGAAATAGGTCTATCTGTATTTTCAATGAAATTGTCAGCATCAGCAGCTTCCAATAATACTTTATTAACACCAATTGGTAGGTTTGAGGGAATAGACTCCCCAGTAAACATAAGTACGACTCTATAGATATTTGAAGAATTTACATTAATCTCAGGTAGCCTAACTTGAGCTTTTTTCTGATTTCTAGAAACAAAAGTATTTAAATTGTATTCTTCTCCATCAGCAGTTTTGAGAGTTACTGTCAATGGATTATTTCTTGATGATAATTTTGAGTTTCTATCAGCTCTAAGAGTTAAAAGTTGTCCAGAGAACAATACTCCAGGAATCTTATCAAAGTTTACAGCGGCTTTAACCTGTGTAGCACATGACAATAAAAGACTTGATGCTAGTATGATTTTCTTTATCATAGTTAATATTGTATTGATTATGATGATATTGTCAACCTAGTTTTGCTTATTATTAGATAATTTGTTACTGCAAAATCCAAGTATTCTTCAAATTAAGCTCATCTTTTATGAACTTTACTGTCTATCTTTATCCATTTGATTAGTTTTGATATTTTGATAAGATCCATAGTTTCACCTGATTAATACAAGTTTTTTAGTAAAGTTATAACTATAAAACTCAGCTGTAGGCGGGCAAATTGCCAGTGAATTATAAATGCAATTATAATTAGAGTAAAATTGGAGGCGGCAGCCCGCGACTTTCAAAGTCGCATGAAAAAGATTGAACCGTAGCCGGTTTGAATACGTCTGCAAACTTACAATTGAACGTAGTGAAAATTGGAGGCGGCAGCCGGATTCGAACCGGCGGTAAAGGTGTTGCAGACCTCTGCCTTACCACTTGGCTATACCGCCCTAAGCAATAAATCATTTTATCTTATTTAAGATACTTTATGCTAATAAAAGTTACAATTTACTAATGGAATCACTAATTTATGGTGATTTTTAATAAATATTGAAGATGACTGATACACAACAAGAAAATCCATATAAGTTAACGCCAGTGCTTTTAAAGCGTTTTCATCAATTCAAAAAGCTTGGTGATAAGACTAAGATGTTCGAAAGGATTATTGCTTTAGGTAAAAAGTTAACTCCTTTTGATCAGAGTAAGAAATTAGATGAAAATCAGGTGAAGGGTTGTGTTTCTCTTACTTATATTACTGGGGGGCTTGAGGATGGTAAGTTGAGTTTTCAGGGAGAGTCTAATTCCCATTTAGTGCAGGGCTTGCTTGCCTTATTAATTGATGGTTTTACTGGGACTAGTCCTGAGGAAGTACTTGCAGTTGACCCTAAATTTATTGAGGAGATGGGTTTAGCACAAACATTAACTGCTTCAAGAGCGAATGGGTTTATGAATACTTATTCGATGGTACAAGATATAGCAAGAAGAAATTTACAAGGATAGAAGGAAATTCTTTGGCTCAGGAAAAAAAGATATTTGCAATATGCGGTGAGTTTAGTGGTGAAAGCCATTTAGCTAAAGTGGTTCGTGAAATAAAAGCTATTGAACCTAGAACCCATATTAAAGGTATGGCTTCTTCTCTTTGTGAGCATTTAGGGATGGAGATTTTCGTAGATTATAAGAATTTTTCATTTGCTGGTTTAACTCAGGTGGTTTTGAATTTACCTAAAATTCTGAGTTTAAAGAGGAAAATAGTTAAAGAGATCCTGGAATTTAAGCCTGATACAGTTCTTCTAGTAGATTACGCTGGTTTTAATTTACAGGTTGCACGTTCGATAAAGATGGCTCAGGCACGAGATGAGAGTCTAAAAGATATTAAGATTATTCAGTATATTGCACCTCAGATTTGGGCTTCTCGACCTGAGAGAATAGAAAATGTTTTAAAGTATGTAGATAAAGTTTTATGTACTTTACCTTTTGAAGAAGAAATTTATAATGAGGTTGAACAGCCAGTTAGGTATGTAGGTAACCCGGTTTTAGAGTCACTGATTGATATGTCCGCAGAAGATGCTAAGGCTGAAATATTTTCTTTTTTACAGGAAGAATACTGTGCTCATAGTGTTGAAAATGATGATATTGCTTTAATACCTAGTGATGATGCACCTTTAATCGGAATATTTCCAGGTAGTAGAGGTTTTGAAATTGAGTATACTTTACCTTTATTTGTAAAAACGGCGAAGAAGATTCATGAAGAATATCCTCAAATCCGTTTTGTGATTGCAAAAGCTCCGACTATTTCTCATGAAAAGTTATTAAAGTGTGGTTTGAAAGACGCTCAAAACTTAATTAAGGTGATTGATGGTGAAACTTTACCACAAGCCAATCAAAAACTTTTAAAGGCATCTGACTATTTATGGTTATGTTCAGGTACTGTTACTTTAGAAGCAGCGCTTTATGAAAAACCATACTTTTTAACTTATAAGGCAAATTCTATTAATTACATGCTTTATAAGATGTTCAAGATCATTGATATGGCTGGACTTGCAAATATTATTGCTGGAAAGTATATCGTAAAAGAGTTCTTACAGAATAATGCTACAGTGAGTAATTTTTATGAAGAGACTTGTTTATGGTTTGAAGACTATCTTTATTTAGAAACCATGCTGCAAAATTTAGGGGTATTGAGAGAGATGCTTTCTGGTTATGAGACTTCAAAGTTAGTGGCTGAAGAGGTTTTATATGATTCAAGTAACAGAGAAAAAATTCTCTAGGAATGATTTGTTTGGATCTAAGCGTCCAGTTCTTTTTTTTGATTGATAGGATAAATTGAAAGGGTGTAATAAAAATAATCCAAAGCTGATAGCAAATACTATAACTCCGATTACAGTTTTAATTAATTCAAAATCTATATTCATTGATTTAATTTTCTCCTATCAAGTTTTTCGATAATACTTAGTGCTCTATTTGAGATAATTAAGCTTATAATCAACATTGTAACAGCGATATAAAATTCACACTTTTTAACTAAGTAAAAGAAATCTAATTCCATTAGTATGCTTTTTAATATTAATAGTGCAAAGGGAGTGGCAAGAATGAAGCTCAATTGCATTAAGTTATTTGCACGAAATTTATCAGTTGCTTCAAAGGGCAAAACCATGAATTAAATTATATTTTTGATGGAGTAAAAATTTTAGGGGTCAAAATTCCTCAAGCTATTACTTCAGCAAAATAGCTCTAGGTCTATCTAAATTACTTATAAGTTCTTTAGTTTCATTATTTAAAACGATTTCTTCACCTTCAAGCTTTCTATCATTAAGTCTTACATCTGAAGCTCCAGTGAATACGATTTTATCTACTTCATTATTTTTAAGCCACATTCTTGCTAGGCGTGAGTTTGCAAGTAATTTTCTTTTTTCAGAAAGGACTTTAACTTTTTTAGATTCTGAGTTGCTGGTGGCAAGCAAAGTATAGTCTTTATTTTCAACATTATTTTCTTCTAGGTTCATGAAATCAGCTTCCACAAGAAGCTTTTCTTTTTTATTGATAAACATAGCATCACCGATGACTCGGTATTGCTTTACTGGAGGGTAAATTAACAGTTTATTACCTATGATCTGTGAATCTTCTTTTTCTGCAATTACATTTTTTTCAAATTTGATTTGAAGTAAATCATTAATATTTTCGCCATCCCCTTCAAATAAAGCATCTAAGCTTTCTGAGCTGACATTAATATCTTCGTGGCTGGTGGCTACATGTGAGCCCTCAAGTGCTTCTGCTTTGAAAGTACCTTTTTCTAAGTGTAGGATTTGGATGTCAGAGTCTACTTTATAGTCTTTGATTTTAGATTTAGCGTTAAACAAGGTTATATAACCTGTTTTGATATCTATTTCCATTCTGTCAGCGACAACATCTAGGTCTTTAGAGTTGATATTAACGGAACCAGTGAATTCTGCTTTTTTCTTTTCTTCTATTGATACATTCGGGGAGGAAATATAAATATCTTTTACCTTAATGATTACATCACCAGTTAGTAGGGTTTTATTATTCTTATAACTAAGTTTATTTGCAGAAACGATTTTAATATCATCTAAGCCTTTCTGAAGCTTAATGGCATGAGCTGTTTGCCCTAAACTCATAAAAGCAAGAACCGCGATAATTGAAAAAACATTTTTATGAGTGGACATTACCTTTAATTGTAAGCTCTTCTGTATTGAAATTGTAAATAATTTCATCAGCATAAATCTTGTCGTTGTCACGAAGAATATATGGATTACCAGTAAGTGTAGCTATTTGGGTTTTATTTTCAGTTCTTACACAAAGCTTTTCAGCAAAGCAGTTCGTATTATCGGTATTGATATTTACATTACCTTGAGCTCTTAAGTTACCTTCAGCATCTAAATGAATTTCTGATGCCGTAAGTAAAATATTCTTTTCTGGGATTACCAGTTTTGAAGATCCATAGGAATCTACGATTTGTCTTTCTGGGCTGATATTAATGTTTATTTTATCTGCAGAAAGTTGGTAAGGTCCCTTCTCGAGCTGAGCTGAACCTACGCTTTTTATGCTTTGAAAATTTTTACTTATCTCGCCTTCTCTACCTGAGATAAGGATATCTTTAGAGGGAGAGTTTAGAATCCAATCTTCAGAGACTTTAAAGACAGCTGATTCATCAGAAAAACTAAGCTTACCAGAGTCAAGAAGATAGGTATCGTTCTCATAATTAAGTTTTACATTCTCTGTAAGATCAAAAGCCTGTATCTTTTTATCGAGATCAGCATGTTTTGCACTTAATATAAATTTGGTTTTTTTTGTACCCTTTTCAAAGTATTCAATCACTGGATCTGTGATCTCAGCTTTACTATATTTAGAATTAACAATGGCTGACTGAGCTTTTAAATTCCAAAGTTTTTCTTGGGAGTTTTCATCTAAATGTTCAACGAAATAGTCTTTAATCTTAAATTTAATCTTCTTAAAGTTCTTAGGTAACTCAACTGACTTTACTGTAATTAAAGCTGAGATAGTACTGTAAGAAAAGAAAATTAAAAATGCCAATAAAGGAACAAGCATGGCAATTTTCGTGCCATGCTTGTTCGTGAATTGTTCAAGAGATTTAGCTGCTCGGAGTATTTTCTTTTGATTCATTAGCGACTTCTTTAGTCTTCTTTCCTAGCTCATCTAATTGCTTAGCGATAGAATCGATTTGATCTTGAATTTTAATCGCAGAAAGACTGAACTTCTCATCAGCAAAGTTTTTAATTTCTTGAATTCTGTCAGCAGCTTTATCTCTAAAGACATCAAGCTTATCTTTCATATTTTCAAGAATTTCATTTGAATTCTCAACAAAATCTTTTCTTAGCTCAGGACCAGTTTTTTCAGTAAGCAATAATGCAGTAACGTAACCAGCCGCAAGACCAAAGATTAGGCCTCCAATAAATTTAGCTAAACCACTTTCTTTATCTTCTCTTAACATGGTTCTAATTATACCCAAAACTACTACTGTATATGTTAAATTCCCCATGGCATGCATACACTTGCTGCTGCGCCCCAGCTTCGCTGGGTCCCTAAGCTCGCAGCAAATATATGCATACCACAGGGAATTTAACCTGAGTTGGTAATTTTGGATATATTTATATCTATTTTACCCTTTGATTTATAGGTTATAAGTGTTATCTACTTTTTAAAGAAGCTTTCTGCGCCGGCTTTAATTCCGACAAATAAAGTTTTTAGATTTGAGCCGATATTTTCAGTGATTTTTCCAGCTTTGTCTGTTGCAGAATCAATTTTATTTAAGAGTTTTCTTACTGAATCCTTTGTCATTACTAGTATCGTGCTGATACTATCGAAGATTCTTGCGACTTGGATAAGAATCGGGATGAAGAACGCTAAAAACACTATGAAGCATAGGCTTAGTAAAGATAAAGATACTACTAATACGAAATCAAGAGTTTCAACCATTATTTAATTTCCTTTTTTTCTCTGATAGCTTGCATTGCTTTCTCTGCAACTTTGCTTGATTCAGCTACTCTATATTTAAGATCTTCAACGAAGCCGATCGCTATTTTACTTAAAGAAACTGTTAGGTTAATGCATTCGTCGATTAAGTCCTGACTAGGTTTCGGTAACTGTGACATCTTATTAAAGAAAGTCTTACCTTGGATTGGTAGAACCAAGATTGCGGTTATGAAGCCAGCGATTATTCCAAAAAGGAAAAAGATGAACCTAAACATAGTAAAATATATTAGCAGAAAGAGACTGAAATTATGAATCTTGAGAACACAGAAAATTGGGGTTTTGAAACCAAAGCTATATTAAAAGGTCAATCACCAGATCCTACTACTGGTGCTACTATTCCCCCGATTTACCAAACTTCTACCTATACTTTAGAAGGAATTGGTGAAACCAAGGGCTATTGTTACTCTAGAACTGGAAATCCCACTAGATCTGCGGCAGCTGAATGTTTAGCTTCTTTAGAAGGTGGGAAATTTGGATTTATTTATCCTTCTGGTATTGGAGCTATCCACGCTTTCATGCAACAGTTCTCTGCTGGTGATCATGTGGTGACTTGTGAAGATTTATATGGTGGTGCGCATCGTCTTTTCACTCAGTTTATGACTAAAGTAGGAATTGAGTTTACCTTTGTCGATGCTAGAGATTCTGATAACTATATTAAAGCGATTAAACCTAATACTAAGCTTGTTTGGATTGAAACTCCTAGTAACCCTAAAATGCACTTATGTGACATAGCTTCAGTAGTTGAGCAGGTTAAAGCGATTAATAAAAAAGAAGATAGAAAAATTATTATTACTGCTGATAATACTTTTGCTTCTCCTTATTTACAGAGACCTCTTAGCTTTGGTGTAGATGTGGTAATGCACAGCTGTACTAAGTATTTAGGTGGTCACTCAGATTTACTTTTAGGTGCTTTGATTACTTCTGATGAAGAGATTGCAGAGAAACTTGCTTATCATCAGAATGCTACTGGTACTATTGCTGGTCCTTTTGATTGTTGGTTATTAATGAGAGGGATGAAAACCCTTGCTGTAAGAATGAAGCAGCATCATGAAAATGCTTTAACTTTAGCTAAGTGGCTTGAGCAGCATCCTTTAGTTAAAGTGGTTAACTGCCCTGCTTTAGAATCTAGTCCTCAACATGAGCTTTATAAAAAACAAATGGATCTTTATAACGGTATGATTTCATTTGAAATCGATGCTGATATCGAAACTGTTAAACAGTTAGTCTCAGGTCTTAAGATTTTCCAATTAGCTGAGTCACTTGGTGGTGTAGAGAGTCTTTCTTGTCATCCAGCGACTATGACTCATGCAGCAGTGCCTGCTGAAAGAAGAAAAGAACTGGGTATCAATGATAATTTAGTTCGTTTATCTGTAGGTATTGAAGATGTTAAAGACTTACAGGCTGATCTAGAACAAGCTTTCAGTAAGCTTGCTGCCACAGCTTAAGCATAGCTTTATGTTAAGAACCAAAAAACAAAAATTCACTATTCCAGCAGAGGAATTTAAAACAAGGCGAGACAAGGTTTTGGCTTTTATGGCTAATCTTAGTATCGATATTAAGGATTTAGATGAGACTGCTGGAGCTGACTTTAATAATTATCCGAAAAGACTTATTTTGAAATCAGGTGAGGAAAAGAATTTTAGTAACGATGTTTTCTATCCTTTTAGAGTGGATAGTGATTTTTACTATTTGACTGGTTTTACTGAATCAGAAGCTGTTTTAGTTTTTGAACCTGCTGCTGAAAACCCTGTCAGTCTTTATATTAAACAAGCTGATGAAACAATGATCATCTGGGAAGGAGAAAGGGAAACTATTTCTTCTGCAAAAGAAAAGTATGATCTCAATAATGTCTTTGATATTGAAGACTATGATAAAGGTTTAGAGGATGATATTCCTAAGCTTTTTACAGAGAAGGTTACCAAGTTTATCCACTCATTAAGAGCGATTAAATCTAATGCTGAACTTGATATCATGAGACGCTCTAATGAAATAGCTATTCAGGCTCACTCTATGATTCCTAATATTATTGAGCAAGGAATTTATGAGTATGAGCTGGAGGCTCATTTGAATCGTACTTTTAGAGCACAGGGGGCAAGTGGCTGGGCTTATCCAGCTATCGTAGCTGCTGGGAAAAATTCTTGTGTACTGCATTACATTAAAAATGATAATTTGGTTAATGCTGATGATTTAGTTTTAGTTGATGCAGGAGCCGAGTTTAACTACTATGTAAGTGACATTACTAGGGTTTATAGTCCTGATAATAGTTTTACTAATGAGCAGCAAGAAGTCTATGATCTAGTTTTAGAGTGCCAAAATAAAGTTATTAATTCTATTAAAGCTGGTATGGCTTTTAAAGATCTTCAAGATATCGCAGAAGCTTCTCTAGCAGAGGGTTTATTTGAGCTTAAATATATTAAGGATAAAGATAGTAAGGATGAATTGAAAAAATACTTTATGCATGGTATCGGGCATTCACTTGGTATCGATGTTCACGACCCTGGGGTAGATAGGAAAACAGATATCTTAATGGAAAATATGGTTATCACAATTGAACCTGGGATTTATATCGCAGAGAAAGGAATTGGGGTTCGGATTGAGGATAATGTCGTGGTTAAAAATAATGGGTTTGAGAATTTGACCGAGGGCTTGAGTAAATAAAATCCTAGGAACGCATCTCCAAGCTGCTATGTGTTCTTTGCTGACCGACAATAGAAGCTATTGGATTACTTTTAATTTGCCTAGGGCATTCATGTCAGCTGTATCTCACATATCAGCTTAGAGATGCTTTATCGTTTGATTATTTACTCAAGTACTCAATCAGCATTGTTTTTTACTTAGTGTTTGCACTGCATTTTTAATTTAGGGTTTAATTTCTTTTTAGAATAATGTTTGAGGTAATTTTATAGTGAAAAAACTTAGGCGTAAATTTCCTGCTAATTTTTCTGATTTGCTATTTATTTGGTTTATAGCTTGGTGTGTTAGTGATATGGGGCATATTATCAGTGATGTTTATGTTTGGAAAGAAAAGCTTTTACCAGATTTACTTGGGATAATTATTGTCTCCTTGAAATTTGTTATAGGTGTAGGGTTAATATTATTACGTATTAGCTATAATCATAGGAGCAATGGATAAAATGTATTGGATAAAAACCATAATTCTTTTCTCTACTTTTACGGTTGGATCTTTCGTTATGATCAAATCTCTTCTTGAATACGATCGCTTTGAAGAAGAATACTACGATGAGTAATTAGGGATAGGCATATTGCTGTAATCTGTTGAGCTTATGGCAACAAACCAAGTGCACCACTATGATCTTCACTTACTTGAGTTAAAATAGTACTTGCAGATTGCTTTTCAAGTTTTGATTTAAAATCAACCATGAATAGACCTGCTTTGACATTATCGTAATTCTCTTTATTAAACTCATTATTCATTTTATTTTCTAAATCTTTATGAGCGATTAAAAGTCTTTGTTTAACTACATTTGCACTTCTATTCATGCGTGAGATGTTTTGGTTAATCGTTTTTAAGTCATCTTCATTAATGTCTGAAATTTGGATTCCTTTTAAAGGTAAGGAAGTATTACTTACTAGGTTTCCCTTTGCTGAGATTTTATTAATATTAAAATCAATACTAGTAATTTCCAAACCATCATTTTCAGGATTTCTAAAATCTATTTTTATATCTTTATCTTTATTTGCTAATTTTATTTCTCGGTAGAAACTACCATCTACTAAGTTTTCATCGTTGAATACAGTCTTTTGATTTATTCTTTCTATATTGTTAATGAAACTATTGAGTTCATTTTGAAGAAAAGCATGATATTTAGGATTTGAGTTAGACTGGTAGTCTTTTTTTAGTTTAGAAATTGAGAGGGAGATTTGAGAAACGGAGTTGATACTAGAAATTACAGTATTTACTATCGTAATCGCTTCATCTAATTCCATTAATAGTTCAAAGAATTGTTTTTTAGCAAAGCTTTCTTCTCTGATACTTAAGCTTGCAGAATCACTATCTACATTATTAATCAGAAGACCAGAACTAATTTTATTTACAGATTTTTTGAGGTTAGATTCTACTGGAGTAGCTTTCTTAAATAACCTATCTTTATAATCTGTATTTAAATAAGTTTTTTCTATGCTTTGCATTTTTAATGCCCTCATATTCATAGATCGGCTTTTTGCCCGAATTTCTTTAATAATTTTTTTAAAAATCACCTAAGTGGCGTATTCAGGACTAGCCCTGAGGTCTAACTATTCTTGGAATATGTGGACGTACACTATAGGAGATGAACTATTATCATTTATAACTTCTAGGTCAATGATATTTACCTTAGTAGGATCGTAGGAACCACTTAAAGTAATAAAATAGTCTGGGAAGTATAAGTTAAAGTTACCATCTATTTCAAGTAATATCTTATGACTCTGTTCTAGATTAATAGCTGTAAGAACAGTATCTGCTGTAATTGTTTTAGTTAAATAACTATGGTTTTCTGTAAAATCAAGTTCTTCTGTAATTAGAGTTGAGTTTAAAGTAGTGTAGTCTTCTTTTACATCGATAAGATCTTTAAGAACCTTTCCTTGATTGGCACTCAATGGTTTATCAATATCAGTACTTACTAGATTATCTATGATATCTGTTTTTTCAATTTTATCCCCGAGTTCTGTGCTGAGGTTATTAACTTCACTAATAGCTCTATCTGGAAGTCTTGCTGGATCAATAGTCCCAGAAGTAATTTTACTAGTATCTAAATCGTTATTAAACTTATCATTTGAAAGTTCATTATCTTTGATATCAACTCCAGCTACACTCAAATCGATGATCTCATTTGTACCTACGCTGTTATCAGTAACGATTTCACTTAATATAATTAAAGTTCCTGTAGTAGGTAAAGTAATGTCTGTACTTCCCTGAGAGATGAACTTAACATTGTGAGCGCCAGACATTCTGAGGTTTTTGTTTGAAACTTCATTCTTTAATAAAGTGGCTCCGATATCATCTGGAAGTCTGTCTTGAGAAATAGTACCAGTAAAGAAATTACTTGCATTTCTAAAGTGACTTGGAGGAAGGTTGTTTAAGTTTTGTGCATCTAAACTACCTATTACATTTATTGTAGGGTTTTGATTAGTTGGATTCGGACTAATTGGATCAAGTAAGATAAATCTTCTAACACCATCTGCTGTAAAATACAGCCCATCACCTGTAAATTCAAAACTACCTTCAAGTGGAGTTGTTGTTAAATTTGAGCTTTGTAAACGAACTGGAGCGATTTGTCCCATTTCTGCTGTGAACTTTGCATCATTTAAACCACTACTTGCATCTGGACTGATACTTACGTTACCAGATCTATCTGCACGGATTACTGGCGTGGAGTCATTTATAGCTAAGGTGAATTCATCAGTATTTTCGTTAAAAGCTAAATCTGCATGGTCAGTACCTAAACCTATTCTTAGTGGGTTAGTAGTCAAAAGTGGACTTGAAAGTGTTTCTGGAACTAGATTTACACTTAAATCTTCTAAAACAATAAACTTAGGGGCTGGTCTAATTTTCCTTACTCTAAATTTCCCGGGTTGCACTGGGATTTGAACCCTATAAGCACCATCAGGATCTTTTACTAGATTGGTTTGGTTAGCTCTTCTTCTTCGATTAGATTCAAAGGTCAGTCTTTTAAAAAGTAATGATTCAATGTTACATTCATCTAAACCTGCATTCGTACAGCTATAGCCTGGAACTATTTCATTTGAACCAGAGCTTGTGCTGCTTAAGCCTGTACTGAAGCTTGATGTACCTAAGGTGTTGTTCGCAACAAAACTTCCACTACTAGCAATAGTTGCTCGGTATAAAGTATATAGTGAACCAGTTGAGTCATGAACTGCAAGATAAATTTCTCTACTACCAAGTTTAGGAACTAGTTCAATTCTTACTCTTTGATCACGAATATTTCTTCTATATGTAGGAAAATCTATCTTAGTATCAGAGTTGATAATAGCTTCACCAGCATTATTAAGTTCATAGGCAACGATTCTATATGAATGAGCATTACTAATATTAAGTGGTCTAGTATCGACTACACAAAGGATATTTGGTCTTTCATTATTAAGGTTTAAATTTAAATCATCTAAGCTTACTCTGAAGTCTAAATTACAGTTGCCTGCAACACACTCTAGGTTAATCTTTTCACCAGTAGCTTTAACAGGGCTAGCGCTAAGAGTAAGTGTTATGAAAGTGATTAGTGTAATTAAAATGTTCATGCTTACTCCTAGTAGATATTAAAGTAGTTATTTATTTCAGTTTCAAGGCTTTGTCTAAAGCTATCAGAGAGTGATCTATTATAGATTCTGATTTCTTGAACTTTCATCTCAGCATAAGAATTATTCTGATCTGATCTTCGACCTATATGTAGTGGGGAATTGTCTGCTGGATTGCCAGCTGGAGCATAAGAATTATTTCCTTCGATTCCATTTATGAAAATTTTACTATTACTATTTAGGTTATTTTCATTGTAATTATAGTGTAGTAAATAAGATTCATTTACGGTTAACCCTGAAGATTGTTTAGTTAAGGAAGTACCTCCATTTAAAGCGGCAAAATCATTATCTGCTTCTAGAAATAAACCTCTACCTAAGAATGTTGAGTTATCTCCTTGATTTAAAATATAGTTAGCAGGCTCATCTTGACTAGCAACTGTAGTTGCTGCAACAGTCATTAATGAAAAGCTCTGCGCTATCTGCAAGTCAGCATTTCTTAGGAAATCATCTGTAAAGTCAATTGCAGCAAATGGGTTATCACTAAGAACAAGTGCGCCAGCATCAACGATTTTTGGTTGTAGTGAAGCTGAGCTTTGCTCTACATGGAAACCATTAAATGATTGGTCAAACCATTTAGTTACAAAACCATCATTACCTGCACCAACAAAGTTAAGTAATGAAGTGGTATCTAAATTATTGTTTGGAAGGAAATATATATTTTGCTCAGCGTCATCAGAGCTTCTTCTTACTGTTACACAAGGTCCATTGTAGGCTTGGTTTACTTTTCTTACAGAAAGTAATAATTCAATTCTTGGTAAGTTAAATATTTTCATGTGAACTAATTCTATAGAAGCTTGATCGTTGATTACATCTAGCTGAATAACGTTTAGAGCTTCTTGATTATAAGCACCTTCTAGTAAATTGAAAAAAGAAGGGAATGTTGGATTAAACTCTCCTTCAAGAATTAAAAACACTTTATGACCTTGCTGAAGATTAGAAATAGTGAAGGTTTCGTCTTGGTCTAGGGTTTTAGAATAAACTGAATGGAATTCATTAAAGTCGATATCAGTGCCTGGAAGGTTACTGTTAACCGTCCCAAAACCACCTATTAAAGCATCGATTAAGTTCTTTAAAACTCTTCCTTGATTTGCACTTAAAGCAGTCGTGGTACTAGTTGATAAAAGATTATCTTCGATATCTACTACTTCTAACTTATCGTTTAGCTCCGTCGTTAGATTTGTAATATCACTAATGTCACGATTTGGAAGTCTAAGAGGATCTACAGTACCGCTAGTGATTACTGATGCATTCAAGTTAGCAAGCTTAGCTGAACTTATAGAGTTATTAGCAAAGTCTTCATTTAATAAATTATTGTCAGTAATATTTGCAGAGTTAACACTATTAGGAGGAATAACAACAGGTAAGTTATCAGTAGTTGCAAGTGTTCCTGCTGTAGGGAGAGTTAAATTAACATCTGCTTGTGAAGTGAGAACTATATCATCAGCACCTACTAAGACCATAGAGTGGCTAGTAGAGTCATTAAATAATCTATCGATCTGATCAATATTAGGTAGGTGATTAATACTGATAGTTCCTGAATTAAGATTGCTTGCATTTAAGTAAAAATTTGAATTATTAGTTCCCAAGCTATCTGCGTTCCCAGCTAAGTTCGCTTTAACATTTACCGTTGAACCAGAACCCGCAAATTGGTTTGTTGGGTCAAGTAAAATAAATTCTCTAACTCCATTAGCGGAGAAATATAAATTACCGTTGTTGAATTCAAATGCGCCGCTACGTGGAGGGTTTGAAAGAGGAGAGTTGTTGATTAGTATACTTGGTTTGTTAGTCTTAGAGCCCCTTTCAAGATCAACTGTAGCTTGAGGAGTGTTAGGATCAAAGCCTATAGAATCACTTCTAATTACTATAGGGTTAGGAAAATTATTAACATCGATTTCTAATTCTTGATTAACATCATCTATAGAGAAGTTCACGAAATTACTGCCGCTACCTATATTCAGTTCATCTACCTGTGAAATGTTAACTGGTTGATTATTTGTAAGACTCGGATCTTGCCCAATTGCAGGGTCATCTGCAGTTACTAAAGTCTCTCTTCTCACTGAAGAAATTCTTTTATTTCTTCTTCTTCTAGAAGCTACTACAGGAACTCTTAGTCTAATAGTCCCATCTTCTTCTTTTAAGAGACTAGTTTTATGAGGGTCCTGGATAGTACTTGCTTCTACAGCAAAGTTGTGGAAAAATAATTCGTCTAAATTACAGTCATTAAAGTTATCATCAGGACATACTCTAGTGTCTAAAACGCTGTTAGGAACTGACACCCCTAGCTGAGTTGGAACTATACTTGCAAGATTTTGCCCATAAATAATTCCTTGACTATTTTGAAGTCTATCTTGTGTTGAACCAAAACCATTTATTGGAACACTATAGCTTGCTTGCAAAGCACCATCATTTCTATAGAAATCCATAAAAAATATTTTTGAACCTAAAAACTCTGGAATATCTAGGATTAACTGATAATTTCTTCGTCTTGATCTTTTATTTGGGAATCTAACAGTATGAGATGAAACAATATTCGCACCCGAAGATGTTTGTTCGTTAACGATCACTCTAAAATGATCAGACTCAAAGTTATTTAACTTTAAAGGATTTAAATCAAGCCTAACTCTAAAACCAGGGAAGGCGTCTGGGAAAAATTTGTTTATATCTCTATCATTAATCCTTAGATTAAGGTTACAGTTTCCTGAACTGCATTGAGCTGGAATTAAAGCTGCTCTGGTTGGGAGGTGGGTAAATATCACTAATGTAAAAATTAGAAAAAGCGTGATTTTTAACTCGTCATTGAATATTTTCAATTATTATCCCCCATAGGTATTAACAATTCTTAATCGAAAATTTATATTATCATATCATTGAGAGTATTATCTCAATTTTTCGAACCTTATCACCTATACAAGTGGAAATTATCTTAAATTTGACCTTCGATTTTTAATTATATAGTCTCTAAATCATTTAAAGTCCTTTTTTAGTTTGGCTTGTATTTTGTTACTATCTCCTTTATGGTGATTTCGGGGAGTGATGGTATGACAAAGTGTTAAAATTAAATATTTATGTTTACGAATCTGAACCGAAGAGAATTTATTAAAAATATTGGTTTAATATCCTCATTAATTACAATTTCGGGCTCGTCTTTAAGCTGTTCAAAAGAATCAGAAAAAATAATATCCCAGTATCAAAGCAATCTTATTGATAGGAAAAATATTCAAAATTTGAACTTCTTGTTTATAGTAATCGATGACCTTAATGATTTTTGCTCCCCATATAATGGCTATCCAGGTGCACATACGCCAAATATTGCAAAATTAGCATCCGAAAGTACTGTTTTTAATAATGCATTTTGTAGTGTGCCAGTATGTGGTGCTTCTAGAGCTAGTATCTTAAGTGGACTAGATCCAAATACTACAAAACTTTATAGACAAAATTTACTTATTGAAGAATTTAAAAGTAATCAAAAATATTTTGATAGAAAAAAGATCGAATTAAAAACTATTCCCAGACAAATGAAAGAACTTGGTTATAAAACCTATGGTGCTGGAAAAATATATCACAATGCAGGCTATGAAAAAAAACCAGGTAAAGGTTTGGGGAATTATGAAAAAGAAATTTGGGATGATTTTTTAACAATGGATTACTCAACGATGCACCCAGATGGCTATGATTTAGATTTCCCTAATCGTAGAAATCTAATTGGAAACAGGTTTGGAGAAAAATATAGTGACTGTGAGTCAGCTATGCCAGATTCACTTACTACTGACTGGTGTGTTAATAAACTTCAAATGAATCATAATAGTCCATTCTTTTTATTTGCAGGTATTCATAAACCTCATTTAAGTTGGTATGTACCAAAGAGATTTTATGATTTATACCCCTTAGATTCAATTAAGACACCTAATTTAGATGAAGAATTAAATGATTTAAATGATATACCTAATCTTGCAGTAAAAGAATTTAAATTAAATGGAGCTGACCAAAAAGATCTTGTAAAAAGAAACTTAATTGCAGGAGCTATCAGGGCTTATTTAGCTAATATTAGTTTTGCAGACGAATGTGTTGGTAATATTATTAACGCTCTTAATCAATCTCAATATAAAGACAATACTGTTATCTGCTTACTTAGTGATCATGGTTGGTTTTTAGGTGAGAAACTTGGTTGGCGTAAATTCAAACTTTGGGAAAAAGCTACGAGAGTCCCAATGATGATTAAACATCCAAAGCTTACTAATGGCCAGTTTTGTAATTCTATAGTGAGTACTCTCGATATTTTTCCAACTATACTAGATATACTTGGAGTTGAAAATCAGTCTAATTTAGATGGAATTAGCTTTAAAGATCTTATATACACTCCTAACCTGGGAAGCAATAGATTTGCTGTTTCCAATTGGAAAATGCATAAAGGTAAATCTATTGCACGAAGCATTAGAACCAATTCATGGCGTTATATAAAATATAATGATCGGAATGAAGAATTGTATCGACATAATTTTGTTGATGCAAGAAAAGAAAGGACAAATTTACTTCATGTTTCTAACTTAACTAGTGAATACAGAAATATTGCGGATAAACTTAATAATCAGTTAAATAATTACCTATCATCACTAAGGTAATTATTTAGCTATAGAAAAGCCTAAAAATATAGTAAGAACGAATACAATAAAATCTGGTGATTCAAGAGCCATGTTGTACAATTATAGTTTGTTATTAGGGCTTAAAATTAGATGACCGTTACAAAAAAAATCATTATATATTGTTTTTTAGTATTATCTTTTACTTTTTCTTTCCTGAATATCGCTAAAAAAATTTCATCTCCACTAATTCAAGGAGATGAAATATATGAGTTTTTAAGAGCAAATAATAAAACAGTTAAGAATGTAAAGTATTTAAATCAATTTAATAAATATGGCCTTAATACAATGTATGATACTTTAGACTTTCTTACTCCAAATAAGGATACATTCATAAATAAAACCAATTTTTATATAAAGCATTGGTATGAATTAAGTAACCATGGTCCAGGTTACGCAATTTTGAGTAAAATTCCTATTACGAATATGTTTGAATCTATAGAAAAACTTCGCTACTTTAGCTTGTTCTGGATATTAGCTTCTTTAATCATTCTTGTATTAATACTAAAAAAAATTCATTTTAATACACTTGATAGTGTCGCTAGTTCAATACTTTTTATTTCCTTCAGTCAAGTTCAATCAATTGCTTCTTATTCAAAAGTATATTCTTTTTTGATATTTGTTTAGGCTCTAGACCAGTTAAAATAAATCTAACTAGTCTGGAATATGCTTAAATACAGTAAATTATCAAAATATAAGCTA